>NZ_DASQEU010000192.1:0-80413 GCF_035633495.1 Mycobacterium sp. | reverse complement strand
CCCGTCAGGACTGCTTTCGACCTCGGGCGCCGCCGAGGACGGACGCTCGCCGTGATCCGGGTGGACGCGTTGACCAATGCGACGGGTCTGCGGGCGCCGTCGATCGAGGCGCTCATCCGACGGCATGGCGGGGTTCGAGGGCTACGACAGTTGCGCGAAGTAGTCGACCTGGTGGACGGCGGGGCGGAGTCACCGCAGGAGACCAGAACGCGGCTGGTCCTCGTCGATGCGGGGCTGCCGCGGCCCAGAACGCAGATCGTGGTCGACGACTGGCGGATCGACATGGGTTACGAGGAGTTCAAGGTAGGTGTCGAATACGACGGTGTGCAGCATTGGTCTGACCCGCGCCAGCACCGTCGCGACATCGACCGTCTTGCGGAGCTGCTGGCCCGAGGGTGGCTCATCATTCGGGTGAGTGCCGACATGTTGCGCTATCGCCCCGGCGTGATCACGAGCAGAACCTGCCAAGCGCTGCGTCAAGCCGGGGCCGAATGGCCAGTTATCACTCGCATTTTGGGCGATCGCGTGGCATAAGTGGCCACTCGGCGTCAGAGCGTCGCGGGCAGCCCGAACTCTTCGAAGATGCCGTCCTCGGCGTGGAACGCCACCACGTGCGAGACGCCGCTCGGCTGGACGGAGAGCACGTGCATCTGGAAGGCCTCGTGCGCACCCGTCTCGCGGTTGAGCATGTAGAGCGCGGCGGCCGGCTGCCCGTTGGCGGTGGTGCTGGCGAAGCGCATGTCACCGGGTCCCTCGGCGGGGCAGTGCACCTTGGACAGCGTGACGATGTCCGCAGGCCCCCGATACCAGCTGTCGAACGGGGGCATCTCGAAGATCGCGTCGTCGGTGAACAGCGTGACGAGCCGGTCCATGTCATACGTCTCGAACGCGGCGATGTACTTCGCCAGCATGTCCTGCGCCTCCGGCGACTCGGGCGCTGCGATGTCGTCGTCCTGGCTTGGCTGAATCTCGCGGAGCTGCGCGCGAGCCCGCTGAAGCAGGCTGTTGACCGCCGCGGTGGACACCCCGATCGCCTCACCGACCTCGGCGGCCTTCCATTGCAGTACCTCGCGCAGCACCACAACCGCCCTTTGGCGCGGCGAAAGATGTTGCAGCGCAGCGATGAACGCCAGACGCACCGACTCCCGCGACTCCACGATCACCGACGGATCCGACGGATGCTCACGCGGCGAGTCCGGCAACGGCTCGAGCCAGGTGATCTCGTGGTGTTCCGCGATGTCGGCCTTGGGGTCGGAGTTCGGAGCGCCGAGCCCGGTGGGCAGCGGGCGACGCTGACGCCCGTCGAGCGCGGTCAGACACGTGTTGGTCGCAATGCGGTACAGCCAGGTCCGAATCGACGACCGGCCTTCGAACCCCTCGTAGGACTTCCACGCGCGAAGATACGTCTCCTGCACCAGGTCCTCGGCGTCGTGAATCGACCCGGTCATGCGGTAGCAGTGCGCCATGAGCTCCCGCCGGTAACGCTGCGCATCGGCGAGGAAGGCGTCTTTCGATTCGAAGCTTTCGGCGAGCACGCTCACGCCGAAGAGCCTACCGAGAACCTGTGACAGGCGACACCGTCGTCGTCCCGATCATTTAGCCCGGCCCGCTAGTCTCCCCTGATGGCCACCACCCGCAGCGAACGCAGTTTCGACGGTGCCGGCGGAGTCCGCATCGTCTACGACGTGTGGACTCCCACCACTGAACCGACGGGTGTGGTGATTATGTGCCACGGCTACGCCGAGCACGCCCGCCGCTACGACCACGTCGCGCAACGCTTCGGCGAGGGCGGGCTCATCACCTACGCCATCGACCTGCGTGGACACGGCCGCTCCGGCGGCAAACGCGTCTACCTGAAGAACCTGTCCGAGTACACCGACGACTTCCACCACCTGGTCGGCATCGCCACCGCCGCGCACCCCGAACTCAAGCGCGTGGCGCTCGGTCACAGCATGGGCGGCGGCGTCGTCTTCACCTACGGCGTCGAGCACCCCGAGGACTACGCCGCGATGGTGCTGTCCGGGCCAGCGGTGTACGCCCAGGACGCGGTGTCGTCGGTGATGATCACGGTCGCAGGAGTGCTCGGCAGCATTCTGCCCGGACTTCCCGTGGAGAACCTTCCGGCCGACGCGGTGTCCCGCGACCCGCAGGTGGTGGCCGCCTACGAGGCCGATCCGATGGTTCACCACGGCAAGCTGCCCGCGGGAATCGCCAAGGCGTTGATCCGCGTCGGCACGACGATGCCGCAGCGCGCGGCGTCGCTGACGGCTCCACTGCTCGTCGTGCACGGCGGTCAGGACAAGCTGATCCCCGTCGACGGCAGCCGCAGGCTCATCGAGTGCGTCGGCTCGACCGACGCCAATTTGAAGGTGTACCCCGAGCTCTATCACGAGGTGTTCAACGAACCGGAGCGCGCCATCGTGCTCGACGACGTCGTGTCGTGGATCGAGGTGCACCTGTGAAAAGTGTTGCGCGACAGATTCTCTGGCTGATCGCGGTGGTGCTGGTGGCCGCGGGCTGCTCGTCCGGTGGCGGCGGTGGCAAGGACGACACGCCGCCGCGGCAGGGCTGGGTCGAGGACGACGTCAGCTTCGTCGCGGACGGGTTGACCATCTACGGCACCTACCGGCATCAGGCGGACGCCGCGCCCGGTCCGGCGGCGCTGCTGATCTCGGAGAGCGGCAACACCGATCGCAACGGCGACAACGCGGTCGCGGGACCCGTCGGCAACATGCGTCAGCTGGCGGAGTATTTATCGGGCAAGGGCATCGCCACCCTGCGCTACGACAAGGTGGGCACGGGCAAGACCGGGCTCGGCCCGTACGCGCTGCGTCCCACCGAGGTCGGCAGCGCGGTCTACGACCTGGGCGCCAAGGCCGCGGTCCGGTACCTCGCAGGCCAGCCGGGCACCGACAAGGCTCGCATCTCCGTCTACGCCCTCGGGGAGGGCACCGTCCATGCCATGTCGCTGGCCAACGACACCGCTCCCGACGCGCCGAAGATCCACTCGCTGGGGCTCTTTCAACCCCTCGCGGGCCGATACCTCGACATCATCACCGGGCGCGTGCGCACCGGACTGGACGCGGACGTGGCCGCGGGTGCCAAGACGCGTCAGCAAGCCGACGCGGTGCTGACGACGTGGAACGCCGCCGTCGACGAAGCGCGCACGAAGCGCACCGTGCCCGCTCAGTTGCCCGAGGGGCTCGGTGCCATCCTCAACCCGTCCAACGTCAGGGCCGTCGTCGAGGCCGACGGGATCGATCCGCTGAGTTTGGCGGCCGACCTGCCCGCGGGCATGCCCGTCCTGGCCACCTGTTCCGACTCGGACAGTCAGGCCACGTGCCCCGCCGAGCAGCCGCTCTTCGACGCGCTCGCCCACACCGCAGTGACCGTGGTCCAACTGAAGGGCGTCAACCACGTCCTGCGCGACGACCCGACAGACAACGTCGGCAACTACGCCAAGCAGGACCCGCTGTCGCCTCAGCTGGTAACCGCGCTGGACGCCTTCGTCGACAAGTAGTGACTAGACTCCCACCCATGACGAGAACAGTGGTCGCGGAAGCTTACGGCGGGCCGGAAGTTCTTGTGCTGCAAGACATCGAGCTGCCCGAGCTCAGCGAAGGGCAGGTGTTCGTCGACGTCCGTGCCGCAGGGGCCAATCCGATCGACTACAAGCTCTACGGCGGCGAGATGGGCCGTGACGCCGCCAGACTGCCGATGCCGGTCGGCATGGAGGTGGCGGGGGTCGTCGCAAAGATCACGCCGGGAGCTGCCGGATACACCGGGCCACTGACACTCGGTGACGAGGTGATCGTCACCAACGTCAGCGGTGGTTACTCCGAGCGGGTCATCGCCGACGCGGCTGACTTGGGACACAAGCCCCCGTCGCTGAGCTTCGAGCAAGCCGCGGGACTACTCCTGGTCGGCGGCACCGCGTGGCACCTGTTGACGAACACCCGAGTGGGGACGGGCGACACCGTGCTGATTCACGGGGCCAGCGGCGGCGTGGGGCTCTTCGCAGTGCAACTCGCGGTCGCGCGCGGAGCGAAGGTGATCGCCACGGCAAGCCCCGCGCGGCACGATCAGCTGCGCGGATACGGCGCCGAACCCGTCCCGTACGGCGAGGGACTGGCTGACCGGGTGCGCGCGATCGGCCCCGTCGACGCGGCGCTCGACCTCGTCGGCACGGACGAAGCCCTGGACACCTCGGTGGAGCTCGTCGCCGATCGCGGCCGCATCGCCACGATCGCCGGTTTCGCCCGCGCAGCGGAGCTGGGCATTGCGGCGCTGACCGGGGCCGATGGCGGTCAGGCGATCCGTGACGCCTCCCGGGTCGAATTGATCAGGCTCGCGGCGACGGGTGCGCTGGACGTGACGGTGGACCGGGTGTTTCCGCTCGATCAGGCGTCCGAAGCTCACCGGTATCTGCAGACCGGGCACGCCCGCGGAAAAGTCGTACTGGTTCCATAGCTTGACGACATGAGTGACGACAAGATGCTGGCGCGCATCGCAGCCCTCCTGCGCCAAGCCGAGAACACCGACAACCCCCACGAAGCCGAAGCGTTCCTGTCGGCTGCGCAACGACTCGCGACCACCACGTCGATCGACCTCGCCGTGGCCAGGGCGCACTCGTCGACGCGCAGTCCGGCGCAGGTGCCCGTCCAACGTACGATCACCATCGGGGAGGCGGGCAGCAAGGGGTTGCGCACCTACGTTCAACTTTTCGTGGCGATCGCGATGGCCAACGACGTGAAGTGTGACGTCGCGTCCAACTCGACGTTCGTGTACGCCTACGGTTTCGCCGAGGACATCGACGCCACACACGCGCTCTACGCCAGCCTGGTGGTGCAGATGGTGAAGGCGTCCGACGCGTACATCGCCACCGGCGAGCACCGGCCCACCCCGACCATCACGGCACGCCTGAACTTTCACCTGGCGTTCGGAGCGCGCGTCGGGCAGCGGCTGTCGGAGGCTCGCGAGGAGGCCAGACAGGCCGCCACCACCGGTCGCGATCAGCAGCCAGGTACGGCAATCGCGTTGCGCAACAAGGACATCGAATTGAAGAGCTTCTACCGCGAGGCGTCCAAGGCGCGTGGCACCTGGCGCGCCTCGAGTGCCTCGGCGGGTTACTCGTCGGCGGCTCGCCGTGCCGGTGACCGGGCGGGACGGCGAGCCCGGCTCGGGCCGAGCACCGAGTTCGCCGGGGCGCGAAAGACCTTGGACCGTTAACGGGCCGGTGCCGCGGGACGCGCAGCGCTCCAAGGTCTACGCCGCAGAGCAGTTCGTGCGGACGCTCTTCGATCGCGCGACCGAGCGGGGCAGTCAATCCGTCGACTTCTTCGGGGCCCAGCTGACCTTGCCCCCGGAGGCACGGTTCGCCTCGGTGGACTCGGTGCAGCGCTATGTGAACGACGTGACGGGCCTGCCGTCCGTGCAGATGCGCTGGCCCACGGCCGAACCGTTGGCGGTGCGGGGCCGCCGCGGCGTCACCGCAGCGCACTACGAGTACGACGGCAGCGTCGCCACGATCGCCGTGCCCGATCGGCACACCACGTGGGCGCTGCGCGAACTGGTGGTGCTGCACGAGATCGCCCACCACCTCAGCCGGGCGGAACCGCCGCACGGACCGGAGTTCGTCGCCGCGTTCTGCGAGTTGGCCGAGGCGGTCATGGGCCCGGAGGTCGGCCACGTGCTGCGCGTGGTCTACGCGAAGGAAGGCGTGCGTTAGCGCGAACCCGCTAGCCTGATGCGAGTGAACGACCCAGACCCGCAGGCGCTCGATGCGATGCTCGGCGAGCTCTTGCACACCGAGGACGACGTTCTGGCCGCGGCTCGCACGGCGGCCGACGCCGCGGGCATGCCGCGAATCGAGGTCTCGGCGCAGCACGCCAAGCTGCTGTCGCTTCTCGCCACCATCACGCACGCGACCAGGGTGCTCGAGATCGGCACCCTCGCCGGATACAGCACGATCGCCCTGGCCCGCGGCGTGGGACCCGGGGGCCGCGTGGTCACGCTGGAGTGCGAGCACACGCACGCCGAGGTGGCCCGGGCGAACCTGGTGGCGGCCGGTGTCGACGCCCGCGTCGAGATCATCGTCGGCGCCGCCCTGGACACGCTTCCGAGGCTGGCCGTGCGGGAAGAGCGCTTCGACATGTTCTTCATCGACGCCGACAAGGAGAACAACGCCGCGTATGTGCAGTGGGCGGTCGAGCTCGCGACTCCCGGCGCGGTGATCGTGATCGACAACATCGCCCGCTCCGGACGGGTCCTCGATCCGGCGCCCGACGACCTCCAGGCGCGCGCCGTCAAGGAGATGTTCGCGATGATGGGCGACCACCCGGCTCTGGACACCGCGGCGATCCAGACCGTGGGCACCAAGGGGTGGGACGGCTTCGCGATAGCGGTCGTACGCAATTAGGAGCGCGATGTCCGACATCACCTATCCCGCACCGGCGGGTCCGCTGCCCGGGTACCTCGCGGTGCCGGACGGGCAGGGCCCGTGGCCGGGTGTCGTCGTGATCCACGACGCCCTCGGGTTGTCGGCCGACATCAAGCGCATCGCCGACCGCATGGCCGCCGCCGGATACCTGGCGCTCGCGCCCGCGCTGTTCCGTCGTGGATTCCGGCCGCGGTGCGTCGTGAGCACGCTGCGTGCGTTGTCCGCCGGCGATGGCGCTGCCCTCGACGACATCGTCGCGGCGCGCGAGTACCTCGCCGCCGACGCACGTTGCACCGGCAAGGTCGGCTCGGTGGGCTTCTGTATGGGCGGCGGGTTCTGCCTGCTGCTCGCACCGCGTGGGGTCTTCGACGCCGCCGCACCGAATTACGGCCCGCTGAACGATTCGGACTATCCGTCGCTGCGCAGCTCGTGTCCGATGGTGGCGAGCTACGGGGCCGTGGACCGGATGTTGCCGGGGGCGGCGGCCAAGGTCGGGGCGGTCCTCTCCGAGGGAGGTGTGCCGTACGACGTCAAGGAGTACGCGGGTGTCGGCCATTCGTTCATGAACGACTTCCGTCTGCCCGCGCCGCTGCGGTTGATCGAGAACGTCGCCGGACTCGCGTACTCCCGACCGGAGGCCGAGGACGCCTGGCAGCGCATCTTGGCGTTCTTCGCCCAACACCTCGCATGACCGACGCGGTCGCGTAGCGTCGGCCAGGTGCAGCCTCGGGGGAGGACACGCAGTATCGCTCCCGTGACCGTCCTGGTCGCGCTCCTCTTCGTGGCCGCGGCCGCCCTGCGCGGATATCTTCCCGGGGCCGAACCAGGCCCTCGCGAACCCGCGGCCGACAACCCGATCGCGCTGGCAGGCGTCGTCGGGCTGCTCGTGGCCGCGGTCGCCGTCGTTGCGGTCGCGGTGGTCACCCGGCTGCGGAACCGCAGCGCCGCCCCGCCACGCGGGAACGCACGGTCCGATTGGCTCCGTGGCGACCGAGGGCGGCCGACGTGGAGGATAGCGCTCGTCGCGTTCGGGCTGATTCTCGGCTGGCTTCTGCTCTCCATGTTGCTCGGCCGACTCGGCGGCGGACCCGGGAGTGACGCGGGCACCCCCGGTGCGACGCCGGACGCCGCAGACTCCGCCCCGGACGTCAGCGGCTCAACTCCGACCCTGCCGACGGAACCGGACACGGGCTCCAACCTGCTCGGGTACCTCTACGGGGCGACGGTCGTCTTCCTCGTCGTCATCGTGGTCGGGTCGATGATCGCGGCACGCAGGCAACGCCCGCCCCCGGCGTCGAATCCGACCGCGTTCGACGACGACTCCACCTCCGATGCGGACACTGGATCGGAATCCCTCGCGCGCGCAGCGAAAGTCGGCCTCGCCGAGGTCGGTGACCTCACCCGCGAGCCACGCAAGGCGATCATCGCCTGCTACGCCGCCATGGAGCGGCAGTTGTCGCTCCTGCCGGACGCCGCTCCGCGCGATTTCGACACCGCGTCGGAGGTGCTGGCCCGCGCGGTCGAGCACCACGCCCTAGCCCCGGACAGTGCGACGCAACTGGTCGATCTGTTCGAGGAGGCGCGGTTCAGCCCGCACGTGATGAACGAGGGGCACCGCGATGCGGCGGTCGCCGTCCTCACGCAGGTGCTCGACGAGCTTCGGAGCCACGCGTGACGAAGGTGGCCGCCGCGGCCTTCGTGGTGGTCCTCGGCGCCCAGCTGATGGCGCTGTCCCACCCCGACAAGCACGTCGTCCTCTGGACCGGGGCAGCCGCCGCCATGCTCGTCCTGCTCCTGGTGCGCTGGTTTCTGGTGCGCGACGCCGGGTCCGCAGTCGACGATTCCCGCGCCCGTGACCCGGCCGAGTCGTTGCGCCGTTGGCGGTCGAAGACCGAGATCCTGATCGCCCGCGCCGACTCCACCCGGTCGGACTGGGACAAGTACCTGCGACCCATGCTCGCGCGGCAGTTCGAGCTCGCGACGGGGCAGCCAAAGGCCAAAGATCCGAGGGTCTTTCACGCGACGGCCATCGCGCTGTTCGGTGAGCAGTTGTGGCATTGGGTGGATCCCGACAACGTGTCGCGCAGCGGGGCCGAGGAGCCGGGCCCCGGGCGCGCAGTGCTCAACGACGTGCTGCAACGCCTGGAGGGAATATGACCCTGTCGGTCACCACGACCGCTGCCCATTGCGAGGCGGTGCTCGACGAGATCCAACGCGTCGTCGTGGGCAGACGTCCCGCGCTGACGCTCATCCTCACGGCGCTGCTGGGCCGCGGGCACGTGCTCATCGAAGACCTCCCCGGCCTCGGCAAGACGCTGATCGCGCGCTGTTTCGCCGCCGCCCTCGGCCTGGAGTTCAAGCGGGTGCAGTTCACGCCGGATCTGCTCCCCGCCGACCTCCTCGGCTCGACCATCTACGACATGCAGTCGGGCCGATTCGAGTTCCGGCAGGGGCCGATCTTCGCCAATCTGCTTCTCGCCGACGAGATCAACCGGACGCCGCCGAAGACTCAGGCCGCCCTGCTCGAGGCGATGGCCGAGCGCCAAGTCAGCATCGACGGTGTCACCCACCAATTGCCGGAGCCCTTCATCGTGCTGGCCACCGACAATCCAATCGAGTACGAGGGCACCTATCCGTTGCCCGAGGCGCAGCTCGACCGGTTCACGATCAGGCTGGAGCTCCGTTATCTGACCGAGCGGGACGAGGCGTCGATGCTGCGGCGGCGGCTGGACCGCGGTTCAGCCGAGCCGACCGTCGAACGCGTCATCGACGCTGGTGAACTGCTCGCGATGCGCGAATCGGTCGAGCAGGTCACCGTGCACGAGGACGTCCTGCAGTACGTGGTGTCGCTGGCGGTGGCCAGCCGCCAGCATCCCCAGGTGGCGGTCGGTGCGAGCCCACGCGCCGAGTTGGACCTGGTCCAACTGGCGCGCGCCCGCGCGCTTCTGCTCGGCCGTGACTACGTCATTCCCGAGGACGTCAAGGCGTTGGCGGTCCCCGCCATGGCGCACCGCATCAGCCTGCGCCCCGAGATGTGGGTTCGACAGGTGCGCACGTCCGACGTGGTCGAGGAGCTGCTGCGTCGGCTCCCGGTCCCGCGGACGCGTGGTGCGACGTGATCGACACGCGCACCACTGACGTCGAGATACGCTGGCGCGCTTCGCCACTCGCACTGTCCATCGCGACGTGCGCCGCGGTGGCGCTCGCGGTCGCGTTGATCGGATCCCGTTGGCAGCTGGTCGTGTTCGCTGCCCCGCTGCTCGGAGCGCTGGTGTCCTTGCGCTGGCAACGGCCGTTGCCCACCGTGCGTATCCACGCCGAACCCGGAATGGTGCGTTGCTTCGAGGCCGAGCAGGTCCGGCTGGCGGTGTGGGCGACGGCCGACGACGGAACGCCGGTCGAGTTGACGGTCTCCACGGCTGCGGGTGCTTCGCTAGAGGTGACCGGACGACCGTCGGGACGGATCGAGCTCGTACTGTCCGTCGAGCGGTGGGGCCGGTATCCGATCACCGTGCGGGTCGACGTCGTCGGGCAGGGCGGTCTGCTCGCGGGACGGGCCGCCCTCGAAGCACCCGTCGTGGCGGAAGTCTTCGTATTTCCCGTCGCCCCAGCACAATCGACCGCCTTGCCACGGACCGAACTGCTCGATCGCCTCGGCACGCACATGACGCGACACGTGGGCAGGGGCGTCGAGTACGGCGGCATCCGCGCCTATGTGCCGGGTGATCAGTTGCGGACGGTCAACTGGCCCGTCAGCGCCCGCCGGGGCAGCCTGCACGTCACCGAGCGACTGAGCGAACGGGCAGCCGACGTGGTCGTCGTCGTCGACACCTACGACCAACCGCCGGGGCCCGCCACCGAAGCGACCGAACGCACGGTGCGCGGGGCCGTCCAGGTGGTGCAGAGCGCGCTGCGCAACGGAGACCGGGCAGGCGTCGTCGCACTCGGCGGGCAACCACGCTGGTTGGGCGCCGACATCGGCCGCCGTCAGTTCTACCGGGTCCTCGACGCAGTTCTCGGTGCCGGCGACGGACACGAGACCACCACCGGCACGCTGGTTCCGCGTGCGGCCGTACCGCCGGGAGCCGTCGTCGTCGCGTTCTCGACCCTTCTCGACACGGACTTCGCGCTGGCGTTGATCGAGCTCTGCCGCCGAGGACACGTCGTGGTGGCGGTCGACGTGCTCGACGGTGCACCGTTCGACGACCTGGACGACCCGTTGATTGCGCGGATGTGGACGATGCAGCGGTCCTTCATGTACCGCGACATGCGCACGATCGGTGTCGACGTCGTCGCGTGGTCGACCGACGGGACCTTGGATCAGGTGATGGGTCTGGTGCCGCGCCGCCGCCGTCGCGCCTCGGCGCGGAGGTGACGTGATGCGTGCGCTGTCCTTCGCATTCGGCTTGCTGATGGTGGCAGCGGGCACCGTGCAGAGCGGCGGGTCTGCCCTCGTGGTGTCGGCGGCCGCGCTGCTCGCGGTGGTGATGGGACTCGTCTCGCGCGTGGCGGCGACGCTCGGCGTGGTGGCCACGGCCGTGGCTCTGGCGCTTGCGACTCCATCGCCGGTGGTCGCCGCCATCGCGGGTGTGGCGGCGACCGTCTACCTGGTACTGCGTCATGCCAGGGGAGGTGACGCCGCGGTGGCGCTGACGGCGCCGACGGTGGTTGGGGCCCTTGGGCTTTCCGCCGTCGGCGTGCTCGGCGCAGCCGTCCCGCTGGGCCTCCCGTGGATTCCGTTGGTGGCGCCACTGGCGGTGGTCGCCCTCTACGTGATCGTGGTCGCGCCACTCGTCAGTTGAAGATCGGCCCGCCGCCGCCGTTGCAGGTGGTGTCCTGCGGGGGACAGTCGGGTTCGTCCTTCTTCGGTGGCTCGTTCTGCGAGGGCTTCGGCGGCACGGGCTTCGTCGTCGGCGGTTTGGGGGAGTCGTCAGCTGGGGGCTCGAAGACGTCGGGAAGGTCGATGACCGGTGGCGACTGCGGATCGCCTCCGTCGTCGGACTGCTCCGTGCTCTGTTTGGAGCGAGTGGTGATCGGTTCGGAGACAGTGGTTTTCGGCGCGCGCGTCGTCGTCAGCGGATCCTCGGTGGGGACCGGCTCCGGGGTGTATTCGGTGGATGGCGCGACCATGACGAAGGTGGTCGTCACGATCGGCGACGGCAGCATCGCCGGGGTGTCGCTCGGCGCGGTGCGTTTGGCGAGTGAGGGGAGTGAGGGGGTCGTGGTCGAGGACGGGGTCAACGGTTCGTGCGAGTCCGCGGGAACGACCCGGAACGCCGCCGGTGCGGCGAGCACGGCCGCGCCGCCGATGCCGATCAGCAGTAGTGCCGCGCCGAGTCCGGCGCGCAGTGGGCCGCCTCTGGCCGCGGATCCCGACCGTTTCGGTGCGGTGGTTTCGGATGGCCCGGCGAGATCGTCGGTGTCCAGGTCGCGCGGAGGCCACCACGACGCGTCGTCCTCGGGCCCGGCGGGCACGGACGCGGGGGGCTGGACGTTGACGACCGCGCTGTCAAGCGTGCGCTCGCGTAGCCAGTCGGGCGCGGGGATGACGATCGGCGTAGCACCGAGAAGAGCTGCGGGAGTGATCATTCGGGCGCGCTCGGCCTCGCAGACCACGCACCCGTCGATGTGACGGGCGACGCGTTTGCGCATCAGCACCGTGAACTCACCGTCCCACCGGTCGAGGATCGCGGCGAGTTCGGGGCAGCGGTCGGGGTCCGCCGTCGTGCGGCGACACACCAGCAGCGCACCCAACGACCGAGCGATCGTGTCGCGCAGTCGTTCGACCAGCGTGTTGGCATTGCGAGGCGTGACACCGAGGGCGTCGGCGAGTTCGGGTCCGTCGAGACCCTGGCGATACGCCAGTTCGAGTACGACGCGGTCGCGGTCGGTCAGTCCGCCGCTGGCCTGCCTGATGAGTTCGGCCAGCTCGCCGCGTGCCGCCAGGGTGGCTGGATCTGCTTCGCCGCTGGGCATGTCGGGTAGTTCCTCGCTTGGCTGTTCACGCTTGCGATCTCGGATGCGGGAGAGCGCCTCCGAGCGGGCGATCGCGTACAACCACGATCGCAACCGGTCGGGTTCTCTAAGTTGAACCAATTTGGTTGCCGCAGTCACGAATACGTCTTGCACACAGTCCGCGGCCGCGTCCCGGTCCCGCAGCATTCCGACACAGAAGTCGTGGAGCCGGTCGGCGTAGCGGTCGTAGATCTCGGCGAACGCCGCGCGGTCGCCGGCCGCCGCGGCACGGGCGAGAGCGGCGTCGTCGGCGCCACTCGTCGAGGAAGAAAGACGACCGTTCATGGGCCCTCCCCCGAGCACGTCTCAACGTGTGCCGAAGAGCTCATCATCGTCCCCCCGTGCGTGCATTGCAACGGCGAAAGACGTGGTCAGGCGGGACGTCGTCGACCACGTCCCGCCCGGCCCCGTCGGTGAACTACTGATTGCTGAGGACCGGCGGCGTGACCGGCGCCTGGGCGTACCGGAAGTAGCCGTAGATGGGTTGGTGCGTGGTGCCGAGCAGCTTCCCGTAGGTGTCGTAGACCTTGCAGATCTGGTCGAGGTCCCAACCCTGCTTCTGGGTACTGAAGACACCGCGCACCGCGCCGGTGGCGTACGCGCCAGGGTTGGTTTCGCAGGTGCGCTGGAAGGTCCCGGCGTTGGCCGGTGCACCCATTGCGAGTGCGCCGATGACGACGGCGCCTGCGCCCAGGGCGACGGTGGTGAGGCGGCGGACGGTGTCGATGCTGGCATTCATGGCGGTTCCCCTTCATTGGGCGCGGCCCGTGTGCCGCGTTCACAGGTAGGAGCAGCGCCGCCCCCGTTTCCCCTCACCTTTTTGCGAGGCAGTTTCCGGCACACTGCGACGAGGTCATCGGTGCAGGTCAGGCCAACCCCGTGTCGTGGTGTCGGCGCCGGCTCGGCTAGGGTGTCCCATCGATGACAGGTGTCAAGTCCGATGAACCCAGCTGGATCGCCCGACTGTTGGACTTCGAGCGCGGTGGCAGCGGCGGTGATGTGTTCGTCGCTCCGCAACCGCCGGCGGGGCCCAGTAGCCGGCTCTTCGGCGGTCTGATCGCCGCGCAATCGTTGGCGGCCGCCGGCGCGACCGTCGAGCCGGACAAGCACCCGCAGTCGCTGCACCTCTACTTCGTGCGCGGCGGTCAGTACGGCGTCGACGTCGAACTGAACGTCGTCCGCACTCGCGACGGGCGGTCGTTCGACACGCGTCAGGTCACCGCGGTGCAGAACGGCAAGACCATTTTGGAGATGACCGCGTCGTTCCATCGGCCGGAGATCGGCGCGGACTGGCATCCGAGTTCGCCGCCCGGCGTCGAATTCGACGACGCGGTCCCGAAGAACCCCGACCTGGGGTTCAAGGGTCGCTTCGACATCCGCGCGTCGCCAGGCGACGACTCGCCGTTCGTATTGCCGCCGTTCTGGATCCGCACGAAGGACCGCATCGAGGACGTCCCCCTGGTCCGAGCCTGCGCCCTGACCTTCATGTCCGACTTCGGGCCGGTCCCCGCGGCGCGGCCGCCGGGCGCGCCGACGGGGCCCGACGTCGGCTATGCGGCGAGCCTCGACCACGCGGTGTGGTTCCACCGCCCGTTCGTGCCACACGACTGGCACCGCTACGAAGTCAGGTCGCTGAACAACAGCGATTCCCGCGGCCTCGTCGTCGGGTCGATGTACGACCGGTCCGGCTCGCTGGTGGCTAGTACCACTCAAGAGGCGCTGTGGCGCTTCTGAGGCGGGGCACCCCGCGGGGCTGGGAGACTATGGAGTGTGAGCACACCCAGCACGCCTAGCGCGCCCGCAGCTCCACCGAGCTGCTACCGGCACCCCGGCCGGGGAACCTACGTCAGCTGCACCCGCTGCCAGCGCTACATCTGCCCCGACTGCATGCGATCCGCCGCCGTCGGCCACCAGTGCGTCGAATGCGTGAACGAGGGCGCCAAGTCGGTACGGCAACCCAGGACGGCCTTCGGCGGCAAGCAGGCGAACGTCCCGGTGGTCACCTACGTGCTGATCGCCGTCAACGTCCTCATGTTCATCCTGCAGAAGGCGGTGCCCGGGGTCTACGAGGCGTTGGTCCTGTGGCCGGTGGGGATCGCCGTCCGCGGGGAGTGGTGGCGCCTCGCGACGTCGGCCTTCCTACACGCGGACCTGATGCACATCCTGTTCAACATGTGGGCGCTGTGGGTGATCGGTCCAGCCCTCGAGCGTTGGCTGGGACGGACCCGCTTCATCGTGCTCTACGCCTTGGGTGGGTTGGGCGGATCGGTTCTGGTGTACCTGCTCACGCCGATCAACGTGCCGACGTTGGGAGCCTCCGGCGCCATCTTCGCGCTCTTCGGCGCCACGTTCACGCTGGCCCGACGGCTCAACTTCGACGTGCGGTGGATCGTCGGGCTCATCGTGATCAACCTGGTCATCACGTTCGTCGTGCCCTCGATCAGCTGGCAGGGCCACGTCGGTGGGCTGCTGACCGGGGCGGCGATGGGCGGGGTGTTCGCCTATGCGCCCCGCAACAATCGCGTACTGATCCAGACGGTGTTCTCGCTCGCACTCCTGGCACTGTTCGCTGCGCTCGTGTGGTGGCGAACGACCAGCATATTGGCGGGTTTCGGCTAGCGCCGGGCTACGGGCTGGGCGGCGCGCCGCAGCGGTTCTTGAGGTCGAGCAACGGCTGGCGGATGCCGGTCATGTCGTTCTTGATATCCGGGTGGACGTTCAGATAGTCCTTCATCTGCTTCGACAACTGATCCTTGGGAAGCCCCTCGAGGCTCGTCACGAACCAGTTGTAGTCGGGGTGGGTGAACAAGTAGGCCGACGTCGAGGCGTCGACGCCCGTCTTGACGCCTTCGAGGTCCGCCGCGGTGCAGTTGGGCGGATTGAGCGCCGGATCCTCGTTCGCGAAGGCGGACGGCAGGTTTCCGAGCAGTGTCGTGCCGATCAGCCCTCCGGCGAGGAGGGCCCCGCCGGTGAGGCGACGCGCGAGGCGTCCAGACGACGCCCGGGCGGATGATCCAGAAACTGACATGGACGTGCTCCTTTGGTGTTGTAACCGAGTTTGCCGTGACGGACGTCGAGCTGCATGTTTCACGAGTCGATTCACAGGTCATTGGCGCATCGCTCACAGCAGGCACGCGGGCGGCTCCCATGTCTCGATGCGTCGTCATTCGCGGAACGCCTCGATAACAAGCCGATTACACCGTGCGTGGGCGGCGAGGTGCGATTTCGCCGCGCTGCTAACTTGCCGAGGACCGGATGCGCGAAAGAGGGGATCCAGAGGTGTTGGCGACGATCGTTGGTGGGGTTCGACGCGGGTGGACGCGACGGCTGACCGTGTCCGCGCTCGTCCTCGCCATGATGCCGGGTCTGCTGGGCACGGCCGGGCTGACACCGACGGCCGCGGCCTACTCACGTGAGGGCCTTCCCGTCGAGCAACTCGACGTGCCGTCGGCGTCGATGGGTCGCAACATCCGCGTCGAGTTCCAGGGTGGCGGGCCGCATGCCGTCTATCTGCTCGACGGGTTGCGCGCGCAGGACGACGCCAACGGCTGGGACATCAACACCGCCGCGTTCGAGTGGTTCTATCAGTCCGGGCTCTCGGTGGTGATGCCCGTCGGTGGGCAGTCCAGCTTCTACACCGACTGGTACCGGCCCGCGACGGGCAGCGCCGGAACCAGCACCTACAAGTGGGAGACGTTCCTGACCCAGGAACTGCCCGCCTATCTGGCCGCGAACAAGGGCGTCGCACCGACGGGCAACGCGGTCGTGGGCTTGTCGATGTCAGGTGGTGCCGCGCTCACCCTGGCCGCGTTCTACCCGACGCAGTTCATCTTCGCCGGCTCGCTGTCGGGATTCCTCAACCCGTCACAGGGCCTGTGGCCGACCATGATCGGCTTCGCCATGAAGGACGCGGGCGGCTACAACTCGACCGACATGTGGGGCGTCGCGAGTGACCCCGCATGGCGACGCAACGACCCGATGGTGAACATCCCGACGCTGGTCGCCAACAACACCGCGATCTGGATCTACTGCGGCAACGGGCGGACCTCGGATCTCGACGCGCCCGGGGACTTCGGCGTCCAGTACAGCGCGCAGTTCCTCGAGAACATCACCATTAACACCAACAAGGAATTCCAGAAGCTGTACCTCGCGGCGGGTGGGCGCAACGCGGTCTTCAACTTCCCCGCGAACGGCACGCACAGCTGGGCTTACTGGGGTTCGCAGTTGCAGGCGATGAAGCCCGATCTGCTCAGAGTGCTCGGCGCCACTCCGCCTGCGTGACGCATTTCTGGTTGACCGACGTCAGCGCAGGGTAGAAACGGGCATGGCCAGTGTCGACGTGTCAGTGACCTCGAACCTCTCACCGGACACCGCGTGGAAGCTGGCGTCCGACCTGCACCGGTTCGACGAGTGGCTGACCATCTTCGGTGGTTGGCGCAGTCCCGTGCCCGACGTCGTCGAGCAGGGCACCGAGGTGTCGTCCCTGATCAAGGTGAAGGGATTTCGCAACACCATCCACTGGGAGGTGACCGGGTACGACGAGCCCAAGCGGATCGAGATGCACGGTCGCGGCTTCGGCGGCGTCCGGATCTCCCTGGCGATGACGATCACCGACAACGAGCCCGGGTCGACGTTCCACCTGCTGGCTGAGCTCTCCGGCGTACTGCTCAACGGCCCGGTGGGCTCGATGGTGGCCAGGTTGCTCCACGCCGACGTCAAGCGGTCGGTGGAGAACCTGGCGAGACTGCACTGACGGGGATGGCAACTTCGTTGCGGCGCAGCAACGGCAGCGTCCACGGCGGGTCGTAGAACCATGCGATCGGCTCGCCACTCTCTTCGAAACCATAGGCGCACAACGTGTTTCGAAGCTGCGCTAGGTGGCTGGCCACGGCCTGAGGATCACGGCTGCCGCTGAACCGCAGGACGGCGACGGTCTCGGGCGGCACTTTCACCAGGCGGACGCGGTCGTCGTCCGGGGTCGGTAGCCGATCCATCGTCCACTTGCCAGGCATGTAGAAGCGGATCACCCAGTCGCCGTCCGATCCGGCGGACTGGGCGACGGGCGCTGTCATGGCGATATTCGTGCCCTTCGACGTCTGCTGAGCCACCGGCGCCGTCATGGCGATCTTCGTCTTCTCGTGGTTCGCACCGAAGATGTAGCCGGCCAGCCGTCGGAAGCCTGCGTTGCGCGCCGCCTCCTCGCCGGCGGTCACCGTCGTCTCGGCTGCGATGCGCGCCTCGTAGGTTCGGATCTCGACACCGTTGCCGAGTTTCTCGACACCGTGCGGCGGCTCCTCGGTTCCGGTTCTGACGCCGACTATCGACAGCGCGGACTCACCGATCTGGATTGGCAGCTTGAGAAGTCTGGTGAACACTCCAGAAACCTACTCCCGCCCGGCGATTTCGGCGTGTTCAGTTGCGCTGGCCGCGACCGAACACGCCCAAGTCCGGGCGGCTCAACTCTCGAGGAACCCGACGTTGTCCGCGAGCGCGCCTCTACCGCATCTTCCCGACCCGGCGACTTCGGCGTGTTCAGTTGCGCTAACCGCAACTGAACACGCCCAAGCCCTGGTTCGGACCACCTGCCATGATGACCCGATGGGCGTAAGGGGAGCGGCGAGGCCAACCAAGGCCGACGTCGCGCGGCTCGCCAAGGTCTCCCCGGCCACCGTCACCTACGTGCTCAACGATGTCGCCGGCCAGACGATCTCGGCGCAGACCAAGGCGGCGGTGCACGCCGCGGCCAAGGAGCTCGGCTACCGGCCCAACCTCGCGGCACGCAATCTCGCGGTCGGTGGAAGCGGCGTCGTCCTCTACGTCGTTCCACGAATCTCGTTGGGCGATCTGCTCATCGAAGTCGGCAGCCGCCTGACCGCCGCACTCGGCCGCCACGGCGTGGTGCTGTCACTGCAGTTCGAGACGGAGGACGGCCGCAACGTCGTCGACGCGATCGCCGACCTCAATCCGATCGCCGTGACGAGCGTGTTCCCGCTGAGCGGGCGGGCGCTGGACGCCGTCACCGAAGCGCGGGTCCCGCAGATCCATCTCGGCAGCGCTCAGCTGCACGCAATGGGAAGGCTGCACACCACGATCGGCGAGATGCGGGTCGAGCACCTCGTCTCGAGGGGTCACCGCCGGTTGGCGTTCGCGTTCTCCGACGTCCAACACGTGCGGCCGTTGGGCGAGTACTGGCTGGAGGGCCTGCGCGTCGCGGCGGCCCGCCATGGCCTGCCCGACCTCGTCGTCGGCACGGTCGCCAGAGACGGCACCGATGCCGCCGACGTGGTTCGCGGCTGGGTCGCCGACGGTGTCACCGCGGTGTGCGCCGACAGCGACGAGACGGCGATGGTGTGCCTGCACGGTGTGCGCGAAGCCGGGTTGCGCTGCCCCGAGGATCTCGCGGTGATGGGCGTCGACGCCAGGGCACTCGGCGCCGTCAGCGGGCCACCCCTGACGTCGGTGGCCTTCGACGCCGAGACGATCGTCGACGTCTCCACGGCGGCGATGATGACCGAGCTCGGCTATCCGCCCGTGCGCGAGCCGAGCAGTGACAACGTCGCGCGGCTGATCCAGCGCGCGTCGACCTGACCCCGAGGAACCTTGTCGTGCGTTCGCCGAGCCTGTAACTTACGCGTGTAAGCAGTTGCTCGCACATCGCCCAGAGAGGCGGACTCCGTGACGGTCGGCGCCACCAGTGACGTGTACTTCGACCCCTACGACGTCAAGATCAACGCCGACCCGTATCCGACGTTCCGACGGCTGCGCGAAGAAGCGCCGCTCTACTACAACTCGCAGCACGACTTCTACGCCCTGAGCCGCTACGCCGACGTCAACAAGGCCATCGTCGACCACGGGACGTTCGGTTCGGCTCGGGGTGCCATCATCGAACTGATCAAGGCGAACATCCCCATCCCGCCGGGTGTGCTGATCTTCGAGGACCCCCCGATCCACGACATCCACCGCAAGCTGCTCGCCCGGATGTTCACCCCGCGCAAGATCGCCCTGCTCGAGTCGAAGATCCGCGGATACTGCGCGCAGAGCCTCGACCCGTCGTCGGCACCGGGAAGTTCGACTTCGTCACCGACCTCGGTGCACAGTTGCCGATGAAGACGATCAGCGCCCTGATCGGCATTCCGGAGGCGGACCAGGAAGCCGTCCGCGAACACGTCACCGGGCGGATGCGCACCGAGGCGGGCAAGCCGATGAAGGCCGCCGAAGAGGGGTTGGTGACGGGCGAGATCTTCGCCGACTACATCGACTGGCGGGTCGACAATCCGTCCGACGAAATCATGACCGAGTTGCTCAACGTCGAGTTCGCCGACGAGACCGGCACCACCCGCAAGCTCACCCGCGAAGAGCTCTTGACCTACCTCAACGTCGTCGGCGGAGCCGGAAACGACACCACCACGCGCTGATCGGCTGGGCCGGAAAGGTGCTCGCCGAGCATCCCGATCAACGCCGCCAGCTCGTCGAGGATCCGACGCTGATTCCCAAGGCCGTCGAGGAACTCGTCCGCTTCGAGCCCCCCGCCCCGCACGTCGCGCGTTACGTCACCCGCGACGTCGAGTACTACGGCCAGGCGGTGCCCGAGGGCAGCGCCATGATGATGCTCATCGGCGCGGCCAACCGCGACCACCGTCAGTTCGGGCCGGATGGCGGTGCGTTCGACGAGAATCGCGAACCGCGCGCACACCCAGGATTCAGCGTCGGCGCCGAGTTCTGCCCGACGTCGACGATCCGCGGTTGGGACAAGATGCCTGCGACCGTCGGGTGACCGCCAACCCGATGTGACGTGGCGATTGTTGACACGCGTCCGGCGACCGAGGTCACGTTGTGAACTGTGCCACCGCGGCTAACCTGGTCGCAGGCGATCGCCCAGCCATCCAATAGGGGAGCGGGATATGGCAATTCGAGTACTGCCCTACGTCACCGTCGAGGTCGACGACCGTCTTCGCCGACGGGTGCGGCACTTCACCGATCAATTGCGGATCAACGTCCGGTCGTATCTGCTCAGCGCCGCCGACGACGTCGACATGGCGGGCGACAAGGTCCGCAATCTGTGCGACGTTGCAGTCAACCGCGTGGACGACGTCGTAGCCAAGGTCGGCGACCGCATCGATCCCGCGGCGCGCCGTGACGCCGAGCAGGCCGCTCGAGTCGAAGCAGGCTAGCGACACCTCTACGGTGGTAATGACAGGGGATGTCGCATCACCGATGAAGGGTGTCTAGGACGTTGTTGGGCCACGGACTGGTCGTCCTCTTCGCGCTGTGCTCAGCCGTCTGCATGGCCGTCGGAATCGTCCTGCGGCAACGCGCCACGATGGACGTGCCCTCTGATCAGAGCGTGAGCACGCGCATGCTCGCCACCCTGTTGCGGCGGCCGATCTGGTGGGCCGGCACTGCGGTGGCCGTCGCCGGCTACGTGTTCCAAGCCCTCGCCCTTATCAAGGGATCGCTGATCCTCGTCCAACCGCTTCTGGTGTCGGCGCTGCTGTTCGCGTTGCCGCTCAGCGCCCGGCTCGCAGGTCGTCGCGTCACCCGTCGGGAATGGCTGTGGGCGGGACTGTTGACGGTGTCACTGGCCTTGTTCATCCTGCTTGCCCGCCCTGGGCCCCCGGACCGGCCGGCAACGTTCCTGGTGTCGACGATCGTCGGCGTGGTCTGTCTGGTAGTGATCGTCGGTTGCGTCGTGGTTGCGCAGCGCTTTGAGGGTTCGCAGCGGGCGGTGTTGTTCGCCGTGGGCGTCGGTGTGCTGTTCGGCGTCGTCGCCGTCGTCACCAAGGCCGTCATGCACCTGCTGGACCAGCGCGGCGCCATGGGACTTCTGGCCACCCCGGCGCCCTACGCGCTCGTCCTGCTCGGTGTCGTGGCCACGCTGTTGCAACAGTCCGCCTTCCACGCGGGCGCACTTCAGACGTCGGTGCCGACGATGCTGGTTCTCGAGCCCATCGTCGCCGTATGTCTGGGCGCCGTCGTGCTCGGCGAGGAACTCGACGTCGGCAATTACGAAATGATCGCGCTCGTGTTCGCCGCGGCGGCGATGACCGCGGCGACCTTCTCGCTCGGGCGCGGCGAGGGCGCCTATGCAGCCGAACTCGAGATCAAAGCCGCTCGCGCCAGCGTGTGACTGAGCGCGCCACATTGTTCCCCCGCGAGCGTGCGCAAACTCCCGTTCGTCGTCGGCGTTTCGTCCGCAGACACGCACGCTCGCGGGACTTGTGGGCGCCGTCAGCCGAACGTCAGCCGAACGTCGACGTGTAGTACGTGACGCCGTTCATGGTCGGCTGATCGTCGTCAGTTTGCGGGATCGCATCGAAACCGTTCGCGGCCAAGAGTTCGGCCATCGGCGTGCCGACGGACGTCCAGCCCCGCGCATCGAGGTACTGCCCGACGTCGTGGCGTTCGCCCTCGAACGTCAAGTCCACGAAGTCGAGATCGAAGCCGTGTTCGCGCCACTTGGCCGTGGCGTCCCGCATGCGCCCGCGCGCCTCGTCGGGGTCGACCTCGGCGGTGTTCGGCACGGCCTCGCTGCCCAGCCGACTGCCAGGCGCGCTGAGCGAGGTGACCGCGTCGAGCAGACGGTCCTGTGCCTCGGGCGGCAGATAGCCGTACAGGCCCTCGGCGATCCACGCCGCAGGCTCTTTCGTGTCGAAGCCGGCGGCCTTGAGCGCGGTCGGCCAGTCCTCGCGCAGATCAATGGCCACCGTGCGCAGGGCCGCCTTGGGCTCGGCGCCCAGGCCGGACAGCGTCGTCGTCTTGAAATCGATGACCGCCAGTTGGTCGATCTCGAACACCGTCATACCTGCCGGCCAATCCAGCCGGTAGGCGCGGGCATCGAGGCCGGACGCCAGGATCACGGCCTGCCGGATGCCTGCGGCGGCAGATTTGGCGAAGAACTCGTCGAAGTATCGGGTGCGCGCGGCCATCGCGGCGGGCATCTGCGCCAGGCCCCACGCGGTGCCCTCTTCGTCGACGTCCGAGGAGGTCAGTTCGCCGGTAGCCCAGCGAGTGAGGAAGTCCACCCCGACCGCGCGCACCAACGGTTCTGCGAACGGGTCGTCGATCACACCCGCTGCGGTCGCGATCGCCCGAGCCGCCGCCACCATGGTCGCCGTGGTGCCCACGCTGGTGGCCAGGTCCCAGGTGTCGTCGTTGGTCCGTGTCATCGTGCACCTCTCCGTCGTTTTACTTAGTGAGCGTAACAAAAGGTTGGCGTAGCAAGCTCGTTCACAGGAAACTGTCGGGTCAAGAATTTTGGGGCATATCTTTAGTTTTGCTAACGTTGTGTCCATTGGCGAGGCAACGACGCCGGCCGTCGGCGAAGGGGACGATCCGCTCGCACTGCTCGTCTACACGTCCGGCAGCACCGGTACGCCCAAAGGCGCGATGTATCCGGAGACGAAGGCCCACCGCCGAGGTGTTCGACGCCGACGGTTACTACCGGACAGGTGACGTCGTCGCCGAAATCGCCCCCGACCACCTGCAGTACCTGGACCGTCGCAACAACGTGCTCAAGCTGTCCCAGGGTGAGTTCGTCACGGTGTCCAAGCTCGAGGCGGCCTTCACCGACAGCCCTCTGGTGCGTCAGATCTACGTCGACGGCAAGAGTGCGCGGCCCTACCTGCTGGCCGCGGTGGTGCCTACCGATGATGCCCAGTCACGTTACGGCGCAGATGAACTCAAGTCCGCCATCGGCGCGTCGCTCAAGGAAGCGGCACGCATCGCGGGTTTGCAGTCCCACGAGATCCCGCGCGACTTCCTCGTCGAGACGACGCCCTTCACGCTGGAGAACGGTCTGCTGACCGGCATCCGCAAGCTGGCCTGGCCGCGGCTGAAGGAACACTACGGCGCAGAGCTCGAGCAGCTGTACGTCGACCTGGCCGACGGCCAGGCGGGCGAACTGCGCGCTCTGCGCCAAAGCGGCGCCGATCGGCCGGTGCTGGAGACCGACGCCCAGTTCACCGATCTCGGCGGAGATTCGTTGTCGGCGTTGACCTTCGCCAACCTGCTGCACGAGATCTTCGGCGTGGCCGTGCCCGTCGGCGTGATCGTCAGCCCGGCCAGCGACCTGGCGGCCATCGCCGCCTACGTGGAGACCGAACGGGCCGGCGGCTGCAAGCGGCCGACCCATGACGCCGTACACGGTCGCGACGCGACCGAGGTGCACGCCCGCGACTTGACGCTGGACAAGTTCGTCGACTCCGAAACCCTCTCTGCCACTGCGTCGTTGCCCGGTCCTGCCTCCGAGGTGCGGACGGTGCTACTGACCGGTGCCACCGGATTCCTGGGCCGATACCTGGCCCTGGAGTGGCTGGAACGCATGGACCTGGTCGACGGCAAGGTGATCTGCCTGGTGCGCGCCAAGTCCGGTGCAGAGGCGCGTGCCCGTCTGGGCGCGACGTTCGACAGCGGAGACCCGAAGCCGCTGGCGCACTACCACGAGCTGGCAGCCGAGCACCTCGAGGTGTTCGCAGGCGACAAGGGCGAGGCCCACCTCGGTCTGGACGATGCGACCTGGCAGCGACTGGCCGACACCGTCGACCTGACCGTCGATCCGGCCGCACTGGTCAACCACGTGCAGCCGTACAGCGAACTGTTCGGACCTAACGTGCTGGGCACCGCGGAGCTCATCCGCATCGCGCTCACGACGAAGATCAAGCCCTTCGTCTACGTGTCCACGATGGCCGTCGGCGCGGGTATCAACCCCGCCGACAACAGCGAGGACGCCGACGTCCGCGTGGTCAGCGCGACCCGCAAGGTCGACGACAGCTACGCCAACGGTTACGGCAACAGCAAGTGGGGCGGCGAAGTGCTGCTGCCCGAGGCGAACGAGCACTACGGTCTGCCCGCGTCGGTGTTCCGCTGCGACATGATCCTAGCCGATACGACGTACGCCGGTCAGCTGAACCTGCCCGACATGTTCACCCGCATGATGCTCAGTCTGGTGGCGACGGGCGTTGCGCCGCAGTCGTTCTACGAGCTGGACGCCGAGGGCAACCGGCAGCGGGCGCACTACGACGGCCTGCCCGTGGAGTTCATCGCCGAGGCCATCTCGACGCTGGGCTCGCGCGTTGTCGAGGGCTTCGAGACGTACCACGTGATGAACCCGTACGACGACGGCATCGGCATGGACGAATTCGTGGACTGGCTGGCCGAGGCCGGCTACCCGATCCGGCGCGTCGAGGGCTACGGCGACTGGTTGCAGCGCTTCGAGACGACGCTGCGGGCGCTCCCCGAGAAGCAACGCGCCGCGTAGCTGCTGCCGCTGCTGCACAACTACCAGTCACCGGAGCATCCGATCAACGGGTCGATCGCCCCGACGGACCGGTTCCGCGCGGCCGTGCAGGACGCAAAGATAGGGCCCGGCAGGGACATTCCGCACATCCCGGCGCCGGTGATCGTCAAGTACGTCACCGACCTGGAGCTGCTCGTCCTGCTCTAACCGCTCACCGAAACTGCATTCCCTGCGGCCAAGTCAACCGCTTGCCGACAGGGAATGCAGTTTCGGCGTGGGGGTGCGCTAGGCGTTGCCGAAGCCAATGAGGCTGCGCACCTGAGGAAGTGTCGCCGTCGTCGCGAAACCCGGTGCGGCCGAACACACCGCGGGCACTGCGTTCAGCACCTGCATGCCCGTCGCGACGTTCGCGGAGTTGACGTGCTCCAGCATCGACGCGTCCCGTTCGAAGCTCGCAAGCGACAGGAAGTGCGCTCGCATCGACGGATCGCCTTCGATGGTCAGCGTCCACCCGTGCTGAGGCTTGGGCCAGTGCGAGGGGTACTCGTTGCCGACCGTCCACAACGTCTCGATCTCGACGAGCGGCCGACCCTGCCGCCGCCCGACCCAGTTCCACCGCTGACCCGACGTGGTCCCGGCGCGCAGCACGTGATCGAAGATCTCGTGGTCGTGTTCGGCGGCCACGGCCTCGACGCTCGCCGTCACCTCGTCGATGCCCGCGTGCAGCGCATCGGCCAGCAGCCACACCTGCTCGGTGAAGATCGAGCTGTTGAAGGCCAGGAAGTCGTTTGCGGTGACGCTGATCTCGTCGACCGGCTGGCCGAAGCGCATGTTGTCGAACGTGATGGCGGTGCTGTCATAGACCGACCAGTCGGCACGCTCCTGGAGCTTGAGCGTGTCGATGGTGCGGCTCATTCCCGACAACGCCAGCGGCAGTGCGCCCGACAGGTTGCCGGGGTTGAGGCCACAGCCATGCACGCTGGTGCCACCCTTGAGGCAGGCGGCCAGTATCCGGTCGCGATCCCTGAGGCGAATACGGTTGGGGTGGAACAGAAAAGCGGTCGTGACGACGTTCTTGCCGCTGGCGAGAATGGCGCACACCTCGCTGATGGACGTGAGGCGCGGCGTGTACACCACGCAATCCGCGTCGAGGTCGAGCACACGCTCGACGTCGGTCGTGGCGAGCACGCCGACGGGCTCGCGGCCGATCAGCGCGCCCGCGTCGACGCCGTCCTTGTCGTCGGAGTACACCTTGACGCCCACCAGTTCGAGCCCCGATCGGGGATCAAGGATGGTCGCCAGCACTTCCTTGCCGACCGCGCCGGTGCCCCACTGGATGATGCGATGTGCCATGCCATCACCGTCGCACGTCGACCGTCGGCGCGTCCGCGGATCGGGACCCTTACGCGTGCCAGGACGACCAGCGGCTCACGGCCACGGTCACGACCGGCCCGTCGAGCGCGACCCGTTCGTACTGGGGATACACGTGCCGCAGCGCCGCATAGCCGATCGCCATCTGCTCGCCGCTCTCGTGGACGGTGGCGACCCCGTCCGCGCGGACCCACCACAACTGCGTCCAGTCGGCGTCGTAGTGGTCGGCCAACAGGCTCACCCTGGGATTGGCGGCGATGTTCGCCAACCGCCGCAGGCGATGGGTGGACTTCCGCTTCGCGTCGACCGCGGTGTACACGGTGGCCTCGTCGCCGACGGTATTGACCGCGAACACCACGGGTACCACGTGCGGTGCGCCGTCGGCACCAACCGTCGCGAGCGCCGCGACGGGTGACTTCGCGAACAGGTCGGCCGCGTCGAACGCGATCAACGCGACGGCTTCTGCGGGCTCACGCTCAGGGGCGAGCGGGTGACGTTGATCTCGGGCTTCTTGGTCGGCCTGGGCTGCTGGCGCACGATGACCGGCGCCCGCTCGATCTGCGAGGCCGAGGGCGGCGGTGGCGGTGGCGGTGGCGGTGGCGGCGGTGGTGGTGGTGGCGGTGGCAACGGCACGTCGCCCGTGGTCGAGGGGGCCGTCGAGAGGGTCGGTGCCGTCGAGGTCCCGCTGCTGGGCACGGTCTCGTCGCTCGGCGATCCGCGGAACGCGAGCAGGACCACCGAGACGACGAGCGCGATCGCGGCCACCGACACCGACACCAGTACCGCGAGGGACTTTCCCGTCCGGTACCACGGCGTGGGCATGGGCTTGAAGTTCCAGGTGCTCGCGTTGAACGCGTCGAACGCCCGCTCCTCCGACTCGGTGGGGGGCGCGGGCTCGATCCACTCGGGGTCGACGGGCGCGTCGGCGGACTCCACGTCGGCATCCTGATCGGCGTAATCGGGCTCGTCGAACAGGTACCCGAAGTCGCCGTCTGCGGCGCGTGCATCGACGTCGTCGGGTGGGTCAACGGCCAACTGATCCGTGTCGACGGTGTCGACAGGATCGTGCAACCTGGCATCCCCTGAGGCCTCGCTGTCAGCCACCCTCTGATGCTAGGTGTTCACCTGCGCAAATGCGCGACCGATGCCGAATTCGCCCTGCGCGTCGAAGAATCTGGGACGTCGCCCTCGAACACCTGCCGCGCTGCGGGCCCACCGGTAAGGTCCCAGGCGAGGTTGGTTAGTTCACCGTCGCGACCATGCGCCGTCACCTCAGCGCCACCGTCTCGCATCCCGCCCATAAGAAGGTTCGCCCATGAAGAAAACTCGGCTCGCCAGCGCTCTGGTCCTCCTGGTTGCGAGCGGCCTCGTCGCCTGCGCACCGCCCCAGTCGAAGGACCAGGGCGAGAAGACCTCCTCCGGCGTGAACGCGAGCGAGGCCACGTCGGCCGCCGACTTCGGCGGGGAGAACCTGTCGGGACTGATCGACGCCGCGAAGAAGGAAGGCGAACTCAACGTCATCGCGTTGCCGCCGGACTGGGCCAACTACGGCGCCATCATCAAGGCGTTCGGTGACAAGTACGGCATCAAGGTCAACTCGGCCCAGCCCGACGCCGCCAGCCAGGACGAGATCAATGCCGCCACCCAGCAGAAGGGCAAGTCCACGGCGCCCGACGTCTTCGATCTCGGACAGGCCGTCGCACTGGCCAATACGGCGATGTTCGCGCCCTACAAGGTCGAGAAGTTCGACGAGATCTCCGAGGCGATGAAGGCGCCCGACGGCGCCTGGGTCAACGACTACGGCGGCTACATGTCGATCGGCTACGACTCGGCCAAGGTGCCCGAGATAAAGGGTGTCGACGACCTCCTGGGGCCCGACTTCAAGGGCAAGGTCGCGCTCAACGGCGACCCGACCCAGGCCGGTGCGGCGTTCTCCGGCGTCATGATGGTGGCCCTGAGCCAAGGTGGCTCGCCCGACGACATCGCGCCCGGGGTGACGTTCTTCGGCAAGCTCAAGGAAGCCGGCAACTTCCTGCCCGTCGACCCGACGCCGGCCACCATCGAGTCGGGCCAGACGCCCGTCGTCGTCGACTGGGACTACCTCAACGTCGCGGAGACGAAGAAGCTGCCGTCCTGGAAAGTGGTGATCCCGCCGAATGCCGCGCTGGCGGGCTACTACTACCAGGCCATCAACAAGGACGCCCCGCATCCCGCGGCCGCCCGGCTTTGGCAGGAGTTCCTCTACAGCGACGAGGGCCAGAACCTGTTCCTGCAGGGCAGCGCGCGCCCGGTGCGGGCCGACAGCATGGTCACCGCAGGCACCATCGACATGACCGCCTACCGGCAGCTGCCACCCGTCGACGGCGCGGCGACCCACGTCTCGGAGCAGCAGAGCGACGCGGCGAAGAAGTACCTCGAAGCCAACTGGGCGAAGGCGATCGGCTGACCGTCCTGAAACGAATGCGGGGCCGACTTGCGGCCGCCCTACCGCTGCTGCCGTTCTTCGCGGTGGTCGGGATCTTCCTGATCGTGCCGACGGTCACCGTCGTCGCGAGCGCCGTGATCGAGGACGGCCGGTTCTCGCTCGACCGTCTCGCCGCGTTGTTCTCCGAAACGGCGCTCACCGCGCTCGGTAGGAGCGTGTTCCTCTCGGGGAGCACCGCGCTGCTCGGTGCCGTGTTCGGTGCACTGCTGGCCTGGTTGATCGTGACGCGGCCTGCGACGTCGATCATCCGACGCGGCGTCATCTCCCTATGCAGCGTGCTGGCCCAGTTCGGCGGCGTGGCACTGGCTTTCGCGTTCCTGGCTACGATCGGCCTGAACGGCGTGCTCACGCTGTGGGTGCAGGAGCACTTCGGCTGGAACCTTGCGGGTTCGGGTTGGCTGTACGGGTTGCCGGGGTTGGTGCTGGTGTACACCTACTTTCAGATCCCGTTGATGGTCATCGTCTTCCTGCCCGCGTTGGAGGGCTTGCGGGAGCAGTGGCGCGAAGCGGCCGTCAGCCTCGGCGCGTCGACGTGGCAGTACTGGCGGCAGGTCGCCGTCCCGCTGCTGACGCCGGCCTTCCTCGGCGCGGTACTCCTGTTGTTCGCCAACGCCTTTGCGGCCTATGCGACGGCCGCGGCACTGGTCAGCCAGGGCAGTCCGATCGTGCCACTGCTGATCCGCTCGGCACTCACCAGCGAGGTGGTCCTGGGCCAGTCCGGCTTCGCGTACGCCCTGGCACTCGAGATGATCGTCGTCGTCGCGCTGGTGATGGGCGCCTACAGCCTGCTGATCCGTCGCACGTCGCGGTGGCTGCGATGATCACGCGCTTGTTCCGGCGTGCGCTCTGGGTGGCGTTCGGGTTGTTCTTCCTCTTCCCGCTGTATGCGATGGCGGACTTCTCCACCCGCAACCTGCTCAAGGGCGGCCGCACGATGCAGGCCTGGGCGAACCTGGTGACCGACGAAGCGCTGTATCAGTCGATCATCACGTCACTTCTCCTTGCGGTGCTGACCGTGGTGGCGATGCTGGTCCTGTTGGTGCCGACGATGATCTGGGTGCGGCTGCGGACCCCGTGGGCCAAGGGCGCCGTCGAGTTCCTGTGCCTGCTGCCGCTGACGATTCCCGCGCTGGTGGTCGTCGTCGGACTCAAGAACGTCTACCTGTGGGTGACGTACTTCTTCGGTGAGTCCGCGCTGACGCTGACCTTCGTCTACGTGGTGGTGGTGTTGCCGTTCGCGTACCGGTCGATCGATGCGGCGTTGGCCGCAATCGATCTCGAGACGCTGTCGGAGGCGGCGCGTTCGCTCGGCGCCGGGTGGACGACGACCATCGCGCGCGTCGTCGTCCCCAACATCTGGTCGGGTGTCCTGTCGGCGGCGTTCATCTCGGTGGCGGTCGTCCTCGGCGAGTACACCATCGCCTCGCTGTCCGGCTATCAGACGTTGCCCATTCAGATCGTCGCGCTCGGCAAGACCGACGGGCCCACGTCGGTAGCCGCGTCCTTGGCGACGCTACTGTTCGGTTTCTTTCTGCTGCTTGCGCTTTCACTGGTTACCCGACGGAGGCATCAAGCATGAGTAAATCTGGCGTCACGTCGACGTCGGGGGTCAGCGTCGAGTTGACCGACCTCACCCGGACTTACGGCACGGTCAAGGCGCTCGACGGCCTGAACCTGCGGATCGAGCCCGGAGAGTTCGTGGCGCTGCTCGGCCCGTCGGGATGCGGGAAGACCACCGCGCTGCGCATCCTCGCCGGCCTCGACCAGGCGACCTCGGGCACGGTGACCGTCGACGGGCGCGACCTCACCAACGTGCCCGCCAACAAGCGCGACATGGGCATGGTGTTCCAGGCCTACAGCTTGTTTCCCCATTTGACCGCCTCGGAGAACGTCGAGTTCGGGTTGAAGATGCGCGGCAGCGCGAAGGGCGAACGAGGGACTCGGGCGGCCGAGATGCTCGACCTCGTCGGGCTGTCGGAGCACGCGCACAAGTACGCCTCGGAGATGTCGGGCGGTCAGCAGCAGCGGGTCGCGTTGGCGCGGGCGTTGGCCATTCGTCCGCGGGTCCTGCTGCTCGACGAACCGCTCTCCGCGCTCGACGCGAAGGTGCGCGCCCAACTCCGTGACGAGATCCGCCGGGTGCAACTCGAGGTCGGGACGACGACGCTGTTCGTCACCCACGACCAGGAGGAGGCCTTGGTGCTCGCCGACCGAGTCGGTGTGATGAGCAAGGGCCGCCTCGAGCAACTCGCCCCGCCCGCGGACGTGTACGCCAACCCGGCCACGCCCTTCGTCGCGGAGTTCGTCGGACTGAACAATCAAGTGCCAGCTCTGGTTTCATCCGGGCGAGCCGGCGTCTTCGGCGCGGAACTCCCGACGTTGGCGGGGTCGATCACCTCGGGTGCCGGGACGGCGATGGTGCGTCCGGAGTCCGTGACCGTGGCCGCCGACGCGGCAGGCGCCGCGACGGTCAGGTCGGTGGCCTTCCTCGGGTCGATCTCGCGGGTGTACGTCGAACTGCTGGACGGCGCCGTGGTCCACGCTCAGCTGAGCAGCTCGCAGGCCAGGGAGTTCACTCCCGGGCAACGGGTGACCGTGGGGGTCCTGCCCACCGACGTACTCGTGGTGCCCGCGACCTAGACGTCCTTGACCGGTTCGATGCCCAGATCCTCGTAGGTGACGAGCGCGGCGAACGGAACGTTGCGACGGGCGAACCGTCCGGCGGCCACGTTGCCGCGGTCGACCATCGGGATGACACCGCTCACGACGGCACCCGCCGCGACGGCGCGTTCGAAGGCGATCTCGGTGGAGCCACCGGTGCTGATGACGTCGTCGACCAGCAGGACGCGGGTGCCCTGCTTTAGGCGCGTGCCCTCGATCCACTGCTCGCGGCCGCGCTGCTTCTGCTCCTTGCGGACGGAGAACCAGGCCTTCCCGGTCACCATGGCGATGCCGTGGGCGAGCGGATCGGCGCCCATGGTCAGGCCGCCGACGGCGTCGAACTCGATGCCGGTCGACGCGGCGAGGTCGGCGACGGCCCTGCTGACGATGGTGAGTCGCTCACCGGTGTCGATCGCGTACTTGCCGTCGATGTAGTCGTGGCTCAGCTGGCCGCTGGCCAGCTTGAACGGCTCCTCGCGGCGTTCGTACCCGCGGGTGCGAATGAGGTCGAAGGCGGCTTGCCAGGTCTCGGGACGGTCGGGCACGCGTTGATAGTATGGCAGGTCAGCCCTGCCGTGCCCGCCTGGTCAGTTCGGCGGTGGCCGACCGCAATTGGTCGGGGGAGTCGATCCGCTCGGCGTACCCGACGCGGGTGTAGGCCACGCCGCGCCCCGTGGTCACCTTCAGATCGAGGCCGTTGCGGTCGGCACCCGTGCAGATGGCCGCCGTGGTGTCCGGGTAGCCGCCGAGCGTCTTGGCCATCGCGGTCAGCGCTTCGGCATGGTCGGCGTTGAGGTGCTCGATGGCGCCGGCGGCGACGGCCTGGACCGGATCCGCTTCGGCGGCGGCGTAGTCGGTGCCGCTGGCCGAGTCCATCCGTCCGTAGCCACCGACCCAGCGGACCCGGTCGACGCGCAGTACCCACAGGGTGAAGTCGCTGTAGTCGACGTAGTACTTCGCGGCGGGTACGGCGTCGAGGTGGGCCTGACGGGCGGCCGCGAGCTCGTCGCCGGTTGGCTTCTCGGCAACCCCGGCCAGGGTGATCCGCGAGTTGGCGAGCGGATCGCTGTCGGTCGCGGTGGCGACGATCGCGATACTGGCTCTCGGGTCGCCGGCCAGGTTGCGGCCGTGCTCGGCCAGATTGGACACGCAGAGCACGGGCGCGCCGCCGAGCAGACCGTAGGTGACGAACGATGCCCACGGGTCGCCGGACGTCGTCAACGTCGCGAGCGTGCCGGTGTTGGTGGACGCCGCGATCGTGCGCGCCTCCTCGGCGGCCGAGGGCCTGGTCGCATTCACGGGTGGCGTCAAGGGGGGAGGAATCGACGGGGCGTCGCCAGGATCGCCGTGGTCGCGCAACGAGTCACCGGATGCCACGTGCGAACCTTACCGCCGCAACCGCCACGACTTCACGGAGCCGCCGCACGGCCGGGTTCCGAGCCGACCGCTGGCAACCAAGATCCTGACGGTGCAGGAGTTTCGTGTGGGACAATCAGCTAAACGCATTTCCCCAGTTCACGCTTCAAATTTGTCTGAAACGAGAGGATTGTGCCAAACCCTGTGGTCCGCGTATTGCTCGCTCAGCGCGCTGATTGCAACGCTGCTCATGGCGGGCGCGGGAGCGGATGTCGCGGCCGCTGATCCAGACGATTCCGGCAACCCGGTGAGACGCCGCCCTACAGCGAACCCGAGCCGACGACGGGCATCCCCCCGATGACGGCGCCGAGCATCTTCGACATCTCGCAGACGATCGCCACCCAACTGCGCGACATGTTCGGCAGGCCCCGCAGTGTCTTCGGCAACGGCAGGGTTCCCGGTACGCTCACCGTCCCGAACGGAAGTCCTTCGGCCACGGGCAATCCCGCGCTGCGGGAGGGATGCCCGCGGTATCCGCGCTCGGCGCGCGTCAACCAGGTGGCGACGGTCGCGCTGCCGGGGGCTCGCGGGTCTGATCGCCATCACCGTCAGCGGCAGCGTGACCGGTTGCCGATAGGCCAACTCCGGCCGATGCCTTCGGTCCGAAGCCTCCCGATTCCTACATTGATCACCCACCGGCGAACGGCGAATTCATAATGGGCTCATCAACTGTCGACCCGACGGACTTCAGTGGACCGTCCGACGACGGTGGTACCCGTGGCGCCGGGCGTTGTCGCTGCGCGACCTGTGGTCCGCCACCCCGGGTGGAAAGAAGGCGGACACGTCCGGGTCCCCCGAAGCCGCCGAGCCCTCGGATGCCGAGGAGTCCTCGCTTCCGAAGAACTTCCTACTCAAGGCCTTCTTCATCGTCGCCGCCGCGATCGTGTGGGTCGTCTACAGCGTGGGCAAGTTGCTCTTCTACACCGTCGTGGTTCTGCTGTTCCTGGCCGGTTCCGTCATCGAACTGCTCCTCGCGCTCGCTGTCATGCCAATCACGTTGCTGCTCAGGCTGATTGGCCAAGGCCTCTGGCCCGTGGAGATCGGGCGTCAGGGCGAACACTTCGGGACGCGACACGCCGAGGACTTCGCCGCCGCGGGTGAACTGCGCGATGCCATGATCGCCGAGATCGAGCGCGGTGTGCTGCCCGTCGAACACAAGGTCTCGTCCGACTGATTCAAACTCGCGGACCGTGGGTAGCTTTTAAGACTGATGACACAGGCGATGGAACTTCCGTTCGACCAGTGGCTGCCAACGCAACGGTGGTACGCCGGGCGCGGCCGCATACTCACCGACGTGCGGATCGGTGAGGTGGTCACGCTGCGCGACGGCCTCGACCTGGTGCTGCTCGACGCCGACTACACCGACGGGACGTCCGCCCGGTATCAACTGCTGGTGCGCTGGGAAGACGACGATGGCGCCCCCGGCGGAGTCGCGAGGATCGGCTCTTCGGGCACCCGCACCGCCCACGACGCGCTGCACGACCCGTCGGCCGCCCACTACCTGCTGTCGCTCGTCGACGAGTCGGCGTCGGTGGGGCCGCTGCGCTTCAGCAGGGAACCGGCGGCCCAACTGCCCATGCAGGCCGCTGGGCGCGTGATCGGCGCCGAGCAGAGCAACACCAACGTGGTGTTCGGCGACGCCGCGATGCTCAAGGTCTTCCGCCGCGTCACCCCTGGGATCAACCCCGACATCGAACTCAACCGCGAGCTGGCCCGTGCAGGCAATCCGCACGTCGCACGGCTGCTCGGGTCGTACGAGATGATCCTCGACGGTCAGTCGTACTCGCTCGGCATGGTCACCGAGTTCGCCGCAGAATCTGCCGAGGGCTGGGACATGGCCACCGCCAGCACGCGCGATCTGACCGCCGCCGAGGCGGGGGTCGACTTCGCGGAGGAGTCCCGACTGCTGGGCGAGGCCGTCGCGTCGGTGCACCGGACGCTGGCCGACACGCTTGGCACCACGCGCGAGCCGTTTCCGGTGGACACCCTGATGCGGCGCCTGCACGACGTGGCCGCCATGGTGCCCGCCGTCGACCAGTACCGGGAGTCGATCGAGGAGCGCTATCGCACGCTGTCGGACGGCCGTGAGGGCGGCGAGGTCACCGTGCAACGCGTGCATGGCGACCTCCACCTCGGGCAGGTTCTCCGCACACCCGAACGGTGGCTGGTGATCGACTTCGAGGGCGAGCCGGGGCAACCGCTCGACGAGCGGCGTCGGCCGGACTCTGCGCTGCGGGACGTGGCGGGCGTGCTGCGGTCCTACGAGTACGCGGCCTACCAGCGTCTCGTCGGGGGTGGCACGCCCCAGGACGATCGGCTGGCCGCGCGCGCCCGCGAGTGGGTCGACCGCAACTGCGCGGCCTTCTGCGACGGCTACGCGACCGAGGCGGGCGCCGATCCGCGGGACTCGGCAGGGCTGCTCGCCGCGTATGAGCTGGACAAGGCGGTGTATGAGGCCGGTTACGAGGCCAGGTACCGCCCCGACTGGCTGCCGATCCCGATGGCGTCGATAGCCCGCCTCGTCGGTTAGCCTCCGAGCAAGACCCGCAGCAGTCCCACCGCCTGCTCACAGGTTGCCAGAACGTGGCAGTGCGTCACTGTTCGATGTGACGCAAACCCTGGGGACGTTGGCCCGGCCCGCCGACCTCCCCACCGAGGAGCCGGAGAGGCATCGAGCCCCCGCCGTCACCGGCGACCGGGTTCGCCTGGGCATTCTGCTCGGCGGCACCGCCGTCCTCTACCTCTGGAACCTCACGATCAACGGCATGGGCAACCAGTTCTACGCCGCCTCCGCCCAGGCGGGCTCGAGGAACTGGGAGGCATTGCTGTTCGGCTCGCTGGACGCCGGCAACTTCATCACCGTCGACAAGCCGCCGCTGTCGCAGTGGGTGATGGGTCTCTCAGGCCAGCTCTTCGGGTTCAGCAGCGCCAGCATGCTCATCCCCCAGGCGCTGATGGCCGTCGCCGCCGTCGCACTGCTGTACGGCGCGGTGCGCCGCATCAGCGGACCCGGTGCGGGCCTGCTCGCCGGCGCGACGCTGGCGCTGACCCCGGTGGCGGTGCTCATGTTCCGCTTCAACGACCCCGACGCGGCAATGGTGCTCCTGATGACGGCTGCGGCCTACGGCACCGTGCGAGCGCTCGAGTGGGGCTCGGCGAAGTGCCTGGCGGTGGCAGGGGTGGCGCTCGGGTTCGCGTTCCTGGCCAAGATGCTCGAGGGCGCAATGGTCATACCCGCTCTCGTGGCGGCCTACCTCCTCGCCGCGCCGGTTCGGCCGCGCGTTCGCGTCCTGCACCTGGCGGGGGCCGCGGCGGCGTTCACGCTCTCGGCCGGTTGGTTCGTGCTGCTCACCATGGTGTGGCCTGCGACGTCGCGGCCGTACATCGCGGGGTCGACGGACAACACCTTCATGAATCTGGTGCTCGGCTACAACGGTCTTGCGCGGGTGCTGGGCCGTCACTCCGCGATCAGCGTCAGCGTCCCGGCCGGCACGCCCGTCAGGATGGCCAACCTCGGCGGCTTCGGAGGCCGGTCGCAGGGTTGGGCCCGGTTGCTGTCGGGGGAGTTCGGCTTCGAGATCGGCTGGCTGGTGCCCGCGGCGCTGCTGGCGACGGTGCTCGCGGTCGTGGCACGCGGCAGGGCGCCGCGCACCGACCTGGTACGCGCCGGCGCCGTGCTGTTCGGCGGTTGGTTCCTGATCGACGGACTGGTCCTGAGCTACATGCACGGCACGATTCACCCGTACTACAGCCTGTCCATCGCACCGCCCGTCGCGGCGGTCTTCGCGATCGGCGTGCAACAGACGTGGTCCCGCCGCGCCACTCTCTGGTGGCGCCTCGCCCTCGCGGGCACTCTGCTGGCGGCGGGGGTGTGGGGGTGGTGGCTGCTCGGCGGCAGCGCGATGGCGGCACCCGCGCTGCGGTGGACCGTCCTGTTCGCGACGACCCTGGCGTCTGCGGCACTGCTCTGGTCGTGGGCGCCGCGGCGTCGTCATGTCGCTCCGGTCCTGCTGGCCGTGGCGTTGGTGGGGGCGCTGGGTGGACAGGCGGCGTACACCGTGGCGACCGTCGGTGCGCGGCATCAGGGCATCGGTCCATCCGTCGGGCATGCCGGAAGGGGACACGCGGGCGGCAGAACCTTGGGCAACCCACGACTCGATGCCCTACTCGAGGCGACGGACACCCCGTGGTCCGCGGCCATCGACCGGTCGACGTTGGCGGCTGGACTCGAATTATCCACGGGCACAGCGTTGATGGCGATAGGTGGCTTCTCCGGCACCGACCCGACGCCGACCCTGCAGCAGTTCCAGGACGACGTCGCCAGGCATCGGGTCTCCTACTACCTCGCCCCTCGGGGTTCGTCGCGCGGCGCCGTCGCGGAGGACGAGAACGGCGTGGACGTCAGTGCGCGTCCACACTCCGACATCCTGCGGTGGGTCCGCGGCCACTTCCACTCGACGACGGTCGGCGGCGTCACGGCGTACGAACTCTTCGAGCCCAGGTCCGCGGGAGCTACCTCACGAGACGTCGCAACAGCGTCGAGGCGGTGAAGACGCCGAGCGCCGCGGCGAGCAGCAGGACGGTGACGTCTAGCCAGGTGTTGCCGGGCGTTCCCAGCAGTAATGCCCGAAGCGCGTTGACCTCGTAGCTGAGCGGGTTGACCGCCGACAGCCAGCGCAGCCATTGCGGCATGACCTCGACGGGGTACAGGGCGTTGGACGCGAAGAACAGCGGCATGGTGATGGCCTGCCCGATGCCCATCAGCTGGTCGCGGTTGCGCACCAGACCCGCCAGCGTCATCGACGGGCACGCGAAGAACGCCGAGCCGAGCAGGACGACGACCATCGCCGCGAGGATCCTCAGCGGGTTGGCGGTGAGGTGGATGCCCATCAGGTAGGCGATCACCATGACGCCGACGACCTGTGCGACCGACCGCACGCCCGCCGCGAATGCCTTGCCGGTGATGAGAGCCGGCGCGGGCGCCGGGGTGACCATCAGCTTGGCGAGGATGCCGGCGTCGCGATCCCACACGATCTGGATGCCGTAGAAGATGGAGATGAACAGCGCGGATTGGGCGATGATGCCGGGGGCCAGGAACGCGAGGTAGGGCACGTCACCGGTGTCGATGACGTGCAACCGCGAAAACGTCTGCCCGAAGATCAGCAGCCACAGGGCGGGCTGCACCATGCGGGTCACCAGTTCACTGCGGTCGTGGGAGAGCTTCCGCAACTCGACGAGCGCGAATGCGTTCATTCGGCGCAGCAGTCCGCCGACGCGCCTGATGCCGCGTGGTGCGCGGATCAGTTCGACGGTCACGGCACCGGAGCGGGGGGCGGTTGGCCCACGATCAATTGACACGACGAGCCGCCATTCTGCTGGAACGGATCTCGTTGAGCCCGCGCCGGGCGGCGTCCTCCGTCAGGTCGGATCCGGCGTAGTGGCGGAAGACGTCCTCCAGCGTCGCCGTCGGGGTGGCGTCCGAGCTGAGGCCCGCCTTCAGGTCGCTCGGCGACCCGACGGCCTGCAGCACGCCGTGGTGCTTGAGGACGACGCGATCGCACAGCGCGTCGGCTCCTCCATGTAGTGGGTGGTCAGCAGGACCGTCATGCCGTACTCCTCCTGCATGTCGGCCACTTGCGACCAAACCCCATCGCGCGCAATGGGATCCAACTCGACCGTCGGCTCGTCGAGGATCAGCAGCGAGGGCCGGTTCACCAGTGCCCGTGCGAGTTCCAGTCGTCGCACCATGCCGCCGGAGTACGTGCCCGCGAGATTGTCGGCGACGTCGAGCAGCTGCATCGCGGACAGTGCCTCGTCGACGCGGTCGCGGCGTTGTCGGCGCGGGACGTCGTACAACCGGGCGAACAGGTCGACGTTCTGCCGCCCAGTCAGGGCCGACTCGATTGAAAGTTGTTGGGGCACATAGCCTAGGTTGTGGCGGATGTCCATGGTGTCGCGCCGGGCGTCGAGCCCGAAGACGCGCACGTCGCCGTGCTGGACGGGGGTGAGCGTGGTGAGCACTCGTACCACCGTGGTCTTGCCGGCGCCGTTGGGGCCGAGGAGGCCCACGGTCTCGCCGGCGGGGACTTCGAGGTTCAGGTCGTCGACGGCGGTGAAGTCGCCGTAGCGGTGGGTCAGGTTCCGGCAGTCGATCGCCGGCGCCGTCGCGGGAAGTGGCGTCACGCGTGCTCCTCGCGTAGTAGTCCCGTCACTTCGTCGAGCACGGCCAGGCCGTCACTGAGGCGATCGCGCTGATCTGGATCCAGCCGGGCGAGCACGGTGCCAAGGGTGGCCCGGCGGACGGCGCTGGATTGGTCGGTGATGCGTTGCGCCGTTTCGGTGAGCCGAAGTCTGCCGACACGCCTGTCGTCCGGATCGACCGTGCGTATTAGTAGGCCGTCGCCGGACAGTCGCGGCACCAGGGTGGATGCGGTGTTGGGCGCGAGTCCGAGTTCGGCAGCGGCGTGCCGCACGGAGATGCCGGGCTGACGGCCGACCAGTCGCAGCAACTCGGCCTGCGACTCGGGCAGTCCGGTGCCCGTCCTCGGCCCGCCACCCGACCGGCGCACTTGCGGCGGAAGCGGCCGGCGGTCGCCAGCAGTTCGGCGGCGAGATCGGTCTGGGTGTCCACCTGACCACAGTGCCTCTGTTGCAGAGGTAACTACCACCCGCGGCTCCCGACCCCACGCGATTTGGGCGCGCCAACGTTCGCTGAGCAACGTTCGCTGAGCGACTTGTTAGCGCGCCGAAATCGCGAGGGGAGAGGTGCGTCGGGCAACATGGGCGGCATGTCCACTTCTGATTTCGACGACTTCCCGCTGTCACAGTCCGAGGAGCTCGACTCCGACGAGATCCGCAACGACGACGGCGACGAGGTGACCGATCCGCCCGAACGATGGATCGAGGCGAAGGACGACGAGACCCTCGACGAGAGGCTGTCCGAAGAAGTCCCCGACGTCTCACCCGAGGACCGGGTCTCGAGCGAGGCCCATGACTCCGACGAGGGGGGTGGCCTCGAGGTGGTCGGCGACGACGAACTGGACCGGCTCGACACCCAGCGACACGGCACCGAGCACGTTCAGATCGACGGTGCCCCGGAAGACGGCGACTCGTTCTTCGACGTCGTGAAGTAGCTGGGCGTCACGCTCAGCTCTGAGCGTCGGCCGCCTGCAACACCATGACGGCTCGCGCCTCGACCGTGACTCCCGCACCTGCGGCCACGGGCCTGGAACCCTCCATCACCGCACCCTCGACGGTGTAGATCACCGGCTGCCACGCCGCGCCGAAGTCCTTTGGCGGAAGGGTGAAGTCGATCGGCTCGTGGTGGGCGTTGAAGCACAGCACGAACGAGTCATCGGTGATGCGCTGACCACGTGGATCGAGATGGGGGATGCCCTGTCCGTTGAGGTAGACGGTGATCGACTTGCCGAAGCCCGAGCCCCAGTCCTCGTCGCTCATCTCCGAGCCGTCGGGCGCGAACCACGAGATGTCCGGTAGCCGTTCGGAACCGCGGATGCGCACCGGAAGTCCGTCGAAGAACCGACGCCTGCGGAAGATCGGGTGCGCGGCACGTAGCGCGGCGACCGACTGGGTGAACTCGATCAACCCGGTGTCGGCGCTGGCCCAGTCGATCCAGGTGATCTCGTTGTCCTGGCAGTAGCCGTTGTTGTTGCCGCCCTGGGTCCGCCCGAGTTCGTCGCCGTGGCAGATCATCGGCACGCCCTGGGACAACAGGTTGGTGGTGAGGAAGTTGCGCACCTGCTGGGCGCGCAGCGCGAGGATCTCGGGGTCGTCCGTGGGGCCCTCGGCGCCGCAGTTCCAGGACTGGTTGTTGCTCTCGCCGTCGTTGTTGTCCTCGCCGTTGGCTTCGTTGTGCTTTTCGTTGTAGGACACCAGGTCTCGCAACGTGAAGCCGTCATGCGCGGTGACGAAGTTGATCGAGGCCACCGGCCTGCGCCCGGTGTGTTCGTAGAGATCGGCCGATCCGGTGAGCCGCGACGCGAACTCGCCCAGGCTGGCATCCTCGCCGCGCCAGAAGTCCCGGACGGTGTCGCGGTACTTGCCGTTCCACTCGGTCCACTGCGGCGGGAAGTTGCCGACCTGGTATCCGCCGGGACCGACGTCCCACGGCTCGGCGATCAGCTTGACCTGGCTGACGGTCGGGTCCTGCTGCACGAGTTCGAAGAAGGTCGACAGCCTGTCGACGTCGTAGAACTCGCGGGCCAGGGTGGAGGCCAGGTCGAAACGGAACCCGTCGACGTGCATCTCGGTCACCCAGTAGCGCAGCGAATCCATGATCAGCTGCAGGGCGTGTGGATGGCCGGCGTTCAGGCTGTTACCGGTGCCGGTGTAGTCCATGTAGTAGCGCTTGTCGTCGTCGACCAGTCGGTAGTACGCCGCGTTGTCGATCCCGCGCATCGACAGCGTGGGGCCCATGTGGTTGCCCTCGGCGGTGTGGTTGTAGACCACGTCGAGGATGACCTCGATGTCGGCGTCGTGTAGCGCCCGCACCATGGCCTTGAATTCCTGAACCTGACCGCCAGGGGTAGCGCTCGCGCCGTACTTCGAGTCCGGCGCGAAGAAGCCGATGGTGTTGTAGCCCCAATAGTTGGACAGTCCCTTGTCGATCAGGGTGGAGTCGTTGGCGAAGTGATGCACCGGCATCAGTTCGATCGCCGTGATTCCCAGATCCTTGAGGTGCTCGACGATCGCCGGATGGGCGATTGCGGCGTAGGTGCCGCGGCTGCGCTCCGGGATGTCGGGGTGCGTCTCGGTGAGACCCTTGACGTGCGCCTCGTAGATGACCGAGTCGGCGTACTCGTGCTGCGGCGGGTGGTCTGTGCCCCAGTCGAAGAACGGGTTGATGACCACTGACTTCGGCATGCTGGCGGCGGAGTCGTCGTCATTGCGGCTGTCGGGGTCGCCGAAGTCGTAGGCGAAGAGGGACTGGTCCCACTGGAACGAACCGTCGATGGCCTTGGCGTAGGGATCCAGCAGCAGCTTGTTCGGATTGCAGCGCTGTCCGGACGGCGGATCGTACGGGCCGTGTACCCGGTAGCCGTACCGCTGGCCCGGCTCGACGTCGGGCACGAACCCGTGCCAGACGAAGCCGTCGACCTCGGGGAGTTTGAGCTTGCTCTCGGTGCCGTCGGCGTTGAACAGACACAGTTCGACGTACTCCGCGGCCTCGCTGAAGACCGCGAAATTGCTGCCCGAGCCGTCGTAGGTCGCACCCAGCGGGTAGGCCTTACCCGGCCACATCTCCCATTGGATGGTGTCCTTGGCGGGGGTCTCCGGCTGGGAGGCCGGAATGACGGCTGGTGCTGCGGTGTCCTTGGAACTGGTGGCGGGGGTCAAGTCGCACCCTTCTGGTGGAGCCGGTGAATGGATCAAGACGACGATACGGCGCTGGCGGGTGCGGAAGCATGGCGGGCAAGACGCTCGGACTGGAGGTATGCCGTTTTGGCCACCGGCGCTGATCTGCCCGTTCACCGGACGCTGCAAACCGCCGTGCTCGGCGGTGTGGCAACCATCACCCTGAACAGGCCCGGTGTCCGCAACGCCATCGGCGACGGCATGCGCGATGAATTGGCCGACGCCTATCTGCGTTTCGCGACCTCCCTAGTGATTTCGGCGCGTTTCCGTTCGCTGAGCGACGGTTAGCGCGCCGAAATCGCCGGGATGGGGGGTAGCGGATCACGCGATGGCGACGCCTGCGGCGCGGAGCGACGCGACGGCCTCCGCGGTCGTCGTCGGTGACACCCCTGCGGTTAGATCGAGCAGGACCCGGGTGGTGAAGCCGGCGGCGACCGCATCGGCTGCCGTGGCCTTGACGCAGTAGTCGGTGGCGATGCCCACGACGTCCACCGTGTCGACGTCGCGTTGGCGCAGCCAGTCGGTGAGCGTCGCGCCCGAGTCGTCGGCCCCCTCGAACCCGCTGTAGGCCGCCGAGTACTCACCCTTCGTGAACACGGCCTCGACGGCGGCGGGGTCGAACGCGGGGTGGAAGTCGACACCTGGCGTGCCGACGACGCAGTGTCGCGGCCAGGAATCGCGGAAGTCGGGTTCGTCGGAGAAGTGAGATCCCGGATCGATGTGAAAGTCCATCGTCGCCACCACGTGGTCGTAGTCGTGATCCGCGAGCAGCTCGGTGAGCCCCCGAGCGACGGTGGCTCCGCCTTCGACGGCCAGCGATCCGCCCTCGCAGAAGTCCTTCTGTACGTCGACGACGATGAGCGCGCGCATGGGTCGATTATCGCCGATCAGCCGCCGAACAGCAGGTACAACCCGGTGAACGTGTAGCCGACCATCACCAGCATCATCGCGAGCTGTCCGGTCACCTGATGCCGCTTGGGCAGCAGGCGCAGCGCCCGGTCGTGCGCGGCGATCACGCCGGCGACGTGCCCACCCACTACGAAGCACACCTTCAGGGTCGCGAGCACCGACGGGTGGGTCGACAGCAGGTAGTACGGCCGGACGTCTCCGAGCCAGCCCGTCCCGAAGGGGTCGGCCAGCCGCAGCACGGCCAGTGCCGAACGCGTTGCGGGCGCATCCGTCGCCGTCGTCACCCACTGCGGCAGCGGTCGGCCGGGCTTGGCGGCGTCGAAGCGCGGCTTCTTCCAGGCGAGGACGACGACGGCGAAGGTCAACGTCAGCGCCCACGCCGCGCCGATCAGGGCGTAGATGTACGGGATCGGCAGATCGCTGGAGCCCCCCAGACCGTGCGCGAGGACCGTGGTCGACCGCTCGCTGATCACTGCACGGTGATGGAGGCGATCGTCCGATTCAGCTGGTGCAGTTCCACGTCGACCTTGCCGGGAATGGTGACGGTGAACTGAAACGACTGACCGGACTTCGGCGCGATGTTGAAGGTGTGCTCGGGGTTCGAGTGGACGTGCAGCTGGTCGGCCGCGTCACTGTTCACCCGCACCACGATGGGATCGCCCACCTTGGCCTGGAGCTGCTCGTTGGTCGGCGTCACCTCGCCACCCTTGATGGTGACGTCGACGACCAACCGATCCGGCGGAGCCTGCTGATCGGACATCTCCGGGACCCCGGTCGAGCTGGGGTTGGCGGGCGAACTGGGGTTGGCGGGCGAACTGGTCACTACGTCACCCGATCCGGTCGACCCACCACAACCCGCGATGAGAAGTGCGGTGGTGGCGGTCAGGGCAACGAGGGTCTTCGAGGTCGTCAGTTTCATCACGGTGAACCATCTTCGTCGGCGGATGCTGAATCCTCACTGTGATTCCGGTCATCGAGGTCGTCGTCGTCCTCGTCCGAGTTCCGGCGGTCCTTCATCGCGACGTAGATGACGAACCCGACGACCACGACCGCAGGCGCGAACGCGGGCAGCGCCAGCAGCAGCGTGTGATCGGCGACAACCTCGAGTGTCGGCATCAACTCTGAGGCGACGCATGCGGTGCAGGTAGCCGATCCACGGCAGGGCGACCGTCACCACCAGTGCGACGACGGACATGCCGATGACCTGGCCGAGCGCGGCCCCGCCGCCCTCATTCGCCGCTGCAACGATCCGCGAAGACTGCTCTGTCATGTGCGTACCACCCCCACCTGCCGATTCGAAGCAACGTTGCAACTCGCCGGTAATGTTGCCAGAAGATCCCCATTCGAAACCAGTGGTACCGGGTATTACCTGCGCTAACGTCCGTTTTCGTGCCCGACCAGCACGTCCTGCGGCTCACGGTGGTAGACCGCGTCAGGAAACTTCTGACCGACTCACCGCTTGGTAGCTCGCGGAATGACACGGGGGCCTCGTTCGATCGGGCGCGGATCGGCCTAGCCTCAGACGGGTGAAGCTCGCGGCCATGCGCCTCAAGCAGCGCGACGGCGTGTCCTGCGGACCTGCCGTCGCCGTCGTGGCCGGTGCGCTGCTCGACGCCGGCTATGGCGTCAACCTCGGGGACACCGCCTGGTTCGACGGTGAACAGGGCAGGGTGCACGCGGCGGCCAATCGGATCTGGCCGCGCGCACTGGGCACCACGCCGTGGGGCGTGGCGAAGACGGTCAGCAGACACAGTGCGCGGCACCACGTGAAATACGGCTGGCGGCTGCTACACCGCCGAGACGCACTCGCCGACCTGGAGCGGGCGGTACGTGCGCACTGGCCGGTCGCCATGCTCATCGGCAGCGACCTGCCGTGGGCCCTGCCCCGGCACTGGGTGCTGATCGTCGATGCCGACGGCGACACGCTGTGCTGCTACGAGCCGTCGTCGGGCGAGGTGCTGCCGGTGTCCAAGGCGGCGGTCCGGGGGGCTCGACTGACTGCGCTCGGCTTCCCCCGGGCGTTCGCGTTCGTGCTTCCGCGCTACCGAATCTGATTCCGAGCGATCTGTGTGAGCTGGCAATCCCGCGATCAATCGAACATATGATCGAACGGTGGGAGAGCTCCAGTCGATCGGCTATCACGGTCAGCCGGTGCAACAGGCCTTTCGCCGCGTCGATCCGCCGGTGCCCGTCCTGATCGACCTCGCGGCGGTCTTCCCGCGTGAGCCCCACCGAGCGGGCGGCTACAACCCCGCCGGCCTGCAGATGCACGCGATCGTCGAAGGGCTGCTCAGCTGCTGGGGACTGTGTGAGCAGGGCTTCTGGTGGGGGCTGGTGACCTACGACATCGCCTACGGCGCCAACCGCAAGGCCGTCACCCACTGGATTCCCTCCTGGACGCTCAAGCGCAAGGCAGGCTGAGGGGCGCCATCCCGCGCGACGTCTGCACGGGGGTCGTGATTCGGCGAGCGGGGCGACCGTCGTGCAGAACTCGCGGTCGCCACGCCGCCCGTAGGGTGCAGTGATGGCCCGCAAGCTCGCTACCGCCGACACCGTTGACCTGACGACGCTGCTCGACTTCGTCCGGCCTCGGCATCAGATGGTGCTGACGACCTTCCGGTCCGACGGATCGCTGCAGAGTTCGCCGGTGACCGGCGGGGTCGGCGAGGCGGGCCGGATCGTCATCGCGAGCTATCCGCAACGGGCCAAGTCGGCGAACGTCCGCCGCGATCCGCGCGCCAGCGTGACCGTCCTCTCCGACGACTTCAACGGCCCGTACGTGCAGGTTGACGGTGACGCAGAGGTCATCGATCTGCCCGATGCGGTCGAACCGCTGGTGGACTACTTCCGCGCCGTCGCGGGTGAACACTCCGACTGGGACGAGTACCGACGGGCGGCTTCCCGCCGACGTAGGCCGCGCACGTTCCGCACGTCCGTGGTAGTCACACACAGTGGCCGCGTTGCGGCGGCTAGCTAGTCAAACTATAGTCTGGACACATGTCCAGAGCGCAGATTCCGACTCTGGCCGCGGTGAAATAGCCATGCGAATTGCCCTGCTGTCATACCGAAGCAAGACGCATTGTGGTGGGCAGGGCGTCTACGTCCGCCATCTGAGTCGCGGCCTCGTAGAGCTTGGCCATGACGTCGAGGTCTTCTCCGGTCAGCCCTATCCCGAAGGTCTGGATCCGCGGGTGCGTCTGACCAAGGTGCCGAGCCTGGACCTCTACCGTGAGCCCGACCCGTTCCGCGTCCCGCGACCCAGCGAGATCCACGACCGCATCGATCTGCTCGAACTCGCGACGACGTGGACGGCCGGATTCCCCGAGCCCAAGACCTTCTGCCTACGTGTCGCCCGCATCCTGTCGGAACGTCGCGACGAGTTCGACGTCGTTCACGACAACCAGAGCCTGGGCGAGGGTCTACTGGCGATCGCCGACCTCGGCCTGCCCGTCGTGGCGACGGTGCACCACCCGATCACCCGCGACCGCGTGCTCGACGTTGCGGCCGCGAAGTGGTGGCGAAAGCCGTTGGTGCGCAGGTGGTATGGCTTCGCCGAGATGCAGAAGCAGGTCGCGCGCCAGATCCCGGAGCTGCTGACCGTGTCCTCCTCATCGGCGGCCGACATCGCCGAGGACTTCGCCGTCGAGCCCGAGCAACTGCACGTCGTGCCCCTCGGCGTGAACACGGAACTGTTCCGGCCGAGCGAGAACCGAGTGCGCAACAGGATCATCGCGATCGCCAGTGCGGACGTTCCGCTCAAGGGCGTCAGTCACCTGCTGCACGCGGTCGCCCGGTTGCGCGTCGAACGTGACCTCGACGTTCAGCTGGTCTCGAAGCTGGAACCCAACGGGCCGACCGAGAAGCTGATCGCCGAACTCGGCATCTCCGACATCGTGCACAGCTCGAGTGGACTGAGCGACAACGAACTGGCCGAGCTGCTGGCCTCGGCCGAGGTCGCCTGCATTCCGTCGCTCTACGAGGGCTTTTCGCTGCCCGCCGTCGAAGCGATGGCCAGTGGCACACCGATCGTGGCCAGTCGGGCCGGTGCGCTGCCCGAAGTGGTCGGCGAGGACGACGTGTGTGCGCGTCTGGTCCGTCCCGGAGACGTCGACGATCTGACCACGGTGCTGGGCGAACTGCTCGACTCTCCGCTGGAGCTGCGCAGGCTCGGCGCCAACGGGCGCAAGCGTGCCGTCGACGTTTTCAGTTGGGAATCCGTTGCCGCGCAGACGGTTTCGGTATACGAACGCGCGATGAATCGGGTGAGGGCATGCTGACCGTCGACTTCGACAAGCTTGGCGTCGCTGCGGGCAGCAGCCTCATCGACGTAGGTTGCGGAGCGGGAAGGCACTCATTCGAGGCGTTCCGGCGGGGTGCCGACGTCGTCGCCTTCGACCAGGACGTCGCCGAACTCAACAACGTCGACGCCATCCTGCAGGCGATGCAGGAGCAGGGCGAGGCGCCCGCTTCGGCGAAGGCCGAGGCCGTGAAGGGCGATGCGCTCGATCTGCCCTACGACGACGGCAGCTTCGACTTCGTCATCGCCTCGGAGATCCTGGAGCACGTCCCGCAGGACGATCGCGCGATCGGCGAGTTGATCCGCGTGCTCAAACCTGGTGGACGACTGGCCGTCACGGTGCCACGCTGGCTGCCCGAGAAGGTCTGCTGGATCCTGTCGGATGAGTACCACGCCAATGAGGGTGGCCACATCCGCATCTACCGCGCCGACGAGCTCCTAAACGCAATTGCCAGCAGGGGGCTGCGGTTCGACCACCGCCATCACGCGCACGCACTGCACTCGCCCTTCTGGTGGCTGAAATGCGCTGTGGGCGTTGATAAGCCGAACCATCCGGTCGTGACGGCCTATCACAAGATGCTGGTCTGGGACATGATGTCGCAGCCGTGGCTGACCCGCAACGCGGAGTCGCTGCTCAACCCGCTGATCGGCAAGAGTGTCGCCCTCTACTTCCAGAAGCCAGCGGCCTGATAGATGCGGCGTCACGAGATCCCTGGTGTGCTAGGAATTTTGACGCCGGGTCAGTGCCGTGATACGGCCATGTCCATCGCTGCCACGCAGGAGTCGTCGGGCGCTTTGCCGTGGTTCGCCGGCGGTCACACCGACCCGTGGGACCACGTCGAGAACGCCATGGCGTTGACCGTCGCCGGACTATGGGAACAGGCTCGGGCGGCCTTCGACTGGTGCCGCAACGTGCAACGCGCCGACGGTTCGATGCCGATCCAGATGCGCAACGGCGTGCTCGAGGACGGCAACAGCGACAGCAACTTCTGCGCCTACGTGGCCACCGGGGTGTGGCACCACGTGCGGATCACCGGCGACCGCGGCTTCGCCGAAACCATGTGGCCAGTCGTCAGCAGGGCCATCGACTTCGTCCTGACCCTGCAGTTGGATGGTGGCGAAATCGCCTGGGCCAGAAGCGAATTCGAAATACTGTCCGAATCGCTGCTGACCGGCTGCGCCAGCATCTATCACAGCATTCGGTGCGCATTGGCGTTGGCGAACTACATGGGCGAATCGCAGCCCGAGTGGGAGGTGGCCGTCGGCAGCCTCGGCCACGCGATCGCCGAGCATCCCGAGTCGTTCAACCTCAAGGACGACCACGCGATGGAGTGGTACTACCCGGTGCTCGGTGGAGCCCTTCGCGGAGGTGCGGCCAAGGCACGCATCGACGAGCGGTGGGAGCGCTTCGTCGTACCCGGTCTGGGCATCCGCTGCGTCGATCACCGGCCGTGGGTGACTGGTGCCGAGACGTGCGAACTGGTGATGGCACTGGACGCGATCGGTGAAACTGACAGGGCGCGCGAGCAATTCGCCGCCATGCATCATCTGCGCGAGCAGGACGGCTCCTACTGGACGGGCCTGGTCTTCTCCGATGGCAAGCGCTGGCCCGTGGAGCGCACCACGTGGACGGGCGCGGCGATGATCCTCGCCGCGGACGCTCTGTCCTCGACAACCGCGGCCAGCGGCATCTTCCGTGCCGACGACCTCCCGCGCGGCCTCGAGGGCGAGTTCGACTGCGCCTGCGCGGCCAGCGGCCGCTGACGAGGCGCCCAGCCGCTCAATAGGTGCGGTCGTGGTGATGAAATCTGTTCCCGCCACTACGTTTGGCGTGGTACATGGCCTTGTCGGCTGCGCCAACCAGGTAGTCGACCAGTGGCTTGTGGTGGCGCGCGGGGACACCGTCGAGCTGAGCGCAGGCCGTGCCGACGCTGGCGGTGATGGACATCGGAAGGTCGGCGACGGCTTCGCAGATTCGATGGGCGAGCGGGGCGGCGTCGCCGGCATGGGACGTGTCGGCGACGATGAACTCCTCCCCGCCGCTACGCGCGATGACCGCCGTGTCGCGCGTGCTCGCCCGCAGGGCGTTCGCCACCTCTACCAGCGCGCGATCGCCCGCTAGGTGGCCGTGGCGGTCGTTGATCGCTTTGAAGTCATCGAGGTCGATCACCGCCACCAGCAGGAACATGTCTGGTGCAGGTCGGGCCACCAGCAGGCCCAGTGTCTCGAGCTGGAATGCCCGTCTGTTGCAGAGATTCGTCAGCGGATCGAGGTCCGCACGCACGAGGTCGTTACCCAGGGCGCGCATCACGACCTGAATGGCGAGGGGCAACGCAATGTTGACCTGCAGCACGAGGAACAGATCGACCCCGGCCAGCGCGAGGTGTCCTTGCGACGCCATCCTGATCGCCGCGTAGAGGGCGACACCGGCCGCGATCGTGAAGTTGTAGACGACGAATTTGGAGGTGTGAAAGAACGCGATGTAGCCGCCACTGGTCGCGAAGGCGATGCAGCCGATGAGAGAGGCCATCGGATCCGGATAAGCCAGGCAGGCCAGGGCGATCGAGGTGTTGGTCACCACGGCGAACCCCACCGATTGAGCGGGGGTCGGCCACCGCACCGTCCACAGGATCGCGCCGGCCACCCCGCCGGCGAACGCCGTGCACATCATCGCCACGGGAAGCGTTCCGCGCGGACCGTCCGCGCTGAGCAGAAGTGCCACCAGGCACAGCGCGAGCGACCCCGCGATGGACGCCATCATGGCGCGGGTGGCACCGCTGATGCCGCGCGCGTGGAGGTAGCCGCTGAGCCAGTCGTAGTGACTGGGCTGCAGCCACCATCGCGTGAATGCTGCAGCCACGTTCGCTCCCGGTGTCGGTGACCGAATTATGCACGACCGTGACTTCGGACGTAGGGGCTTTGCTGGGCAACGAAATCGGGCAACCGTTGGTCGGGTTTCCGTCAACGCGTAATCAGCACCGAATCGGTAACGTCGTCGACGGGGCAACCTTCGACTCGCCCTCGCAGGCAGCAAGGAGCCCACGACCATTGACGGACCTCGGGACCGCAATCGGTGGGAGTTGCGCACCTGCGCGCGCCGTGGGCACACCACCTACGCGCCCGACGATGACGCCCTCGCCGAGAGGCTCAGCGGCACGACCGGGCTCGGCGAAGTGTGGCGCTGCCTACGCTGCGGCGACTTCATCCCGGGCCCACCCCACGGGCGGGGCGCGCGGAGGACGCACCGCTCGTCATGCGGGGCAAGGCTTTACGCCAGGCCATCATCGTGCGTGCGCTCGCCGTGGAGCGCTGGATCCATGCGATGCTCATCGCCCTCGCCGCCTGGGCGGTCTGGAAGTTCCACGGTGCGCAGGGGTCCGTCCAAGCCGCGTTCGATCGCGATCTGCCGTTGCTGCGCACCTCCGGCGTCAAGGTCGACGAGATGACGGCGATCCACGAACTGGAACGGGCCCTGGCGACCAAGCCGTCCACCCTCGTCCTGCTGACCATCGCGTTGGTCGCCTACGCGGTGCTGGAACTCGTCGAAGGTGTCGGACTGACTGTGGTTGCTGACCCGGTTGGGGCGAGTACTTCGCGGTGGTCGCGACCTCGGTCTTCCTTCCGTTGGAGGTGTACGACCTCACCAAGGGCATCACCACGACCCGCGCATTGACGTTCACGATCAACGTGGCCGCCGTGATCTACCTGCTCGTCTCGAAACGGCTGTTCGGACTTCGCGGTGGGCAAGAGGCGTACGACGACGAGCGTCGCGGTGAGCAGCTCCTCGACGTCGAACGGGCCGCCGCGAGAACCTGACGGACGCGTTAGTCCAGCGCTTCGCCGGGGGTTCCGGCCACCCGCTCCAGAATTCGCATCGACCCCATCGCGGACACCTCGCGGAATACTCCGGTGTCCAGCGCACGCCGGTACACCCGGTAGGGAGCCTGCCCGCCGTCGTCGGGGTCGGGGAACACGTCGTGGATCACCAATGCGCCGCCGACCGCCACCCACCGCGCCCAGCCGTCGAAGTCCTGCTGCGCCGCAGCATCGGTATGCCCCCCGTCAATGAACAAGAGCTGCAACGGAGTTCGCCACGACCGAGCCACCAGTGACGACTTGCCGACGACGGCGACGACGTTCTGGTCCAATCCGGCGGCATCGAGTGTATGGCGCAACGTCGGCAGGGTGTCGAAGAGTCCCGTCACCTCGTCGACCATCGAGGTGTCGTGGTATTCCCAACCCGGTTGGTGTTCCTCGGATCCGTGGTGATGGTCGATCGTGTAGAGCACCCCGCCGCTCTGTTGGGCTGCGGCGCCGAGCATCACCGTCGACTTGCCGCAGTATGTCCCGATTTCGACGCCCACGCCATCGCGCAGGTAGGTGACCGCCGCGTCGTACAGCGCGCGGCCTTCGTCGGCGGGCATGAACCCGATGACCTGCTCGGCGAGCGCGAAGAGTCGCGCGGCGGGCGGAGGCAGGCGCGCAGGAGTGACACTGTCGGTAGTGCTCATGCGGCCAACTTACCGTTGCTGGTGAATGGCAGTTGTAGTAGCGTCCGGACATGTGTCCGATCCGGCTCTGGAGTCGACTCGGCGCCGTCTGACCGCCAAGCAGGCTGACACCGTGGATCGCCTCGGCAGAGCGGCGGTGGACCTTCTCCACCGGGATGGATTCGCAGGCCTGACCGTGCGTCGCGTGGCCGCCGAGGCGGGCGTGGGAGCGGCCACCGCGTACACCTACTTCTCGTCGAAGGAACACCTCGTCGCCGAAGTCTTCTGGCGCAGGCTCGCGGGCGCACCACCGGCACCGCACGACTCCGACGATCGCGCCACCCGCGTCGTCGACGTACTGCAGCACATCTCGCTTCTGGTCGCCGACGAGCCGGAATTCGCGGGAGCGGTGACGAGCGCGCTACTCGGCAGGGATCCCGACGTCGAAGTGCTGCGCCAACGAATCGGCCTCGACATCAGGGGGCGGTTGGTGGCGGCGCTGGGTCCGGAGGTCGACGAGGACGTCATCGACTCACTGGAGATGTTGTACTCCGGCGCGCTGGTGCGCGCGGGCATGGGATACGCGTCCTACCAGGAGATCGCGCAACGCCTGGAGAGGTCGGCCCGCCTCATCCTGCATTAGACGGCAGGCCCAGGATGGCGCGCGCGGCGGTGACCGCGGGCTCGACGACGCCCCGCACGTCCAGGTCGTCCTCGACGAGCAGTGCGGTCAGCTCGCGCAACCCGCCCAGCAGAATGAGCGCGAGCTGCCGCGAGATCGGTTCCAACCCGGCCCGTTGGAACCCAGGGCTGACGCTGATGTCGACGAGCATGTCGGTGAGGTGCTGCATCGCAAGACGATTCAGCGGGCGGGCCAGGTCGCCGAGCGCGGGCGCCTCGCGAATCCAGCTCAACGTGATGGCAGGCCGGGATTCGATGTGTTCGACGTATGCCTCGACGGCGGCGCGGACCTGGTCGTCGGGCGTGGCCTCGGCGTCGACTGCCGCCGTGATGCGCGCGATCAGGTCGCCGTTGTTGGCGGCCAACAGCTCGACGAAGCACTCCTCCTTGCTGGCGAACTCGTCGTAGAAGGTGCGCTTGGAAGTCTTGGCGCTTCGGACGACGTCCGCCACGGTGGTCGCGCGGTAGCCGCGCTCGGCGATCGAATCGGCCAGGCCGTCGAGGAGCCGGCGGCGGAACGCGGTCGCACCCGCGGTCTCGGGCGTGTGGTCCACGGCAGTGGTCCCGGTGCTCAACTCGACGTCACCTCCGAACCTTGCACGTATGCGGTACTAGGCGGTACCGTACTACATCACGCACCGGTACGGCGTAGTACCACGACAGTCTGGAGTGCCCGGTGAGCGAAGCGACCATCGCAGGAACATGGGAAGCGTCAATGGTCGACGCCCCGCCGGACGTCAACCTGCCGCCAAGCTCGCGGCTGCCCAACTTCATTCAGGGGGCTGGCTTCGTCCTGTCGCGTCGCAGGATGGTCGAGCACATGACGCGCCGCCACGGCGGGGTCTTCAGGCTCAAGGTGCCGGTGTTCGGAAACATGGTGACCGTTGCCGATCCGCAGATCGCCAAGCAGCTGTTCACGGCCAACACCGACGACGTGGGCAACATCCAGCCCAACCTCAGTCGGATTCTCGGGTCGGGTTCAGTGTTCGCTCTCGACGGTGCAGAGCACAAGCGACGTCGCAAGCTGCTCACGCCGCCGTTCCACGGCAAGAGCATCAAGAACTACGAGGTGATCTTCGAAGAGGAGACGCTGCGGGAAGCGGCATCGTGGCCCGAGGGGCAGGAGTTCGAGTCGCTCGAGCCGATGATGCGGATCACGCTGAACGCCATTCTGCGTGCCGTATTCGGTGCCGACGGTGAGCAATTGGACGAGTTGCGCCGCATCATCCCGCCGTGGGTGACGCTGGGTTCCAAACTGGCCGTGCTGCCCGCCCCGTCGCGCACCTACGGGCGCTTCACCCCGTGGGGCAGGCTCGCCGCCTACCGGCGCCAATACGACGCGATCGTCGACCGGTTGATCGACACCGTCAGGGCCGACCCGAACTTCGACACCCGCGACGACGTCCTGACGCTGCTGTTGCACAGCACCTACGAGGACGGATCGGCGATGTCGCGTCGTGACATCGCCGACGAATTGCTGACCCTCCTGGCCGCCGGCCACGAAACGACGGCCGCGACCCTGGCCTGGGTTCTCGAGCGTGTGACCCGGCATCCGGACGTGCTTCGCCGGTTGGTCGACGAAGCCGCGACCGACGACAACGAGTACCGCCAGGCCACGATCCTCGAGGCGCAACGGGCGCGCACCGTCATCGATTTCGCGGGGCGTCACGTGTACGCGCCGACGTTCGAACTCGGCGAGTGGGTGATCCCTCGGGGGTACTCGATCTTCGTTGCGATCGACCACATCCACGGCCGCACCGAGGATTTCGAGGAACCCGAACGCTTCGACCCCCAACGCTTCATGGGCAAGCGGCCGTCGACCTTCGCGTTCATCCCGTTCGGCGGCGGCACCCGCCGCTGTGTGGGCGCGGCGTTCGCCAACGTGGAGATGGACGTCGTCCTGCGAACGGTGTTGCGCCATTTCACGATCGACGCCACGACCGCGCCCGGCGAGAAGATCCACTCGCGCGGGGTGGCCTACACGCCGAAGTCCGGCGGTCGGGTGGTCATGCGGCGGCGGAAGACCCCGCTCGCCTAGAAATTGGCGCGAGCAGTCCGCGAGCAGACGCAAAAGTGCCCTGACACGCCGACTCTAGGGGCACTTTGCGTCTGCTCGCGCAGGGGTTGCCTACTACTGCGAGGCCGTTTCGCGCCTCGGCAGCTTCCACCCCGCGCGCGGGAAGTGGCAGGTGTACCCGTTCGGAAACTTCTCCAGGTAGTCCTGGTGCTCGGGCTCGGCCTCCCAGAAGTCGACCGCCGGAGTGACCTCGGTGACGACCTTGCCGGGCCACAGGCCCGAGGCGTTCACGTCGGCGATCGTGTCCAGCGCGACGGCCTTCTGCTCGTCGTCGTTGTAGAAGATCGCCGAACGATAACTGCTGCCGACGTCGTTGCCCTGGCGGTCCTTCGTCGTCGGATCGTGGATCTGGAAGAAGAATTCGAGCAGCGCGCGGTAGTCGGTCTGCGCCGGGTCGTACTCGATCTCGATGGCCTCGGCGTGCCCGGGATGTTTGCGGTACGTGGCGTTGGCGTTCTTACCGCCCGTGTAGCCGACGCGCGTCGACACCACACCGGGCTGTTTGCGGATCAGATCCTCCATGCCCCAGAAACAGCCGCCTGCGAGGATCGCGGTCTTGGTCGTCATGACTGTGCCTCCTTGATGTCGAACAGCGTCTCGTACTCGCCGTAACCCTCGGCCTCGAGGTCGTCGAGATGGATGAATCTCAGCGAAGCTGAGTTGATGCAGTAGCGCAACCCTCCCGCTTCGCGCGGGCCGTCCTTGAACACGTGCCCGAGGTGGCTGTCGCCGTGCGTCGAGCGCACCTCGGTGCGCAGCATCAGATGGCTGAAGTCACGCTTCTCGAGGACGTGGGTGGATCCGTCGGGCCCCTGAATCGGCTTGGTGAAACTCGGCCAGCCCGATCCGCTCTCGAACTTGTCGGTGGAGGCGAACAACGGCTCACCGGACACCACGTCGACGTAGATGCCCGGTTCGTGGTTGTCCCAGAACTCGCCGGTGAACGGTCGCTCGGTGCCACTCTCTTGCGTCACCTGGTACTGCTCCGGAGAAAGGGCATTCACTGCCGCGGGGTTCTTGTTGTAGGTCTTCGCCACTGGTCCTCCTCGAAGTTGGCACTTGTATAACCTGACGTGCCCTTCAGATAGTTCCCCGCTACGGCTCGGCTCGAACCCGGTCGACGACGGCGATGATCTGGTCGGCGACGGCCCGTGGTTGGTACAGCATCTGGTTGTGCCCGGTCCCGGGGAGAACGACGTTCACGGTGCCGAGAGCGGCGGCCAGCATGTCGTTCGCCTGATGGATCTGGGCCTGTGTGTAATTGTCCGGCTTCAGCGCGGATGGCGCCGGGAACTTGTCCGCACTCAGCACGATCGCAGGCACTCGCGGCAACGGCGGGGCGGCGGCAATGGTCGCGAGGGCGTCCTCGGCCAGGATCGCCTCGTCGCCAGGAGTGACGGTCTGGCCGTCGGTGTTGAAGGCCGCGTTCTGATCGGGCCTGCCGAGACCCCAGAGGAATTCCGAGGTGGGTTCGGAGAACACCAGACCGCTGACCAGTTCCGGATGCTGGCGCGCGAGCAGGTCGAGGATCAGACCGCCGTACGAATGGGCGACGAAGACCATCGGCGTCGGAAGCTGCGCCGCGCTGATCAGGCTTACCACGTCGTCGACGTCGGACTGCACGGTGTGCGGTTGTGGGACGGGCGTCGACCGGTCGCTACCGTCCGGCCGGGTGTTGGGCCGGTCGTAGACGCAGATCCGCGTCGTCCTCGCCACCATGGGCTGCGCGGAGTCGGGACTCAGATCGACCTTCGCCTCCTCGATCAGGTCGTAGGGCGACGAACGAATCGGGTCGACGGGCGGGACGGCGGCATTCCACGCCTCGGCGTAGCTGCCGCCGCCCGGGATGACGAACACTGTCGGCGACCCCTCGCCCTGGCAGTTCAGGAAGAGACTGCGGCCGCCGCCGATGTCGACGAGGCCGGCGAGCTCGGCTGCGGAAGCGACGGGCGCGGTCAGTAGCGCGGCGGTCGCGCCGACCGCTACCGCGCGCAAGATGTTCACACCAGGGACCATACGGCTGCTCGACAAACGCAGGTAGAACGTGTTCTAGTTCTGGATGTGACGGGCAGCACGTTCAGCCGCGACGAACTGACCGCGGCATTCGCCGACTTCGAGGCCACGGTGGGCCGTGCCGCCCAGACCCGCGACTGGGATCCCTGGGTTGACCAGTACACCGACGACATCACCTACGTCGAGCACGCTGCGGGCACGATGCACGGGCGCGAGCAGGTGCGCGCCTGGATCTGGAAGACGATGGAGAACTTCCCCGGCAGCTACATGACGTCGTTCCCGTCGCTGTGGACGGTCTACGACGAAGCGACGAATCGCGTGCTCTGCGAGCTCGACAACCCCATGCGCGACCCCGGCGACGGCACGATCATCAGCGCCACCAACATCTCGATCGTCACCTACGCCGGCGACGGTAAGTGGTGCAGGCAGGAAGACGTCTACAACCCACTTCGCTTCGTGTCGGCGACCGTGAAGTGGTGCAGTAAGGCCAAGGAACTAGGCACGCTGCCCGACGAGGCGGCCGCGTGGATGCTCCGGTTCGGTGGCGCCAAGTGACTGCTCTCGTCATCGGCGCCAACGGCTACCTCGGCTCGCACGTGACCCGACAACTGGTGGCCGACGGACAGGACGTACGCGTGATGGTGCGAGCAGGCGCCAACACCGTGGGGATCGACGACCTCGACGTCACGCGATTCATCGGCGACATCTGGGACGACGCCGTTCTGCGCGACGCGATGACGGGCTGCCAGGTGGTCTACTACTGCGTCGTCGACACCCGCGGCTGGCTCAAGGACCCTGCCCCGCTCTTCCACACCAACGTGGAGGGCACCCGAAACGTGCTCGAGGTCGCCTGCCAGAAGGAGATCGCCGCCGACCTCGAGCGCTTCGTGTTCACCAGCAGTTACGTCACCGTCGGACGCAAACGCGGTCGCACGGCCACCGAGGACGATGCGATCGTCGATCGCGGGCTGACGCCGTACGTCCAGTCGCGAGTGCAAGCCGAGAACCTCGTCATGCAGTACGTCCGCGACCGCGGGTTGCCCGCCGTCGCGATGTGCGTGTCGACGACGTACGGCGCCGGTGACTGGGGACGCACGCCGCACGGCGCGATCATCGCTGGAGCCGCGTTCGGCAAGTTGCCGTTCGTGATGAGTGGCATCGAGCTGGAGGCCGTCGGGATCGACGACGCCGCAAGGGCTTTGGTCCTGGCGGCGCAGAAGGGAAGAGTCGGCGAGCGCTACCTGATCTCGGAGAAGATGATCAGCAATGCCGAGGTCGTCCGCATCGCCGCCGACGCCGCCGGGGTTCCGCCGCCGGCCAGGTCCCTGCCGCTGGCGATGTCGTGGCCGTTGGCAGTTCTCGGCAGCGCCAAGGCGCGACTAAAGGGCACCGATGAACAACTGTCGATCGGCTCTCTGCGACTGATGCGTGCCGAAGCGCCGGTCGATTGCGCCAAGGCGAAGCGCGAACTCGGTTGGCAGCCAAGGCCAGTCGAGGAGTCGATCCGCGAGGCCGCCACGTTCTGGGTCGGTCTGCGGGAAGCCAAGCGCAAGAGCAAGCAGACGGGCTGACGACGGTGACGCTGACCGCACGCCTGTCCGCGGGGTCGCAAAACGTGTTCAACAAGCGTGCACTCGGCGGTGAGATCGACCGCCCGCACGTCTCAACCCGCCGTGATCCATTGCTGCGCTGCCTCGGTCTGTCCGGCCGGAAAATGTCGGATCTCTGCCGAGACGAAGTGAATCGCTAGATATTCTGCGACATCGCCCAGGTGGGAGTCCGTCACCACCGCGACCTTCTTGATGTCCTTCTGATGATCTCGAACGAAGCGGAAGTGGGTGACCATCGCCCCGAAACTGTCCCAGCCCGGGAACTTCGGGGCATCGATGATGACACCCGCCAGGCCGCCGACCGTCTCGATGTGGGGATCGACAACCTGCGCGAGCTTCACGAAGTCGCCCTCCTCCAAGGAGGATTCCGGCCTTACGTGCAAGATGGAACGCTCGGTATCCAGGTTGACGTCAATCATGTTGGGCCCCCAAGTTATCGTGGTGTCCGCAGGACGTAATACCTGACGGTGTGCGATGCGCAGTCCCGCCCACTAGAGTTACTGGCAACGAATCTTCATGTCGCGCAGGGGCTGGCGGATCGCGGCGAGGTCCGCCTTCGCCTGCGGATTGTTGTCGAGGTAGGCCAGCGCCTGGTCACGGCTCTGCTCTCTGGGCTCACCCTTGAGGCTGGAGAAGAACGCGTTGACGTCGGGATGGGTGAACATGTAAACCGAGGTGGCTGCCGCGACCCCGGCGGTGATCTGCTCGAAGTCTCCCGCCGAGCAGCCTGGGACCGGCGGCGGCGGGTCGGCAAACGCGGGCGGGACGGTGACGAGGAGCGTCGCGCCCGCGATGACGCCAGCTCCGATCGCGGTGGCTAGCGTGCGGCGTACAGAACGCACAGATGACAACATGTCTCAATCTCCTAAACTCTTGAAACATCAACGGAAAGAAACAGATTCGGTGCCGGACCGATCCGAGTGCTAGCGGCGTCCGCCACCGCCGCCGCCGCCACCGCCGACCGACCCACCACCGGCGACCGACCCTCCGCCGGCGGGTTGGTCGGGTTGCAGCGCCGTGCTGCCGCCGGCGGGATTGAAGTACCACTCGTTGTCATAGGGGTACTGCTCGTCCGGCGCGGATACCGATGGCGAAAAATCCGATGAGCCACCATTGGTTTGAACGTCGCCACCCTGGCAGACGGTGACTGCGGGGTCGCACGAGTCTGCGACGGCGACGGGCGCGGCGACGATCGTGACTGCGGCACCCGCAGCCGTGCACAAGGCCGCCACCCCAAATCGTCCGAATCGCACGATGATTCCTTCCCCTCGTGAACTGCCATTTCTGGCACCCCGCCCTACATTGCCCAAGTCGCGATCGAGTGGACAGGGTATTTAGACCCCTACGAGCGCGCCGAATGCCCTGCAGTCGGGATCAGTCGCTGCGGCCGGCGTCGACGAGGCGGAGCACCGCCGCGCCCTCCTCGTCGGAGGCCTCCAGGTCAACCTCCACGTCGAAGCCCCAGTCGTGATCTCCCGCAGGGTCGTCCAGAATCTGGCGCACTCGCCACACGTCGGGCTCCCGGTCGATGATCAGCAGCGCCGGTCCACGGGCGTCGGCACCGGTGCCGACCTCGTCGTACTCGTCGAAGTACTCGGCCCCGATGTCCGCCCAGCGCTCCGAGGTCCAACCGGAGTCGCCGTCCAGCACGCCGAGGTCGTACCAGCGGCCCCGCGCGAACAGCTCCACCCGACGGAACAGCGCGTTGCGGACCATCGCGGTGAACGCCCGCTCGTTGCCGGTCAGTGGGCGCGGGCGAGCCGGCACCGCCACCGGTGCGTCCAACGGTTGGTCCGGGCTGGTGAGCTGCTCCCACTCGTCCAGCAGACTCGAATCCACCTGGCGCACCAGCTCTCCGAGCCATTCGACGACGTCGGTGACCTCTTCGGTCCGGGCCGCGGCGGGGACGCCGGACCGCAGGGCCTTGAAGGCGTCGGAGAGGTACCGCAGCACGGCGCCCTCGGAGCGGGTCAGCCCGTAGACGCTGACGAACTCTCGGAAGGTGAACGCGCGCTCCCACATCTCGCGCACGATGGACTTCGGCGACAGCTGACCGTCGGCCGCCCACGGATTGCTCTGCAGGTACAGCGCAAAGACGTGGTCGAGCACGTCCGCGAGCGGCTTCGCGTAGGTGACCTCGTCGAGCAGTGCGATCCGCTCGTCGTACTCGATGCCCTCGGCCTTCATCGCCGCCACGGCCTCGCCCCTGGCCTTCTTCAGCTGCGCGGACAAGATCTGGCGAGGATCCTCCAGCGTCGCCTCGATTACCGAAACCACATCCAGTGCATAGGTTTGCGATGCCGGATCGAGCACGTCGATCGCAGCGAGCGCGAACGTCGACAGCGGCTGGTTCAGGGCGAAGTCGGGTGGAAGGTCCACCGTCAGGCGGTAGCGCCGTCCGCCGGCCGCTGGCTCGTCGAGCCGTTCCAGCACGCCCGCCTGAAGCAGTGAGCGGGCGATGCCCACCGCCTCGCGGATGTGCCGGAGTTGCCGTTTGCGCGGTTCGTGGTTGTCGGTGAGCAGCCGCCGCATCGCGACGAAGGGGTCGCCGGGACGGTCGACGACGTCGAGGATCATCGCCGTCGACACCCGCATGTTGCTGGTCAGCGGATCGGGGGAGGCTTCGACGAGCCGGAGCTGAGTCTTCTCGCTCCACGGCACCATGCCCTCGGGAACTTTGCGGCGCACCAGCTTTCGACGCTTCTTCGGGTCGTCGGCGACCTTGGCGAACTGTTTGAGGTTCTCTACCTCGTGCTCGGGCGCTTGGACGACGACGGTGCCTGCGGTGTCGTAACCGGCCCGTCCGGCCCGGCCGGCGATCTGGTGGAATTCGCGGGCGTTGAGCAGTCGGGTGCGGGTGCCGTCGTACTTCGACAATGCTGAGAAGACGACCGTCCGAATGGGGACGTTGATGCCGACGCCGAGAGTGTCCGTGCCGCAGATGACCTTCAGGAGGCCAGCCTGCGCCAGCTGTTCCACCAGCCGTCGGTACTTCGGCAGCATCCCGGCGTGGTGCACGCCGATCCCGTGCCGGACGAGTCGCGACAGCGTTGAGCCGAAGGCCGTAGTAAAGCGGAACCCGCCGATCATGTCGGCGATCGCGGCCTTCTCCTCCTTGGTGCTGACGTTGACGCTCATCAGCGCTTGGGCCCGCTCCAGCGCGGAGGCCTGGGTGAAGTGCACGACGTAGATCGGCGCCTGCTTGGTGTCGAGCAGATCCTGGATCGTCTCGTGCATCGGCGTGGTCGCGTAGTAGTGGTGCAGAGGAACCGGGCGTTCGGCGTTGGCGACCAGGGCCGTCGGCCGGCCGGTGCGGCGGGCGAGATCCTCGCGCAGGAACGTGACGTCGCCGAGTGTGGCCGACATCAGCAGGAACTGCGCCTTCGCGAGTTCCAACAGCGGCACCTGCCAGGCCCAGCCGCGGTCGGGATCGCCGTAGAAGTGGAATTCGTCCATGACGACCAACCCGATGTCCGCGTCGGCGCCCTCGCGCAACGCGATGTTGGCCAGCACCTCCGCCGTGCACGCGATGATCGGCGCCCCCGCGTTGACCGACGCGTCACCGGTGAGCATGCCGACGTTGCCCGCCCCGAAGACGTCGCAGAGGGCGAAGAACTTCTCGCTGACCAGGGCCTTGATCGGCGCGGTGTAATAGCTGCGCAGCCCTTCGGCCAGCGCCGCGTACAGCGCTCCGGTGGCCACCAGCGACTTGCCCGAACCGGTGGGCGTGGCCAGGACGACGTTCGCGCCGCTGACCAGCTCGATCAGCGCCTCCTCCTGCGCCGGGTACAGCACGGTGCCACTGGCGTCGGCCCACGCGGCGAAGGAGGCGAACAGGGCGTCGGGGTCGGCGCCCTTCGCGCGCAGGGCGGAAAGGTCGGTTGGGTCGTCGAGCAGGGGAGGAGCAATCGTCATCGTGAGGACCAGCCTGCCCGATCACCCGCCGACTACGAGGCCTCGGCCTCTCTGCGTTCCTCTTGCAGGCGGTCCTTGCTGCGGAGCAGACGCAGCAGAGTCACCAGCCCGAGTCCGCCGATCACGTTCGCCAACAGCGTGTACCAGAACCAGCTCAGCCAATCCAGGTAACCGAACGGGGCTGCGCCAGTGGACAACGCGCCGAAGATCAGCAGCGAGTCCAGGATGGAATGGAACATCTGCAGGCCAGCTAGGAGGAATGCTCCGGCGACGGCGGCAGCGATCTTGCCGAACATCGAATCGGTGCCGTGCTACATCCGCATCATCAATGTGATGACCATGCCGCCCAGTAGCGCCAGCGCGATGGTTTGCGCCGAGATCGGCGCCGCGACGTAGTGCGTGGCCGCCTCGACGGCCTCGTAGTGCAACTTGGGGAAGGCCGTCATGATCAGCCACATGATCACCCAGCCGCCCACGAGGTTGGCGGTCAAGGTCCCCGTCCAGAGCTTGGCCAGTTGACCGACGCTCGCGCGCTTGGCGACGACGGTGGTGACGGGGATCAGGAAACCCTCGGTGAACAGCTCGCTACGCCCCAGCAGCAGTGCGAGGAAACCGATCGAGAACGCCAAGCCGGCAAGGAGCGGGTTGTGCGTGGCGTGCGATACGGAGAGGTAGGCGAGCACGCCCATCGCCACCTCGGTCCCCCGAAGAACCCCGTCACCAGCACTTCCCGCCAGGTCCGGTGCAATCGCTGGGTGCCCTCTCCGACCATGCGGACGAAGGCGTCCTCGAGTTCGTCCTCCAGCGGACTGTCGGTCGACCCGAGGTCGCGTTTGCTCGTCTCGCTCACGGTGGGCTCTCTGATCGTCGGATGGGTGAACCTGCCAAGTACCCAGGATGGGCGATTCGAAGCTCGGGTGGGCGGACGGTCGCGCGGCCCTGCCACACTCTTGAGGTGCCTCCCGTCAACGGTCACGTCTCGCACTGGTTCGACAAGATGCCCTCGCCCCGCTCGTGGCTGCCCGGGGACCGCGACGCCGACGTGTGCATCGTCGGCGCCGGCTACACCGGTCTGTGGACCGCGTACTACCTCAAGCGGGCAGATCCCTCGCTGCGGATCACGGTTCTGGAAGCGCGGTTCGCGGGGTTCGGCGCCTCGGGCCGCAACGGTGGCTGGCTGTCGGGCCTGGCGCCCGGCGACCGCCACGCCATGGCTCGCGAGCATGGTCGCGACAGCGTGCTGGCCTGGCAGCGGGCGCTCAACGAGGCGGTCGACGAGGTCACGGACGTCGCTGCCCGCGAGGGAATCGACGCGGGCATCGTCAAGGGCGGCACCATGCAGATCGCCCGCAACCCCGCCCAGGCGAAGCGGCTGGCAGCCGAGCTTGCCGAGGAACGTGAATGGGGTGTCGACGGCCTGACCGAGCTGACGACGGCCGAAGCGGCGCAACGGATTCGGTTCGACGGTGTCGTCGCCGCCTATCACACGCCACACTGCGCCCGCATCCAGCCGGCTTCGCTGGCGCGGGGGCTCGCCGACGTCGTCGAAGGACTCGGCGTACAGATCTACGAGCAGTCACCCGTCACCGAGATCGCGCCGGGCCGGGCCACGACGCGAAGGGGCACCGTCAAGGCGCAGATCGTCTTGCGCGCCACCGAGGGCTTCACCGCTGCGCTGCCCGGCCTGAAACGGCGCTGGCTTCCGATGAACAGCTCGATGATCGCCACCGAGCCCATCAGCCCCGACGTGTGGGAGTCGATCGGCTGGGACGGCCGCGAAACGGTCGGCGACATGGCGCACGGGTTCTTCTACGCCCAACGCACGGTCGACGACCGCATCGCGATCGGTGGTCGCAGCGTGCCCTACCGCTACGCGTCGCGGACCGACGTCGACGGCAAGGTGCCGGAGCGAACGATTCGGCACCTCAGCGCGGTGTTGCACGACGTCCTGCCGCAGGTGCGCGACGTACCGATCGCCCACGGCTGGTGCGGCGTGCTCGCCGTTCCCCGGGACTGGTCGGCGGGCATCGACCTGGACCGGGCCACTGGCCTCGGCTGGGCCGGTGGCTATGTCGGCCACGGCGTCACGGCGACCAGTCTGGCCGGGCGGACGCTCGCGGACCTGGTGCAGAACGAGAAGACGCCCCGGACCGAGATGCCGTGGGTTGGCCATCGGTCGAAGACCTGGGAGCCCGAACCGTTGCGATGGCTCGGCGTCCGCAGTCTTTACGTGGCGTACAAGCTGGCCGACCGGCACGAGTCTGGCGGCCGCGCCACGACGTCCCCAATTGCCGGCGTCGCCGACCTGATCACCGGGCGGCCGTAACCCGTCAGGTGGGTGACTCGGCCTTCGCCTTGAGTCGCTGGAGCGTGAGATCGATGTGCTTGGCGTTGGCTCCGGTGCGGTCGCTCACCCCGGTGGCCATGCCCGCTGGCTTGCGGAACCAGCCCGGCCGTCGGTCCCAGGTCTGCTCGGTGACCCGGCAGCCGCCGTCGACGGGTTCGATGTCGTATCGCCAGTGGGCCACCGGGACGATGGCGCTCTTGACGTCGAAGGCGAACACCCGGCCGGGCTCGGCGTGGGTGACCGTGCACTTGGTGGTCCACGACTTGTCGCCGTTGGTGTTGTGACCCTTGAACACCGCGCCGGGCTGGGCGGCGTCGCCCTTGTGCCACTCCATCGCGTTGACCTCCTCGGCCAGGGCCGCCATCGTGGGGAGATCGGTGATGAGGGCGTAGACGTCGGCACAGCTGGCGGAGATCGTGACCGATGCTTGGGCTGAGGGTTCGCTCATGGCGTGATGGTAGCGAGCGCCGTCGTTTTCCCGTGTCGCTTCGCTCTCCCAAGCAAGCGGGGGTACCCCCAGCACCGAAACCAGGAATCATGGCCCGCTCCGCGTACGTTGGAATGACCATGACCGAACGCACCGCTCTCCAGCCCACCGCCGAGCACCCCATCACCGTCACGCCGACCGGTCGACACGTCGTCGTCCGCGTGAACGGGGAAGTGATCGCCGAGACCGACGCCGCGTTGACCCTGCAGGAGTCGACGTACCCCGCAGTCCTGTACATACCGCTCACCGACGTGTCGCCGTCGGTGCTTGCGCGCAGCGACACCACCACCTACTGCCCATACAAGGGTGAGGCGAACTACTACGACGTGAGCGTCGGGGGAGGCACCGTCGACGACGCGATCTGGACCTACGAGCAGCCGTACCCGGCGGTCGCGCAGATCGCGGGCCACGTTGCGTTCTACGCGAACAAGGCCGACGTCACCGTCGCCTGAGCCGTTTTCGGCTTAATCTTTGACGGTGCCCAGTTCCGCCGGCGTGACGCGCAGCGTGGACTTCGGTGCCCTCTCGGGCCACCCCGCCAGCCCCTCGATGACGCTGTCGCCGCAGCGCCGCGGCCCCGGCGACCCGTGCTACCAGCTGGTCGAGGGCGCCGTCTGGAAGACCAGCCTGTTGCCGAGTGGACCGGTGACCGCGCGGATCGTGAAGTCGGGGCGGGCCACCGTCGACTGTGAGGCGTGGGGCGACGGCGCCACCGAGTTCGTCGAACGACTGCCGGCGCTGTTGGGCCTGCACGACGACGCGACCGGATTCGCACCCGAGGAGCCGACGATCGCGGCGGCACACCGCCGCGTGCCCCAGCTACGCCTCGGCCGCACGGACCGCGTCATGGAAGCCCTGGTGCCCGCCGTGCTCGAGCAGCGGGTGGCAGGCAAGGACGCGTTCCGGGCCTGGCGGCTGCTGGTGACCAAGTTCGGTGCGCCTGCCCCGGGGCCAGCTCCGGTGCGCATGCGCGTCCCACCTCCCGCCGACGTGTGGCGGCGCGTCCCGTCATGGGAGTTCCACCTCGCGAACGTCGATCCCGGCAGAGCGCAGACCGTCGTCAGATGTGCGCAACGGGCAGACGCGCTGGAGCGGCTGTCGACGCGCGCCCCCGAAGATGCCCGGGCGGCGTTGACGACGCTGCCGGGTGTCGGGGTGTGGACCGCCGCCGAGGTCGCCCAGCGCGCCTGGGGTGACGCCGACGCGTTGTCCGTCGGCGACTACCACCTCTCCAACGTGGTCGGGTCGACGCTTCTCGGGCATCGCATCGACGACGACGAGATGGTCGAACTCCTGGAACCGCTGCGGCCACATCGGTACCGCGCGACGCGGCTGCTGGAGGTCAGCGGCCTGGCACGCAACCCGCGCTTCGGGGCGCGCCAGGCCATTCCGGACCTACGTGCCCTCTAACAGAGGATTAGCCCCACTCGCTGGTGGGTAGCACTTCGGAAGACAAATTGAAGGAGCTAAGCAATGACTCAATTCACCGTGCCCGGAATGTCGGCGAAAGAGGGCCAGAAAGTGGCCGGCTTGCTGCAGAAGCAGTTGAGCGCCTACAACGACCTGCACCTCACGCTGAAGCACGTCCACTGGAACGTGGTCGGCCCCAACTTCATCGGCGTCCACGAGATGATCGACCCGCAGGTGGAACTCGTCCGCGGTTACGCCGACGAGGTTGCCGAGCGGATCGCGACGCTCGGCGCGTCACCGAAGGGCACACCCGGCGCCATCCTCAACGACCGCACCTGGGACGACTATTCGATCGGCCGCGACACCGTGCAGGCGCACCTAGCGGCCCTCGACGTGGTCTACAACGGCGTGGTCTCCAGCACACGTGAGGCGATCAAGGCCACCGAGGAGCCCGATCCCATCACCAACGACATGCTCATCGGACACGCCGCCGAGCTGGAGAAGTTCCAGTGGTTCGTCCGGGCCCACCTGGAGGACGCCGGCGGACAGCTGGTCACCGAAGGCAAGACCACGGAGAAGGGCGCCGCGAAGTCGGCCAAGAACGGCAAGTCGAAGTAACTCGAATACCTGGATCAGGTCCGCACCGCGAGGTGCGGGCCCGAGTCGTTCTCAGGGGGCTTCGTCCAGGGCGTCGTCCAGGGCTTCGTCGCGGACCGGGCGGTCGGCCAGTTCCTCGTTGCGGCCGAACAGGAACGGATACGCGACGCCTGCGATTGCCGCGCCGATCAGCGGCGCGAGCCAGAACAGCCACAACTGTACCGGCGCCCCGTCGCCGTTGAAGAACGCGACACCGGTCGAGCGCGCCGGGTTCACCGACGTGTTGGAGATCGGGATCGAGATGAGGTGGATCAGGGTCAGCGTCAACCCGATCGCCAAGCCCGCGAAGCCCTTTGGCGCACGGTCATCGGTGGCGCCGAGGATGACGAGAAGGAAGATGAACGTCAGTAGCACCTCGGTGATCAGTACCGCGACCATCGAGTAGCCGAACGGTGAGTGCTCGCCGAAACCGTTGGCTGCCATGCCGCCGGTGGGATCGAAATCCGCCTTGCCCTTGGCGATCACGTAGATCACCAGTCCGGCCAGCAGCCCGCCGATGACCTGGGTGATCCAGTACGCGGGCAGGGCCTTCCACTCCACCCGCTTGGCCAGCGCGGCCCCCAGCGTGACGGCCGGGTTGAAGTGTCCACCGGAGATGGTGCCGAACGCGTACACCCCGGTGAGCACCGTCAAGCCGAAGGCGAGCGAGACACCGAGGAACCCGATGCCCACCGACTTGTCCCCGGCCGGGTCGGCCGCGAAGACCGCAGCACCGCAGCCGCCGAGAACCAGCCAGAACGTACCGATGAGTTCCGCCGCCAGCCGATGGAACATCGTTGGGGTTGTCACGACCACGAGCCTCCCTTGGCGCCTCTCCACCGAAGCGTCTGAGCAGAGGGTCGCACGGGCATGCCACTGGGGCAATGGGTTGTATCCGAATCTTGATCTTGTCGAGACGGTCACCAACTTCCATCGCGTCGTCATTCGAGGCGTGCGCTGATCCAGTCGACCAGTGGCCGGGTGGCCTTCCAGTCGGATCGGACCGCGTCCAAGAGGTCGGCACTGTGGATGATCGGCTCGAAGCCGTAGTCCTTGCCGACCGTCAGGGAACGGTGCCGCAACAACTCGATGCGCGGGTGGTCGGCGTCGTAGCCCCGCGGCGCGGTCTTGAGCCGGTCACCGCCGACCGTGAACCCGGCCTTCGTCAACCTGGCGAGAATCCGCTGCAGTTGCTTGCCGCTCGCCTCGTCCGCGATCGACGCCCGGATCCGTGCGAGGTCGGTGGTGCCTGCGTGGTAGAAACCGGCGCCGGTGCGGACGCCGCGGGCCGCGATCTCGACGTACCAGCCGCAGGCGGGACCGGCTCCGACGAAGGCGCCCTGGTGCGTCTTGTACGGCGTCTTGTCCTTCGCGAACCGGACGTCGCGGAACGGGCGAAAGACCTTGGCCTGTCCGAACTCTGGCTCCAAGGCGGTCGTCAGCGCAGTCATCGGCGCCTTCACGCACTCCAGGTAGACGTCCTGGTGTGCCGCCCAGAACGACTTGGTGTTGTCCACATCCAGGTCGTCGTAGAAGTCGAGTGCAGTCTCGGGGAAGCCGTTGAACACCGGCGCCGGCTCAGTCATCCGCCTACTCGCCCATCGCCTTCGCGTCCACCGGGTTGTTGCGCGAGACGATCAGCGGATCGGTCTTGGTGAAGGGGAAGGTCGGCAGGTCGTCGATGTGGACGTTGAACGTCGCCGCGAGCACTTCGCGGGAGTAGGCGGAAGCCGAAGCGCGGTAGCCGATGTCGCCGGGGGTCGGCTGGTCGAAGAAGATCGCGAAGTGGATCTCCGGGGCGTCGATGACTTCGATGTGGTGTGGGTAGGCGCGCGGGATGAAGTACACGTCACCCTCGTTCAGGTACCAGGTGTCGAGGGTGCCGTCGGGATCCATCACCGTCATCCGTGCATTGCCTTGGTGCACGTAACCCATCTCGGCCGTGACCGGATGCCAGTGCGGCTCGCGCATGCCGTCCTCTCGGATGCGCAACGAGTACATCGACAGATCCTTCAATGCCGGCCAGTACTGAACGCGCGCAAGGCGGGCCGAACCGACGGCGATGCCGACCGGTGGGCTCTGGGCCTCGACGTTGAACTTGTGCGGATCGTCGAAGTGGGCACTCGGGGGCGCGTCCGGATCGCCGGCGCGGGCCGCCAGCGCTGGGGCGGTGGTGGCGCGGCGAATCTTGGCGAAGTCGGACGCCGGGAGGTCGTACGTGTTGCCCAGGACGGCATCGGTCATGGCGCCGAACGCGGCGGCCAACCCGAAGTCCTCCGGCCGTTCGCTGCGGAACGCGAGAATGAACTCGGCGGGCTCCTCACCGATGTTCTCGATGTGGTGCAGTGAGCCCGAGTCGATGTGGAACATCTCGCCGGCGGTGATGGTGAAGCTCGCGAACCTGTTGTAGCTGTCGAGCACCGAGACCAGCGACGTGCCGGAGACGCAGTAGGTGAGCTCGTTGGCGTTGGCGTGCCAGTGAGGGGTACGCATCGCCCCGGGATTGAGGACGATCCGCTTGATCGACATGCCCGACAGGATGGGGAGGGTGTCCGCCGTGACCCGTCGGATGGAGCCGAGGTCCGACTCCTCGAGAATCTCTCCCTCGGTCAGCGACGTGGCGTGCCTGCCGTGAGTGCTCTTCATCCTGATGCCTCTCCTTTACCCCGGCTACCCGGAAAAGAAGGTAGTCCACTACTCACGCCGTGTCGGTCGAGATTGCTTACGTTCGATGAAATGGCGGTGCGGTGGGTGCCCCCACCCCTGGGCGGTGCCGTCAGGGGACAACGAGGAGCAAGCTATGACGACCCCGAACTCGGACTCACTTCCCACGGCGAAGGTGGCGGCAGGTGGCATCGCAGGCGCGATCACCGTAGTCCTCGTGTACGTCCTCGGCCTAGCACACATCGTCCTGCCCGCCGAAGTGGGATCCGCCATCACGGTGATCTTCTCGATGGCGGCCAGCTACCTGATCAGGGACAGGAGCGCGGTAGCGCACACGTCTACTCGAACTCGTCCTTGACGATCCTGGGCTCACCGCGCCGCTCCGCTTCGGCGCTCTCCCGATTGATCCGCTGTGACTTGTAGATCGACACGCTGCTGCGTGTGATCAGCAGGTAGGCGATGCCGACGGTGATCATCGCTCCGGGTAGCACGGAGAAGGACCCAGTCATCTCGGCCACCATGATCATCACGGCGAGAGGCGCATGCGCGACGCTGCCGAAGCAGGCCATCATTGCCACCACCACGAAAACGCCGGGGCCGTCCGGGATTCCGGGCAACCCCGCGAGGTCGGCCAGCCGCCAGATCGCGGCGCCGACGAATCCGCCGATCACCATGCCAGGACCGAAGATTCCGCCCGAACCGCCGGTGCCGATCGACAGGGACGTGGCGACGATCTTGGCGAGCGGCAGGATCAGCACGATCCACAGCGGGATCGTCATCAGGGTGTCCCTGGCCGACGCCAGCTGCACCCAGCCGTAGCCGCTGGACAGAATCTGCGGAATCAGCAGAGCCAACAGGCCGACCAGCAAGCCGCCGATGGCCGGCTTGATCACCTTGCCCCCGGGTAGGCGGCGCGTCAGCGCCACGGTGCCGTAGAACACCCTGGCATAGAGGTAGCCAACGGCGGCGGAGACGATTCCGATCAACAGGAACCACCCCAGCTGGGTGGGCACGAATTCGTAGTCGGGTGCGACGAAGCCGAACAACGGGTCGTATCCGAGGAAGGCACCGTAGATGACGTAGGCGGTGCCCGAGGTGATGAAGCCGGGAACCAACGAGCGGTAGTCGAAGTCTTCGCGGTAGACGATCGACGCGGCCAGCACCGCGCCTCCGAGCGGCGCGCCGAAGATCGCGCCGATGCCCGACCCGATGCCCAACGACACCGCGACGCGTCCGTCGACGTCCGAGAGGTCCAGACGCCGGGCGAGAAGCGAACCGAAGCCCGCGGAGATCTGCGCGGTGGGTCCCTCGCGGCCCGCCGACCCGCCGGAGCCGATGGTCAGCGCACTGGACACCATCTTGACGAGTACCGCGCGCGCTCGGATGGACCGCGGGTCGGTGTGCACCGCCTCGATCGCGCTGTCCGTGCCGTGCCCCTCGGCCTCCGGCGCGAACTTGGCGACGATGAACGCCGACACCAACGCGCCGCCGAGGGTGACCAGGGGGATCGCCCACGCCCGGTCGAAACCCGTCGACCCTCGATCGCCGCCCTCCGCGGCAGCGGTGGGCGGTCGATAGCCGCCGAGATCGCCGAGCAGATACCGGCCGGCGTACTCCAGCCCAAGATAGAACACCACCGCACCCAGCCCGGCGATGACGCCGATGGAGATGCCGAGGATCAACCACTTGCGCAGGTAACCCGAGTTGCGGACGAAGGCGCCCACCCAGCCGCCGGTGCTGCGAGCCTGGGCCATGCGCGGATGCTAGCAGCGGTGGGCGGTCAACCAGGCGATGATGGCGACCTTGCCGTCGCTGCCGATGGCCTGTTAGTCGGCCACTCCCCTGCGCCGACCGATTCGCAATGCGGTTCCGACGTAACGGGATTGGTCACCTGCGAAGAACTGGCGCAGGAAGTTCACGCGAAGCGACGCGGTGGTCAACGGGTCGTCTGCGCGATCGGCGTTGACCGCCGCCGAGGCGACCACTTCGAGCCCGGCCGAGGCGATACCGCCGTGGACGACGTGGATGCTGTTGTTCAGCGCGGGGTCCACTCCCTGCGGCAGTACGTGTGCGTCGCCGTCCCGGAGGGGATCGCCTATCGCCATCTTCGCCGCCAGCCCGATCTTCGCCGCCACGGCTCCATCCTCGCTCGGCCATGCGGCGATTTGAGCCGGTGCCTGGATGTAGTAGGACCGCACGGTTCCGGTGCCGATGAGCTCCCCGTCGATGGCCAGATCACATTCTCCGAGGGCGGTCGTGGACTTGGATCCGACGAGCCTGGCGGTGCCGACCACGGGGGCGTCCGGGTGATCGGCGATGACGGCAGCGCACGTGGGAGCCAGCTCCAGCGACAGCTCACTGGTCACCGTCGACTCGTCGTCGTCGCGGCGGTAGTGGTTGACCAGCCCGGATACGTGGTCGACCAGCACGGCCAGAGGGCCTAGGGCCGGCGCACCCGTGATGGGGTTTGCGAGCCCGTGCACGGGCATGGTGGCCACGCAGAGGCCGGGAGCCTCCTCGTCGGTCTCGATGCCGAACCTGCCTATGGGGGTATTCAGTGGGTGGCGCATCGCGCACCAGCTTCCGTCGTGCGCCACGGGCTGCGCAGGGTGTGTTCCCCGGTTCGAACCCGCCTCCGGTGTCGTCGGTGATCCAGTCGTCCCCCGCGTCGCACCGCGCGACTTGGCAAAACCCCTGTTGGCCAGCGGGATACAACCTGGTCGCCGTTTCGCCGTCGACCGTCGCGGTGCCGCCGAACGCTCGGTTGCGCCGCCGATGGGACCCGAGTTCCGCCGCCGGCGTCGCGACGCCGACCGTTTGTGGTGCCTAAGAATCCGGCCAGGCTTTCGAGCAAATTCACCGCTGGGATATAACCGCAGCAAATCGGCAAAAAATGGTCACTATGGCAAACGAACAGTAATGATAATTGCGGTAGTGTGAATTTTGCCCGAGAGGACCCCTCGAGGACGCCTCGTGTCGCGAAGCGTCCACTGATGAACCGCAGCAACGGATTTCGTCGTCGTCATGGACGTCTCAATCCTGCATTCGGCGTCGCTCCGACCAGCCTGGTTAGGCTTGACTAAGTTGGCATGTCAGGCGGGGTTTGTCATATCGTTTCACCACTCGTGGCGAGTGGAGCCAGTCCCGTCGTTCAGTGCTGCACGCAGACAGACCCATCGCCCGCCGGCAGCAGCCGTCGATGACGGCTGCCAGCATCAGGCTCCCGTGAAGGTGTGTCAGAAGAGGGATAGGTGGGAATGGCGCCCAGCGACCAAGGACTTGGGCAGGGTCTTTACAACCCTGCCTACGAGCACGACTCCTGTGGTGTTGCGATGGTCGCCGACATGCACGGCCGTCGCAGCCGCGGCATCGTCGACAAGGCCATCACCGCGCTGCTGAACATGGAGCACCGTGGTGCCCAGGGCGCGGAACCGAACACCGGTGACGGCGCCGGGATCCTGCTGCAGGTTCCCGACGAGTTCCTCCGTGCCGTCGTCGACTTCGACCTGCCCGAGCCCGGCAGCTACGCCACGGGCATCGCGTTCCTCCCGCAGTCGTCCAGGGATGCCGCAGCGGCCTGCGAGTCGGTGCAGAAGATCATCGAGGCCGAGGGTCTGACCTTCCTCGGTTGGCGCGACGTGCCGACCGACGACTCATCCCTCGGCGCGCTCGCCCGCGACGCGATGCCAACCTTCCGCCAGGTGTTCATCGGTGGCGCCTCCGGCATGAATCTGGAGCGTCGCGCCTACGTGGTGCGCAAGCGCGCCGAGCACGAGCTGGGCACCAAGGGCCCGGGTCAGGACGGCCCGGGCCGCGAAACCGTCTACTTCCCAAGCCTTTCTGGTCAAACGCTCGTCTACAAGGGCATGCTCACCACTCCGCAGCTCAAGGCCTTCTATCTCGACCTGCAGGAGGAGCGGCTCACCAGCGCGCTGGGCATCGTGCATTCGCGCTTCTCGACCAATACGTTCCCCTCCTGGCCGCTGGCGCACCCGTTCCGGCGCGTCGCCCACAACGGCGAGATCAACACCGTCACCGGCAACGAGAACTGGATGCGGGCGCGCGAGGCGCTCATCCGCACGGACGTCTTCGGGTCGTACGGCGACGTCGACAAGATCTTCCCGGTCTGCACCCCCGGCGCATCCGACACGGCGCGCTTCGACGAGGTTCTCGAGCTGCTGCACCTCGGTGGCCGCAGCCTGCCCCACGCCGTGCTGATGATGATCCCCGAGGCGTGGGAGCGGCACGAGTCCATGGACCCCGCCCGTCGGGCGTTCTACGAGTACCACTCCTCGCTGATGGAGCCGTGGGATGGCCCGGCGTCGGTGTGCTTCACCGACGGCACCGTCATCGGAGCGGTGCTCGACCGCAACGGTCTTCGCCCATCGCGGATCTGGGTCACCGAGGACGGCCTCGTCGTCATGGCGTCGGAAGCGGGCGTCCTGAACCTGGACCCGTCGACGGTGGTGCGCAAGATGCGCCTGCAACCCGGCCGCATGTTCCTGGTGGACACCGCGCAGGGTCGCATCGTCTCGGACGAGGAAGTCAAGGCCGAGCTGGCTGCCGAGAAGCCGTATCAGGAGTGGCTGGACGCGGGCCTGTTCCATCTTGGCGACCTGCCGCCCGGTGACTACCTGCGCATGCCGCACCACCGCGTCGTGCTGAGGCAGCAGGCCTTCGGCTACACCTACGAGGAGCTCAACCTGTTGGTCGCGCCCATGGCGCGCACCGGCGCCGAGGCGCTCGGGTCGATGGGCACCGACACCCCGGTCGCCGTGCTCTCGGCACGGCCGCGGATGCTCTACGACTACTTCCAGCAGCTGTTCGCCCAGGTGACCAACCCGCCGCTCGACGCCATCCGTGAAGAGGTGGTGACCAGCCTGCAGGGCACCGTCGGCCCGGAGGGCGACCTGCTCAACCCGAACGCGGACTCCTGCCGCCAGATCGTGTTGTCGAACCCGATCCTGCGCAACGCCGAACTGTCGAAGCTGATCTTCGTCGACCCCGACCACGAGATCCGCGGCCACAAGCATGGCCTGCGCGCCGCAGTCATCCGCTGCCTGTATCCGGTCGCACGAGGCGGTCAGGGGCTGCGGGAGGCGCTCGACGACGTCCGTGCGAAGGTCTCGGCGGCCATCCGCGAGGGCGCACGCATCATCGTGCTGTCCGACCGCGAGTCGAACGAATCGCTCGCACCGATCCCGTCGCTGCTGACCGTGTCGGCCGTGCATCACCACCTGGTGCGCGACCGCACCCGCACCCAGGTCGGGCTGGTCGTCGAAGCCGGCGACGCCCGCGAGGTGCACCACATGGCCGCGCTCGTCGGTTTCGGAGCCGCTGCCATCAACCCCTACATGGCCTTCGAGTCCATCGAGGACATGGTGGACCGCGGCGTCATCGCCGACATCAGCAGTGACCAGGCCAAGGCCAACTACGTCAAGGCGGCAGGCAAGGGCGTGCTGAAGGTGATGTCCAAGATGGGCATCTCGACGCTTGCGTCCTACACCGGTGCCCAGCTGTTCCAGGCCATCGGCATCAGCCAGCAGGTGCTCGACGAGTACTTCACCGGGCTGAGCTGCCCGGTCGGCGGCATCGATCTCGACGACATCGCCGCCGACGTCGCGTCCCGCCACGCGCTGGCGTATCTGGACCGCCCCGACGAGCGCGCTCACCGCGAGCTCGAGGTCGGCGGCGAGTACCAGTGGCGTCGCGAGGGCGAGTACCACCTGTTCAATCCCGACACCGTCTTCAAGCTGCAGCACGCGACGCGCACCGGCCAATACTCGATCTTCAAGGAGTACACCAAGCTGGTCGACGATCAGAGCGAGCGGTTCGCCTCGCTGCGCGGACTGTTCAAGTTCCGCGACGACTTCCGGCCCTCGGTGCCGTTGGACGAGGTCGAGCCCGCCTCCGAGATCGTGAAGCGGTTCTCCACCGGCGCAATGAGTTACGGCTCGATCTCTGCCGAGGCGCACGAGACGCTGGCCATCGCGATGAATCGCCTTGGTGGGCGGTCGAACTCGGGCGAGGGCGGTGAGTCCGCCAGTCGCTTCGACCGTGACCCCAACGGCGACTGGCGCCGCAGTGCCATCAAACAGGTGGCGTCGGGACGGTTCGGCGTGACCAGCCACTACCTGACCAACTGCACCGACATCCAGATCAAGATGGCCCAGGGAGCGAAGCCCGGTGAGGGCGGCCAGCTTCCGGGGCACAAGGTGTATCCGTGGGTGGCCGAGGTTCGCCACTCGACGCCGGGCGTCGGGCTGATCTCACCGCCTCCGCACCACGACATCTACTCGATCGAGGATCTCGCTCAGCTGATCCACGACCTGAAGAACGCCAATCCCAGTGCGCGCGTGCACGTGAAGCTCGTCTCCGAGAACGGCGTGGGCACGGTCGCGGCCGGGGTGTCCAAGGCGCATGCCGACGTGGTGCTGATCTCCGGCCACGACGGCGGCACCGGAGCCACCCCGCTCACCTCGCAGAAGCACGCGGGCGCCCCGTGGGAACTGGGTCTGGCCGAGACGCAGCAGACGCTGCTGCTCAACGGACTTCGCGACCGGATCGTCGTCCAGGTTGACGGCCAGCTCAAGACGGGCCGCGACGTCGTCGTCGCCGCACTGCTCGGTGGCGAGGAGTTCGGCTTCGCCACCGCTCCACTGGTGGTCGCGGGGTGCATCATGATGCGGGTGTGTCACCTCGACACCTGCCCGGTCGGTGTGGCCACCCAGAACCCCCTGCTGCGCGAGCGGTTCAACGGCAAACCCGAGTTCGTCGAGAACTTCTTCCTGTTCATCGCCGAAGAGGTGCGGGAGCTCATGGCGCAGTTGGGATTCCGCACGGTCAACGAGATGGTCGGACAGGTCGGGGCGTTGGACACTCAACGGGCGGCCGAGCACTGGAAGGCCCACAAGCTAGACCTGTCTCCGGTGCTGCACGAGCCCGAGTCGGCGTTCATGAATCAGGACCTGTACTGCAGTTCGCGCCAGGACCATGGGCTGGACAAGGCACTCGATCAGCAACTGATCGCGCAGTGCCGCGAGGCCCTGGACTCGGGGACGGCGGTTCGGTTCAACACCAAGATCGCGAACGTCAACCGGACGGTCGGCACCATGCTCGGCCACGAGTTGACCAAGATCCATGGTGGACAAGGACTTCCCGACGGAACCATCGACATCACGTTCGACGGATCGGCGGGGAACAGTTTTGGCGCTTTCCTACCCAAGGGCATCACGCTGCGGGTGTACGGGGACGCCAACGACTACGTCGGCAAGGGCCTTTCCGGCGGACGGATCGCGGTGCGTCCATCCGAAGATGCACCGGCTGACTTCGTGGCGGAGGACAACATCATCGCGGGCAACGTGATCCTGTTCGGCGCCACCAGCGGGCAGGCGTTTCTGCGCGGCCAGGTCGGCGAGCGGTTCGCGGTGCGCAACTCGGGCGCCCATGCGGTCGTCGAGGGCGTGGGTGACCACGGCTGCGAGTACATGACCGGCGGCAAGGTCGCGATCCTCGGACCCACCGGCCGCAACTTCGCCGCGGGCATGTCCGGCGGTATCGCCTACGTGTACGACCTGCACGGCACGTTGTCCGACAACCTCAACGCCGAGATGGTGGAGCTCGAAAGGCTCGACGACGATGACGTCGAGTGGTTGCACGGGATGCTCGTCGCGCACGCCGACGCCACCGATTCGGCTGTTGGCCAACGTATTCTGTCCGAGTGGGAGTCTCAACTGAAGCACTTCGTGAAGGTGATGCCGCGCGACTACCGGTCGGTCTTGACGGCGATCGCCGAAGCCGAACGCAACGGCGAAGACGTCAACACCGCGATCATGGCGGCGGCCCGTGGCTGATCCACGCGGCTTCCTCAAGCACACCCACCGCGAGACCCCGCAGCGCAGGCCGGTCTCGTTGCGTCTACGCGACTGGAAGGAGGTCTACGAAGACTTCTCCCACGACGTCCTGCGGGACCAGGCCACGCGTTGCATGGATTGCGGTATCCCGTTCTGCCACAACGGCTGCCCGTTGGGCAACTTGATCCCCGAGTGGAACGACCTCGTCTACCAGGATCGGTGGCGCGACTCGATCGAGCGGCTGCACGCCACCAACAACTTTCCCGAGTTCACCGGCCGGCTGTGCCCCGCCCCGTGCGAGGCGTCGTGCGTGCTCGGCATCAACCAGGATCCGGTGACCATCAAGCAGGTCGAGGTCGAGATCATCGACAACGCCTTCGAAGAAGGCTGGGTCGTCCCGCTTCCGCCGGACCGTGTCACTGGCAAGAGCGTCGCCGTCGTCGGGTCCGGTCCGGCCGGTCTGGCTGCCGCACAGCAGCTGACCAGGGCCGGCCACCAGGTCACGGTGTTCGAGCGCGCCGACCGCATCGGTGGACTGCTCCGGTACGGCATTCCCGAGTTCAAGATGGAGAAGCGCCACATCGACCGTCGCCTCGAACAGATGGAGGCAGAGGGTACGCAGTTCCGGACCGGTGTGAACGTCGGCGTCGACATCACCGCGGAGCAGTTGCGGGCCGACTTCGACGCCGTGGTGCTGACCGGCGGCGCGACGGACTGGCGCGACCTGCCGATCCCGGGTCGTGAGCTCGATGGCGTCTACCAGGCGATGGAGTACCTGCCCTGGGCGAACCGGGTGCAGAACGGCGATCCCGTGCTCGGCGACGACGGCGAGCCGCCGATCACCGCCAAGGGCAAGAAGGTCATCATCATCGGCGGCGGTGACACCGGCGCCGACTGCCTGGGCACTGCGCACCGTCAGGGCGCGGCCAGTGTGCATCAGTTCGAGATCATGCCGCGGCCGCCCGAGGAGCGGGCCGAGTCGACGCCGTGGCCGACCTACCCGCTGATGTACCGCGTGGCCTCGGCACACGAGGAAGGCGGCGAACGGGTCTTCTCGGTCAACACCGAGCAGTTCATCGGCACCGATGGCCGCGTCACCGCACTGAAGGTGCACGAGGTGTGGATGCAGGACGGCAAGTTCGCCAAGCTCGAGGACAGCGACTTCGAGTTGGAGGCCGACCTGGTGCTGCTGGCGATGGGCTTCGTCGGTCCCGAGAGGCCGGGTCTGCTGGCTGACTTGCACGTCGAGCTCACCGACCGGGGAAACGTATCCCGCCATGACGACTTCCAGACGTCGGTTCCCGGCGTCTTCGTCGCCGGCGACATGGGTCGGGGGCAGTCGCTCATCGTCTGGGCCATCGCCGAGGGGCGGGCCGCGGCCGCAGGAGTCGACCGTTATCTCATGGGCCAGACCGCGCTCCCGGCGCCGATCAGGCCGACGGCCGCGCCTCAGCGATAACCGCTTTCAGCGCCTCAATAACCACATCAGTCACACCAGAAACATCCGATCTTTGATCGGCGCGCCGCATTGTGTTAGCCAGATCACAGGTGTCTAATGGTAGTCGGGGTTAATGCGCTAGTGTTTCCCCACGGTGAAGCCATACGCCAACCGCAGGAGTGAACACCGTGTACATCAACCCGATTGCCCGATCCCGAATGGGCCGAATTGCCTGGTCACTGTTTCGGCACCCCGTCCGGAGCCGCGAGTTCCCGGCCAAGCACGAGCGTCTGGTGACTGCTGCCGAACTCGTTCGATACGGCGTCTAGCTCACTTATCCTCGATCGGAATCATCCGAGACGTAAGTTTGCTTAGCTAACGTATCTACCTGAGCGTCAGTAAGCATCCGATCAAGGCGTGCCGAGCAGGCCCGAATCTCTGATCGCCTCCGCCAAGGGTTCCAGCACCGCTGGGTCATAGTGTGGGGGCAGGTAGATGATCGCGAGATCCAATCCCTCTGCGCCGAGCGCGACGCAATCTTCGATCACCTTCCGGTAATTGCGGTCCTCGCCGAGCCGGACGTGAGCCGACAGCGTGATCTCCTTGGGGTCGCGGCCGATGTCCTTGCAACGGGCCGCGAGCACGTTGCGTTTGTGGGCGAATTCCTCCGGGGTGCCGCCGACGAAGTTCCAGTGGTCGGCGTACTTTGCGGTCAGCGGCAGCGTGCGCTTCTCACCGCTGCCACCGATGCAGATCGGCGGATGCGGCAGTTGCGGACCCTTCGGCTCGTTGCGGGCGTCCTTGAGTTGGTAGTACTTGCCGTCGAAGGTCGTGGACTCCTTGGTCAGCAGGCTGGTCAGCACCTCGCAGGCCTCCTCGAAGCGGTCGAACCGCTCCTTGATGGTGCCGAGCTCGATGCCGTAGGCGCCGGACTCCTCCTCATTCCAGCCGGCGCCGATGCCCAGTTCGAGCCTGCCATTGGAGATGACGTCCAACGCCGCGGCCATGTTGGCCAGCACGGCGGGGTGCCGGTAGTGGATGCCGGTGACCAGCACGCCGACCCGCAGCCGCTGGGTGGCCTGCGCCAGTGCGGTAAGGGTGATCCACCCCTCCAGGCACGGGCCGGAGGAGTCGGAGAAGATCGGATAGAAGTGGTCGAACGTCCAGCCGGACTCGAACACGTCGATGTCGTCGGCGGTCTGCCAGATCGGCAGCATCTCGGTCCAGGTGGTGTTCTGCGGGGATGTCTTGAAGGCGAATCGCACTCATCCAAGCCTAGACCCGCTCGCTGGCTGTCGTCGATGAGTTTTCGCGTCGGTGCCGGTCGGTACGGACATGATCGACATGGCATCGGCGTGCGCCCGGACGGCTGACGTGCTTGCTGCCGTCACCGAGGACCAACTCAACGGCTCCACCCCATGCGAGAAGCTGATGCTTCGCGAACTCGTCGCCCACGTCGGTGGCCTCGGCGTCGCCTTCGCCGCGGCCGCACGCAAGGACCTCGGCGAACTGACCGACGGCCCGCCCGGTGACGGGGGCTACCAACTGGACGACGACTGGCGGGCGGCTTACCCGGTCAATCTGGCCGG
>NZ_DASQEU010000191.1:0-41108 GCF_035633495.1 Mycobacterium sp. | reverse complement strand
TCGACGACTCCTGCAGGCGTTCGCCGTTCAGGTCGAGACTGATGCCGATCGTGTCGGGAGCGCCGGCCTCGTCGATGGTGACCAGGGCGGGGCCGCAGGGAGCGGAGCCGTCGAAGACCTTGCCGGCCATCCACTGCGGCGTCAGGAACTGGAGGTCGCGCGCCGAGAGGTCGTTGAGCAGCGTGTAGCCGGCGATGTGGTCGATCGCCTCCTCGAGCGGTATCTCGGAGGCACGTTTGCCGATCACGAAAGCGACCTCGGCCTCGTAGTCGACCTTGCTGCTGGCAGCCGGAAGCTTCACGGTGCTGCCGTCCGCGACCAAGGCATTCTTGTACTTGCCGAAGATCGTCGGCGCCTTGGGGGTCTCCATGCCGGCCTCTTCGGCGTGGGCGCGGTAGTTGAGGCCGATGCAGATGATCTTTTCCGGGTCCGGGACCGGCGCAAGCAGCTCCAAACCGGCACGGTCGATGGCCTCACCGTTTCCTTCTTCGAGGGCGGCGGCAAGGTCGGCAAGCCGGTCGCGGGCGAGCAGGCCGCGCAGCCCGGAGTCGCCGTCTTCACCGAGCAGATCCCAGGCATCGATGATTCCGGATCCGGTCTCTACGCCGGCTCTGGGACCATTGCCGGCATCAAAGGTGACAAGGCGCATGGACGCCAGCTTACGCTGAAGAGCCGTCACCTGAAACAATGCCCGCCGGTCGTAAATACGGCCACTGCCTCACGGGGGCGTAGCTCAGTTGGTTAGAGCGCTGGCCTGTCACGCCAGAGGCCGCGGGTTCGAGTCCCGTCGCTCCCGTCTCTTTGATGTCTCGGGCGGTCCGCTGGCTGAACCAGCGGTCCGCCTGCGGCGTCGACGCTCAGGGCCTCGGGAACGCACCAAAGTGCGCCCCCTTCGGCGCCTTCGCTCACTCCTTGCAGGCAAACCGCTGGTTCTACCCAGCGAAGCGCCCTCAGTCAGGTTGTCAGCCCTGAAGGAACGTGGGGGCTATCTTGGTCGCGATGGACAACCAAGGAGATCTCATCGAAGCGTTAGGGGAGCTGTAAGCCTTCATCGATTCAGGCCCCTTGACGGACACGATTGCACAACTCGAGTTTGATCTCGACGGCTGCGATAAGGAGGGAGTCGGCCAGCGCCTGGATTCCAGGGGCGTTTCACCAAGCCTGTTGGAGGCCGCCTTCTTGGTCCGGAGTAAATTCGGTCGTATCAACGACATTGTCCACGCGGCATCGATCAGTTTGGCCTTGCCCGAATTGCTTGACGACGGGGAGATCCTCAAGAGACCATCGTTGGCTGCCGGCAACGATCCAACTAGACCTTTTGACGTAGAGACGGACCGGCGAGTTGCCGAATTCAAGCTAGCCCAGTGGCTCGGAAATGACACCGCCCGCAAGAACCAGTTGTTCAAAGACTTTGTACAACTAGCGGCCGCTCCACCCCATCTGAAAGCTGAGCTTTACGTACTGGGTGATCGACCTTCCAGATACTTGAAATCGAAGGTCGTCACCGTAGAAACGGCTCTCAGCAGCTTTCCTCAGGTTGCAGAACTCTTCTCAGAGCATTTTGGAAACTTGGATACTTCGATTTCCGATTTCGCCTTGGGTCCCGGCACCCGAGTTGAAGTCATAGATCTGCAAGTGCGGTTACCTCACCTATTCGCGACCCCGGCTCCGTGATCCGTCAATCGACGGAGGGACAAAGTCACCAGGGCGAAGGTTTGAAGTCCTTCAGGAAGACTCCGAAGATGTCATTTCCTTCTTCTCCCTGGATGATCGGGTCGTAGACCCTCGCTGCTCCGTCGACAAGGTCGAGGGGGGCGTGGAAGCCGTCATCGGCCAGGCGCTTCTTCATGGTGTGTGGTCTTTCGTCGGTGATCCAGCCGGTGTCGACGGCGGTCATCAGGATGCCGTCCTGCTCCAGCATCTCCGCCGAACTGGTCCGGGTCAGCATGTTCAGCGCAGCCTTGGCCATGTTGGTGTGTGGGTGTCCGGGACCCTTGTAGGCGCGGCTGAACTGACCCTCCATCGCCGACACGTTCACGACGTACTTGCGGCGGGCGCTCGAGGCGGCCATCACCGGGCGCAGGCGGCTCACCAGGATGAAAGGCGCCGTCTGGTTGCACAGCTGGACTTCGAGCAGCTCCATCGCGTCGACCTCGTGGACGCGTTGGGTCCAGCTGTTGACCGACGCGGTGTCGGGCAGCAGACCTCCGGCGTCGATGGCGGTGCCTGCCGCGATCCGGTCGGGCGATGCGCTGCGGGCGGTCAGCGCCAGCTCGGTCAGGGCGTGGGGCGTCTGATGCTCGGCGAGGCTACCGGCGAGCGCGGCCGGATGCGCGTCGCTGACGTGGTCGAACGTGATCACGTCGACGAGTTCGGGCGGGATGCTGCGCTCGGCCTCGACGAGCGCCGCGTAGGAACCGGGGGATCGGCGGACCGTCTGGGCGGCGTTGTTGATCAGGATGTCGAGGGGTCCCTGCGCGGCCACCGCGTCGGCGAGCGCGACGACCTGAGCCGGGTCGCGGAGGTCGATGCCCACCACCCGCAGGCGGTGCAGCCAGTCGGCGCTGTCGGGCATCGCGGCGAAGCGGCGCACGGCGTCGTTCGGAAAGCGGGTGGTGATGGTCGTGTGGGCGCCGTCGCGGAGCAGCCGCAGCGCGATGTACATGCCGATCTTGGCGCGGCCGCCGGTTAGCAGGGCGCGGCGGCCAGTCAGATCGGTGCGGGCCTCGCGCTTGGCTCTGTTGAGGGCGGCGCAGTCGGGGCAGAGTTGGTGATAGAAGGCGTCGACCACGGTGAAGTGGTTCTTGCACGCGTAGCAGGCCCGCGAGCGGAGCAGCGTGCCCGCGGTGGCGCCGGCCGCAGTCGAAACCAGGGGCAGACCTTGCGTCTCGTCGTCGATGCGGCCGGGCGCCCCGGTGGCGGTGGCCGCGATGACCGCGCGGTCGGCGGTCGCCACCGCGTCCCGTTTGGCGTGGCGGCGGGCCTGCTTCACGGCTTTGAAGATGCCCGCCGTGGCGCGACGGACGGCCACGGCATCGGGGTGTTCGGGAGGCAGCGACTCGATCTCGGACAGCACCCGAAGGCACGTCCTGAGCTTCTCCGGATCGATCGCGGTCACGGAGGAAGGGTACTGGCACGCTGCGTCGTAGCCGATTCCTACAGGTTGACGACGGTGCCCGCGGTCGGGTCGATCTTGCCGTCGAGGAGCTCGAGGTAGGCCTGGATGTCGTCCTCGGTGGAAACCGCCTCGACCCTCAGCCACCCGGCTGCCCACCGGGCGAACGGCAGCCAGGCCTCGGAGACGTTCTGGTCGAGTGTCGCGGTGCCCCAGTCCGCACCGCGCTTCTCGATCCGGTCCGGTGCGAAGAAGAAGACCGGACTCGGGCCCTCGAGTTCGGTTGACCCTGCGCCATCTGGGTCCAGTGGGTCATGCCGACCGCGGCGCTGTGGGCGAGGCGGTCGCCGTAGTGGGCGTGGACGTCGGTGCGGACCTTGCCGTCGCCGGACACGTCGACGTAGACGGCACGCTCGCCGGGAAGCCGAACCGGTCGACGACGTGGTCGGCGAGCACCCACTCGACGAGATCGCTGATCTGCATGGCGCACGCGTCGGCGATGTTGATCTCGCCGATCTTCGACGATCGCGCCGCCTCGGACAGCCGGGTGCCGTCGCACTTCGGGCAGACGGCGAACGTCACCGCCCGCTCCACGAAGGCCCGGACGTGCGGCTGGAGCGCGTCGATGTCCTTGGCCAGGTACGACTTCTGAATCTGCGGGATGAGACCCGCATAGGTCAGGGTTGTTGCCGTCGACCTGGATCTTGGTGGACTCCCGGTAGAAAAGGTCGTTCAGTTCCTTCCTGGTGAACTTCTTGATCGGCTTGTCCGGGTCGAAGTATCCGCAGCCGCGGTAGATGCGGCCGTACCAGCCGTCCATGCTGAAGCTGGGGATCGTGATCGCGGCGTCGTTGAGTGACTTCTCCGCGTCGTAGAGTGCGGTCAAGTCGATGTCGCTGACCGAGCCGCGGCCCTCGCACCGCGGGCACATGCCTCCGACGATGCTGAAGCTGCGCCTCTCCTTCGTCTCTCTAGCCGCGCTCGATGGTGACCGCGCCGGCTCCACTGATGGAGGCGACGCTGAACGAAAACGCCTGGGGCGAGCCGATGTGCGGCGTGCCGAGCCTGCTGAAGAGGATGCGCAGCATTGCGCCCGTGTCGGTCGCCGTGCCGACCGTGGAGCGCGGGTCGGCGCCAATTCGCTGTTGGTCGATGATGATCGCGGTCGTCAACCCGGCCAGGAGATCGACCTCCGGCCGCGCCAGCGTCGGCATGAAGCCCTGGACGAAAGCGCGGTAGGTCTCGTTGATAGTCCGCTGCGACTCGGCGGCGATCGTGTGGAACACCAGCGAGCTCTTGCCCGAGCCGGAGACGCCCGTGAACACCGTCGGCCGGCGTTTCGGGAGCTCGACGCTGACGTCCTTGAGGTTGTTCTCCCGCGCACCCTGCACACGGATCACGTCTTGGCCGTCGGCTGCGTGCGTGCTCAGCGCAACTCCTGAATCTTGATCATGTTGCCCGCGGGATCCCGCACGGAGCAGTCCCGCACCCGGTACGGCTGCTCGGTGGGCTCCTCGACGATCGCCGCACCGCCCGCCTGAAGCTTCGCGAAGGCGCCTTCGAGATCCTTGGTGGCCAGCATCAGCATGGCGTAGGTGCTTCGTGCCAGATCATCCTGCGATCGAGGCGTCGTAGATCGACTGAATCGCCGCGTCGAGTGTTGCGTTGAACTGTTGATCGGACTGCTGGACGGACAAGCCCTCGGTCAGGGCGCGGCTGAAGCTTGCGACGAGACCGGTGTTCTTGGCGAGCAACGCGTCGGCCTCGTGCCGCGAGTATCCACCGGAGAGCGCGACCACGCGCATCACCTTCGGGTGCTCCAGCAGTGGTAGATAGTGGTTGGGCACTGTCGGCAGCGAAAGCTTCAGCATCACCTGCTGGTCGTCAGGGACGCCGTCGAGCTGGGCCGCGATCGCGTCCCGCAGGAGGTCCTCTGCCTGCGTCTTGTCGGGGATCGTGATGGTGACCTCGGGTTCGAGGATCGGGATCAATCCGTACGAAAGCACCTGGTGGGCAACATCGAACTGCTGCGTGACGATGTCGGCGATGCCCTTGGCATCCGCCCGGCCGATCACGGATCGCTCCTTGGTGCCGAAGATGCCCTTGGCGACCGCGCGGGTCAGGAGGTCATCGAGATCCGGGATGGGCTTCATCAATTGCACACCGTCGGTGGCGTCGGCCAACCCCTTGTCGATCTTCAGCAACGGCACCACGCCCTTGTCGTCCCAGAGGTAGCTCGCCGAGGGTTTGCCGCCAATGTCGCGGTTCATGGTCTCTTCGAACAGGATGGCGCCCAGTACGCGATCCCCGCCGAAGACCGGTGACGTCACGATTCTCGCGCGCATCGCGTGAATGAGATCGAACATCTCGGCATCGGAGGAGTAGGCGCCATCCTCGATTCCGTACAGGCGCAATGCCTTTGGCGTCGATCCACCACTCTGATCGAGCGCGGCGATGAAGCCCTTGCCCGACGTCATCCGGTCCGCCTGCGTCTGATTGGTCATCTCGCCGTCCCTCGTGGCGTTCGCTCGTGCCGCCGACACGAGCATATTCCTCAGGGGAGGAAGATGGTGTCGATGTACGTGCCCAACCACTTCGCACCCGACGACGATGCAGTCCACGCACTGCTGTCGCGTCATGGCGCGGCGGATCTCGTCACCGCGGGACCCCACGGTCTCGAGGCGACGATGTTGCCGTTCATGTATGACCCCGAACGCGGAACGCTGCAGGGACATTTCGCGCGCAGCAACGATCATTGGCGCCACGTCGACGGTCGGGAAGCGCTGGTGATCGTCCGCGGGCCGGACTCCTACGTCACGCCGAGCTGGTATGCGTCCAAGGCCGAGCACGGGCGGGTCGTACCGACGTGGAACTACGTAGTCGCTCACGTCCACGGCACGGTGACCACCCACGACGACCCCGCCTGGCTCGGCGACCTCGTCCGCCGACTCACCGACCATCACGAGGGACGACGATCGGCGCCGTGGTCGGTCGATGATGCGCCGGAACGGTTCGTCGCCGGGCAGTTGCGCGCGATCGTCGGGATCGAGGTGGCGATCAACCGCATCGAGGCCAAGTTCAAACTCAGCCAGAACCGCCCGGTGGCCGACGTCGACGGCGTCATCGAGGGCCTGCGAGCCGACGGCGACGAGCGTGGCGCCGCCGCGGTGGAGGCGCACCGGCCGTCCGAGATTGGGTAGCGCGACTGCCATCGATCGTCACACCCGAGAAACATGAACGGTATGCCGTTTGGTCATCGCCAGGCGAAGTACGACCTCGCGCTGTTCTCGTACCTGCAACTGCCAGCATCCATGATGCGCGACGCGCTGGACACGGTGGCGGTGCTGCGTCGCGTCTGACAGCGCCTCGGGGCTGCCGGCTCAGTCGCCTGGCTGGCCCGGCAGGTTGGCGTGGATGAACGCGATGACGTCACCGAGAACCTCATCGAGGTTCGTCTCGTTCCCGAGCTGGGTCGCGATGTCGGCCCAGGCCAACCCGCTCACCCTGGCTCGGCGCACGCGCCGCGGCGAGGGCGGCTCGCGGGTCCTCGTCGCCGGTCACCTGCGCCAACCTCATCACGTCACCCACCTCCATGTCGGCCAACCTCCACTCACTGTCAACCGGGGTCGATACGTCAACCTTGATTGACACCCAAGTGCGATCTCCAGGACCACGTCAACGGAGGTTGACGACACGGAATCTCGGTGAGGCGGCGGCCACCAGGCCGGTCGACGTTCTAAGCTCGCCGCATGTTGATCATCGGCCTGATCCTCTTCGGCATGCTCGTCGGCGCGGCTGCCCAGCTCATCCTCGGCAAGGGATCGAAGGGCATCGACTGGACGATGGCCATCGTCGCAGGCCTCGTCGGTTCGTTCGTGGGTGGGCTGTTGGCCAGCCTCCTCGCCGGTGACGGCCTCGCGTTCCGACCCAGTGGGGTCGTCGGCTCGATCGTCGGCGCGGTCATCGTCACGGGTGTCTGGCGCTGGAACGCCAACCGGCAGCTGCGCTGACTCAGCGTGGCTCGAGCGTTGCTTCAGCGCTGACGCGGAACAATCGGGTCGCGTTCAACTCGGTGCGGCCGCGACACTGACGGCATGACTCTCGAGCTGTCGCACGCGACCATGAACGCGCGCAACGCCCACGTACAGTCGGTGTGGTGGGCCGATCTGCTCGGCTACCGCGAGGACCCCGAAGATCCGAACCTGCCCGGTCACGAGGAGTGCATGATCTTCTCGGCCGACGACTCGCACCGCATCCTGTTCATCGAGGTGTGGATTTGCGGGACGAGGCCCGCATAGGTCAGGTTGATGCCGTCGACCTGGATCTTGGTGGGCTCCCGGTAGAGCAGCTCGTTCAGTTCCTTCTTGGTGAACTTGTTGATCGGCTTGTCCGGGTCGAAGTATCCGCCGCGTCCCCCTCCGGGAGGCCGTGCCGTGGCTGGAGCGCGATGGTTTCGTGCACTCCCGGCTTCGGCGGGGAGAGGTGGTGCAACATTGGGACGCCAGGGCGATCGACGACCTCTTCGACGTGCGGCTGTCCCTCGAGGTGGGGGCGGCCCGCTATGCGGCGCGGCAGGTCGCAATGGGCGGTCCGATGGAGGTGTTGAACCACGCGCTGGACGAGGCGCAGCGGACGGTGGTCGGTGGTCGGTGGTGACGCGTACGCCATCGCCACGACGAGCACGGCTTTTCACGAGGCCGTCATCGAGACATCCGCGAACGAACTGATGGTCAGGTTGATGAAGTCGATCTCCGGCCGCATCACCTGGCTGTTCTGCCTCACCAGTGGGCTGCCCGCCGATGAGGCGTTCCACGACCACGTGCTGCTGCGCGAAGCGATCGCGTCGGGAAACGAGCGCGTCGCCGAGTCGGTGGCCTACGCGCACATCGAGCGGGACCGGCAGCCCACGTTCGAGGCGATGCGCGACAAGATGGACGTGTGAACGCCGAGACCTCTACGGCGTAGCAGCCGAGGCCAATTCGTTGGTCGCGTGGGCTGTCGGGTCCGACGGCTCCTGGCTTGGCGCCGTGGGCGGCTCGGGTGTGGGAGTCGTAGCACTCTGGGACGACTGGCCCGTCGTTGTTTTCGGGGGCAAGAAGTGGCGCAGCAGGTCACCGGGCTTCCAGCCGCCCTTCGAGACGCGCGGCGGCTCGAATTTCATCGGAGTCGAGTTCGGGGCATCGGGTGGGTCTGGCTGCTGCGTTAGTTTTGAGTCGACGTCGACGTCGAGCTTCTGCGAGACGATCGCGCTCCGATTGCTCCCCACGTGGTTGGCGACGACGGGGCCCGGCGGAGTGATCAACCCCGTCACGTTCTGACCGGTCTGTGCAGCACCCGCGGCGACCGATTGTGCGTCCGAGATCCAGCGGGTCGGGGGTGGCAACAGTTGGAACGGGACGGGCTCAGACGGAAACGAACCCGGCCCGACGGGCCGGTCGTAGCCAGTCTCGATGACGGCCCGCAGGAACGGATCAAGTGCCTCGACAACGGATCTCGGCACACCGAGTTGCAGCAGCGGCATGGTCAACGGCAGTTCACCGACGGGTGCCTTGATGAGCACGTCGGTGATTCTGCCGTCGGCACTGGTCGAGATGATGCGGTCGTCCGCGGGCACCGTGCTCGGATCGATGGTCTTGTAGTAGCCGGGGTGCAGGTAGTAGTAGCCCATCACGGCGTTCACATCGGCAACGACGTTGAACACGTACGTCGGTGCATCCGCCACACCGTCGTACTGCTTGCTCACCTGCAACAACTTGGTGTTTTGACTCTGAGAGCTGGTGCCGTCGCCAAACGTGACACCGAGGACCGGCACGTAGACGCCCTTCGGAAGCCGCGTCAGAATGCCGCCATCGTTGCGCCGGGGATCAGCCGCCAAGACGAACTCGACGTTCTTGGTGTAGTCGACGCCGTCCGTTTGGCTGTCGGCCTCGAGTTGCGTGATCGCCTGCGATGCGGCGCCTGCACCCTGCGAATAACCGACGACATAGATCGTCGCGTTGGGACCGTTTGCCGTTCGAGCTGCCTTCACCGCGGCCACCGTCTTGGCCGTGGCCTCGCCCTCGGACGCGTCGTAGGTGGGATCGCCGAGGCCCGTGAGGAGGCCGAGGCTGCGTGGATAGACGACGAACTCGTTGTTGTTCGGGTCAACCGAGGACTGGTCGTAGGCACCCCCGAGCGAACCCGTCATCCGATACGGCGAGATCCCCTCCTCGTTGCCGGTCATTGATTTCGTCCCGTCGACGAAGATCGAGGTGGTTGCCGTCAGGAGGGGATTCAGCGCGACGTGACTGTCGGTCGCGTAGGTGAACGCGAACAGCGTCGCGGCCTCCAGTGCGATCCCGGTGGTGACATACGGTCCCCACTTCGTCGTCGCCGACTTCCGATGCCTACCCACGATCAAGCCCCCGGCTGTGTAGCTGCCTCTTTCGCGGCACACGCCGCAAATTGTTCGCCAGGATAGGGGTGCCAGTGACGGAACGGAAGCCTTTGCGCCCAGCCGCGGAGATTTGCTGATGGCTAACGTCAATGGGCCGCGACGGCCAGCCGCACCCGTACGCGACGAACCGCGGGAAGACGTCTGCGACACCTGCTGTCAGTGCCAGGGTCGAACCGTGGACCGGCACCCCGATCCCGGCCCGGCGTTGATCGCTTCGAAGCGCCACCAACGTGTGCTCGCTTGAAGCGCCGATCAGAGCGCGAGTTTGCCAGATCGCTACCGTGCGTCGTCGACGGGTGCATCTGCGTCGAACGGGTAAACGCTTCCCGCAACATCGCTGTCATCAACTGGGATTCCGCACGGAGAGAAGACAATGCGACAACCAGTGGCCGTCATTGCCGCCGTGATCGCAGTTCTCCTGGCCGTCTCCTGCTCACCTGCCGAGCGCGTCGACCTCGGCCAGGGGTCGGGCAACTTCATCGCCGCCATCGAAGGCGCGGGTCCTCGAGCTAATGGCTGACCTGCAACGTCGGCTCGGTTTACCTACCTCGTCGTCGGATACGACCTGGCGGTCCAGCAGGTTAGCCATGACGTGCTCGTCATGCGTGACGGAGAGGCCGTCGAATACCGTCCCACCGCCGAACTGTTCGCCGCGCCGCAGCAGGAGTACACCCGCGCCCTGCTCGCGGCCGTGCCACCGGCCCGTCCGCGGGTGTAACGAATCCGTCCGCAAACCGATGTTCCGTAGGAATGACACTGTGAGGCCGCTGGTCCGCGACCAGTGTCGGGGGATTGGATCGAAGGAGTCGATGCACGATGGGTGCACCGTTGGAGATTTGTCGCAAGCGAACCGTGTGCGCCGTGCTGGCGTCCGGAGTGGTCATTTCATTGACCGCGCTCACGGGAGGTGTCGCGCCCGCCTTCGCCGAGCCGGGCACCGAACCGGTCGTTCCCACGACCACGATCACGCCCGTGCCGGCCGTCGAGGCGACCGAGGCTCCCGTCGAGAAGACCACGGCGGCGGACATCCCGTCACCCGTCGCGACACCGATTCCCGTCGTCGGGCCCACGGTGCCGCCGACCGTCGAGCCGCCGCCTCAGACCCGTGCCCCCGCGCCCATCGCGCCCACCACGGCGGCCACCACTGCGGCACCGTCCAGTACGCCACCCCCCGTGACGTCGACGACGAACAGCCCGACGATGTCCAGCCCGGTGACCACGAGCGGCTCGACGGCGCCACCGCCGTCGCCGGGGCTGGTCGCCCCGACCTCGAGTGCGAGCGCGACGTCGGGGACGAGCAGTAGCGCGCCCTCCTCACCGAGTGGAGCGTCCGAGTCGTCGTCGTCTTCTTCATCTTCGTCCTCGTCATCGGCGGAGTCGGAGTCGGCCGACTCGTCGGCGGCGGAGGCGACGCCGCGGGTGATCGAGAAGGTCGCACCGCAGACGCTCGTAGCACCCGACGCGGACGTCCAGATCGCCAAGGCCGCGAAGATCGTCGAAGAGAAGCCCGCCGAGGCGCCCAAGCAGGAGATCGCGGAGATCTCCCGCATCATCGACCTGCCGAACCGGGACCGCAATCCGTTCGACCAGAACGGGCAGCGCAACGACGATCAGGTGCGCCTCGCCGGCAACTGGGACCGCAACGTGCGTCAGTGGCGCCCGGACTGGGTCGAGTACGACCAGTACTACCGCCCGGTGCTGAGCAACCCGTACCGCGACCCGGTGCGGATCGTCTACGTCTATCGGAACGCTCCCCGCGTGGTGTGGATCCCGCCGCTGGCGAGGATCGTCCTCGAGGTCGCCCAGTACGCCGCGTACAGCTTCACCGCCATCGTCACCAACACGATCGACCAGGCGGTCAACGTCGCGGTCGGCAGCTTCTTCGGAGGTGGGTTCTTCCCAGGGGTCGGGCTGCCGTTGCCGCTGCCTCCGCCGCCGCTGTTGAACTTTGCCAACGTGCCCGTCCAGGTGCGCTATCCCAACGCCACCTATGAGCCCTTCCGGGTCTCGAAGATCGTCGACGTGGGCCGCGACCCGCAGTTCGGCGAGCAGAAGGTGCTACTCGACGGCGTCACGCCCGCGTGGGGCGAATGGAAGCAGAGTCCCTCCGGCGAGCGCAGTTTCGAGGTGCACAAGACTCAGCAGTTCCCGGGCCTCGATGATCCGCAGCCGGGACCGCTGCCGGGCGACTACCAGCTGACGCTGGCGTCCGACGAGTCACCGTCGGGCATGAACAAGCGGGACGTCTACCTGATCGCGGTAGCCGTGGCATGCGGCGCGCTGAGCATCGGCGCCGTCGTCCTGGCCGTCTTCATGGGTCGAAGGCGGCGTCCGCTGCACTAGCGCGCGACGGGCCAGGCCCAGACGGACATGTCGCCGGGCGCGTAGTTCATGCAGACGTCGGTCGCCTTGGCCACCACGCCCTTGTTGTTGAAGAACACCTTCGCCCAGTTGCCCCAGCGCGTGGCCACCTGCTCGTAGTAGACGTTGGTGGCGGTGTCCTCGGAGTACTGGCGGCGAGCGGCGGCGTCGAGCGAGAAGAACCAGTGGATGCGGTCCTCCGCCATCTGTTGGATGTCGGTGGGCCGGTTGCTCTTGTCGATCATGTACCGCTCGAAGTACACCGGGCTGGTGTCACGCGCCGCGGCCAGGTACTGCTCGGTATCGCACGTGGTGACGATCATGCGATGGGGGATCGGGAAGTCGTCCGTCGCATCGGCCGCGGCCGTACCGGCCAAAGTCGTTGCGGCGAAACCGCATGCGGCGGCCGCCAAACCACTACGAATCGCGATGTTGCGCAAGGCCTTCATCATGAACTGTCTCCTCAGGCTGTCGGGGCGGGTTCGGATTCCTTTGCCGGACTCGGCCATGGTTCGGGCTTGGGTCGCTGCCTCACGTGCGTCGGCCACCAGAACCACCTGCCGAGCATTGCCGCGATGGCGGGTGTCATGAACGACCGGATCACCAAGGTGTCGAACAGCAGACCCAAACCGATCGTGGTGCCGACCTGCCCAATGACGGTCAGACTGCTCACCGCCATCGACATCATGGTGAAGGCGAACACCAGGCCGGCCGAGGTCACCACGGACCCCGTACCGCCCATGGATCTGATGATGCCGGTGTTGATACCCGCGTGTATCTCTTCCTTGAATCGAGACACCAGAAGCAGGTTGTAGTCGGCGCCGACCGCCAACAGGATGATCACGGACATCGCCATCACCATCCAGTGCAGCGGGGTGGCGAGGATGTGCTGCCAGATGAGCACCGACAACCCGAAGGAGGCGCCGAGAGACAACACCACCGTGCCCACGATCACGGCGGACGCCACCACGGCCCGCGTGATGAGCAACATGATGATGAAGATCAGGGCCAGCGAAGCGATGCCGGCGATGATCAGGTCGAACGTGTTCGCGTCGGACATGTCCTTGAACGTCGCCGCGGTGCCCGCGAGATAGATCTTGGAGCCCTCCAGCGGCGTGCCCTTGATCGCTTCCTTGGCCGCCTGCTTGATCGCGTCGATGTGCGAGATGCCCTCTGCGCTCATCGGATCGCCCTCGTGGCTGATGATGAATCGCACCGAGTGACCGTCGGGCGAGATGAAGTTCTTCATGCCCTTCTTGAACTCGGCATTGTCGAAGATCTCGGGGGGTAGGTAGAACGAGTCGTCGTTCTTCGAGGCGTCGAAGGCCTCACCCATGGCGGTCGAGTTCTCCTGCATCGCCGCCATCTGGTCTGACATGCCCTTTTGGGTCTGGTACATCGTCAGCATCATGGTCTTCATCGACTTCATGGTCGCGAGCATCGGTGGCAGTGACGCACTCAACTGCGGCATGAGTTTGTCCAGCTCGTCCAGGTTCACGACGAGGCCGCCCAGCTGATCACTCAGGGCGTCGATGCCGTCCAGGGTGTCGAAGATCGACCGCGTCGCCCAGCACAGCGGGATGTCGTAGCAGTGCGGCTCCCAGTAGAGATAGGAACGAATCGGCCGGAAGAAGTCGTCGAAGTCCGCGATGTGGTCGCGCAATTCGTTTGTGGTGGCCACCGTCTCCTTGGTCTTGGCCGTCAAGTCATGGGTCACTGCGTTGAGTTGGTCCATCAGCACCAACATGCGCTCGAGGTTCTCGATCATGCCCTGCATCTCGTCGGCCTGCTTGAGCATGCTGGCGAACGAATCCTGCTGGTACTTCAGGTTCATCTGCTGAGTGGTGCCCTGCATGCTGATCTGGAACGGGATCGAGGTGTGCTCGATTGGGGTTCCCAGGGGCCTGGTGATCGCCTGGACCCGCCCGATTCCCGGTGTCTTGAAGACCGCCTTGGCGATCTTGTCGATGACCAGGAAGTCGGCCGAGTTTCGGAGGTCGTGATCGCTCTCGATCATCATCAGCTCGGGGTTCATCCGGGCCTGCGAGAAGTGTCGATCCGCGGCGGCGTAGCCCTCGTTGGCGGGAAGGGACTCGGGCAGGTAGTGGCGGTCGTTGTAGTCGGTCTTGTACCCGGGCAGGGTGAGCAGGCCGATCAGGGACAGCGCGATCGTCGCGACCAGGATCGGACCTGGCCAGCGCACGACCAGGGCGCCGATCTTGCGCCACCCGCGGGTGCGCAGCGCCCGCTTGGGCTCCAGCAACCCGAAGCGGCTGGCGATCGTTACGACCGCGGGCCCGAGGGTCAACGCGCAGAGCACGACGATGAACATCCCGATCGCCAGCGGGACGCCGAGGGTCTGGAAGTAGGGCAATCGCGTAAAGCTCAGGCAGAAGGTCGCACCTGCGATCGTCAGACCAGAACCCAGCACCACGTGGGCGGTGCCGTTGAACATGGTGAAGTAGGCGTCTTCCCTACTCTCGCCCAGACTTCGTGCTTCCTGATATCGGCCCAACAGAAAGATGGCGTAATCCGTCGCCGCGGCTATCGCGAGGGTGACGAGCAGGTTGGTCGCGAAGGTGGAGAGTCCGATGATCTCCTGGAAGCCGAGGAAGGCGACGATGCCACGGGCTGCCGCCAGTTCGAGCACCACCATGACGAGCACGATGAGCAAGGTGATGATCGATCGGTAGACCAGCAGCAGCATGATGATGATCACCGTGAACGTCACCGTCTCGATGAGCTGCATGCTGTCGTCGCTGGCGATGTGCTGATCGGCGGCGAGCGCAGCGGGCCCCGTCACGTAGGCCTTGACCCCGTCCGGTGGCATCATGCCGTCGACGATCTTCTGCACGGCCTCGACGGAGTCGTTGGCCAGTGCCTCGCCCTGATTGCCCGCGAGGTACACCTGGAAGTACATGGCCTTGCCGTCGTTGCTCTGCGAGCCCGCCGCGGTCAGGGGGTCACTCCACATGTCGTTGACGTGTTCGACGTGGGTGGTGTCGGCCTCGAGCTTCTTGACCAACTCGTCGTAGAAGTCGTGCGAGTCTTGACCGAGCTTGTCCTGGCCCTCCAGCACGATCATGACGGAGCTGTTGGACTTGAACTCCTTGAACGTCGCTCCGATGTGCTGCATCGAGATCACCGACGGCGCGTCGTTGGGGCTCATCGATACCGACCGGAGTTTGCCGACCTCCTCGAGCTGCGGCGTGACCTGAGGGATGTTCATCACGGCGATGATGACGATCCAGCCGAGGATGACCGGAAGCGCCAGAGTGCGGATCAGCCGGGGGAGCCGGTGGCGGACCGGTTCCGCGTAATGCTTCGCGGTTGGGATGGTGTCGGGCGTGCGGTTGTCGGGCGGAGTCATGCGTTCTTCACCAGGCAGAAGGTCTGGGCGTTCACACCGTCGGTGGTCCTCTCGTCCTTGACCTCGTCGTCGACGGTGATGCGGCAGGAGATGGCACTGCCGTCGCCCTGCGCCACGATGTTCGGAAGGACCGATGGTGCGGTGGTGCTCAACGTCAGCGACCACGGCAGGGCGGCGCCGTCCACCCGGACCGGCTTGGAGTCCAGGTCGAGATAGTTGATGTCGGCGTAGCTGCCCGACCCGAAGACCTCGTACTTGACGACCTTGGGGTTGAAGGGTTCGGCGTCATCGGCGAAGTTCTTGGGGGTGACCATGATTCCCTCGGCGCCGAAGAAGGTCCGCACGCGATGCACGGTGAAGCCGGCGACCACGAGCACGATGATGATCACGATGGGGATCCATGCTCTTCGCAAGACCTTGGTCATAACCCCTACCCAAACCGGCTACCTGAGATTGAAATGAGAGATTAGCCCATATAACTGTATTGTGGATAACCGCGGCGTGCGGCCAAACGACCGAATGGGCGCGACGTCGAGCACAACCGCTTCACCGTGTGACTCAGCCGACTCGGGTCACCTACTCGCGCAACACCTTTGAGATCGACGATAGGATCCGGCCATGAAGGCTCTGATGCGAACTGGACTCGCTGCGGCAATTGCCGCCTTCGCGCTGGCTGCGGTCGCGGCGGGGCCGGCCCATGCGGATCCAGACAGCGATTTCGCCAACGAGTTGCACTCGTACAGCATTTACGGACCCAAGGACTTCAACGCGTGGATCGGCAAGATCCAGTGCAAGCGCCTGCGCACCGGTCTGGACGCCAACGCGGCCGAAGCCGCGGTGTTCCTCAAGACGAACCTGCAGCGCGGCACCTCCGAGCAGCAGATCTACCAGTTTCTCTCGGCGGGCATCAACTACTACTGCCCCGACCAGCGGTTCGTGGTGGACAGCCTGGCCGGACAGCCCCAGGCGGGATCTCAGCCCGTAGGCGAGCCACTTCCCGCCGAGCAGGGATGACACGCGCCGTCGCGGCATCCTTGATGGGTGCCGCGCTCGCGCTGTTCACCGTCCCCGGCCAGTCCGCCGCCGAACCGATCGACGCAACCGCCTACGCCATCGGAAAGTGCTTCTCCCGCGGTGACGTGCCCCAGGTCAAACCCGCCCGGTTCGCCTACAACTGCGACGAGACGGGCGTCATGCAGGACATGACCTGGTCGGCGTGGGGTTCGGACGGGGCACACGGCACGGGCACCGACAACGCGATCGAGTGTCAGCCCAACTGCGCAGAAGGCGCCCGGCTGATCAACCCCATCGTCGTGCACGCGTGGAACCCGCAGGTGCCCACGACGCCGGGGTGCCCGCCCGGTGTGGAGTTCTACGCGGACATGACCATTGCCTACCCGGAGGGCGCGCCGCCCTGGATCGATCCGGGCACGACGTGGGACACCGGCACCGACTTCACGACCGTGGACGACATGCCCGCAGTGCACTACTCCGGGCTGACGCCCGTCTGCTCCTGACCGTCAGAGCTCGACGGTAACGGGCCCCACGTTCCAGATGTCGTCGCAGTACTCGGTGATGGCGCGATCGGACGAGAACCTTCCGCTGCGCGCGGTATTGAGGATCGACATCCGCGACCAAGCGTCCCTGTCCTGCCACGCCGCCGCCACCTCGTCCTGGCAGTCCACGTAGGACTTGTAGTCCGCCAGGACGAGGAAGGGATCGTCGTGCAGCAGTTTGTCCACCAGGGGGCGGAACACCTCGGTGTCCCCGTGGGAGAACTGCCCGGAGGAGATCAGCCCGAGCACGGCCTTCAGCTCGTCGTTGTCGTCGACGTAGTCGGCGGGCCGGTATCCGTCACAATTGAGCCGTTCGACCTCGGACTCGGTCAAACCGAACAGGAAGAAGTTCTCGGGCCCGGCATTTTCGCGAATCTCGACGTTGGCGCCGTCCAGCGTGCCGATGGTCAGCGCGCCGTTGAAGCATGAACTTCATGTTCCCGGTGCCCGACGCCTCTTTGCCCGCGGTCGAGATCTGCTCGGATAGATTCGCCGCCGGATAGATGAGGTGCGCGTTCTGCACGTTGAAGTTCGGCACGAAGACGACCTTCATGAACTTGTTGACGTCGGGGTCGTTGTTCACCATCTCGCCGACCGCGTTGATCAGCTTGATGATGCGCTTGGCGATGAAGTAGCCGGGTGCCGCCTTTCCGCCGAAGACGTAGGCGCGCGGCGCGACCTCGAGTGCGGGATCCATCTTCAGCCGGAAGTACTGCCTGATGATGTGCAGGACCGACAGATGCTGGCGCTTGTACTAGTGGATGCGCTTGACCTGGATGTCGAACATCCAGGTCGGGTCCAACTCCACGCCAGTGGTGGTGTGGAGGAAATCGGATAGCCGAGACTTGTTGGCGCGCTTGACGTCCCGCCACTTCTGCCGAAACTCGGGGTCGTCGACATTGGCCTCGAGTCCGCGTAACCGGTCCAGGTCGGTCAGCCAGCCGTCGCCAATCGTGCTGTCGAGGAGCTCGCGCAGGCCCGGGTTGGACAGGGCCAGGAACCGTCGCGGCGTGACGCCGTTGGTCTTGTTCGAGAAGCGCTCGGGCCACAGCTCGTAGAAGTCCTTGAGCACGCTGGCCTTCAGTAGATCCGAGTGCAGCGCCGCGACGCCGTTGATCGCGTGACTGCCCACCGTGGCGAGGTAGGCCATGCGCACGGTCTGGCCGCCGATCAGCGGCTTCGTTCCAGTCGAGTCGACGTTCGTCGACGAGGATCCGCATCAGCTCGGCAACGCCGATCGACGGGTGGGTGTCGTTGAGCTGCAACGCAAATCGCTTGGGGAGCTCGTGCAGCGACATGTCGGCGAGGTCGTCCATGATGTGCACGACGTGTTGCAGCGAGCACGAGACGAAGAAGTACTGCTGCAGAAGCCGAAGCCGCTTGCCTGCCTCGGGTTCGTCATTCGGATACAGCACCTTGGTGATCGTCTCGGAGGTGACTTCCTCTTCGACCGCCTTGTAGTAGTCGCCGGCGTTGAAGGCGTCCAACGCAAACGACTCGACGGCCCGGGCGCTCCACAACGTCAGCACGTTGCACGTGTGTACGCCGTACCCCTGGATCGGCGTGTCGTAGGCGACTCCCTTGATCACCTGTTTCGGCACCCACCGGATGCGGGAGGCGCCGGCGTCGTCGATGTAGTGCTCGGTGTGACCACCCCAGTTGACGAGGTAGTTCACGTCGGGATTGGCGATCTCCCATGGGTTTCCAGTGGCCAGCCAGTTGTCGGTCAGCTCGATCTGCCAACCGTCGGAGAACTCCTGCTTGAAGATGCCGAACTCGTAGCGGATGCCGTAACCGATGGCCGGTCGCTCGAGGGTGGCCAGCGAGTCCAGGTAACACGCGGCGAGCCTGCCGAGACCACCGTTGCCGAGACCCGGCTCCTGTTCGCAGGCGAGCACCTCGTCGTAGTCCTGGCCGAGTGAGTCGAGCGCAGCGCGTGCCGCATCCTCGATCTGGAGGTTCAGGAGGTTGTTGCCGAGTTGCGGGCCCATCAGGAATTCGGCGGACAGATAGCAGGTGACCTTGCTGCCGAGATCGAGAGACGTCTGAGTGGAGGCGACGCGGTTGTCCTGCATACGGTCCCGCACCGCAAGGGCGAGCGCCCGGTAGTAGTGATCGGGCCCCAACGCAGCTGCCGGACGGCCGATCGAGTACCGCAGGTGATCGGTGATCGCTTCCCGCAGGTCGACCGCATCCAATCCGGAGCGGAGGTGCGGGGCTTCTGCGGCTGCTGAATTCACGGCGTCGGTCACCGCGCGATTGTGGCAGCTAGGCGTGCACGGCGCACTCGCAGCGGACATCGACTCGGTGAATGCCCCGCCACTGGTGTGTGACGGCGCCCTCGATCACCCTGCGCCCTTGCCGTTGTCGACGCGAATCACCGCACCGTGGATCGCCGCGGCGTCGGCACTGGCCAAGAACGCGATGGCCTTGGCGACGTCGGCGGTGTCCATGAATCCGCGGGGCGACGCGATCCGCATGATCAGATCCCAGTCGGCGTTCTCCGGCGCCTGGAACTCGGTGGCCTGCGCGGTGGGCATGCCGCCCGGGCAGACCACGTTGACCCGCAGGGTGTCCTTGGTGAACTCGACGGCCAGCGCCCGGGTGAGCCCGACCAGGCCGTGCTTGGCGGCGCAGTACCCCGCCGAGTACACCTCGCCCTCGACCCCCGCGATGGAAGCGACGTTGACGATGTTGCCGCCCGCTTCCAGCAGATGCGGCAACGCCGCGCGACACAGGTAGAACGGGCCGTTCAGGTTGACCGCCAGGTCGCGTTCCCAGTCCTCGTCGGACATGTTCGGCGTGTGGCGCATCTGATGAAAGCCCGCGACGTTCACCAGGACGTCGAGCCTGCCGAACGCCGAGACACAGTCGGCCACGGCCTGTTTGCAGGCGGCGGGCGTGGTGATGTCCACCGACGCGTACTTCCCGTCGGGCACCTCGGCGAACACCTCGGCCATCCGGTCGGCGTCGCGCGCGATCCCGAACACCGAGGCGCCACGCTCGGCGAATATTCGTGCCGTGGCGGCCCCGAGCCCCGCCGACGTCCCGGTGATCAACGCGACCTTCCCCTCCAGTGCAGTCATCGATCGACCCTCTCACGGCGCGGAGCCTCGGCCGCCGCCGCGTCGGCAAACCCGTGACTTCGGGCCGACGGCACTGCGATACTCGGGGCATGACGATCGCCCGAGTGCTCGCCGTCGCCGCGGTCTTGACGAGTTCAATCCTCGGGTTCTCGGGTCCGGCCCACGCGGAACAGGCCATGCAGGGCATCTACGGCTACGACCAGGGGGACGTCCACGCCGAGTGGACCATCTACCCGAGCTGCGTTCCCACCGTCGGCGACCTGCGCGACAACCTCGAACTGCCCGTCGCGTGCCGGCTGCACGTCGCGCCGTCCTCACTCCAGGTCAGCGGCGGCGACGCCCGCCTCACCGGCGGGCTGTGGACGTTCTCCACCAACATCAAGGACGGCATGACGTGCCCGGACGGCAGTACGGGGCCCATCCAGGAGACCTACGAATTCGACGACGTGGCGATGACCGGGACGCGGTCGGTGAGCAACAGCAACGTGTGCAACGGCCAGGTCACCGCGAAGGTCGTCAAGTCGCCGTTCACCCTCGCGTTCGCCAGGCCGCTGCCCATCCCGGTCCAGCAGTATCCGCTCTACTGCGAGCCCGGCGGCCTGAAGCGATGCTTCTGACATGACCAAACGCGTGGTGGTCTGGGGCACTGGCTTCGTCGGCAGGATGGTGATCGCCGAGATCGTCAAGCACCCGGCATTCGAGCTCGTCGGCGTCGGCGTGAGCAGCCCCGAGAAGGTGGGCCGCGACGTCGGCGAAATCTGCGGGCTCGGTGCCCCGATCGGCCTGACCGCCACCGACGACGTCGACGCGCTCATCGCGCTCAAGCCCGATGCGGTGGTCCACTACGGGCCGACGGCCGCGCAGGCCGACGACAACATCGCGCTCATCACGCGGCTCCTCCGGGCGGGCATCGACGTGTGCTCGACCTCGATGACGCCGTGGGTGTGGCCCGCGATGCACCTCAACCCGCCGACGTGGATCCAGCCGATCACCGACGCCTGCGAGGCGGGCCGGTCGTCGTGCTTCACGACGGGCATCGACCCCGGATTCGCCAACGACCTGTTCCCGATGACGTTGATGGGCCTGTGTTCGGAGATCCGCACGGTGCGGGCGTCCGAACTGCTCGACTACACCAACTACGAAGGCGACTACGAGTTCGAGATGGGCATCGGCAAACCGCCCGAGCACCGTCCGCTCCTGGAGACGCCGGACATCCTCATCTTCGCCTGGGGCGCAACGGTTCCGATGATCGCGCACGCCGCAGGCATCAAGCTCGACGAAATCACCACCACGTGGGAAAAATGGGTCACGCCCGACGAGCGCAAGACGGTCAAGGGCGTCATCGCCCCGGGCAACGTCGCCGCCGTCCGGTTCACCATCAACGGCGTCTTCAAAGGCGAGACCCGCATCCAACTGGAGCACGTCAACAGGATCGGACCCGACGCCGCCCCGGACTGGCCGTCGGGCAATGACAACGACGTCTACCGGGTCGACATCGAGGGCACGCCGAGCATCTCCCAGGAGACCGCGTTCCGGTTCACCGACGGTTCGGGGCGCGACGCCGCGGCGGCGGGCTGCCTCGCCACGGGACTGCGCGCGCTCAACGCGGTGCCCGCCGTCAACGACCTCCCGCCGGGCTGGGTGACCCCTCTGGATCTACCGCTGATTGCTGGGCAGGGCACAATTCGATGACGTGGCAGACGGAATAGGACTCTCGGTCGGTGCTACCGCTTTGCGGGCGGTGGCGGTCGGCCGGTCCGCGGTGACCCGATCGCCGGTGCTGACTCTCTATCCGCACCGGCCCGCCGAGGTGGGCGTACCCAGCGAGAATCCGAACCTGGCCGAGCGCGGGCTGATCATCACCGACTTCGTGGACCGCGTCGGCGATCCGGTGGCCATCGTCGCTGCAGACGGCTCGTCGCACCGCGCCGAAGCCCTCCTCGCCGACGCGCTGCGTTCGCTGCTGTACGCATTGACCGGCGGTCGACCGCCCACCGAGCCGGTCGCGGTCACGCATCCGGCCCACTGGCGTCCGTCCGCCGTCGACGCGTTGCGCGGCGCACTTGCCGCCCAACCCGAGCTCCGTGGGGCGCAGCTCACTTCTGACGCCGTCGCCTCGCTCACCGCGCTGCAGGATGATCCCGGCGTACCGTCGCGGGGAATCATCGCCCTCTGCGACGTCGGCGGAACCGGCGCCAGCGTCACCCTGGCCGACGCCGCCCGCGGATTCCAGCCGATGGGTCCGACCGTTCGACATTCCGACTTCTCGGGCGACCTCGTCGATCAGGCCCTTCTGAGCCGGGTGGTCGGTGATCTGGCCGCCTCGGATTCAGTGGATCTGACGGGTACGTCGGCCATCGGGTCCTTGAGTCGACTGCGCGGCCAGTGCCGGGCGGCCAAGGAACGCTTGTCGACGTCGTCCGTCACGTCGTTCGCCGTCGAACTGCCGGGTCATCGCACCGAGGTGAGAGTCACGCGCACCGAGCTCGACGAGGCGATCCGCCAGCCGCTGGACGGCCTCATCGAGGTCGTGCGGGACACCTTGCAGCGCAGCGGGATCCGGCCGAGTGACCTCGTCGCCGTGGCCGCAGTCGGGGGAGGGGCGCGCATCCCGATCCTCGTCACGTCGCTGTCAGAGCATCTGCGGGTCCCCGTCATCACCTCCGCGCAGCCGGAGTTGGCAGCCGCGATCGGCGGCGGACTGAAGGCCGTTCGCGGTCTGGTGCCCGACGGTGCGACCTCGCTGGCGCCCGCGGTCGTCGCCCCCGTCGTCCCGCTGCCTCCCGTCGATCAGGGTGCACCGGCGTCGTCGACGTTTCGGGCCCTAGCGTGGTCGGACGCGGACGACCTTCCCGAGCCGGCGCCCGCAGACCCCAGCTATGACGACACCGGGTACGAGCCGTACGACCCCCGGCCGGAGATCGCGTTCGCCGACCACGAGGTCGACGCCGAGGCGGCCGATGCGCCCGTGCCGTGGTATCGCCGCCCCGTCGGAATCCTCGCGATCGGCGCGATTGCGGTGTTGCTGGCGATCGGCGCTGCCCTGCTCTACGCGCTGCGCAGCGACGAGTCGCCACCGCCGTCACCGTCGTCGCCCCCGGTGACGACCACCACGACAGCGCCTCCGGCCTCCGTGGTTCCGCAGTCCCCGCCGGAGGCTCCGCCGCCGGTCACGCAGGCTCCGGATCAGACCACCGACCGACAGGCGCCGCCTCCGCCCGTCGTCACGCTGACCCAGGAACCGCCACCGCCACCCGCGTCGGAGACGCCACCGCCGGCGACGGAGGCGCCACCGCCCCCGACGACCGCGCCTCCGACGGTGACGGAGCCGCCGCCCTCGTCGACGGCACCGCCGCCGGTCATCCCGACGCTGCCGTACCAGACCATCCCGGGTCTGCCGTTCGTTCCGGCACCGATCCAGCCGGCACAGCCCTAGGCTCGTGGCCATGAACGAGACCGACGGCCTGCTCTTCGATCCGAATACCTACGACCCGGAGGAATTCGACGTCGAGACGCGGCGACTACTCCGCGCCACAATCGACTTCTTCGAGGATCAGGGCAAGAAACGGATCCTGGACGACGACCTGAAGGCGCAGTGGCCCGCCGACTTCGTCGACTTCGTCAAGCGGGAGAAGCTGTTCGCCACCTTCCTCACCCCGGCCGAGTTCGCCGACGGCAACCCCGACAAGCGCTGGGACGGCGCACGCAACGCCGCGCTGGCCGAGATCCTCGGTTTCTACGGGTTGACGTACTGGTACACCGAGCAGGTCACGATCCTCGGCCTCGGGCCGGTCTGGCAGAGCGAGAACAAGGACGCCAAACTCAGGGCCGCCGACGACCTCGAGGCCGGCGAGGTGATGGCGTTCGGACTGTCCGAGCGCGAACACGGCGCGGACGTCTACAGCACCGACATGGTGCTGACGCTGGCGAGCGAGGAGGACCAGGCCAACGGCATCCTGTACCGCGCGTCGGGGGAGAAGTACTACATCGGCAACGGCAACGTCGCCAGCCTCGTGTCGGTGTTCGGCAGGCGCGGGGACGTGGAGGGCCAGGACGGGTACGTCTTCTTCGCAGCGGACAGTCGGCACGAGAACTACCACCTGATCGACAACGTCGTGCACATGCAGATCTACGTGAGCACGTTCCGCCTGGAGAATTACCCGGTGCGGGCTGAGGACATCCTGCACACTGGCGTGGAAGCCTTTGCTGCAGCACTGAATACGGTCAACGTCGGGAAGTTCAACCTGTGCTCGTCGTCGATCGGCATGTGTGAGCACGCCTTCTACGAGGCGATCACCCACGCGCAGAACCGCATCCTCTACGGCAACCCGGTCACCGACTTCGGTCACGTCCGGGTGAACTTCGTCGACGCCTATTCGCGCATGATCGCGATGAAGGCGTTCAGTCGACGTGCGATCGACTACTTCCGCAGCGCCAGCCTGGAGGATCGGCGCTACCTGCTGTTCAATCCCATGACCAAGGCCAAGGTGACGATGGAGGGCGAGACGGTGATGCGCTCGCTACACGACGTGATCGCGGCCAAGGGTTACGAGAAGAACACCATGTTCCGGGAGGTTGCCCAGCTGATCGGCTGCCTGCCCCGGCTCGAGGGCACGGTGCACGTCAACGTCGGCCTGGTCCTGAAGTTCATGCCGAACTACATGCTCAATCCGAGGGAATATCCGGAGATTCCCACCCGCACCGACGCCGCTGACGACGCGTTCTTCTGGAACCAGGGACCGACCCGCGGCGCGGGCGCGATCCAGTTCGCCGACTGGACTCCGGTCTACGAGAGCCACACCCGGATCCCGAACGTGGCGCGGTTCTACGAGCAGGCGCAGGCGTTCCGGGAGCTGCTGGTGACGGCCGCGCCCGACGCCGAGCAAGCGAAGGACCTGGACTTCCTGCTGAACGTCGGGCACCTGTTCTCGTTGATCGTGTACGGCCAGCTGATCCTCGAGCAGGCTGCACTCACCGGACTCGACGACGACGTCGTCGATCAGATCTTCGGCTTTCAGATCAGCGACTTCAATACCTATGCCATTGCGCTGCAAGGCAAGCCGACCTCCACGCAAGCACAGCAGGATTGGGCACTCGCGGCGGTCCGCAAACCGGTGCCCGACGCCGCGCGCTTCGCCCGGGTATGGGAACGCGTCAAGGCCTACGACGGCGCCTACGAGATGGCGCCCTGACGGTCAGTGGTGCGCTTCCCGCGCGTCTAGGCCATCTCGGGGACTCGCAGGTGGGCGATCGTCAACTCGAAGTCGTGCTCATCGAGGACCTGGGCGTCCGCATCCCTGGATGCCGACGCTCTGAGCGCATCCAATCGGTCTTGGTTGCGCTCCATCGCCTCGACGCTGTCCCACGCCGCCGACGAGACCGCACGACCTGACGCGCGATCGACCAACAAGCTTGCGCTGCAAAGACCTTCGAGTTCTTCGAGGGCGGGCAGGACGGTCGTCTTGAACATCTCGATACCCGGATCGACCTGGGCCGGATCGACCTTGACCCACGTGACCCGGACGCAGGCGCCATCACCCGCAGCGTGTTCACGGTGCAGCACCGCGATCTCCCATTCGTCGACGGTCGGACTGCCGCCCATGATCTCCGCAGCGCGGCTGCGCAACGACTGAACGGCCTCGGTACTGGCGCGCATCGCCTCCTCTGATTCCCATGCGCTGGTGGTGATGCAGCGGCCAGACGACCGGTCGGCCAACACGGATATGCCGATGTGGCCTTCGAGGCCTTCGAGCTTGGGCATCACTGCATCGCGGACGTAGGCGATGCCTGCATCTACGGACGAGGGCATGGCCCCGATGGTGGTTGTTCGTGCATACATGATCTGCCTCCTCTGGACGGGGCAGCGTCTAGACGGCGCCGCCGTCGGGATTCATCGTCCTCCGCACGAGGGCGGGTGGCAATGGGCGCGGGGGCCGGGTCAAGGCTGCGCGCGTTGCTGCTTCTCGATGACGACCAGCGCCAACGGAATCTGCACCTCGGCAGGTGATGCGGCCAACCGTTCTGCGACACCCGAGGAGAGCGCGTCGAGGAAGCCGGCGCGGCGGTCTGCGGGCAGAGCGGCGGCCAGGGTCGGGAACGCCGCCGCGCGCAGGAATGCCGCCCATCTGTCACCGAGTGCGTCGGACTTCCCGTCGATCCGGTACTGCGCCCAGAACCGGTCCTCGGCGTCGAACACCTCGAGATGTTCGACCGTCAGCTTCTCGAAGGTGCCCGACGGGGCGAAGGGCGACGAGAAGTCGCGAGCGCGACGCCCGACAATCGGAAGCGTCATCCCGTGCAGTTCGTCGTCGGTCAGCAGTTCCTGCGCCACCAGGTCGGTCAACGTCTCGGAGATGGCGTCAAGCAGGGGCCGGTAGCCGAAGCCGCCGTCCTCGGCGAGTGCCATCGTCATCACGACCAGCCGCCCACCGGGGCTCAGTTCGCGGCCGCGGAACGCGACGAACTCGTGCCAGTCATGCGCCGCCTGCCTTGCGTATGCGGTGCGGACCTCCTCGTCGCGGCTGTGCGCCACCAGGACGTGATCGGGGACGGGCATCGGCGTGCGCGCCAGCCACTGGATCGACCAGGCCGACCAGGCCAGGTTCACGCTGTTGGACGGCACGATCTGGGAGTAGAAGGACCGTCCGACCGCAGACGCGAACGACGCGTGGTCCTTCTTGAGGTACGTGTCGGGGTCATCGCTCAGGGTGCGAAAGAGCTCGGTGAAGTCGTTCTCGGGTACGTCGGTGTGCGTTACCAGCACGGAGTGCTCGGGCCGGGTCCGCTTGCGCAACACGGCGATTGCCGCGCCGATGGGCAGAAGGGAGTTGTGCCCGGTCGCCGCGCCGTAGTCCGCGATCACGATGGGCCGTGGCGGCCGGGGGATGGGGACCGCCTCGGCGGCTTGTTCGAAAAGCGTTATCGCCCGCTGCAATCCGGCTGCCTGCAGCCGAGACGAGGCGGTGTACGAGCCGCTGTCCAAGGGCTCCGGTTGCACCACGACACTTGACTGGGGCATACCGCAAACGGTAACCCGTCAAGCGCGCCGACGTGACAGACTGCGGTCCATGAAGAGCCGGACGGGGCCGCGGCTCCTGACGTTCGTGGCGGTGTTCACGATGGTCGCCGCGGCGATCGGGTTCGTCGTCACGTTGATTCTCAACGCCTTCGTGTTCGACGAGTACGACGCCTACGGCGAGGTCCCCATCCCGGGGTCGAGCAGCCTGCAGCTACCCGCGGGCGAGGAGGTGACGGTCACCTTTCACACGGTGCTCGTCGGCGGCAGCGGAAGCGGCCTGCCCGTGCCGCCCCTGAAGTACCGCATCACCGGGCCGGGGGGCGTCGATGCGCAGCTGACGGAGGACTACGGCAGCACGACGACGGTGAACAACGATGCACGCGTCCGCATCGGGTACCTCGACGTCCCGGTCGAGGGCGCCTACGGCATCGAGGTCGACGGCAACGTCAGCGCGTATCTCAACCCGACGCTCACGTTCGGGCACGGCAGCAGCTACGGACATCTCCCGTGGATCCTCGCGGCGGTCTTCGGGTTCGCCGTCGTCGACCTGATCATCGCGCGGGTCTGGGCGGCCCGGGTCAGACGCAGTGAGCACCTGGCACCGACATGGGCCACAAGCGACGGGATCCCGCCGCCGATCCAGGCCGTCCCGAGCGATCAGGGCATCCGCGTTCAGACACTCAATACGCTTGCCCGGCTGCGTGATTCGGGTGCGTTGACCGAGGACGAATACGAGACCGAGAAGAAGCGGGTGCTCGACGGCCTCTAGTCGCCTCAGTGTCCCCGGGCGACCCACTCGTCGTAGTTGACGATCTCGTCGCCGATGGTGGTGGTATCACCGTGGCCGGTGTAGACGACCGTCGGGCCGGGCAGCCTGCCGAGGCGTCCTGAGATGGACTCCAGGATGGTGGGGAAGTCGGAGTAGGACCGTCCCGTCGCGCCGGGGCCACCGCTGAACAGGGTGTCGCCGCTGAACACGGCGCCCAGTTCGGGGGCGTACCAGCAGACCGAGCCCGGGGAGTGGCCCGGAGTGTGCAGCGCACGCAGTTCCACCTCACCCGCCTGAAGGACCAGTCCGTCGTCGACGCCGTGGAAGTCGTCGTCCGGGTGGGTCATGCGCCACAGCACGTCGTCGGCGGGATGCAGCAGGACCGGCGCGTCGAGGGCCTTGCCGAGTTCGGGGGCGACGGTGACGTGGTCGTTGTGGCCGTGGGTGCAGACAATGGCGACCACGTTGCGACCGGCGACGGCCTCGATGATGGGTTCGGCGGTGTGGGCGGCGTCGAACACCACGACGTCCTTGTCGTCACCGACGATCCAGATGTTGTTGTCGACGTCCCAGCTGCCGCCGTCGAGCTCGAAGGTGCCGCTGGTGACCAGTCGCTGGATGTTGGTAGCCACTAGAGCATCACCACGGAGCGCAGGACCTCACCGGCGTGCATCTTGTGGAAGGCGTCCTCGATGCCGTCCAAACCGATGCGTTCGGAGACGAATTTCTCCAGTGGCAGGCGGCCCTGGCGGTAGAGGCTGATCAGGGCGGGGAAGTCGCGTTCGGGTAGGCAGTCGCCGTACCAGGAGGACTTCAGGGAGCCGCCGCGGGAGAAGAAGTCGACCAGCGGCATCTCCAGGGTCATGTCGGGGGTTGGGACCCCGACCAGGACGACGGTGCCGGCCAGGTCGCGGGCGTAGAAGGCCTGCTTCCAGGTCTCGGGGCGTCCGACCGCGTCGATGACGACGTCGACGCCGTTGCCGTCGGTGAGGTCCTGGATGGTCTCGACGACGTCGAATTCCTTGGCGTTGATGGTGTGGGTGGCCCCGAACTCCCGCGCCCAGTCCAGCTTCTGGTTGTCCATGTCGACGGCGATGATCTGCTTGGCGCCGACCAGGGCGGCGCCCGCGATGGCGGCGTCCCCGACGCCGCCGCAGCCGATGACCGCGACGGTGTCGTTGCGGCCCACGTTTCCGGTGTTGATCACGGCTCCGATGCCTGCCATCACGCCGCAGCCGAGCAGGCCGGCGACGGCGGGGTCGGCCTCGGGGTCGACCTTGGTGCACTGGCCTTCGTGGACCAGGGTCTTGTCGGCGAAGGCCCCCACACCCAGGGCGGGGGTGAGTTCGGTGCCGTCGGTGAGGGTCATCTTCTGGGTGGCGTTGTGGGTGTCGAAGCAGTACCAGGGGCGCCCGCGCTTGCAGGCCCGGCACTGCCCGCAGACCGCGCGCCAGTTGAGGATGACGAAGTCGCCGGGTGCCACGTTGGTGACGCCGTCGCCGACGGATTCCACGCAGCCCGCGGCCTCGTGGCCGAGCAGGAACGGATAGTCGTCGTTGATGCCGCCTTCGCGGTACGTCAGGTCGGTGTGGCACACCCCGCACGCGATGACGTCGACGACCACCTCACCGGGACCGGGGTCCGGGATGACGATGTCGACCAACTCGACAGGCTGCTTCTTGGAACGAGAAATGACACCACGCACCGTCTGACTCATGGCATACAACCTAGCGGCCGAGGTGAGAAACTTGGTCGGTGATCCCCGCCCTGTTCCTGTCTCACGGCGCACCGCCGCTCGTCGACGACGAGAGGTGGGTGTCCGAGCTGGCCGGGTGGTCGGCGCGGCTACCGCGGCCCGACGCGATTCTGGTGGTGTCCGCGCACTGGGAGGCGGCGCCGCTGACCATCGGCTCGACGACCACGAAAACTCCACTGACGTATGACTTCTGGGGATTCCCGCCGCACTACTACGACGTCACCTACGACGCTCCGGGGGCGCCCGACCTGGCTGCCCGCGTCGAGGCCTTGATGCCCGACGGTGAGACCGTCGCACACGACCCGGACCGCAGGCTGGACCACGGTGCCTACGTGCCGCTCACGGTGATGTACCCCGACGCGTCGACCCCGGTGCTGCAGCTGTCGATGCCGACGCTCGACCCGCAACGACTCTTGGACCTCGGGGCGCGACTGCGGCCGTTGCGTGACGAAGGCGTGCTGATCATCGGGTCGGGTTTCACCACGCACGGACTGCCGTTCCTGACCGATCCGACCCCGAACGCCGCCGCGCCGGGCTGGTCGCGGGAGTTCGACGCGTGGGCGGCGGAGCGTTTCGCCGCGGGCGACCTCGACGCGCTGATCGACTTCCGCGCCAAGGCGCCCGGGATGCCCCACGCCCATCCCACCATCGAGCACTTCGCGCCGTTGTTCGTCGCGCTCGGCGCATCGCAGGATCCCGAACGGGTGCCGGAACAGGTCGTCGACGGGTTCTGGATGGGTTTGGCGAAGAGGTCCCTCGAACTGGTCTGAGCGATACGTTGGACGTGATCGACATGGAACTCAACCAGCGGCGGCAGTTGCCCCAACTCGCGGGCGATCAGATGTTCGTCACCGATGGGGGCCTGGAGACCGATCTCGTCTTCCATCACGGCATCGAGCTGCCGTGCTTCGCGGCCTTTCCCCTTCTCGAGGAGCCCGACACTCGAGACGCGCTCCGTCGCTATTACGCGGGCTACCTCGACATCGCCCGCGAGCACGAAACGGGCTTCGTCGTGGAGGCGGCGACCTGGCGTGCCAATTCCGATTGGGCGGCGCGACTTGGGTTCTCACCCGAACGACTGGACGCGGTCAACCGGGAGGCCATCGAAGTCGCCGAGGAGGTTCGCGCGGCGGCGGCTCTCGACGGCATCACCGCGGTCGTCAGCGGCTGCATCGGGCCACGCGAGGAGTCGATGACCGCCGCGGAAGCCGAGCGCTACCACTCCGTTCAGATCGCCACCTTCGCCGGGACCACCGCAGATCAGGTCACTGCAGTGACCATGAACAACGTCGCGGAGGCCATCGGAATCGTGAAGGCCGCCGCGGCGGCAGACATTCCCGCAGCGATCTCGTTCACGGTGGAGACCGACGGACGGCTTGCCACCGGGCAGTCGTTGCGAGAGGCCATCGAGCAGGTAGACGCCGCGACGGACCAGAGCGCGGCCTACTTCATGGTCAACTGTGCGCACCCGACCCATCTCGCGACGAGCTTCGACGAGGAGGGCCCGTGGCTTCGACGGGTGATCGGCCTGAGGTTGAACGCCTCGACGAGGAGTCATGCCGAACTGGACGAGGCGGAGGAACTCGACGAGGGCGACCCCGACGACTTCGGCGCTGGAACGGCTGCACTGCGCGAACGCCTGCCCGCGGCGACGGTCTTCGGTGGCTGCTGTGGCACCGACGCGCGCCACGTGGCGGCGATCTGGCGCCGACTGAGGTCCCACTAGGCTCCATCGGCATGTCCGCTCTCGAAGTCGTCGCAGACTGGCCGGTCCCGACGGCCGCAGCCGCCGTGGTGGGGCCATCGGGCGTGCTCGCCGAATTCGGTGAGAACAATCGGCGGTTCGCTCTCGCATCGGTCACGAAGCTGTTGGTTGCCCGCGCCGTTCAGGTCGCGGTGGAGGAGGGTGTCGTCGAACTCGACACTCCGGCCGGGCCGCCGGGGTCGACGGTGCGCCACCTGCTCGCCCACGCCTCGGGTCTGTCGATGCGGTCACCCGACGTCATCGCCGAGCCGGGCGAACGGCGCGTCTACTCGAACGAGGGCTTCGGCGTCCTCGCCGCCGTGGTGGAACGGGCGTCGGAGATCCCGTTCGACCGGTACCTGACCGAGGCGGTCTTCGAACCGCTCGGCATGGGCGCGTCATCGTTGGTGGGCGGTGCCGCTGCCGCCGGGTTCAGCGGTCAGTCGACGGTGGCGGACCTCGCACTGTTCGCCGCCGAGCTGTTGCGGCCCGTGTTGGTGTCGCCGCAGATGCACTCCGACGCCGTCTCGGTGCAGTTTCCCGGGCTGTCGGGGGTTCTGCCGGGGTACGGCGCGCAACGGCCGAACGACTGGGGTCTGGGATTCGAGATCCGCGACGGCAAGTCACCGCACTGGACGGGTTCGCTGAACTCGGGCCGAACGTTTGGGCACTTCGGTCAGTCGGGCACGTTCCTCTGGGTGGATCCCGCCGCTGAACTGGCGTTGGTGGCACTCACCGACCGAGACTTCGGCGACTGGGCGCATCCGCTGTGGCCGGCGCTCTCTGATGGAGTGCTGAGAGAATTCGGCACAGACTAGCGCAACAGTGGCCCCACAGGGCACAATAGACACGCACGAAACAACTGCATCTTCTTGGCATGCACCAGGTCGTCGGGGAAGACGTCCCTTTTGGAGCCGAAGGAGCAGATGATGCGTGCATCGAACCAGTTCGCCGACACGGCCACCGGTGTGGTGTATGTCCACGCCTCGCCCGCGGCGGTATGTCCACACGTGGAGTGGGCGCTTTCGTCGACCCTGTCGGCGAAGGCCAACCTCAAGTGGACGCCTCAGCCCGCGATGCCTGGGCAGCTTCGTGCTGTCACCAACTGGGTGGGCCCGGTCGGCACCGGCGCCGCCCTGGCGAACGCGTTGCGGTCGTGGTCGGTGCTTCGCTTCGAGGTCACCGAAGACCCGAGCGAAGGCGTGGACGGCCATCGTTGGTGCCACACCCCGCAACTCGGACTGTGGAGCGGCGTGATGAGTGCCAACGGCGACGTGATGGTCGGTGAGTTGCGCCTGCGCGGACTCATGTCGTCCGGCGCCGACGCCCTGGCCGCCGAATTGGACACGGTGCTCGGCACCGCCTGGGACGAGGCCCTCGAGGTCTACCGCGGTGGCGGCGACACGGGTGAAGTCACCTGGCTCAACAGGGGCGTCGGGTAGCCGGTCCCCGTTTCAGAACGGTGGCGGTTCCGGCTCCTTCGTGAAGGTGTCCTCGTATTCGATGTCTTCGTCGCAGCGGAACTCGGGTGTGGCTGGGGTGGTGCGCATGTCGTGGTTGTGTTGGCGTTCGGCGGTGATGGCCGCGGCGCGTTTCTTGGTCTCGGGTGCGTCGGCGGCGGGGCATCACGACAGTGCGCGATCATGGTCGGTGAACGGCCTTCTCTGAAGCCACGATGCAGGTCTCCGAAGCCGTCGTGATCTCCACCGTCGAGGGGGGACCCTTTGACTAAGGACCTCGCGACCTGATCGGGCCCGACCAGCCCTATGAGATCAGCGAGCAAAATCTCGCCACGATCGCACACGCCCTCAAGCTGGCCCTGGCCTAACGGAGACGCGGCGAGACACGTTCCGCTGGCGGGGCCTACGACCGCGACCAGCACCGAACGGCCGAAGGCGCGGGTTCTGCCTGTTGCCTATATACTAAATTCATTAACTAATGGATTGCAGAGATCGAAGAACCCTCGAAGGAGGTGCGCGTTGGCGGAGTCACTAGACGCACTCAAGGCGGAGTTCTTCCGGTCGATGGCACATCCTGCACGGATTCGGATCCTTGAGCTGCTGGTCACCCAGGACCGCGCGGTGACCGAATTACTACCCGCGGTGGGCCTGGAAGCCTCGAACCTGTCGCAGCAGCTCACCGTGTTGCGTAGGGCCGGAATCGTGAATGCTCGCCGACAAGGCAACGCGGTGACCTACTCGGTCGCTTCGCCCCACATCGCCGAACTGCTGACGGTGGCGCGCACGGTGCTCTCCGGGTTGCTGGACGAACAGGTTGACGCTCTCGGGTCTTCGGCGGTCGATGCGTCGTGAGGGACTGGATCGCCAAGATCGTCAAAGTTGGCCGGGTCACGGAACCGGCCGGCGAGGCGCCGCCGATGGCAGTCGATACACCCACCGGGATAGCGGGGTCGCTGCAGGTGCGCCACGTCGACGCCGGGTCGTGCAACGGCTGCGAGGTCGAGATCTCCGGCGCATTCGGACCCGTCTACGACGCGGAACGCTTCGGCGCCCGCCTGGTCGCTTCGCCACGGCACGCCGACGCACTGCTGGTGACCGGCGTCGTGACCCGCAACATGGCGCAGCCGCTGCGCAACACCCTTGACGCGACACCGGCGCCGCGAGTCGTGATCGCTTGCGGTGACTGCGCTCTGAACCGCGGCGTGTTCGCCGACGCCTACGGGGTGATCGGCGCCGTCGGGGAGGTGGTGCGTGTCGACGTCGAGATCCCGGGGTGCCCGCCGACCCCCGCCCAGATCGTGGCCGCACTGCGGTCGGTGACCGGACGGTGACCCTCGCCATCGAACCGGCGCCTGAGGGAGCGCCGGCCACGATGCGGCACAACGGTTTCCGAACGGCTGGTTCCGGAGTCGCGACCTCCGTGCTGGGTGTGGCCGGGGTTGGGATCGGGCTGGCCGGGGTGCTGGGGCCGCCGCGCTCGGTGCAGATCGGCTGGTTGATCCCGTTGATCGGCGTGGCAGTCCAACTCGATCCGCTCGGTGGATTCTTCATGGCGTTGACCGGTGCGGTCGCGGTCCCGGTCGGGGTCTATGCGATCGGCTACGCCCGCCGCGAGCGCCTGGGCCGCGTGCCGCTGGCCGTGCTGCCCTTGTTCGTCGCTGCGATGCTGTTGGTGCCCGGCGCAGCGTCGGTGTCGACGTTCCTGCTGGCCTGGGAACTGATGGCGGTGGCGTCGCTCATCCTGGTGGCCGCTGAGCACACCCAACCCGCGGTGCGCTCGGCCGCGGTGTTCTACGCGGTGATGACCCAGCTCGGGTTCGTCGCGATCCTGCTCGGCCTGATGCTGATGTCCGCGGCAGGCGGGGCCGACCGCTTCGCCGACCTGTCCGCGGTGCCCCCCGGTGCCCGCACCGCGATATTCGTGCTGACGCTGGCCGGTTTCGGCTCCAAGGCCGGGCTGCTGCCGCTGCACGCCTGGTTGCCGCGCGCGCACCCCGAAGCGCCCAGCCCGGTCTCGGCGTTGATGAGCGCCGCCATGGTCAACCTCGGCATCTACGGCATCATCCGCATCGACCTGCAACTGCTCGGACCCGGCCCCCGCTGGTGGGGAGTGACGCTGCTGGCGATCGGCGCAGTGTCCGCGATCTACGGGGTGCTGCAGGCATCAGTGGCCACCGACCTCAAACGACTCCTGGCCTACTCCACCATCGAGAACACGGGGTTGATCACCGTGGCGTTGGGTGCCGCCACCTTGCTGGCCGACTCCGGCGCCGCGGCGGCGGCCACGGTGGCGATGGCCGCGGCGCTGCTGCACCTGGTGGCCCATGCCGCGTTCAAATGCCTCGGTTTCCTGGCCGCCGGATCGGTGCTGGTCGGGACCGGGCTGCGCGATCTGGACCGCCTCGGTGGTCTGGCCCGACCCATGCCCGCCACCACGATACTGTTTGGAGTCGCCGCGCTGGGCGCCTCCGGTCTGCCGCTGGGGGCGGGGTTCGTCAGCGAGTGGCTGCTCGTGCAGTCACTGATTCACGCTGCACCCGACCCCAACACCGTGGTCGCCCTGGCCACCCCGCTCGCGGTCGGCGCCGTCGCGCTGACCACTGGCCTCGGGGTGGCGGCGATGGTGAAGGCGTTTGGCATCGGATTCCTGGCCCGTCCCCGCTCCGATGCTGCCGCCGACGCCCGGGAGGCGCCCGCCAGCATGCTCACCGGCATGGTCGCCGCGGCCGTTGCATGCGTGGTTCTCGCGGTCGCGCCGTTCGTGCTCGCCACCCCGCTGCGGCGGGTGATGGCAGTACTGCCCGCCTCAGCGCACGCCGACATGTCGGGCCTGGGCACGGTGCTGCATCTTCCCGGTCTGGCTGGGTCGATCGCCCCAGGCCTCATCGCTGTGTTCCTGGTCATCGCAGTGCTGGTCGCGGTCATCGCGTCCCGGTGGGGGTCGCGGCGGCGCCCGGCACCGACGGCGTTACCACTGTGGGCGTGTGGCGCTGATGACCTCACCGCACGCATGCAGTACACGGCCACCTCGTTCGCCGAACCGCTGCAACGGGTGTTCGATGACGTGCTGCGCCCCGATACCGATGTCGAGGTCACCCCGTTCACGGAATCGCAGTTCCTGGTTGCCAAGGTCGCCTATCGCGCCCGGATCAGCGACGCGGTGCAGGACCTGCTCTACACCCCGGTGATCCGGGCGGTCGCGTTGTGCGCCAACGGTGTTCGCCGCGCGCATACCGGCAGTGTCCATCTCTACGTCGCCTACGGCGCTATCGGCGTCCTGATCGTCCTGCTGGTGGCGCGATGAACGCGATCGCGTATCTGGCCGGGGTCGCGCAGATCAGTGGGGTCGCCCTTGGCGCTCCGGTGGTGATCGGAATGACGCGCCAGGTCCGGGCCCGACTGGAAGGCCGCGTCGGCGGCGGGGTGCTGCAGCCGTGGCGCGATCTGCGCAAACAGCTCCGCAAACAGCAGATCACTCCGCACGGCACCACCATGGTGTTCACCGCGGCGCCCGCCATCCTTGCCGGAACCACCCTGTTCATCGTCGCCGTGCTGCCCCTGGTGGCGACCGGTTCACCGCTGGACCCCGTCGCCGACCTGTTCGCCGTCGTCGGCCTGTTGTTTCTAGGCACGGTCGCGTTGACCTTGGGCGGCATCGACACCGGGACCTCATTCGGCGGGATGGGCTCCAGCCGCGAGATCACCATCGCCGCCCTGGTGGAACCCACCATCTTGCTCGCGGTGTTTGCGCTGTCCATCCCGACCGGGTCGTCCAACCTCGGCGCCATCGTGGCGCACACCGTCAACGACCCCGCCCAGTCGGTGTCACTGCCCGGGGTGCTCGCCTGCGTGGCGCTGGTCGTGGTGATCATCGCCGAAACCGGCCGCCTTCCCGTCGACAACCCCGCCACGCACCTGGAGTTGACGATGGTGCACGAGGCGATGGTCCTCGAATACGCCGGACCCCGCCTCGCGGTAGTCGAATGGGCCTCCGGCATGCGACTGACCGTGCTGCTCGCGCTGCTGGCGAACCTGTTCATCCCATGGGGCATCGCCGGTGCCGATCCCGGCGCCCTGGACGTCGCGGTCGGCATCCTCGCGATCGCCGCGAAGGTCTCGGTCCTGGCGATCCTGCTCGCCGGCGCCGAGGTGTTTCTCGCCAAGCTACGACTGTTCCGGGTGCCCGAACTGCTCGCCGGGTCCTTCCTGCTGGCGCTGCTCGCAGTGACCGCCGCCAACTTCTTCAGCGCCCGGGCATGAGGGCTACACCGTGACCGACACCGCCTTCGCCAGCATGATCGACCTCGCCGCTGGCGCACTGGTTCTGGCCGCCGTCCTGATCGTGTGGCGCCGCGACCTGGCATCCATCATCCGGCTGCTCGCCTGGCAGGGTGCCGCGCTGGCCGCGATCCTCTTCATCCGCGGCGCACACGAGGGCGATGCAGCATTAGTCGGGGTCGGCGCCGCCATCGCGGTGCTGCGCGTGGTCCTGCTGCCGTGGCTGCTGTCGCGCGCGCTCGGCGCCGAAGAACGCGGACAGCGCGAGGCCACCCCACTGGTGAACACCACCGCCTCCCTGCTGATCGCGGCTTTACTGACGGTCATCGCATTTGGCGTCACCCGCCCCGTGGTGAACCTCGAGCCCGGACCGGCCACCGGCGCGGTGCCCGCCGCATTCGCCGTGGTGCTGATTGCATTGTTCGTCATGGCAACCCGACGCCACGCCATCTCGCAGGCGGCGGGATTCCTCATGCTGGACAACGGGATTGCCGCGACCGCGTTCCTGCTCACCGCCGGTGTACCGGTAATCGTAGAATTCGGCGCATCCCTGGACGTACTCTTCGCGGTCATCGTGATCGGCGTCCTCACCGGCCGAATGCGACGCAAATTCGGCGGCGCGGACCTCGACGCACTCCAGGAGCTGCACGACTGATGACTCTCCTGGTGCTCATACCGGTGCTGGTGCCACTGTGCGCCGCGGCGATCACTGCTGCGGCCGGCTGGCGGCTCTGGACTGCCACCCTCACCATGCTGGGCGCACTGAGCATCCTGGGCTGCGGGGCCGCGCTCGCTTTCCGCGTGGGATCGGCTCCGCATGTGCTGGCCGGTGGGCTGCTGCGGGCCGACGCCTTGTCGGTGGTGATGCTGATCGTCATCGGCGCGGTAGGCACGCTGAGCACTGGGGCCGGCATCGGCTACATCAACGCCGAACTCGACAACGGGCACACCGACTCCGCGGGTGCCCGCCTGTACGGCGTGCTCACCCCGGGTTTCATGGCTGCGATGGTCGTGGCGGTGTCGGCCAACAACATTGGTGTCATCTGGGTCGCAATCGAAGCCACTACTGTGATCACCGCGTTTCTGGTCGGGCACCGGCGAACCCGCACCGCGCTGGAAGCCACCTGGAAGTACGTGATCATCTGCTCGGTGGGGATCGCGATGGCGTTCCTGGGCACGATTCTGCTGTACTTCGCGGCGCGGCACGTCGGCGCTGATAGCGGTCACGCCCTGGACCTCGACGTCCTGGTCGCCCACGCCAGCGGCCTGGATCCCGGGGTGACCCGTCTCGCCGGGGGGCTGCTGCTGATCGGCTACGGCGCCAAGGTCGGCCTGGTCCCCTTCCACACCTGGCTCGCCGACGCGCACAGCCAGGCACCGGCTCCAGTTTCGGCGCTGATGAGCGGAGTGCTGCTCTCGGTCGCCTTCTCGGTGCTGCTGCGTATCAAACCGATCATCGACGCCGCGGTCGGAACAGGCTTCCTGCGCTGGGGTCTGCTCGCGGTGGGGCTGGCCACCGTCGGTGTCGCGGCGATGCTGCTGACCGTGACCAGCGACTTGAAACGAATGCTGGCCTACTCCTCGATGGAGAACATGGGACTCATCGCAGTCGCGGCCGCGGCCGGCACGAAGCTGGCGATCGCCGCGCTGCTGCTGCACGTGCTGGCGCACGGCATCGGCAAGACCGTGCTATTCCTCGCCAGCGGCCAGCTGCAGGCCGCCCATGACTCCACCGCGATCCCCGCCATCACCGCGGTGTTCCGCCGTTCCCGCCTGATCGGCGCCTCGTTCGCGATCGGCGTGCTGGTGCTGCTCGGGTTGCCGCCGTTCGCGATGTTCGCCAGCGAACTGACCATGGCCCGCGCACTGGCTGATGCACGCCTGGGCTGGGCGCTGGCCGCCGTTCTGCTGCTGATCGTGATCGCCTTCGCCGCCCTGGTGCGCAATTCAGCAAAGATGCTGCTCGGAGACCCGGTAGCGGGATCACCGTCGATCGGGGTGCCGGTCACAGTCGCCAGTTCACTGCTGATCGGGGTGACGGCCTGCTTCGCGCTGGGTGTCACCGCCGGTCCGTTGACCGCGCTGTTCAACACCGCCGCAGAGCAACTCGGGGTGCCACGGTGAACGCGCACCGCAACGCTCGCAGGGTGAGCGCCGAGGAACGACCCGGCGCGACCGAGGAACTGCTCGCGGCCGGCTATCGGCTGGGCCTGGTCGCCGCCCACGACGACGGGGACGCAATCCGGATTGTGTCGCTGTTTCTTGCCGGCAATCCCGATCGCCGCGTGGAACTCACCCTCACCATCCCCACCGATGGCCTCGGGTTGCGGTCCCTGGCCCACCTGTCCTTCCCTGCCGGGCGGTTCGAGCGGGAGATGATGGACCTCTTCGGTATTGAACTGATCGGGCATCCACGACCGCGCCGAATGGTCCGCCACGCGCACTGGCCCCAGGACTGGCATCCGATGCGCACCGACGCCGGGCCCCCGCCCGATTTCGCGGCCAGTGGCCACTTTCCGTTTCTCACCGTCGACGGCGACGGAGTCTACGAGATCCCTGTCGGCCCGGTTCACGCCGGGCTGATCGAGCCCGGGCACTTCCGGTTCTCCGTCGTCGGGGAAACCGTTCTGCGGCTGAAGATCCGACTCTGGTTCGTCCATCGGGGCATCGAGAAACTCTTCCAGGGCCGCGCCGCGACCAACGCCATCGACATCGCCGAAAGGATCAGCGGGGACACCTCCGCGGGTCACGCCCTGGCGCACAGCCTGGCCGTCGAGGACGCCCTCGGCATCACCGTGCCCGATGAGGTCCACCGACTACGGGCGCTGCTGATCGAACTGGAACGCCTCTACAATCACGCCACCGATCTGGGCGCCCTGGCCAACGACGTCGGCTTCGCCCTGGCCAACTCCCACGCCCAACGAATCCGCGAACAACTTCTCCGGATCAACGACACCGTCACCGGGCACCGACTGCTTCGCGGCGCCATCGAGCCCGGCGGGATTCGATTGCTGGCGTTGCCCAACCCCCGCGAGCTCACCGCGATCGGAGCGGACCTCGCCGAAGTCGCCGCGCTGACCCTGGGCAATGCCGGGATCTACGACCGGTTCGCCGGCACCGCCACACTGAGCAAGGAGCAAGCAACCGAACTCGGCTGTCTAGGCTACGTCGCACGCGCCAGCGGCGTGGACGTCGACGCCCGCATCGACCACCCCACCACCTCGCTGCCGGTCACCGCGATCCGCGCGACCGCCGGAGACGTGCTGGCCCGCTACACGGTGCGCCGCGACGAATTCGCGGCATCGATCAGCCTGGCCCGGCACCTCGTCGATGCCGCCGACATGCGTCTGGACTACATCGCCGCCCCACCACCTCCCGATGCGGCAGCCAGCGGCGTCGGCATCGTCGAAGGCTGGCGGGGGACCATCGTGCACCGCGTCGAACTCGACGCTGCCGGGACGATCACCCGAGCCAAGATCGTCGACCCGTCCTGGTTCAACTGGCCGGCCCTGCCGGTCGCGATGGCCAACACGATCGTCCCGGACTTCCCGCTGGCCAACAAGAGCTTCAACCAGTCCTACGCGGGCAACGACCTCTGACCCGCAGCCGCTCGGACTCGGCCCGTCATCGGACAGCGACGAGATAATGCAGACAGCATTCATGCGGTTGAGCTGTGTTTATGCTAGATTGCTAAGGTACGCAAGTAATGCATTCGGCCCGGCGTGGGTGAAATGCCGGCGCGCATGCCAGCACGTTTCAAGATACCGGAGGAGAGTCCGTGGTAGAGGGATCGCGCGAGCCGCTATACCGGATGAAGGCGGACTTCTTCAAGACTCTGGGCCATCCCGCCCGCATCCGCGTCCTGGAACTGCTCAGCGAACGCGAGCACGCCGTGTCGGAGATGGTGCCCGAGATCGGCATCGAACCAGCGAACCTCTCCCAGCAGTTGTCGATCCTGCGCCGGGCCGGCCTGGTCGTCGCCCGCCGTGACGGCCTGTCGGTGTCGTACGCGCTGACCTCGCCGCGGGTCGCCGAACTGCTGGCGACGGCGCGGGCGATCCTGACCGGCGTGGTCGCCGGGCAAGCCGAGACGCTCGAAGACCGGCCTGCGCCTGAACTGGTCAGCGGCACCAAGAGCTGACCGGACCGGCGAACGAAC
>NZ_DASQEU010000190.1:0-2749 GCF_035633495.1 Mycobacterium sp. | reverse complement strand
GATGGTGCCGCGGATCCACGACGTCACCGCGGACGCCTTGCCGGTGTGCGGGAACAGCACGTAGACGCGTGAGGTGCCTGCCACCACCTGCGCATCCCGCCGAAAGGCGCTGGCACTCAACGCGAGTACGTCGGCGAGTCGTGCGGGCGCACCCGAGGCGCCGTCGAAGCCGATCACCGCGACGCGCCCGTCCGCCACGATGCCGAGTTCGCGCGCGACCTCCGCCACCTGCGCATCATCGAAGGTGACGTCGCGCAGCCCGAGGAGTTCCTGGACCCGCACCGCGTGCGTCGACGGCGTGGCGGCCAGTCGCGAGATGATCCTCGCCGCCAGCACTCCGGCGCCGCGCAGCACGTCGTCCGCGTCCTCGGCCAGCGGCCGGGTGCCTTCCTGCAGCCAGATGGTGCCCGCGAACACGGGACCGCGCCTGCGGGCCGACGCCGCGTGATGAATGCCGACCGCGCGGCGAGGCCTCAAGCCGAGTTCGGGCCGGGCGTCGACGCGGACGACGTCACCGGTCGCGCGCAGGGCGTCGAAGATGCCTGCCCGGCCAATCCACGCAAGGTGCTCGGGCGGGCCCGCACGGCCGAGGATCGACAGCCGCCGCAACTCGTCGGCCTCGTCATTGGAGGCCGAATACGCCAGGACGTGGCTCTGGACGTCCTCGATGCTGACCATGCCGTGAGTGCGGTCGGCGATCGACTGTGCCAGCCCGAACAAGTCGGTGCTCGAGTCGTACAGCGGGTCGGCCCGGTCACCGTGGTGTTCGAAGACGTGGTCGACGAGGCGGTACAACCGTTCCCAACGGGCCCTCGGCTCGACCGCGACGACGGCCGTGCCCGCGGCTACCGCGCGAGCCACCACCGCGTCGGATGGTTCCTTGACGAATATCGCCGCTGGGACGCGCCGCGCCGTCTGTTGCACCAGCCAGGCGAGCACGTCGTCGTCGCCGACACCCAGGATGAAGAACACGTCGGCCGAGCCCGCGCCGACCGCCAACCCGAGGCGGACGTCGTCGGCGTCGATCAATGCCGCCGACGCCACGGGAAGGTCCAGACCGCGCGGGGCTTCCACCAAGGTCACCATCGTCGCGTCCAGCGCGAGCAGCAGCTGCCCGAGTCCAACACCGGCGGCCTTCATGTTGGCCGATCTTACTGAACGATCGGTGAATGTCTGTCCGATCGGCCAACGGGTCAGGCGTGGCAATGAGAGACGCTAGTCACATGAGTGCCTTCAGCGCCGTCACCGACGTACCGGTCCCCACCAATGAGCCGGTGCATGAATACGCACCCGGCAGCCCAGAGCGCAGCAGGCTCGTCACCGAACTGACCGCGCTGAACGCCGCCGGGCCCGTCGATCTGCCCCACGTGATCGCAGGCAAGCACACGATGGGCAGCGGCGACCGCATCGACGTCGTCCAACCGCATCGCCACAGCGAGGTGCTCGGCACACTGACGAACGCCGGCCCCGCCGAGGCGACCGCAGCCGTCGACGCTGCGATCGCGGCCAAGCCGGCGTGGGCCGCGACCCCCTTCGACGAGCGGGCCGCGGTCTTCCTGCGCGCCGCGGATCTCCTCGCGGGGCCGTGGCGGGAGAAGCTCGTCGCCGCCACCATGCTCGGCCAGTCGAAGTCCGCGTACCAGGCCGAGATCGACGCGTCGTGTGAGCTCGTCGACTTCTGGCGCTTCAACGTGGCCTTCGCCAGGCAACTCATGGCTCAGCAGCCGATCAGCGCGCGTGGCGTATGGAACCGCACGGACTACCGCCCGCTCGAGGGCTTCGTCTATGCCATCACCCCCTTCAACTTCACGGCGATCGCAGGCAACCTGCCGACGGCACCCGCGCTGATGGGCAACACCGTCGTGTGGAAACCGTCTGTCACGCAGACGTTCTCGGCATATCTGATCATGCAGCTGCTCGAGGCGGCCGGACTGCCGCCGGGCGTCATCAATCTGGTGACCGGAGACGGCTACGCCATATCCGACGTGGTGCTGCCCGATCCCCGGCTGGCAGGCATCCACTTCACCGGGTCGACCGCAACGTTCCAGCACCTGTGGCGTGAAGTCGGCGCCAACATCGGCCGCTACGACACCTACCCACGGCTCGTCGGCGAAACCGGCGGCAAGGACTTCGTCGTCGCTCACGCCTCGGCGCGTCCAGACGTGTTGCGCACCGCGCTCATTCGTGGAGCCTTCGACTATCAGGGACAGAAGTGCTCGGCAGCCTCGCGGGCGTTCGTGCCACGGTCGGTGTGGCAGCAGATGGGCGATGACTTCCTCGGCGCCACCGAGCAACTCGCGTACGGCGACGTGACGGATCTGTCCAACTACGGTGGCGCGCTGATCGACGAACGCTCCTTCATCAAGAACGTCAACGCCATCGAACGGGCGAAGGGCGCGGCCGGTGTCACGATCGCCGTCGGTGGTGAATACGACGAAGGCGAAGGGTATTTCGTCCGGCCCACGGTGCTGCTGTCCGACGACCCCACCGACGAAGCGTTCTCGACCGAGTACTTCGGCCCGATTCTGGCCGTCCACGTGTACGACGACGCCCGCTGGGACGACGTGCTCGGCATCGTCGACGCTGGGTCGAAGTACGCGCTGACCGGTGCCGTGATCGCCGACGACCGTGCGGCCGTGCTGGCTGCCGAGGACCGGTTGCGTTATGCCGCAGGCAATTTCTACGTCAACGACAAGCCCACCGGTGCAGTCGTCGGCCAGCAGCCGTTCGGTGGGTCACGCGCGTCGGG
>NZ_DASQEU010000189.1:0-3479 GCF_035633495.1 Mycobacterium sp. | reverse complement strand
AGGTTCACGCCCGGTCCCGGCCAACTGCTGAAGTGCGTCGAGAAGGGTCGCGTACCGTTCGTCCCCGACCTCTGTTCGCCAACGCTGCTCGACGTTGGCGATCGCGGAACGCATCGCGTCTTTCAGTTCGTCACCGATCGGGGTGCGGCGAATGATCTTGGCTCGATTGTCACCCGGGTCCGGAACCATCTCTATGTATCCCCCCGCTGCCAGGGAGGTCGCGAGCTGACCGAGGCCCTGTTTGCTGATTCGCATGGCCAGGGCGAGGTCTGTCAGCCGTCCCCCGCGCGCCGGGATCAGATCGAGCAGCCTAGCCTGGGCGGCCTGCAGTGGAAGTGTTCCCCCGGCGGCCTCGGCCTCGGCGCGTAGTCGGCGCGTCGTCGTATGCAACAGGTACATCAAATGGCGCGGATGTTCATGGAGATCTCCGTTGACGTCGCTCACCCGGCAGCCCTACCCTCATCTAGTCAAGTAACGTTACTTTATCAGGGGAGTTGGTTATGACCATCCGGGACGCATCCCTGTCGAGCGATCCACACCCCACTTTCCCCACGACGGACCCGCCGATGGTCACGATCGGCCCGTGGACGCCGAATGCCGATGCGATCGCCGACCTCGCCCGGTCCGCGTTGGGTGAGCCGACGGCGGCTGTCTCGGCGTGGCGGGTCGAACCGGTCGGGTATGACTTCGGCTCCCCGACCACCGAAGGGCTGTTCCGGATCCGCGGCGACGCGCGGGTCGGCGGAGCCATTCGACGGTGGTCTGTGTTCGTCAAAGTGGTGCGCGCGTATCGACATTGGCCGCTGTTCCATGTCCTACCGCCCGACATGAGGGCCGCGGCGCTCGCCGGTGATCAATGGCGTTACGAGGCGGACGTCTACCTCTCGGGTCTGCCGGACGCGCTGCCCGACGGGCTCCGGCTGCCCGTGGTTCACCGGATCATCGACCTCGGCGACGATCGGCTCGCCATCGTGTTGGAAGACGTCGAATGCTGCCCCGAAGAGTGGAACGACCGGCGATTCGCTGCCGCGGCGACCTTGCTGGGTCGATTCGCTGTTCGGTCCACCCGCCGCAACAGCCTCCCCCGCAGCGCCTTCAGTCAACGCGGCGCGGTGACCAGGAGCTACTATTCGGGTCGCCTGCTGCCGGCGGCGTTTCCGGCGTTGTCGTCCGACGCGCTCTGGCAGCACCCCCTGCTGGCCCACGCGGCCGGCCTCCGGCAAGATCTGGATGAGTTGGCGAACCGGGTGCCGGCCATCCTCGATTCCCTGGAGCAACTCCCCCAATTGCTGGTGCACGGCGATGCGAGTCCCCAGAACCTGCTGGTTCCACTGGACGATCCCGCCGGATTCGTGATCATCGACTGGACGCTGGGTGGTCCGGCGGCCGTCGGTGACGACCTCGGGCAACTGCTCGTCGGTTTGGCCCATGCCGGCGAGATCGACACTGCGCAACTGCCCGCGCTGCACGAGCTTCTCATCACCGCCTACCGTATCGGCCTGGAGAGCGAGGGAATCCCGGTACCGGAGGATCGGGTTCGCCACGGAATGGACGGCGGTCTCGTCGTGCGGAGTGCGTTCACCGCTCTGCCGCTCCAGCGGCTGCACGAGCCGATCACCGTGGAACTCGCCCGGCTGGTCAGCCACCGACTGCGGCTCACCCGGTACCTCGTCGACCTCGGCCTCGCGCTGACGACACCCACCCCCAATCGGGCCGCCACTGGATCGGAGATCACATCGTGAGCGAGCACCTGTTGACGCCCTTCCAGCGGACGTGGGCGATGATGCTGCACACCAGGAAACGCGACGGCTCGTGGATCGGTACCCCGGTCAACGTTGCTGTCGACGGCGACCGCGCCTACTTCAGCACACCCGCCGGCGCCGCAAAGGTCAAGCGGATACGAAACTTTGCCGACGTCGCCATCGCACCGTCCACCCCGCGCGGAACGCCCACGGGCAGCTTCGTGGGTGCCCGCGCACGGCTACTGCGTGGCGACGAGGCAATCGCGGCATCCCGCCTGCTGCGACGGAAATACCGATTCGTGTATTCCATACTTGTTCCGCTCGAACTCCGAATCCGACGAACGAAAGGGCTGTTCTACGAACTGACCGACATCCGCGCCGCCGACCATGAATCCCTCAGGGGGGCGGGGGCGCAGGATTCACCGGCGAGCCGCTTCACCTCATGGTCTGGGGTGTCACCGCTTCATGGCACTCAACGCAATCAGCAGCGCAACTACAACCCTCCGCCACTCGGCGCGTGACGCCACGCATTGCGGAGGACTGCTTCCTTGAGAATGTCGATCAAGGCGACCGTTCCCCACCTCGGCCTTGATACGGCGCAGGTTGCGTTGCTTCCGGGGCGGCGTCGTAGTTGGCCTGTGACGAGGATCGGAAGAGGATCCCCTTCCGGATTGCGGTGAATCTCAAACGGGTGCCTTCTACCGGCCGTCTTTGCGGCTCCCGCACGGTGTCAGCGAAGCCGCAACTCCGGCATCCGCAGGGCCGCGGCGGCCGGCAACCCAAGTGCGGTTGTGACGTCCGCCAGCCTCGGCATGGTGGCGCTGAGACTCACCCGCGGGTCCGAGGAGTTCTTCGGGCGACGGAACCGCGCGAGTGGGCCGAGCTGGATCGCCGGGTATACCCGTGCATTGTCTGGCAGACCCGCCTGCGCACGCGCGACTTGCACCGCGTCGCGGAGCCCGCCAAGGCGGTCAACCAGGCCGGCATCGACGGCGTCGGTGCCCGTCCATACTCTGCCCCGGGCCACTGCCTCGATTTCCGCGACCGGCCGGCCCCGTCCCCGCGCCACCTTGGCCACGAAGTCGTCGTAAACCGCGTCGATAGCTGCGGCAAGCCGCTCGCGTTCGGCGTCGTCGAAGCCCCTGCGGGCCGAGAACATCAAGGCGTGTTCCCCACGCGAAACGCTTCCAGTGGTGAGGCCAACGCGGTCGAGCAGCCGGCGCACGACCACCTTGCCCCCGAAGACGCCGATCGACCCGGTCAGAGTCGAGGGGAGAGCGAGGATGACGTTGGCCGGGCAGGCGACGTAGTAGCCGCCCGACGCCGCGACCCCACCCATCGCGACGATGACCGGCTTCGCTGCCCGGAGCACAACTACCTCACGCCAGATCGTCTCCGATGCGACCGCGGACCCGCCTGGGGAGTCCACATGCAGCACAACAGCGCGAACGTTGTCGTCGGCAGCGGCCGCGCGCAGCGCCGCACCCACCGAATCGCTCCCGGCGGTCCTACCCATCGGACCGCGCCGCGAGCGGCCTGATGCGATCGCGCCGCGCACCTCGACGAGCGCGACATGACCCCGATGACGCCGCGGTAGGCGCGGCCGACGGCGGGGTCGCCACCGATCCGCAAACAGCAGCTCGACGTCCCCGCCCACCCGGGCCCGCATCGCTGCGTGTGCCTGGTCGCGGTAGCCGAGCGCGTCGACCAGATTGGCGTTCCGGGCCTGGTCCGCCA
>NZ_DASQEU010000188.1:0-44447 GCF_035633495.1 Mycobacterium sp. | reverse complement strand
CACGGCGCGGGCCGAGTACGTCATGGTCAGGAAATGATCAGGCCCCAGGAGGTGGTCCTGCCGATCCTGGGGCAGGCCCTCCCCGGTGTCGCGGTGGTCTTCGTTGCTCCCGGACGTGGACTACCGGGAGTATCCACTCGTCGTAATCCGCCGTGCCGGGGGGCACCCGGAAACCCGGACGCACCCCGGCGGTTCTCGCTGCCTGTGCTGGAGATGACAGCCGTCTCCGCAGACGGCCTGATCGAAGCTGAGGAGCTGTACGAAGATGCCCTGGAGGGGTCTGTATTGCGTTGTGAGACAACAGATCGTCGTGGAGGGTGTCGACTACCTGCACGGCATCCGGGACCCCCCGGTCGGTTGGCCGGGGGTTAATTTGAGAATGCCGCAATATACGCGTTACTTTCTTGACTTCCACTACCAGAGTGGTGTAGGTCACAGTCTCGTTCTGCTCAATCGCATGCACGGCCCTGCGTACGGGGCGCAGAAGGCGGGCGTCGACAAGCTGGCCGCCGACATGGCCGTCGACTTCGCGGGCACCGGCGTGTCGACCGTCTCCATCTGGATGGGGATCCTGCTGACCGATGCGTTTCGCCGCGCCTTCGACGGACGTCCGGAGGCGTTGGCGAAGACCGCACGGCACGCCGAGACCCCGGAGTTCACCGGGCGTCTGATCGACGCGCTCCACCGGGATGCCGCGTTGGCCGAACTGAGCGGTCAGACCCTGATCGGCGCCGAACTGGCGATGCGCTACGGCATCACCGACGCCGAGGGCCGCCAGCCGCCGTCGCACCGGTCCGCGCTCGGCGCGCCGCGGATTCCGTCGACTGTGGTGGTGCGCTGACGTCGACGCCGCCGGGACTTGCCACACTGGAGGGATGCGCAAGGCACCGCAGTGCTGGCTCACCGACATGGATGGCGTCCTCGTACACGAGGAACGTGCGCTACCCGGCGCCGCCGAGTTCCTGCAGCGGTTGGTGGACAAGAAGCGTCCCTTCCTGGTGCTGACCAACAATTCGATCTTCACTCCGCGTGACCTGGCGGCCCGCCTGCTGCGGTCCGGTCTCGAGGTGCCGGAGGCCTCGATCTGGACCTCGGCGCTGGCGACCGCCGCCTTCCTGCACGATCAGCTGCCCGGCGGATCGGCCTACGTGATCGGTGAGGCGGGCCTGACGACGGCTCTTCACGAGGTGGGTTACACGCTGACCGACACCGGACCCGACTTCGTGGTCCTCGGCGAGACTCGGACGTACTCGTTCGAGGCGATCACGAAGGCCATCCGGCTCATCGGGGGCGGCGCACGCTTCATCGCCACCAACCCCGATGTCACCGGGCCGTCGGCGGAGGGGCCGACGCCCGCCACCGGTTCGGTCGCGGCGTTGATCACCAAGGCCACCGGACGGGAGCCCTACTTCGTCGGCAAGCCGAACCCGATGATGTTCCGCAGTGCGCTCAACCGCATCGAGGGGCACTCGGAGAGCACCTTCATGGTCGGCGACCGGATGGACACCGACGTCGTCGCAGGCATCGAGGCCGGCCTCGAGACGATCCTGGTGCTCACTGGATCGACGACGCTCGCTGACATCGAGAAGTATCCCTTCCGGCCCAGCCGGGTTCTCGACTCCATCGCGGACGCCGTCGACCTGATATAAGGGGCCCAACCCGCGGCCAATATCGTGACCTGGTGACCACGACCGAACATCCGGATGCTGCCAGGCCGTTGGCGGGGGTGCGGATCATCGAGATCTCCAGCTTCGTCGCCGTACCGCTGGCCGGTATGACGCTCGCCCAACTGGGTGCCGAGGTGATTCGCGTCGACCCCGTCGGTGGGGCCGCGGACTATCACCGCTGGCCGCTGACCGCCGAGGGCGAGAGCATCTACTGGGCTGGGCTCAACAAGGGCAAGCTGTCCGCCGCGATCGACGTGCGATCCGACGCGGGGCAGGAACTGATCACGCGGCTGATCGTCGACAGTGGCATCCTGATCACCAATGTGGCGGGGCGTCAATGGCATTCGTACGAGACGTTGGTGAAGTCGCGTCCGGACCTGATCCACGTGGAGGTGTCGGGCCGAGCCGACGGCGGCACCGGTGTCGACTACACCGTCAATGCGGGCATCGGCTTTCCGTTGGTCACCGGGCCGACCGGGTTCGCGAACCCGGTCAACCACGTCCTGCCCGCCTGGGACGTCACGTGTGGGCTCTACGTGGCGCTTGCCGTGACGGCTGCGCTGAGGCACCGGGACGCCACCGGGCAGGGCCAGCGCATCGGCGTCCCGTTGGAGAACGTAGCTCTGGCCACGGCGGGCAACCTCAGCTTCCTGACCGAGGTGATGGTCAACGGCGTAGCGCGGGAACGCATCGGCAACTCGATCTACGGCCAGTACGGTCAGGCGTTCGCCAGCGGTGACGGGGCGTCGTTCATGATCGTGGCGCTCACGGGTCGGCACTTCCGGGACTTGGCCGAAGTGACTGGAACGACGAAAGCCGTTGCCGCACTTGGTGAAGCACTCGGCGCGGACTTCACCGACGAGGGCGAGCGGTATCGGCACCGCGACGCGCTCACGGGGCTCTTCACGGTGTGGTTCACCGATCACACCGCAGACGAGATCACCGCGGCCCTGTCGGCGACGTCGATTCTGTGGGAGCGCTATCGCACCTTCGCCGAGACCGCGGCCGACCCGAAGGTGACCGACAACCCGCTGTTCAGCACGCTCGAGCAGCCACGGATCGGCGAGTATCTGGCGCCGGGGCTACCGCTGGCGGTCAACGGTGCCTACCAGTCGGCGTTGCCGTCGCCCGCACTCGGCGATCACACCGCCGACCTGCTCCGGGACAGGCTCGGCCTGTCCGATGCCGAGATCGATCGGCTGGCCGACGCGGGCATGGTCGCGTGAGCGCACTCCTGCGCTTGCTCGACCTCGAAGCAGGCCCGTCGGAGGATTCCTGGATCGGGCCGGCCAGCGGACCCGAGGGCAAGCGTGCGTTCGGCGGCCAGTTCATGGCCCAGACCTTGGTCGCTGCCGCCCGCACCGTGGCGCCCGCCAAGCTGCCCACCAGCATGCATCTGCAATTCCTGCGGGGCGGCGAGGCGGCCGATCGCGTCGAGTACACCGTGCAGCGCGTGTTCGACGGGCGGACGGCCTCGGCCCGTCGGGTGGAGTCCCGTCAGGCCGGCCGCCTGATGACCGCGGCGAGCGTCTCGTTCTCCGTGCCGCTGACCGGGCCCGAACACGGCCGGTTCGCCTCGATGCCGCAGGATCCCGAGACCCTGCCACGCACCGGCCCTGCCGGGCCCGCACCGTCGATGCCCCTGGACGAGATCGACATTCGCGTAGTCGACGACTGGTCGACCGGCGAGTTCACGAGACGCCTCTGGTGGCGCGTCGAGGTGCCCGTTCCCGACGATCCGCTGCTGCACGACGTCATCGCGGCCTACGTCTGCGACGTGTACATGATCGATCCTGCGCTGCAGGTGCACGGTCACTCGATGAAGGCGCGCACCCACCGCAGTGGAACGACGGATTCGTCCATCTGGTTTCACCGACCGGTGCGGGCGGACCGCTGGAACCTGCTGGAGACCAAGTCACCCGCGGCGGCACGCGGCCGAGGCGTGATCACCGGCAGCCTCGTCGGGGCGGACGGCGAGATCGCCGCCACCGTGGCGCAGGAGGGTCTCATCGCGGAGCGGGAGCAGCCGTCCGAGAGTTGACGGGCCACGCCCCGCGAACGCTAATCCGCCTGCGCGCCATGGTCAGCAGCTGCGTCAGGACGACACCCACCAGCACCGAGGCGGTGACGCCCAGCAGTCGGTGGTCACCGAACAACGGGTACACCTGATAGTGCGTCAGGTAGATGACGAGCGACGCCTCGGCGAGCACGCCCGCCGCCACGGTGAGCACCGACGGGCATCGGATGGCGGGCAGCCAGATCAGGAGCGCCAAGCCCGTGAACACCAGCAGTTCTCGGTGGGTGTTTCCGAAGTAGCCGACGACGCCGACCGCGAGCATCACCGTGATGGCGACGCGTTGTCGAACCGTCGAGGACTTCGACGCCGCCCACCCGATGGCGAAGAACCAGAAGGCGAGCACGGTGAACCACGCCGCGTGGCCCATGCCGAACCCGTCGAAGCGAACCACGAGGCCCAGCGCCAGGAACACCAGCGCGAACGCATACGGCCTGCGCCGCTCGAGTTGATCGCCGATCGGCGTCCAGCACACCAGCGCAAGGACCACCAGAATCCACACCACGACTTCGACGAACCACAACCTGCCCGCCGTCATGCTGTCGCTGGGGCCGAAGAACTTGTTGGCCAGCAGCAGGTTCGACGCGGTGTAGTCGTTCGTGAAGATCAGGGCGATGGTGACCCACGCCGCCGAGGGCACGGCGATCCACGCGATGGTGTTCCGCAGGTGACGGGCTCTTTGGAGGCGCGGGAGCGGGGTCAGGCAGAAGCGTCCGAAGTTGTAGCCCGCAATGCCCAGCAGAATGTGGGCGCCGCCCCACAGCGTGTACAGCCCGGCGTGCGAGCCGACGACGAGCACGATGGCGATCGCCCGCAGGGCGACACTGGTCTCGAGCGTGGTGCCCCACCACCGTCGAGGTTTTGAGGCGCACTCCAGGTCTCGCAGCGGCAGCCGCTGCCAGTCGGCGGGGAGGTGGCCGATCGCGCGCTCGAGGCGTACCGACATCGACACGTAGGAAAGCGAGTTTCCGCCGAGGTCGACGAAGCTGGCGTTCGGGTCGATCGACGCGGCGTCGAGTTGCAACACGTCGGCGAACAGCCCGCGTAGGTCGGGTGCGTCCGCGTCGGCCGCCGAGCGGCGGTCGGCCAGCTCTCGGACGCCTTGGAAATCGGGCTTCCCCGTGGGCAATCGGGGGATCTCGTCGACGTCGAGTACGCGGATCGCCGCGCGGGGCAGCCCCGACGCCTCCGCGGCGAGGAGGGCCACGTCGCAGCCCGCGGGACGGTCGGCCGCCGCGACCAACAGCAGGCCGTCACCTTCCGTGCAGATCGCGGTGATGCCGGCGTCGCGCAGAGATGCCTCGACCCGCTCGAGGTCGAGGCGCAAACCGTACAACTTCGCGAAGCGGCTGATGCGGCCGACGACTTCGTAGAGACCGTTCGAGTTCCGGCGGGCCAGGTCACCGGTGTGCAGGGCGGCGAGGGTACTGCCCGTCGCGAGGTCGTCGGGCCCGTGTGCGTAGCCCATCATCACGTTGGGGCCGCGGTAGACCAGTTCGCCGATGTCGTCGGGCATTCCGTCGACCGGTTCGACGTCGAACGTGCCACCGGGTACCGGCACACCGATCGAGCGCGGATTCTCGGACGCGAGTTCCGGTGGGAGGTAGGCCATTCGGGCGGTGGCCTCAGTAGCCCCGTACATCACGAACAGCTGCCACCCGCGGCGGCGGCCGAGCCCCGCGAACCGCCGGACCTGATCTGGTGCGAGCCGGCCACCGGCCTGAGTGACGTGCCGCAGATGCGGTAGCGACATGTCGTCGAAGCCGATGCGGTCCAGCAGGTCGAAGGTGTGTGGCACCCCCGCGAAGGTCGTACCCCGGTGAAGCGTCATCAGGTGCCAGAACTCGTCGTCGACGACCGAGTGGTCGGTCAAGACGAGTCCGGCGCCGCGCAGGAGGTGGCTATGGATCACCGAGAGCCCGTAGCAATACGACATGGGCAAAGTCGTTGCGGCCCTGTCGGTGTGCCGGATGTCGAGATACGTGGCGATGGCATCGGCGTTGGCGACCAGGTTGGTCCTCGACAGGCGCACCAGCTTCGGTGACCCCGTGCTGCCGGACGTGGACAACAGCAGCGCCAGATCCGGATGCAGCTCGTGGGCGGCGCGGTGGCGGTGCTCCACGCTGTCGCCGCGGACGATCACCTCGGGGTCGTAGGCCTCGATCACGGCCGTGTGGTCACCGTCGGCGGGCAGGGGTATGACGACGTGGCCGCCCGCCAGTGCCCCGAGGTAGTTCACCAGTGTTTCGGTGTCGTTGCGGGTCTCCAGGAGTACGAGCCTGCGCCGACCACCGAGTTCGGAGGCGCTGGCGGCGACCTGGTCGGCGAGTTCGCGGTAGGAGAATCGCTGGTGCGCGGTCAGCAGCGCGGGGTGCTCGCCGTGCGAGGCGAGGTGGTCGATCAGTCGGTCGAGCATCACGATGGTCGCTCGTCGAGGACGACCACGGGCCCGATGACGTCGACGCGGACCTTGGCGTCGACGGCCGGAGGATCGAGACTGTGCTGACGCACGGTGATCGGTTCGCCTCCACCGGGATCGACGACGAGCAGAACGTCGTGTCCGCGAAACTCCGAGGACAGCACGGTTCCGACTCCCTTGCCGTTCCCATGGCCGTGACCTTCGTCGGACACGGCCGTGGCGATCAACTGCTCGGGCCGCAGCATGAGGGTCGCAGGCCCGTCGGCGGCCCGGTCGCGCACGGGAAGGCGGCCCAGCACGCAGTCGGCGACACCCCCGGTGACCGTGCCCGGCAACAGCACGCAGTCGCCGAGGAACTGGGCGGTGAACCGGTCTCCGGGATTGAGGTAAACCTGTTGGGGCGTACCGACTCCTGTGAACCGACCGTCGCGCATGACGGCCACCTGATCGGCGATCGAGAGAGCCTCCTCCTGGTCGTGGGTCACCAGAAGCGTCGTCACGTGGGCCGCGGCGAGCAACTGCGCGACGGCCTGGCGGGTGGACGCCCGCAGACCGGTGTCCAGCGCGCTGAAGGGTTCGTCGAGCAGCATCAGTGCGGGTTCGCGTGCGAGTGCCCTTGCGAGCGCGACGCGCTGCTGCTGGCCGCCGGACAGCTGGTGGGGTCGGCGTCGCGCCAAGGACTCGTCGAGGGAGACGGTCTCGAGTAGTTCGGCGACCCGGGCGCGGGAACTGCGGGCACTGCCGGTCAACCCGTATGCGATGTTCTGGCCGACGGTGAGGTGCGGGAACAGTGCGCCGTCCTGTGCGACGTAGCCGACGTCGCGTCGGTGCGCCGCGGTGAATCCGTCGGCGTGGGTGACCAGGCGTCCGGCGATGGAAATGGTTCCTGCGTCCGGGGTTTCGAAGCCGGCGACGAGGCGGAGCAGGGTGGTCTTACCGCATCCGGAGGCGCCGACGACCGCGGTGACGGTGCCCTTGGGCACACTCAGGTCGACGCCGTGAAGCACCTCGTGGCCGCCGAATGACTTGGCGAGACCGGTGACCTCGAGCGCATTCACCGTCACAGCGCGGCCACCCTGGTCGACTGGCGGAACAACACCAGGGTGACCGGTACCGACAACACGACGAGGAGAAGCGCGTAGGGCGCGGCGGCCGCGTAGTCGAGCTCGCTGCTCAGCGACCAGAACCGCATCGCCAGCGTGCTGGTGCCGGTGGGGGCGAGCAGCAGGGTGGCCGTCAATTCGGTGGCGACGGCGACGAACACCAGCGAGGCGCCTGCCGCGGCGGCCGGGGCGGTGAGCCGCAGCGTGACGCGCAGTAGCGTCCGGGTGGGTGACACGCCCAAGGATCGCGACGCCTCCTCGATCCCGGGTGGCACCTGCGCCAGGCCCGAGCGCAGGTTGACCATGGCGCGCGGCATGAACATCAGCACGTACGCGGCCAGCACCAGCGAGATCGTTTGGTAGAGCGGCGAAGCGACGCGGATCGCGACCGTGACCAAGGCCAGGGCGGTGACGATTCCCGGCATCGAACTGGTGATGAAGTTGGACCCTTCGACGAAGCGTGCGAAGAATCCGCGGTACCGCACGGCCACCCATGCGAAGGGGAAGGCGAGCACCGTCGTCAACACTGCGGCCGCCGCCGCCAGGCCCGCGGTCTGGACGGTGGCGGTCATGATCTCGTCGGTCGCCCAGACACTCCCGCCGCCGATCCACAGCCAGCGGGTCACCGTCCACGCCGGAACGCCGAGGGCCAGCACAGCGAGTGCCGCGAGTGAGGTGACGGCGGGAATCGCCATGCCGCGCAGGTGATGTGGCGACAGTTGCCGTTGTGCGCCCGAGCCGATCCTCGCGTACCTGGCGTTGCCGCGGCCTGCCGCCTCGCCGACCAGCAGGACGAGGCAGAGCAGGACCAGGACGCCCGCGAGCGTGCTGCCCGCCGCGCCGTTGAACGTGGCCTGGAACTGCTCGAAGATCGCGGTCGTCAGGGTGGCGAAGCGCAGCATGGCGAAGGCGCCGTACTCCGCGAGGAGGTGTACCCCGATGAGCAGGCCGCCGCCGAGGATAGCGAGTCGCAGCTGGGGTAGCACCACCCGCAAGAAGGCGCCCGTCGGGCTGGAGCCCAGTGCCCTGGCGGATTCCTCGATCGCAGGGTCTAGCCGGCGAAGCGTCGCGGCGGCGGGCACGTAGACGAAGGGGAAGTACGACATCGTCGCCACCAGGATTCCCGCCCAGAAGCCGTGCAGGGAGGGCACGACACTGACCCACGCGTAGCTGTTGATGAACGCGGGAACGGCCAGCGGTGCGACGAACAACGGGCGCCAGATCGCGCGGCCCGGCACGTCGGTGCGCTCTACCAGCCACGCGACGGCGACGCCGAGGACGACGCACAGCGGCACGGTCACGACGACCAGCCCGATCGTGTTGAAGAGCAGTTCGCCGACGCGCGGCCGCGCGACGAGGGCATACACCCGGGATGGCCCGGTGGAGGCCACCGACCAGGCGACGTAACCGAGCGGCACGAAGGTGGCAGCGACCAAGACCGCGACGACGCCGATGAGCAGCGGTCCGGGACGGGGACCCGAACGGTCGACGCGCTGCGGGCGCGGCGCCGCCGGGACCGTGTCGGTGGTGATCACCTACCGCACCATCTAGAGCAGGCCGGCCTTCGTCATCAGGTCGGTGACCTTCTGGGCGTCGAGGTCCGAGGGGTTGACGGCAGGCGCCTGCAGGTCGGCGAGCGGCACCAGTGCCGGGTTGGCCGGCACGTCGCTGGCGACCGGGTACTCGAAGGAGTTGCCCTTCTCGAGCACTTCCTGGCCCTCCCTGCTCGTGATGAACGTCAAGAACTGCTGGGCCTGGTCCTTCTTCTTGCTGGAATCGAGCACGCCGCCGCCGGAGATGGAGACGAAGGCGCCCGGGTCCGCGTTGCGGAAGTAGTGCAGTGCGGTGTTGCCGCTGATCTCCTTGGTGCTGGCCTGATCCCGGAACCAGTAGTAGTGGTAGATCACGCCACCGTCGACCTCGCCCGCGTTGATGGCCCGCAGGGTGGAGATGTTGTCTTGGAAGATCTCGGCGTTCGTCTTCAGCCCGGCGAGCCACGCCGACGTCGCGGGCTCACCGGTGAGCTCGAGCATCGCCGCGACGATCGCCTGGAAGTCCGGCTTGACCGGCGGAGCGCCCCATCGGCCCTTCCACGCCGGCTCTTCGAGATCCATGATCGACTTTGGCAACTGGTCCTCGGTGAGCTTGGACTTGTCGTAGGCGAACACCGTGGTGCGTGCGGCGACTCCGGTCCACTTCTTGGTCGCCGGTCGGTACTGCGCAGGCACCTGGTCGATCGTCGCCTGGTCCACGTCCGCGAACAGCCCAGCCTTCTCGACTGCGGCCATGGCCGGTGAGTTCTCGGTGAGGATGAGGTCGGCGGGCGACGAGGCGCCCTCGGCGATCAACTGGTTTCCCAGCTCGGTGTCGCCGCCTTGGCGATAGGTCACCTTGATGCCGGTCGCCTTGGTGAAGGCGTCGATCCACTCCTTGGTCAGCGACTCGTGCTGGGCGTTGTAGATCAACAGCCCGTCGGACTCGTTGGACGACGACGAGCACGCCGTGGCGCCCGCGACGAGCGCGATAGCGGACAGCAGCACGCCGATCCGCCTCCAAGGTGACCGCATCGAATACGTCCCTTCCGCGCTGGTGGTGGCCCAGACAGTGCTCATCAGGTGAGGATTACCTAACGAACATACCTGGAGCGCGCGCGGGCAGTCAGGCGGACGTAGTGGTCTGACACGTCGACGCGCGAAACTACGCGGGCAGATCCGTGTACTGAAGAGTGAATCCGTCGGCGCTGAAGGTGAAGCCCTTCCCGGTCAGTTCGCTGGCGCAGGAGATCCCCGTCGCCTCCTGTACGTTGCAGCGAAACCCGGAGGCGATCAGCACCCTGCCGAACGGCAGGATCGCTGCGGGGCCGGGGGCGAGGGAGTACCCGGGTGCGTCGAGATCGGCGAACTGAGGATCGGCGTTTCTACCCACCTGGATGGCGTTCGGCGTGCCGTTCGTCCCGTCTTGTCGTGGCACGGTGTCTGGTGCGCCCTTGACGGGAATGGTCGATCCCGTCGATGACTGACAGCCTGCCGTCCCTCGCGGAATGATCGCGCACACCCATCGCTTGCTGGGGCTGGTGAAGTAGTAGGCCGTCTGCCCGTCCGCCTGCGGTGCGGCGTAGTCGAAGGCGTTGGCCAGCGTGTCGTTGGTCGGTCGACTCGGCAGCGGGGGTGGGGCGGACGTGCTGGTCTGCGTGGTCGGGCGGGCGTCGTCGGTGTTCACGACGGTCCCGGAGTCGCATCCGGTGCCGATGGCCGCAACTGCGGCCAGGATCAGCACGGATGCGGTGCGCCGCCGGATCCCGTCCATCAATTGCCCACGCGCGGTGGTGCATCCGGACGCCATGCGGCTCATCCTTGCATGCTCGGCATGGAGCCGGGTCCGACCACCGACAGTTATGCGCCGTGGGTCACGTCAGGGTTTTCGGCATACTCGTTCAAGGACTCGGCCGCTGCGCGCAAGTAGCGAATGACGGTGGACTGTTCCTCGGGTGTGAAGCCCTCGGCGAGGTCGTCGAGTGCGGTGAACAGCGGTCCGAGCTGGCCGAGGATGCGGTCGACGGCCGCCGGGGCTGGTTGCAGAATCCGTCGTCGGCGGTCGGTCTGGTGGGGGTGCCGTTCGAGATGGCCGGCGGCCTCCAACCGGTCGACGAGCTCGGTGCCAGAGCCGGTCGAGATCGCCAGCCTGGCGCTGAGTTCCGCCGGCCCCAAGGGCTCAGTTGCAGTCATGACGTGATTGAGGGCTTGGTAGTCCAAGGGGCGTAGGTCCAGTTGCATGGCCAGCCGCCGGTCGACACTGGCCTGCGCCCGCTGTGTTTCGCGAAGTGCCCACGACATTTCGGAGGCGGACATACGCGCGCGCTCGCGGGCTTCGACGTCGTCGGGTTGCGATAGCTCGGCCACGGAGCAATACTAGCCCCGGGAGAGTAGCTCGTTTACCGAGACACATGGAAACGGAGGTAGTCGTGAACGCAAACTCAGGGCACCGCTGTATTGCGACCGTCGAAGGGGACCGAAGGAGGACGAGATGAGAACCGGACCCGAACAAATTTCTGTCAGCCCTGAATGGATGCCCACGTCCCGGCGGCGTTATCGCTGGTGGCATGCTGCCGCGGTGGGCGCCCTGGCAAACCTCTGCAGCGCAATACCCGCGGGCTACAACGGCGATGAAGAGTTTTACGCGCGGCAAGTCACCCCGCCCGGTGCGCCACCCGGTTGGGTGTTCGCTCCGGTATGGGCGATCAACAACATCCTCACCGCGTACTCCAACCTGCGGGTGGCCAACCTGCCGCACGACACCCCGGGCCGCCGCACGGCGCTCGCCTCCGAAGCCGTCTCCTGGGGGTTGTTCGCGTCGTTCTCAGGGCTGTACTTCGGGCTCCGCAGCCCGATACTCGGGGCGCTCGACACGGTGGCGGGACTCGCGGTGACCTCGCACGGCGTCGTCGCAACGTCACGAGTCGACCGCAAGGCAGCGTGGCTCCTCGTCCCGCGCCTGCTGTGGTTGGCGTATGCGTCCTATGTATCCACCGGCACCGCCTTGCGCAGTCCCGACGACTTATTCGGATGGCGGGGACGACGCCCGATACGAGCGCAACTCTGATCACCCCCATCAGCACTGCCTGGCGCGTGCGCGCTGGCCCGCACGACCGGTCGCCGACGATTCTGGAACGATCGGTTAACAATGAGTAAGGTCGAGGCATGGCTCGCCCTCGAAAGTTCGTCGAAGAAGACGTCGTCGCGGCCGCGCGCGACCAGTTCTGGTCCGCTGGATACGCAGGCACGTCGTTGGACGATCTGACGGAGGTGACGGGTCTGGGCCGCGGGAGTCTCTACGGCGCGTTCGGGGACAAGCACGGGCTCTACCTGCGGGCGCTCGACGACTACTGCACCGGCACCATGGCATCGGTCGCCGATGACTTGGGCGCGCCAGGCGTCTCGGCCTTCGACCGTCTGGTCGGTCACCTCAGGAACGAGGCGAGTACCACCCCCGCTGAAGCCAGGCGCGGCTGCCTCTTGGCCAAGAGTGCCGCCGAATTGGGTTCCACCGACAAGGATGTGGCTCGTCGGGTCAAGGCTTCCATGCAGAAGCACCAGGCGCTGCTCGCGGACACCGTCGCGGCGGCTCAGCGCGACGGCGACATCGATCCCGCCGTCGAACCCGACCAACTGGCGCTGCTGGTGCTCACGTTCCTCCGCGGCTCCGAGGCGCTGCGCAAGTCGGGCTATGCGCCGGCACGGATGCAGGCCGCTGCCGAGAATTTCATCGCGCTGCTGCCCACCATGCACTGAGGACGTCGTGTACGAACGTAATACTGCACCAATGCCTTACGACGTCGGCGTGGAAGACTTGGTTGTCGGCGTCGCAAATCTGACCGCCGGTTTCATGGACGCCCGAGGCCGCTTCGGGCCTCGTCGAATGCGGCACCCAGTTGTCGCAGCGTGGCAGAGACACGCCGCCGGTGCGCGCCGGTCACGTTCGTCGTGCTGGCAGCGACGTGCAGTCCCAGTGGGCGATAGATCCTCGCGAGCGCCTGCCAGGTGGCGGGTTGCAGCTCGACGAGTACCGCGCGGCGGTCCGCGTCATCGGCACGACGGGCTACGTAGTTCGCTCGCTGCAGTCGGTCGATGAGGCTGGTGACGCTGGCCTTGGTCAGACCGAGCCGCCGTGCAATCTCGCTTGCGCCGATCGGACCGTCCTCGAGCAGGTTCAGTGCGCGCAGGTCGCTGCGCCCGATCCCGAGGGATCGGCAGGCCGCCTCGTCGAAGAGGTCCATGGCCTCCCCGATCCTCCGGCACGCGATCAGCAACTCGTCTTGGGTTGAATCGGCTGACATGGTTAGATCACCATACTGTCTGAGCATCGAACTAAGGGGATGTGCGGGTGAAGTGGACCGTGAGCGTCGTCGTCGACCGCGCCGCCGATGAGGTATACGCCGCGATCGCTGATGAACACGAGTTGATGCAGTGGTCGGCCTGGCCGCAAGCCACTGGCTACACATGCGCCGTGCAGGGCGACGGGACCTCCGTCGGCTCCAACATCGTCTTCACCGACGCCGCCGGCATAGAGCAGGGACGTCAGCAACTGGTGCGCACCGAGCCGGGCAAGCTGGTCGAGTACCGCCTGACAAACCGCGGACTTCGCGGGCGCACGATGCGCCCCGAAGTGGGCTTCCGCATCGAGACGATCACCGCCCAACGAACCACGGTTCATCTGGACTTTCGTAACGATGTGCCATTGCCACAGCCTGCGCGCTTGCTGGTCGACCGGCTGCTCGGCCACCGTGTCCGCGCACTCCACGTCGCGGATCTGCGCCAGCTCAAAGCTTTCGTAGAGCAGACGCAGCGGTGAGCGTAGCCCGGGATCCCCACTGCGGACCCGTGCCCCAGAGTGCGTGGGACGCCGACGCAGCCGCACGCCAACACGGACGCGTCCAGATCTTCAATGCCACCCGCCTCGGCGGCCTCGACGGCTGGACCATGGACCTCGAGCAGTACGAACTCATGCGAGCGCACGTCCTAGGCATGCTCGACAACGAGTCCGACCCCGACGGGACCCTGGCGCTCAAGCTCATCGTCGACGAGGCCCAGCACCGCTTCGCCGACCATCCACTCTTCCCCAACAAGCGGGTGCGCAACTACTGCACCTACACCAAAGTCGACCTCGAGGCCCGCTGCGAGATCGAGCGGATACCCGGATCCAGTCCCCAGCGGATCTGGCGGCTCCGCTCAGACAGTCTCGTCGAACCGGCAAGGTAATCCGGTTGGCCGCCGGAAGCGCTCATCGGCAGCGAAGGCGAGATCGTCTTCATCTGTGGGTGAACTCGCGTCTGTGGATGACGGCCTGACGCAGCGACCGCCCTGTCGCAGCGTGCCCGCACGGTGGGGGCATGACGGAAACCTGGAGTCGGGCTCAGATCGGTGCGCTCGGTGAAGACATGGCGGTCGAGCATCTGAGGTCGTGCGGGCTGCGGGTGCTGGCCCGCAACTGGCGGTGTCGCTACGGCGAATTGGACGTGATCGCCGCGGACGATGCCGCAGGCGTGGTCGTGTTCGTAGAGGTCAAGACGCGCACCAGTGACCGGTTCGGTGGGGTGGAGCAGGCGGTGACTCCGCAGAAGGTGCGGCGTCTGCGTCGTCTGGCGGGAGCGTGGCTGGCCGCTCAGGACCACCGCTGGGCACAGGTGCGCATCGACGTCGTCGGCGTGCGGATCGGACGGGGTCCGATCCCGGAGCTCACGCACCTCGAGGGGGTGGGGTGATGACGCTGGGTCGGGCGTACTCGGTGGCGGTGTGCGGGGTGGACGGTGCGATCGTCGAGATCGAGGCCGACATCACCTCGGGCCTTCCCGGTGTGCATCTGGTCGGACTGCCCGACGCCGCGCTGCAGGAGGCGCGCGACCGGGTGCGGGCCGCAATCACCAACTGCGGCAACAGTTGGCCGATGGCCCGGCTGACACTGGCCCTGTCGCCGGCCACGCTTCCGAAGACCGGTTCGGTGTACGACATCGCCTTGTCGTTGGCGGTGTTGTCGGCGCACCAGAAGAAGTCCTGGGCGGCGCTGGACAAGACGGTGCTCCTAGGCGAGCTGGCGCTCGACGGGCGCGTGCGACCGGTGAAGGGCGTGTTGCCCGCGGTGCTGGCGGCCAAGCGAGAGGGCTGGCCCACCGTCGTGGTGCCGATCGACAACCTTGCCGAGGCCAGCCTGGTCGACGGCATCCAGGTGTGGGGGGCGCGGACGCTGCGTCACCTGCAGGCCTGGCTCGAGGGCAAGGGCTCGCTCGACGACAGAGTGATCGCGTCCGCGCCAGAGGCCGAGCCGATGGCCGACCTCGCCGACGTCGTCGGGCAGTCACACGCAAGGTTCGCCGTCGAAGTCGCCGCCGCGGGCGCTCATCACCTGCTGTTGACCGGGCCGCCCGGGGTGGGCAAGACCATGCTCGCGCAACGACTTCCGGGCCTCCTGCCGCCCCTGACGCACGCGGAATCGCTGGAAGTGACGGCCATACATTCGGTGGCGGGCCTGCTGTCCGGCGGCACTCCGCTCATCACTCGACCGGTATTCGTCGCACCACACCACACGTCCACCGTCGCTGCACTCGTGGGCGGCGGTTCCGGGCTCGCCCGTCCAGGTGCGGTCAGCCGCGCGCATCGCGGCGTGCTCTTCCTCGACGAGTGCGCCGAGATCGGCTCCAGCGTGCTGGAGGCACTGCGAACACCCCTGGAGGACGGCGAGATTCGCCTTGCCCGTCGCGACGGCGTCGCTCACTATCCGGCCCGGTTCCAGCTCGTCATGGCGGCGAACCCGTGTCCGTGCGCCCCGGCCAAGCCGAGCGACTGCATCTGTGCGGCCGTCGTCAAGCGGAGGTATCTGGGCAGGTTGTCCGGCCCGCTGATGGACCGCGTCGACCTTCGGGTGGAACTGCATCCGGTCCGGTCGGGCGCGATGGGTGCCGCCGAAGGTGAGTCCACCGCGACGGTCCGCAACCGGGTGGCCGCAGCGCGCGAGGCGGCCGCGGCGCGGTGGGCGCCCCACGGCGTTCGCACCAACGCCGAGGTCAGCGGACCGCTGTTGCGCCGACGATTCCGGCTGGATCGAACGGTGATGGCGCCGCTGCGGACCGCCCTGGACCGAGGCGACCTCAGCATCCGCGGCGTCGACCGGACATTGCGCGTCGCGTGGACCCTCGCCGATCTGGCGGGCCGCCCGATGCCCGAGCTGGGCGACGTCAACACCGCACTGAGTTTTCGTCAGGCCGGAGGTGCGCGATGAACGACGAAAGGCGGGCATGGGCCTACCTGTCGCGGGTCGTCGAGCCACCGTCCCACGATCTGGCGGCGTACGTGGCGGACGTCGGACCCGTCGAGGCCGCGACGCGCATCAAACGGGGTGACGTGATGCCCGCGCTCGCGCGACTCACCGAGGCGCGGCGCGACATCGATTGCTCGGCAGAGGATCTCGACCTACTGGCGCGCCTCGGCGGCCGTCTGGTCACTCCCGACGAGCCCGACTGGCCACTGCTTGCCTTCACGTCGTTCAACGGCAGACCCGCGCGCGACCGTCCGGCGGGGCGTGCACCGATGGTGCTGTGGGTGATCGGGGTGGATTCACTCGCCGACGTGGCCGAACGTGCGTGCTCGATCGTCGGAACGCGGGCGGCGACGTCCTACGGCGAGTATCAGGCAGCCGATCTGGCCGCCGGCCTGGCAGAACGCGACGTGGCGGTGGTGTCCGGCGGCGCCTTCGGCATCGACGGCGTGGCGCATCGCGCGGCGCTGGGCGCGGAGGGTCTCACCGTCGCGGTGCTCGCGGGCGGGGTCGACGTGCCGTACCCGTCCGCGCACTCGGCGATGCTGCGCCGCATCGGTGAACGGGGGCTACTGGTCAGCGAGTATCCACCGGGCGTTCGGCCCGCGCGGCACCGCTTCCTCACCCGCAATCGGCTCGTGGCCGCGCTGTCCGGAGCGACGGTCGTCGTCGAGGCGGGTCTGCGCAGCGGCGCGGCCAACACGGCCGCCTGGGCGGAGGCCCTCGGACGTCCCGTCTGCGCCTATCCGGGACCAGTCACGTCGTCGGCGTCCGCCGGGTGTCACGTGTTGATCAGGAACGGCGCCTTCCTCGTCACGCGCGTCGAGGAGGTCGTGGAAATGGTGGGAGCGGCGGGTGAGATCGCGCCAGAGCCCGATCGGCCCACCTCGCCGCTCGACGGGCTCACCGAAACCGAGCTGCGGGCCTACGACGCACTTCCAGCGCGGGGTGCCCGCACCGTCGACCAGATCGCCGTGGCGGCCGGTCTGCCGCCAACGGAGTTGCTGGGACCCCTGGCGACCTTGGAACTCGCTGGTCTGGTGCTTCGTCGTGACGGGAAGTGGCGGATCGCGCTCCGGTAAGTTGGCTCCATGCACGGCGTCGGGAAGCTCGCACGGTAGACGTCCACCCGACCTCACCCGCTCGTATGGTCGGTGAACCAACCGACGATCGCGAAGAGGTGACTGTGGCAGGGCGTCCGATCCACACGTTCGAAGTGGTACGCAGCTATTGGCGGCGCGGCCGGACCGAGGAGACCTTCCGGCAATGGAAGGCCGAGCTGGCGAAAGCAGAGTCTCAGTCCGCTGGGTGAGCGGGGCTGGCACTCTTGGCTCATGGCATTCGGTGACTACCAACTCGAGATCTACCTGCAGGGCCTGTCCGGCGTCCTGCCGTCTCTTCCGATGGCGTTCGCGGAACTGGAGGCCAAGGCCCAGGCCGCCATGTCTGCGTCGCTGTGGTCCTACGTGGCCGGCGGCGCGGGCGATGAACGCACGCAGCGCGTCAACGTCACGGCATTCGAACGATGGGGCCTGATGCCGCGAATGTTCGTGGGCGCCAAGGAGCGAGACGTATCCATCGACCTGTTCGGGCTGACCCTGCCGTCGCCGGTCTTCATGGCGCCGATCGGTGTCATCGGCCTGTGCGCGCAGGACGGCCACGGTGACCTCGCCGCGGCCAGGGCTGCCGCCCGCACCGGCGTCCCGATGGTGGTGTCGACGCTGACGGCCGACCCGTTGGAGGAGGTCGCCGCCGAGTTCGGTGACACACCGGGTTTCTTCCAGCTTTACACCCCGACCGACCGTGACCTGGCCGCCAGCCTGGTCTCGCGGGCCGAGGCCGCCGGGTACAAGGGCATCGTCGTCACCTTGGACACCTGGGTTCCCGGCTGGCGGCCGCGCGACCTGTCGACGTCCAACTTCCCGCAGCTGCGTGGGCACTGCCTGTCGAACTACACCAGCGACCCCGTCTTCCGAGCCTCGCTGGCGCAGACGCCCGAGGAGAACCCGCAGGGCGCGATCCTCAAGTGGATCTCGGTGTTCGGCAATTCGTTGGCCTGGGACGACCTGCCGTGGTTGCGGTCCTTGACGAAGCTTCCGCTACTGGTCAAGGGCATCCAGCATCCCGACGACGCCCGTCGCGCCATCGACGGCGGCGTCGACGGCATCTACTGCTCGAATCACGGCGGGCGCCAAGCCAACGGTGGGCTGCCCGCGATCGATTGCCTGCCGGGAGTCGTCGACGCGGCGAAGGGTGTACCGGTGTTGTTCGACTCCGGCATCCGCAGTGGCGCCGACATCGTCAAGGCAGTGGCGCTCGGCGCCACCGCCGTCGGAGTCGGGCGGCCCTACGCGTACGGGCTGGCGCTCGGTGGCGCCGACGGCGTCGTGCACGTCCTGCGGTCTCTGCTCGCCGAGGCCGACCTCATCATGGGGATCGACGGGTACGCCTCGCTCAAGGATCTGGTGCCGGAGGCGTTGCGTCGCGTCGAGTCAGCCGCGGTGTCCCGATGAAGGCCGTGACGTGCCTCGAGGGGAACCTCGAGGTGGCCGACGTTCCGGCCCGGCAGCCGCAGAAGGGCCAACTGGTCCTCGAGGTGCGGCGGTGCGGTATCTGCGGTTCCGACCTGCATGCCCGACACCACGCCGGCGAGCTCGAGGACGTGATGGCCGCGGTCGGCTACGAGGACTTCATGCGGACCGACACGCCGGTCGTGATGGGGCACGAGTTCTCCGGTGAGGTCGCTGAACGCGGACGCGGTGTCGCCAAGGAGTTCAAGGCGGGCACGCTCGTCGTCTCCTTCCCGCTGGTGCGTGCCAACGGCGGCGTGCATCTGACGGGGCTGTCACCGCTGGCGCCCGGGGGATACGCCGAGCAGGTACTCGTCGAGGCGGCGATGAGCTTCGTCGTCCCCAATGGGTTGTCGGCCGACATCGCGGCGTTGACCGAGCCGATGGCCGTGGCGCTGCACGCCGTGCGCCGCAGCGAGATCGGCAAGGGAGACGTCGCGATCGTGGTCGGCTGCGGTCCAGTCGGGCTCGCCGTGATCAGCCACCTCAAGGCGAACGGGGTGAAGACCGTCGTCGCGAGTGACTTCTCCAGCGGCAGAAGGGCACTCGCCACGAGGTGCGGTGCCGACGTCGTGGTCGACCCGTCGGTCGATTCACCGTACGACCGCGCCGCCGAGACCAAGGGCGTGATCACCGACGCTCAAGCCCTGTACGAGCTCGGCGTGGGATCGATGGAGAAACTGCGCAAGCTGCCCGGGTGGTCACACGTCTATCGCGCGGCGGACGCTCTCGGCGCGGCTGGCCCGAAGCGGCCCGTCATCTTCGAATGTGTCGGTGTCCCGGGCATGATCGACGGCGTGGTGGCTGCGGCGCCGCTCAACTCGCGCGTCGTCGTCGTCGGTGTCTGCATGGGGGAGGACAAGCTGCGGCCCGCGATGGCGATCAGCAAGGAGGTCGACTTGCGATTCGTATTCGGTTACACGCCACTGGAATTCCGCGACACCCTGTACATGCTGGCCGACGGCAAGGTCGACGGTTCGCCCTTGCTCACCGGCACGGTCGGGCTGAACGGCGTTGAGACCGCCTTCGAAGCCCTCGGTGATCCCGAGACGCACGCCAAGATCCTCATCGATCCCGCCAGCGCCTCCGTCGCACCCTGACCACTACGGGTCGTCGTTGCCCTCGGTGAGCATGCGTTCGGGGTGGTGAAGGTCGTTGACGCGGGCTTGGCCAGTGTCGAGCGCTGGCGGCGGTATCCACTCGGTGCGGCCGTCAGCGCGCTTTCGGGCGATCCAATCGCTGTTTTCGATCATGCGGTTGTCGGGGCCACAGGCCAGGGTGAGGTCGTTGACATCGGTTTGGCCGTCGTTCTTCCAATCCGCGACCGCATGGTGCGCCTCGCATTGGTACCCAGACGCCGTGCAGCCGGGTCTGGTGCAGCCCCGGTCGCGACTGAACAGCACGATGCGTTGCGCAGGTGATGCGCACCGGCGTGAACGGCCCAGGTGCAACGTCTCACCGGTGTACTTGTCGAACACCGCCAGGTAGTGAAAGGCGTGTGAGGCGAGGGCTGCCCGTGTCTCGGGAGTCACCCAGCCGCTGATGCGGCTCATTCCATCGGACTGTTGATTTGCAAGCGTCAGCCCGCGGCGTCGGGCCCGTTCGTCGTCGGAGTAGTCGCCGTCGGGATGCAGCAGCGCGGACAGCAGGTTTGCGGCTTGGCGTAGACCTTCGGGTCCGTGCTCGCTGGCGATACGTGCCAAGTCGGCCTCGGCTGCCTCGCCGCGTCTCGTAGTCGACTGAATCGGGCAGGTGGGCGAAGAAGTTCCGGATGATCGCGACGTGATCGGCCCCGATCCGGCCGGCCTCCTGCGCCACAGCGGTCTTCTCGTGCACCGGGGCCAAGGACTCCCCCGACAGCGTCCGGCGTCGACCGAGCTCAGCCGCGCAGTCGATCCGTCGACGTGCATCCCCCTGGCCGATGCGGAGATGGAATGCAAGCAGCTTGCCCAGCGACGTCGCGCCGAGCTCGATGGGATTGGCCTCCGCCGCCAGGCGATTGATCACCCGATGTGCCACGACCGGGGCGCGACGGGTGTCCCGTTCGAGGTGATCGAGCACCTCCAACAACTCGGAATGGGTAAGGGTGTCCACGTCGATGGCGGTCACTGCGTCGCGGGCGGCCTACAGCGCCTCGATGGCTGCGACGGCGTGCGAACTCATAACCGAACGCTAGTTCGAACCACCGACAAGAAACTCCGGCTTGTGACTGGTGAAACCACAGTGGCGCAGAAGTTTTCGCGGAATCAGGTCCGCGGGGTCAGGTCACCATGTGGTCTCGAATTGGCGACACGGGCCGCCACTGAATGCGACGCCAGGAAGCGTCTGCCAACGTAGGGAATCGTGGTGGCGGTCGACGTGGTCCTCGAGGAGTTCGACGAGTACCTCGCGCTGCAACGCGGTCGGTCGGAACACACCCGCCGTGCCTATCTCGGCGATCTGCGCTCGCTGTTCAGCTTTCTCGCGGAGCGAACGCCCGACCCCCCACTGGAGCGGCTCACGCTGCCGCTGCTACGGACGTGGCTCTCGAGCCAGGCCGCGGCGGGAGCAGCGCGCACGACGCTGGCGCGGCGGACGTCGGCGGTGAAGACGTTCACCGCATGGGCCTCTCGACGTGGCCTGTTGGACGGGGATCCCGCGGCACGTCTACAAGTCCCCAGAGCACGCCGCACCCTGCCCGCGGTGCTGCGTCAGGACCAGGCACTCGATGCCATGGACGCCGCCACGTCCGGTGCGCAGCAAGGAGATCCGCTCGCGCTGCGGGACCGGTTGATCGTCGAGATGTTGTACGCCACGGGAATTCGCGTCAGCGAGCTGTGCGGTCTCGACGTCGACGACGTCGACACCGGCAGGAGGGTGCTGCGAGTGCTCGGCAAGGGAAACAAGCAGCGGACGGTGCCCTTCGGCGAACCCGCTCTGCGGGCGTTCACGTCCTGGCTAACCGAGGGCAGGCCTGCCTTGGCCACCGCCACCTCGGGACCCGCACTGCTGCTCGGCGCGCGTGGACGGCGCATCGACCCGCGCCAGGCCCGCACCGTGGTGCACCAGACGATGGCCGCCGTCGACGGAGCTCCCGACATCGGCCCACACGGACTTCGCCACAGCGCGGCGACGCACCTGCTCGAAGGAGGGGCGGATCTCCGCGTCGTCCAGGAGCTGCTGGGTCATTCGAGCCTGGCCACCACCCAGCTGTACACCCACGTCACCGTCGCGAGGTTGCGTGCTGTTCACGATCAGGCGCACCCAAGGGCTTGAGCCGGATCGGGGTCGTCGCCACCAGGCCGAGCGGGTCGACGTAATCGGCGCGCGACGCCGGGCCCCACATGGCACCCCAGTGCAGGCACGCATCGGCTCCACAGTCGGCGTGACCGGCGACCAGCGTTCCGATCGCACTACCGGGATCGACCGGCTGTCCCACCCGCACGACGGCCCGCACCGGTTCGTACGTCGTGCGCAGGCCACCCGGATGGGCGATCGACACCAGGGGTCTGCCCGCCAACTCGCCGGCGAAGACGACGGTGCCCGCCGCGGCGGCGTACACGGTCTGACCTGCAGTGCCGGCCAGGTCGACGCCACGGTGGCCGCGATTCCAGTTGGGCGACGGCGCGTCGAACGTCCGCAGCACCCCCGGTCGGGGTCGTAGCGGCCAGTCCAGCCGGCCATCGACAGCGGACGCCGGTACCGCCAGCAGGACGCCGACGGCCAGTACGATCGACAGAGATCTCATCTGGCCAGTTCAGCGCCTTGACGCCGGGTGGCGGAAGGCGCTCGGCGCGATCTGTGCACCAAACAGCGACTGTGGATGACCCCGGTCGCCACGCTCCTGCCCTCGCGTGGACAAAGCATGCATGTCAACGGTGTAAACTCAGCCCCGCAATCCGCGTGAGCGGGTTGACTTCGCGCGCCTGTGCCGCAGCCCCGATCGATTGGGTTGCACACGCATGCCGGGCGGTCCCGCCTCGAGCTCCTCGAGACCGGGTCCGGCACGCAACGGGCGCCAGGGTTCGGCATCACCCGACGCCGGACGACAACCGACAGAATAAGGACATGGCCGACCATGGCTGTTGTAACCATGAAGCAGCTGCTTGACAGCGGCACCCACTTCGGGCACCAGACCCGTCGCTGGAATCCCAAGATGAAGCGGTTCATCTTCACCGACCGCAACGGCATCTACATCATCGACTTGCAGCAGACGCTGACGTACATCGACAAGGCGTACGAATTCGTCAAGGAAACCGTCGCCCACGGCGGCAGCATCATGTTCGTCGGTACCAAGAAGCAAGCACAGGAGTCCATCGCCGACGAGGCCACCCGCGTCGGGATGCCCTACGTCAACCAGCGCTGGCTCGGCGGCATGCTGACCAACTTCCAGACCGTGCACAAGCGCCTCCAGCGTATGAAGGAGCTGGAGACCATGGAGCAGACCGGTGGCTTCGAAGGCCGCACCAAGAAGGAAATCTTGATGCTGACCCGCGAGAAGAACAAGCTCGAGCGCAGCCTCGGCGGTATCCGCGACATGCAGAAGGTGCCGTCGGCGATCTGGGTCGTCGACACCAACAAGGAGCACCTCGCGGTCGCGGAGGCGCGCAAGCTGCACATCCCGATCATCGCGATCCTCGACACCAACTGCGATCCGGACCTCGTCGACTACCCGATCCCGGGTAACGACGACGCAATCCGCTCGGCCTCACTGCTCACCAAGGTGATCGCCTCTGCGGTCGCCGAGGGGCTCAAGGCCCGCTCCGGCGCCGGCGCCGACAAAGCCGCCGCCGAGGGTGCCGAGCCGCTGGCCGAGTGGGAGCAGGAACTGCTGGCCACGGCCACGGCGCCCTCGGCTGCCCCCGCGGAAGCGGAAGCCGTTGCCACCGAGACGACCGCTGAATCTTCCTAGAGAGGCTGAGACATTGGCGAACTACACCGCTGCCGACGTCAAGCGACTTCGGGAGCTGACTGGCTCGGGCATGCTCGACTGCAAGAACGCGCTCGTCGAAGCCGACGGTGACTTCGAGAGGGCCGTCGAGGTCCTGCGCATCAAGGGTGCCAAGGACGTCGGCAAGCGCGCCGAGCGTGCGACGGCCGAGGGCCTGGTCGCCGCCAAGGGCGGCGCGCTGATCGAGCTGAACTCGGAAACGGACTTCGTCGCCAAGAACGAGGAGTTCCAGGCCGTGGCGGCGCAGATCGTGACCGCGGCTGCCGAGTTCAAGGCGTCCGACGTCGAGGAGTTGAAGACCGCCACCATCGGGGACAAGACCGTCGAGCAGGTCATCGCCGACCTCTCCGCCAAGATCGGCGAGAAGCTCGAACTGCGTCGCGTCGCGTACTTCGACGGCACGGTGGAGGCGTACCTGCACAAGCGGTCGTCCGATCTGCCGCCCGCCGTCGGCGTGCTCGTCGAGTACACCGGAGGCAACGTCGCGGTCGCGCACGCCGTCGCGCTGCAGGTCGCGTCGATGAAGGCGAAGTACCTGACGCGTGACGACGTTCCCGCCGATGCCGTCGCCAACGAGCGACGCATCGCCGAGGAGACGGCTCGCGAAGAGGGCAAGCCCGAGAAGGCGCTGCCGAAGATCATCGAAGGTCGCCTCACGGGCTTCTTAAAGGACGTCGTCCTTCTCGAGCAGCAGGCCATCTCCGACGACAAGAAGACCGTCAAGGCCGTGATCGACGATGCTGGACTGACCGTCACCCGGTTCGTCCGCTTCGAGGTCGGTCGCGCCTAGACGCATTGACTTGGGCGACGCACCAAATCGCTCATCTAGGAGACCCCGCGCCCCCACCGGCGATCCCGGTGGGCGCGGGGTTTCTCCGTATCTAGCGGTCGATGACCCGACGGCGTTATTGCACACGTGTGTTGCTAGCGTCGGGTGATGACCTTCGTATCTGCGTTCGGCGACGACGCACTGGGCGAGCTCGACGCCACGGCGGTGGCCGAGGCCATCCGATCCAGGGCGGTGTCGAGAGTGGACGTCGTCGAGGCGGCGATCGCCCGAACGCAGAAGGTCAACCCTGAGTTGAACGGCCTGGCCTACGAGGCCTTCGACCGGGCCCGCGTCCGAGCAGCGGCCCAGACCCGATATGGCGGGTTCTTCGACGGCGTGCCGACCTTCGTCAAGGACAACGTCGCCGTCGAGGGCATGCCGACGATGGAGGGTACCGACGCTTGGCAGCCGCGGCCGGAGATCGTGAACGGTGAATTCACCCGCGCCTACCTGTCGACGGGCCTCGTCGCGCTCGGCAAGACACAGATGTCGGAGTTCGGCTTCAGCGCCGTCGCCGAACATCCGCGTCTCGGCGCAGTGCGCAACCCCTGGAACACCGACCACACCGCCGGTGCGTCGTCATCGGGCTCCGGAGCCTTCGTCGCGGCGGGCGTAGTACCGATCGCGCACGCCAACGACGGCGGTGGCTCGATCCGGATCCCGGCGTCGTGCAACGGGCTGGTCGGACTCAAGCCCTCGCGCGGCCGTCTGCCCTTGGACAAGGACATGCGCCAGATGCCGATTCGCATCGTGGCCAACGGGGTGGTCACCCGGTCGGTCCGTGATACTGCCGCGTTCTACCGCGAGGCCGAGAACGTCTGGCGCAAACCGAAACTCGATCCGATCGGAGACGTGACGCGGCCGGGACGGGATCGACTGCGCATCGCCTTGTTCACCAAGTCCGTCAAGCGGGAATGCAGCCCCGCGGTCCGCGACCAGACACTGGCTACCGCTGCACTACTCGAAAGGATGGGGCACCACGTCGAACGTCTCGACGAACCGCCGGTGCCGCCGTCCTTCATCGACGACTTCCTCCTGTACTGGGCACTGCTCTCCTTCGCGCTGCTGCGGGGCGGACGGGGCCGCTTCGGCGATTCCTTCGATCGCGACAAGCTCGACAACCTCAGTCTCGGTCTCGAGGGCTTCGCGGCGGGCAATCTGCACCGGCTTCCGCTGGCGATCGCCCGCCTGGCGACACTGCGACGCCGGATGCTCACACGGGTGCGGGACTACGACGTGCTGCTGACGCCCACATTGGCCGACGTTCCGCCCGTCGTCGGGCATCTCGACCCGACGGCCGACTACGAGCAGATCATCGACCGGCTGGTGGACTGGGTGGCCTTCACGCCCCTGCAGAACGTCACGGGCGACCCGGCAATCTCGCTGCCACTGGGCGAGTCAGAGGACGGTCTTCCCATCGGCATGATGTTCAGCGCACGAATGGGGCGCGAGGCCACGCTGCTCGCGCTGGCATACGAGCTGGAGGAGGCCGCGCCGTTCCGCCTCCTCACCCAGAAGTGATGCGGATTTCGACGTCCAATCACACTGAGGGGCAGGGAGATTCGCTGCACGCCTCGGTTGAGGCAACGGAATTCGTTGCAGGCGTGACACGGCAACGTAATCCGACTTAGGTCGAGTTAACCTGCCGGACATCAGTAATGGCAAGGGAAGAAACACGGCGAGCTGAACATCCCGTGGCCGGCGGGCTATTGCGGCCAGGGTGACCACTACGACAACTCGCCACTGATCTGTCGTCCGCTGACCTTCATGCGGGCGGCGCCGTCCGAGCACGGCTATGCGCGTCCGGTCGAGGGCCTGATCGTCACGTTCGACCTCGACAACATGGAGATCATCGACATCGAGGATCACGGTGTGGTCCCGATGCCGCCGACGGCGGGCAATTACGACGCGCGGTTCATGTTCGACCCGAACAACCGTCCTGCCTTCACCGAGTTCCGTTCGGACGTCAAGCCGATCGAGATCACTCAACCCGACGGGCCCAGTTTCACCGTCGACGGGTGGCACGTGACGTGGCAGAAGTGGTCCATGCGCCTCGGTTTCAATCCTCGCGAGGGGATCACGCTGCACGAGGTGACCTACACCGACCGCGGCGAGACCAGGCCGATCATGTACCGGGGTTCGTTGTCGGAGATGGTGGTGCCCTACGGCGACACCTCGCCGACGCACTGGAACAAGAACGTGTTCGACATGGGTGAGGTTGGCATGGGCTTCTCGGCCAACCCGCTGACGTTGGGCTGCGACTGTCTCGGCGAGATCCACTACTTCGACGGCACCGTCAACGACTCGGACGGCAACGCGGTGACGATCCCCAACGCCATCTGCATGCACGAGGAGGACTACGGAATCTCCTGGAAGCACAACGACTTCCGTACGCAGGAGGTGGAGGTCCGGCGCTCGCGCCGGTTGGTCGTCTCGATGATCTGCACCGTCGGCAACTACGAGTACGGGTTCTTCTGGTACTTCTACAACGACGCGTCCATCGAGGTCGAGGTCAAGCTGTCGGGCGTGCTCACCATGGGCTCGATCGCCGAGGGCGAGGTTCCGCGCTGGGGCAAGTTGGTCGCACCGGGTGTCTATGGGCCGAACCATCAGCACTTCTTCAACTTCCGGCTCGACATGAGCGTCGACGGGCCGGGAAACAGTGTGTACGAGGTGGATTCGATCCCGGAGCCCGATCCTGCGCTCAATCCGCACAACAACGCCTGGATCACCCAGGACACCCTGGTGGCGTCCGAGGCCGACGGTGCTCGCGACTGGGACTGGAAGACCGGTCGGTACTGGAAGGTCACCAACCCGACGATGAAGAACGAGCTGGGCAGTCCGACGGCCTACAAGTTTGTGCCCAAGGACATCGTGCCCGTCATGGTGCAGGAGGGCTCCTACATCTACGATCGGGCGCGGTTCGTTCAGCACAACCTGTGGGTCACCAAGTACGACGACGCGGAGAAGTTCGCCGCGGGTGACTACATGTACCAGTCGGCCGACGCCCAGGGGCTACCGGAGTTCGTGGCGGACGACGCGCCGCTGGAGAACACCGACGTGGTGCTCTGGTACACGCTCGGCGCGCATCACGTGGTGCGGCCGGAGGACTGGCCGGTGATGCCTTGTGCCTACACGGGGTTCCATCTCAAGCCGATCGGCCGTCTTCGACGGCAATCCGGCACTGGACATTCCGCCGACGCCGCCGAAGGCGTGCCATGGTGCGCACCACGCGGGTCTGCCGGTGGCGGCCAAGGCCATGGAGTCCTGAGCTGCCAGTCGTAACCGCCCTCAGCCCAGGGCGGCGAGCAACTCCTTGAAGTCTGCTCGCTGCTCTGGGCTGAGGGGTGCCAACACCCTTCGCTCGGCGTCGCGAACGCCCGCGTCGGTCCGCTTCAGTAGCTCGATACCGTCGCGGGTGAGCTCGGCGGGCAGGGAGCGCCCGGACGTCACCGCCGCCGGCCGTGCCACCAGACCACGGTCCTGCAGCCCCCGCACCACCATGTTCATGGCCTGAGGCGACACGCTGACGTCGCGGGCCAGGTCGGCATTGGAGCGGCCAGGCGACTTCGACAGGGTCCGCATGCAGATGTACTGCGGGAACGACAGTCCCAACGGCTCGAGCGCCGACGACGTCACTTCGGAGCGCAACGACATCGCCAATCGCTGGAGTAGATAGCCCAGCGGTTCGTCCCCAGCCTCATTCATGTCAATCATCTTGACACATATCAACTAAGTTGATAAACAGGATGGCATGACTCATCCGACTGACGACATGTTCGATTCCGCCTACCGCGGCGAGGCCGAAGAAATGGGTCTCGGTACCAAGCCGCCGTGGAGCATCGGCGAGCCGCAACCCGAGATCGCGGCACTGATCGCGGCAGGCAAGTTGCACGGCGATGTCCTGGACGCCGGTTGCGGCGAGGCCGCGACCGCGTTGGCGCTCGCCGAACAGGGTTACAGCACGGTCGGCCTCGACCAGTCGGCCACCGCGATCGAGTTGGCGCGCGAAGAGGCCACCAAGCGCGGTCTGACCAATGCCACCTTCGACGTCGCGGACATCAGCGCCTTCACCGGCTACGACGGACGCTTCGGCACGATCGTGGACTCGACCCTCTTCCACTCGATGCCCGTCGAACTTCGCGACGGGTACCAGCAGTCGATCGTGCGGGCCGCCGCGCCGGGTGCGTCGTACTTCGTGCTGGTCTTCGACCGCGGCTCGATGGGTGACGCCGGACCCGCACACCCCGTCACCGAACAGGAACTGCGCGACGTGGTGTCCAAGTACTGGGTCATCGACGACGTCCGACCGGCCCGCATCCACGTCAACGTCGCGGAGAAATTCACCGGGTTCAAGGACTTTGCCGGTGCGGGCATTCAGGACGAGGGCAACGGTCGCATGTCGGTGGGCGCCTGGCTGCTGTCGGCGCACCTGGGCTAAGGGCTGACCTTCGCCACCCCTCGGCGCCCCCAATCAAGCCGTTTGGCAGGATTGGGGGCGTCGTCGCGGGTAGAACGTTCGGGCGGATGTCTCGTGGGCGGAGCCGAAGGAGTCAGGATGGCGGAAACGGTCCTTGCCGGCCAGCTGGGTTACTCGCGCGTTCTGCTCAAACTGGGCGGCGAGATGTTCGGCGGCGGCCAGGTGGGACTCGATCCAGACGTGGTGGCACTCGTCGCCCGCCAGATCGCCGAAGTGGTGCGCGGCGGCGTCCAGGTCGCCGTGGTCATCGGTGGGGGCAACTTCTTTAGAGGGGCGCAGCTGCAGCAGCGCGGCATGGAGCGCAGCCGGTCGGACTACATGGGCATGCTCGGCACCGTCATGAACAGCCTTGCGCTGCAGGACTTCCTGGAGAAGGAAGGCATCGATACCCGGGTGCAGACCGCCATCACGATGGGTCAGGTCGCCGAGCCGTACATCCCTGGGCGCGCCCGTAGGCACCTGGAGAAGGGTCGGGTCGTCATCTTCGGCGCAGGCATGGGCCTGCCGTACTTCTCCACCGACACCACCGCCGCGCAGCGAGCCCTGGAGATCGGCGCGGAGGTGGTGCTGATGGCCAAGGCCGTCGACGGCGTCTTCACCGACGACCCGCGGACGAACCCGGACGCGGAGTTGCTCGTGGCGATCACCCACCGCGAGGTCATCGACCGCGGCCTGCAGGTCGCCGACGCCACGGCCTTCAGCCTCTGCATGGACAACAGCATGCCCATCCTGGTGTTCAATCTGCTGACCGACGGAAACATCGCGCGCGCGGTCGCAGGTGAGAGGATTGGCACACTGGTCACCACCTGACTGGTGGACGACTGAGCGAGCGCCGGCGGACGGGACAATGGCCCGTGGTCGAGCGACAGCGACGGGAGAAGAACTAGTGATCGACGAAACCCTCTTCGAGGCCGAGGAGAAGATGGAGAAGGCGGTGTCCGTGGCGCGGGACGACCTGTCGTCCATTCGCACGGGCCGCGCGAATCCCGGCATGTTCAATCGGGTCAAGGTCGAGTACTACGGCTCGCTCACGCCGATCACCCAGCTCTCCAGCATCAACGTGCCCGAGGCCCGGCTCGTCGTCATCAAGCCGTACGAGGCCAACCAGCTGCGTCCCATCGAGGACGCGATCCGCAATTCGGACCTCGGCGTCAACCCGGGCAACGACGGCAACGTCATCCGCATCTCGATTCCTCAGCTGACCGAGGAGCGTCGGCGCGACCTGGTCAAACAAGCCAAGTCCAAGGGCGAGGACGCCAAGGTGACGGTGCGCAACATCCGTCGCAAGGCGATGGAGGAGCTCGCCCGCATCAAGAAGGACGGCGAAGCAGGCGAGGACGAGGTCGGCCGGGCCGAGAAGGATCTGGACAAGAGCACCCAGACCTACACCGGCCAGATCGACGACTTGGTGAAGCACAAAGAAGGCGAGCTGCTGGAGGTCTAGGTCGCCGGAGACCAGACCTTCAGTAACAGCACGGTGGCAGACACCGACATGGCGCCCGCCGAAGGGGCCGACGCATCCGAGCCCAAGAAGAAACAAGGGCGAGCCGGGCGCAACCTACCCGCCGCCATCGCGGTCGGGGCGTTCCTGGGTTTCGGTGTCATCGCCATCCTGGTGTTCGCACCGCTGGTTTGGGTGCCGGTCGTGGCGGCTGCCATGGCCGTGGCGACCCACGAGGTCGTCCGGCGGCTGCGGACCGCCGGTTACGCGATCCCGATCATTCCGCTCCTCGTCGGCGGCCAGGCCATCGTCTGGCTGACGTGGCCCTTCGGCCCGACGGGCGCCCTGGGGGCGTTCGGCGCCACCGTCGTCGTGTGCATGATCTGGCGGCTGCTCTCGGGGGGCCTCAAGGACCCGCCGGTGAATTACCTGCGCGACGTCACGGCGACGATCTTCCTGGCGGCCTGGATACCGCTGTTCGGTGCGTTCGGTGTCCTGCTCGTCTATCCCGAGGACGGCCGTTGGCGGGTGCTCTGCCTGATGCTGGGCGTGGTCTTCTCCGACATCGGCGGGTATGCCGCTGGAGTGTTGTTCGGCAAGCACCCGATGGTGCCGGCGATCAGTCCCAAGAAGTCCTGGGAGGGCTTCACCGGCTCGCTGGTCTTCGGCACCGCCGCCTCGGTGCTCGCCGTGACGTACCTGCTCGACAAGCCCGCCTGGGTTGGCGTCCCGCTCGGGCTCATGCTGGTCCTCACGGGCACGCTCGGGGACCTCATCGAGTCGCAGGTCAAGCGCGATCTGGGAATCAAGGACATGGGCACCTTGCTACCCGGCCACGGAGGCCTGATGGACCGTCTCGATTCGGTCCTGCCCTCGGCCGTCGCGACGTGGGTCGTCCTGACGCTTCTCGCGTGAGGCCTTGGAGGGCTTGGAGGCCTTGGAGTTGATCCAGCAGGCGAGCGCCCCGAACAGCAGACCGATGCCCGTTCCGACGTCGACGCCCTGACCGAGCAGCAACCACGACAGGACGCCCGGCCGCGCCGTGCAGGTTGATCGCCCGCACGTACAGCGACACCCCCAGCGTCGCGTTGAGCAGCACCACCCCGGCCACCGCGAACAGGGCCTTGGTCGAATCGTGAACGGCGACGTGCCGCGTCCAACGACTATCGGCGATCGCGATTGATCGGCATCGCTGATCGATTCATCGGCAGTTGACGTCAATCGGTCGCGGAATGCGCCTCTTTGATCGTTTCTACTGATCGGAGTACCTTGGCGGCATGGGTCAGGTCCTCGACATTGCGCCGCTGCGCAGCGTGGTGGCCGTCGCCGACTGTGGCGGATTTCACCGCGCCGCGACCGTCCTGCATCTGACGCAGTCCGCCGTCAGCCAGCACGTCCGACGGGTCGAGGCCGTCGTCGGGGGACCCGTCGTCGAGAGGTCCGGCCGCGGCGTCGCCTTCACCGAGCTGGGCCACCGGGTCCTCGCCCACGCACGCACCATTCTGGCGGCGCACGACGCCGCACTGGCCGACCTGGGGGCGGCCGAGGAACGGGTGCTGCTGATCGGTGCGACCGAACACGGCGCCGAAGTCATGCTGCCCGGCCTGACGAGTGCCTTGGGGGAGCGGCTTCCCGAATGGCGGCTGCGGTTTCGACTATTACGCAACGTAATGCTTGCCGACGCGATCGAGCACGGCGTCGTCGACCTGGCGGTCATGCTCGACGGCTCTGGTCTCGATCCGGCCAACGCGTCGGGAATGGTTGCGCTGAAATGGATCTCGGGTCGCAGTTTCTCGGTGTCCGCAAGCGAGCCGCTGCCGGTCGTGACGTTCTCCGAGCCGTGCACCCTCCGCGAGCCGAACTTCGCCGCGCTCGACCGCATCGGTGTGCCCTATCGCATCGCGGCCGACAGTTCCGACCTTTCGGGCCTGTTCGCCGCCGTGCGTTCCGGCCTCGGCGTCGCGCTGCTGCCCATGATCGGACGGCTGCCGGACGGGTTGTGCCTGGCCGAGGGGCTGCCTCCGACCAGTCGCGCGACGGTGTTCGTGCGGGGCCGTGCCGGAGTCGACGCCGGTGCCCTGGCGGCCGTCGACGGGGCCGTCCGCGACGTTCTGAGTGAGCAGGCCTGATAATGAACGGGACCATGAAACTGCCCTTGGTGTTCGAGGCGCCGCAGCGAGGAAAGCCGCCCCGGCACTTCGCCGATCTCGACGACGACGCCCGCGGCGCAGCGGTCGCCGAACTGGGACTGCCCGCGTTCCGCGGGAAGCAGTTGGCCAACCAATACTTCGGCAGGCTGATCGCCGATCCGCACGCCATGACAGACCTGCCGACTGCCATGCGGGACAAGGTCGCGGAGGCGTTGTTCCCGGAACTGCTGAACGTCGTGCGGTCGATCGAGTGCGACGGCGCGGACACCCGAAAGACTTTGTGGCGCGCGGTGGACGGCACCACCTTCGAATCGGTGCTGATGCGCTACCCGCAGCGCAACACGGTGTGCATCTCGTCGCAGGCAGGGTGCGGCATGGCGTGTCCGTTCTGCGCCACCGGGCAGGGCGGTCTCACCCGAAACCTTTCCACCGCAGAGATTCTCGAGCAGGTGCGCGCCGCGTCGGCGGCCATGCGCGACGAGCATGACGGCCGCCTGTCGAACATCGTCTTCATGGGCATGGGTGAGCCGTTGGCCAACTACAATCGGGTACTCGCCGCGGTGCGTCGGATCATCACACCCCCGCCTGGTGGGTTCGGCATCTCGGCGCGGTCGGTGACGGTCTCGACGGTCGGGTTGGCTCCCGCGATCCGCAAGCTCGCCGACGAACGCCTCGGCGTCACGCTGGCGCTGTCCCTGCACGCTCCCGACGACGAGTTGCGCGACACCCTGGTACCAGTCAACAACAGGTGGAACGTCGGCGAAGCCCTCGACGCCGCAAGGTATTACGCAGACGTGACCGGCCGCCGCGTGTCGATCGAATACGCGCTGATCCGTGACGTCAACGACCAGCCGTGGCGAGCAGACCTCCTCGGCAAGAAGCTGCACGGCGCCCTGGGTCCGCTGGTGCACGTCAACGTCATCCCGCTCAACCCCACGCCGGGTAGCAAGTGGGACGCCAGTCCCAAGCCCGCCGAGCGCGAGTTCGTCAAGCGGGTCCGCGAGCGGGGGGTGTCCTGCACGGTCCGCGATACCCGCGGTCGCGAGATCGCCGCCGCGTGTGGGCAGCTCGCGGCGGAGGGCTAGCCGCCTGGCGCGTTGAGGAACCAGATGTTCTCCTCGCGCAGGCTGCGGCTGCGCCAGCCGCCTTCAGTGCGGATCAACTCGTGGTGGTAGTAGCCGCCGCACGAGCTCAACTCCGTCATTCCGGGCAGCTGCATCGGGTTGTAGGACATGGCGCGCACGCGCGCGTTGTCGCCGTCCGATCCGAGCACCTCGACATTGGTGATGTAGTGCATCGACATCGGGATGGCGGCGAAACCCACGCTCAGCCAATCGGCAACCTCGTCACGTGTGCCTGCGATGGCGCCGGCCGACGAGTAGTCGATGGTGGCGTCGTCGGTGAACACCGAGCGGTACAGGTCCCAGTCCTTGGTGTCGACCGCGCGGGCGTAGCGGTACAGAAGCGCGGCGATGTCCGTCTCGTCGCTCATTCCGGCAGCCCGATTGTCTTGCCCTCCAGGTATTCCCGGTAACCCTCATCGCCGTTGCGGCGCCCCAGCCCGCTCTGCTTGGTGCCGCCGAAGGGGCTGGTGATGCCGAAGTGGGACTTGCCGTTGATCGTGACGTTGCCGGTGCGCATCCGCATCGCGACGGCCATGGCGCGGTCGACGTCGCCGCTGCTGACTTCGCCGGAGAGGCCGTAGATGGAGTTGTTGGCGATCGCGACCGCGTCGTCGTCGGTGTCGTACGGGGTCACGGTTAGCACGGGACCGAAGATCTCCTCCTGGGAGATCTTTGAGTTCGGGTCGACGTCGGCCAGCAGGGTGGGCTGTACGTAGTAGCCGACGGGCAGATTCTCCGGGACGCCGCCGCCGGTGACCAGACGAGCGCCCGCAGCCACCCCGCCCCGGATCAGACCAAGGACCTTCTGGCGTTGGGTTTCGCTGATCTGCGGGCCCTGCATGTTGCCCGGCGTCCACGGGTCGCCGACCGGAAAAGTTCTTCATACTGGTCTTGAGCAGCGCGATACCTTCTTCACAACGGCTGCGGGGCAGCAGGATCCGGCTGGGCAGGATGCAGGACTGCCCAGACATCACGCATGCCATCATCGCCGCCAAGGGCAGGGCGGAGTTGAAGTCGGCGTCGTCGAGCACGATGTGCGCGGACTTGCCGCCCAGTTCCAGCAGCGTCTTCTTCACCGTCGCCGCTCCGGCGGCCAGGATCGCCCGGCCGGTCGCGGTCGACCCGGTGAAGGTGATCATTTCCACCCGGGGATCCGCGGACAGCGCAGCGCCGACCTCGTTCGCGTTGGACACCACCACGTTGAACACGCCGGCCGGGACGTCGGTTTCCTCGGCGACGATGCGGCCGTACTCACTGCCCGACCACGGCGTCAGCTGCGCAGGCTTGAGGACGACGGTGTTGCCAGCCATCAGGGCGGGCACGGTCTCGGCGATGTTCAGATAGAACGGCACGTTCCACGGGGTGATCGCCCCGACCACACGATCGGTTCGTAGTGGATCTTGCGCCGCGCCGGGCCCATCGGGGTGTCGTGCACACCGGTGTCGACGAGGTACTCGAAGTCTCTGCCGTGCTCGGCCCAATGCGTGACTTCTGCGATTGGGCTCTCGATCTGGCTGCCCGACAACGTGATCGGGCAACCGACCTCGGTGATCAGCACCCGCCGCAGGTGTTCCTTGTCGCGGTCCAGCGCCGCAGCCAACTGCGTCAGACAGTGGTAGCGGAACTCGAGATCGCGTGACCAGTCGGTCTCGTCGAACGCACGGCGTTCCGCACCGACCGCACGCGACATGTCCTCCACCGTGCCGTCGGTGGCTTGGCCGGCGACCTGTTCGCTGCCGGGGTGGATCACGTCGAACTTCGCACCGTTGCCGGTGTCTTGGAGTTCGCCGTCGATCAGCATCCGCTCGTCGCCGGCCAACACACCCGAATCGCTCTGCACGCTCGTCATCTAGCTAGCTTTACAAAATATCGGTGGAGTGTCACTCTTTTGGTCCATACTCCTGCATCTGGGCGAGGCGAGCTACCGACTGAGGAATTACAGGATGGTGGGGGCGGCCATGGCCCGAGTGTCGAATGCCGCCATTCACTTCTACCGATGGCACGACGTCTCCTTCGTCAGTGCGTCGTCGACGGGTGTTTCTCGTGGTGAACGATAGGCGACCTGCGTCGAAGTCCAGTCTTCGGAGTTTACAAAATGGGATAAAAATGTCACGCTCTCGCCGTGTCCGAGGATCATGACGTCGTGAACGCTCAGTTCAATCTGTCGACGGTTTTCAGGACGGTGGCGGCGACCGTTCCCGATCAGGAGATGCTCGTCTGGCGGGACCGACGGCTGACTTATGCCGATGCCGACGCGCGCGTCGACGGGGTGGCCCCCACTACCTCGTCGCCGCCGGACTGGGCTGCCACACCGAGCGTGACCAACTGGCTGGGCACGAGTCGGGACAAGACCACCTCGGTCTGTACCTGCGAAACGGCAATGAGTACCTCGAGGCCATGATCGACGGCTACCGCGCCCGAGTGGCGCCGTTCAACGTGAGCTATCGCTACGTGGAAGACGAACTCGAGTACCTCCTCGCCGACTCGAAGGCGTCGGCGCTGGTGTACCACGCCCAATTCGCCCCCCGCGTGGCGGCGATCCGCGACCGGTTGCCTCATCTCGCCGTCCTCATTCAGATCGCTGACCACTCCGGCAACGAATTATTGCCCGGCGCAGTTGATTACGAGTCGATCGTGAACACGCCACCGCCTGCCGCAGGGATGCCCGAGCCGTCTCCGGGCGATCTTTACATTCTGTACACGGGCGGTACCACGGGCATGCCGAAGGGCGTGCTGTGGCGTCAACACGACATCTTCGTCTCGTCCATGGGTGGCCGTCCGTTCGGCAGTGACCGGCCGTTGGCGTCCTACGAGGAGCTGACCGCGCAGGTCCGCAAGTCCGCGGGGTTGATGTCGATCCTGATGATCCCCCCGTTCATCCACGGTGCGGCCCAGTGGGCCGCATATCACGCGTTCGCCATGGGAGGAAGGATCGTCATCCCCGACGACGTCGAGCGCTTCCGCCCCGCCGCCGCACTGGACCTCGTACAGCGCGAGAAGGTGTTGTCCCTCACCACCGTCGGCGATGCGATTGCCCGCCCGTTGGTCGAGGAGATCGAGGCGGGCGACTACGACCTCTCCGGGCTGATTACGATCAGCAATGGGGGCGGGGCGTTGACGCCTACTCTCCGTGATTGATTGTTGGCTGCGCTACCCCACCTCTTTCTCGTGGACGGCGTCGGGGCGTCCGAGTCGGGCATGCAGATGAGCAGCTTGACGGTGGGGGCCGCCGCGGAAGACAAGCCACCCGCAGTCTTCGCACCGCAATCCGACACCGCCTTGGTCGCAACCGATTTCGACCATGTCCTCTCACCGGGGGACGGCCAGGGCTGGCTCGCCCGGCGCGACTACGTGCCACTCGGCTACCTGGGTGACGAGGCCAAGACGGCACGAACGTTCCCGACGATTGACGGGGTCCGTTGGTCGATGCCCGGTGACCGGGCCAACATCCTCGCGGACGGCCGCATCGAATTGTTGGGCCGCGATTCGGTCACCATCAACTCCGGCGGGGAGAAGATCTTCGCCGAAGAGGTGGAGCGCGCGATCGCCGCTCACCCCGACGTGAATGACGTGGTCGTGGTCGGCTGCCCCTCGGAGCGGTGGGGCAGTGAGGTCGTCGCGGTCGTTCAGGCTGCCGAAGGCACGTCACCCACCGACGAGGACCTCGTCGAGGTCTGTGCACGACAGATTGCGCGCTACAAGATCCCAAAGGCGTTCGTTCGGACGCCGAAGATCGAACGGTCGCCGGCGGGCAAGGCCGACTATCGCTGGGCCAAGCACGTGGCCACCGAAAGTGTCACGGCTGCAGCGGATCTCTAGCCATTTGAGTCAGGCTGCTTGATCCCGACCGCGTGACGGAGCTGCGCCAGGAACTGGTCGTCATCGTCACTGCGGACGATGTAGTGCGAGATCGCGACCCGGACCGCCGTCGCGGCCTTGACGGCGGCATTGGGACCCGACAGCAATTTCACCAGACGGCCCCGCATGAGCGGAACGATCCGCGACAACTGCGCGATGACCACTTCTGGTTCGATGTCGACGAGTCGGACACCGGAATACGACTGCTGGTACTCGACGATGAACCGTAGCGCCGCGTCGAGCCTTTCGTTGCCGCGGAGGCCGGAGGTCGCATGGTTGATCCCGGAGTCGAACATGTCGCGTTCATAACGTCCGAACGCAGCGAGCAACTCGTCTTTCGACGCGAACCAGCGGTACAGCGTCGGTCGCGATACGCCGGCCTGCAATGCCACCTCGGAGAGGCTCAGCTTGGTCTGTCCGCTACTCCCGAGCACCTCCGCGGTGGCAGCGAGAATTCGGTGCCTGGTCGACATATCGCCGACAACGTCATCGGAACCCCGCTCAGCGGTTGCTGGTCCATTCACGTGAAGAGCTCCGTCGAGATCTGAAGTGCAGCGGTCGGTACATCTGATGGTAGAACGCGAAATGCGTGGTCACGGTAGCCGCGCGGCACGATATACATCACAGTGACCTCTCCAACGGGCCCGACGTCACCCATTTGGTGCACTAGTTTACAAAGCAACGTCCAACCGTAAGGTGCTTCGGCGGAACCCGAAACGAAACGAGGCGACATGGCGGGACCCATGGAAGACGTCAAGGTGGTCGAACTCGGTGTCTGGGTGGCGGGCCCTGCGGCGGGCGGAATCCTCGCCGACTGGGGCGCCGACGTCGTCAAGATCGAGCCCCCGACGGGCGACCCCGCGCGAACGTTCGGCCGCATGCTGGGTCTCCCACAGGACGGTCACGCCGCGAGCCCACCGTTCGAGATGGACAATCGGTCCAAGCGCAGCGTCGTTCTGGACGTCGGGACTGACGAGGGCCGTGCCAGCGCGATGGACTTGCTCGCCGACGCGGACGTCTTCCTGACGAATGTGCGGCCCGCTGCGTTACAGCGCCTCAAGCTGGACTACGAGACCGTGGCGGCTCTGAATCCGCGCCTCGTCTACGGATTGATCACTGGATATGGAATGACCGGGCCCGACGCGGACCGGGCGGCCTACGACGTCGCGGCATTCTGGGCTCGCGCAGGGTTGGCGCACTTGCTGACGCGGCCCGGTGACACGCCCCCGTTCCAGCGTGGCGGCATGGGTGATCACGCGGTCGGCATGACATTGGCCGCGGCGGTGTGCGTGGCCTTGGTCGCCCGCGCGCGCACCAGCGCGGGTCAACTCGTCACGACATCCCTGTATCGCCAGGGTGTCTACACCGTGAGTTTCGACCTGAATACCTACCTGCTCGCTGGCCATCCCATCTCCATCGGTCAGCGTGAGTCGATGGGCAATCCGTGCATGAACAACTATGCGGCGGGCGACGGACGGCGGTTCTGGATCGTTGGCCTCGAGGGCGACCGGCACTGGCCCGCGTTGTGTCGAGCTGTGGGGCAGGAGGTTTGGCTGCGTGACCCACGCTTTGCCACCGCCCGGGACCGCTTCCTCAACGGCGAACGGTTGATCGCCGAGTTGGACGCGATCTTCGCGACCAAGTCGCTCGCCGAATGGGCCGACGTCTTCAACCGCGAACCGGACTTCTTCTGGTCGCCGATCAACTCGCTCGAGGACATCCTGGGCGACGAACAGTTCCACGCCGGGGGTGGTCTGGTCGATGTACCCGACGGGGACGCGAGCATCCCGATGGTCGCGACGCCTGCCGACTTCCACGGCACGCCGTGGGAACCGCGTTGGGCCGCAACGGGACTCGGCGAGCACACCGACGAGGTTCTCGCCGAGCTCAAGGAGCGACAGAAGTCCTAACGCCCTCGCTCTTGCTCCGCGGAATCAACCTCCGGTCTTGCAGCACCCGGACCCAGTGTCTGAGGACGTCTTCGCTGTCGCAGCAGGCAGTAAAGCCGGCCTGGCGAAGCTTGATCGTGCTCAACAGGGTCGGATGCGCAATCGTGCCGGCTCCCATCCGCAAGAGAAGGTCGGCGTAGTGATGGCTTTCACCAAGCAACTGCATCAGGCCGAGTGGCCGCAACCCGTGACGTGCGACTACCTGCTGCCACAGCGCTTCCCGGTCTGACAGGTATTCCGCGAGGTGCATCGGCGTGTCTGGCCCGACATCGACGTGGAATGCATCGGCCAGCACTGGCCAGGCGTCGCGCCAGGCGAAGACGTCGCCGTTGGTGATGTTGAACGTCTCGTTGCGCGCCGCCTTCGCCGTGGCCGCCCAGTCGAATGCCTCTGCCAGAAGGCCTGCATCGACGAGCCAGCGCTATCGACGGGTTCATGGACGCACCCCAGGCCCCACCCACCACGACCTGTGGCCGGAAGATGGTCCACGCGAAACCCCATGTCTCCGAGGCCTGTCGGAGGTAGTCCTCCTGAAGCCAGTAGAAGTTGTCGTGCTGGGCGCGCGGGTCGCGCTCACGCGTCGGAAGGTGCGGCTGGGTGTCCGGCGTGTGCACCGTAGGCCTTCGCGCCCTGCAGCAGGGTGACGTGCTCCAACCCGGGAGCCAGGTCGGTCAAGGGCTCGATGAGGCCGTTCCCAACCATCCGGGGCGCCTTCGGCACCGAATGCGAAGCGCCCGTCAACGAGCGATCCTGGTCCGGTGCACTAGATCGCTGCTGCCGCTTGTTCCTTCAGAGGCTTAGCCTGCGCTGGGGGCGGGCCAGTCGGGCGGGAATGTTGACGATCTTGCGACGCAGTGTGGCACCGCGTGCGGTGCGGTGGGGGCTTCCGGCCAGGACCGCGGCGGCGCGCAGCAGGTTGTGGGCGATGCCTGCGCACAGGATCCAGGCGGAGTTGGCCCCGAAATGCCCGGAGGTTATCTGTAGCTGAATCGGCACTGTCTGCGACGTAGGCGACGTGCACCGGAAATCCCTGGGATCGCGTTGTGGACGGGATTACCTTCCGTTGTCCAACACGGAACGGGAGGTAAAGATGAGGGTGCAACGCGTGCTGATGCCGGGCACCGGGTTCGAGTCGTGGACTGTGCTCGGTGACGACCTGGAACCGGTCGAACCGGTCGAGCGGTTCCTGTCGTATCTGGCGTCGATCGAGAAGTCGCCGAACACCATCAAGGCCTATGCCCATGATTTGAAGGACTGGCTGACCTACCTGGACCGGCACGGCGTCGACTGGCGGGCAGCCAGGCTGGAGGATGTGGCCGGGTTCGTCGCGTGGCTGCGGGTGCCGCCGCAGGCCCGCGACGGACTCGTGTCGGTGCTGCCCACGGTGGAACCGTTCTGCTCGGCGAGCAGCGTGAATCGGAAGCTGTCGGCGTTGACGTCGTTTTGCGGGTTCCATGCCCGCCATGGCGTCAATTTATCGGGGTTGCTGATCACCCTGCAGCCGACGACTGGTCGCGGTCGTGCTGCGGCGACGTCGTATCGGCCGTTTCTGCACCATGTGTCCAAACGCGGGAGCGAGCGGCGGCGGGCGATCAAGTTGAAGGCGCCGCAGTCACTGCCCAAAGTGCTGACTGTCCAGCAGGTTCAGACGATCTTGGATGCTTGTGAGCATCTGCGGGACCGGCTGCTTTTTGCCCTGATGCTCGACACCGGCGTTCGGGTGGGTGAGGCTCTCGGGCTGCGCCACGAAGACCTGGCCATCGCAGAGAAGACGATCACCATCACTGCGCGTGACAACGACAACCGTGCCCGCGCGAAGACAGGGTCGCGGACAATCCCGGCCAGCGTGGAGTTGATGCGCCTCTATGCCGACTACCTCAACCGGGAATACCGGGCACTGGATTCGGACTACGTCTTCGTCAACCTGTGGTCGGCACCGCTGGGCCGGCCGTGGTCGTATTCGGCGGTCTACGACCTCGTCAAGCGGCTGCGAACGCGGACCGGAATCGAGTTCGGACCCCACCTTTTCCGACACACCTACGCCACCTGGCTGCTGCGCCGTGGTGCCGGCATGGAGTCGGTGAAGGGACTATTGGGGCACGCCTCGATCGCCACAACGATCGACACCTACGGTCACCTCACCGTCGAAGACGCGAGAACAACCCTGGCAGCAGCGGGCTGGTTCACCGGCCGGGAGGTGCACTGGTGACCGCACCGGGCCCACGCCGGGCGCCCATAAGCAGCGGGCTGCTCGAGAAACTGATGGCTGTGGTGCGACCCGAGTTTCGTGTCGAGGTCTATCTTGTCGATCCCGACGATCCGGTACTGGGGCGTCGGCAGTGCGCGGTGGCTGACTGTGACCGTCCGGTCTCGGAGAACGGGCTGTGCTCGGGCCATGGTCAACGGTGGCGCGACCGCAACCGGCCGGCGCTCGCGGTGTTCCTCGCCGATCCCGGTCCCGTGTTGAATGGCCGCCGGGATCTGAGCGTCTGCACGGTGATCGGATGTCGCTACGGCAGCAGCGGCGTCGGATTGTGCATGCGACATCGCACAGCGTGGTCCCGTGTCGGCCAACCGGATCCGGCGGTTTGGTCGGCCCAGGCAGGGCTGCTCGGTCCACCCGAACCCAGACAATGTGGGCTGCCCTTCTGCACCGTGTGGACCGAGAACGCCAGGACCCTGTACTGCAAGTCTCATACCACCCGGTGGGTCCAGCTCGGCCGCCCCGACGCCGCAGAATACCTTGCGCACTGCCAGCAGCGCGGCACCGCGCGCATCGACTTCCGCGGGCTAGCTCCCCAGCTAAAACTCGAATTCCAATACGCGGTTCAGAGCCGCTACGACCAAGCCACAATCACCGCCGCACCGCCGATCATTGCCTGGGCCATCCGCATCGCCAAAGACGCTGCAGTGACCTCCCTGCTCGACCTGTCCGCTCAGCAATGGCGTGCGTTTGCGGGCACGAAAGAGGGCACTTACCAACGGTTCCTGATCTTCGCGCAGGACACCGTCGAAACCCTGCGCGACGGCAAGGGCTGGGACGTCGAGTATCCCCGCGATATCTGGCGCCTGCATCTGCTGCCCGGCCTGACCCGAAGCCCAGGCAAAACCCCGCACGCCCGCACCCATCTGCGGTTCGACCGGGTAACCCAGCCGTGGCTGAGAACCCTGGCCAAACGCTGGGCCCGGCTACGACTGAGTGCGGGGCTGACCGTGGGCACCGTGCAGAGTGACGTGCTGGGTCTGACGCGGTTCAGTACATTCTTGGCCGAGTGCACTCCAAAGGCCCATGCGCTGAGCAACATTGACCGCGCCCTGCTCGAACGCTACCTGGCATGGCTTACCACCCAATCCCTTGGCTGCGGCGCGAAGGAAGATGCCGTCACCGCACCCGGAGCCTTCTTCCAGGCAATCCGCCAGCACAACTGGGACATGAACCTACCGACCACCGCGGTGTTCTTCCCCGGCGACCTGCCCGCTCGTCCGCCCAGACTCACCCGTCGCGTCGCCGAGCACATCATGGCCCAGGTCGAAGCACCCGCCAACCTCGACAAGTGGCCCAACCCCGAGGGTCGACTCATCACGATCATCTTGATCCGGTGCGGGCTGCGCGCCACCGACGCCTGCACACTGCCGTTCGACTGCCTGCTCTACGACGGACAACACGCCGCCTATCTGCGCTACTTCAACAACAAGATGCGCCGTGAGGCCGCCGTCCCCATCGATGAAGACCTCGAGAACGAAATCCGCACCCAACAACAGCGAGTTTCCGACCGCTGGCCGGGGCAGCATCGACACCTATTTCCCGCCATCACCCGCAACCTCAGTGGACGAAATCCCATGACTTACTACAGCTATCGCGGCATGCTCAACTCCTGGCTGACCACCTGCGAGGTCCACGATCAGCACGGCCAGCCAGCGCAGCTCACCCCACATCAATGGCGCCACACCTTTGCCTGTCGCCTGATCAACCGCGACGTGCCCCAAGAGGTCATCCGAGTCCTACTCGATCACCAATCAACCCAGATGACCGCCCACTACGCCCGGATCACCGACCAAACCGTCCGGCGCCGCTGGGAAGCAGCGACCAAGGTCAACATCAAAGGTGAAAGAGTCGCGATCGACCCAGAAGGTCCACTGGCACAAGCACAATGGGCCAAAACCCGATACGGTATGGCCACCCAGACCTTGCCGAACGGATACTGTGGGTTGCCGCTGCAGCGGACCTGTCCGCATGCCAACGCCTGTCTGACCTGCCCAGTCTTCCTCACCGGCCCGGAGTTCCTACCCGAACTGCGCGAGCAGCAGCGGCGCACCCTCACCCTCCTCGATGTCTCCGAACGCAGCGGGCAGGTCCGCATGGTCGAGATGAACCAACAGGTTCTCAACAACCTCGACCGGATGATCAGCGAGGTCGAAAAGACCGCGACGGAGAGCACGGACACCACCCATGCGAGCTGACAACTCACACCACCTCGTCGCAGCGGCCCGACGCCGAGCTACCGCCACACGGCGCCGAGCCACCGCCGCACTTCGCCGAATGGACAACGCGGGACAGCCGATCTCTTTCGACGCCCTAGCCCGCGAAGCCAAGGTCTCACGCTCCTGGCTCTACGCCCAGCCCGACCTGCGCGTCGAGGTCGAACGACTCCGCGCCAGGTGGGATCCAGCACCTGTTCGGGACCGCCTTCCTGACCGGCAACGCGCATCCGAGGCATCGCTGCGGCAGCGACTCCAGATCATGTCGGAACGAAATCGCCAACTAGAGACCGAGAATCGGCAACTACGCGAAGCCCTTGCGGTCGCGCTCGGTGAACAGCGCACCGCCTCGATCGTCGGCCGCCCAGGCGACACGCCGAGAAAGAAATCGCAACCCGTCATCGGACCCTGTTGACGGCCGCGTCGACGACACTGACCACCACGCATCGCAGCAGGTCAACGGGACGGGCAACCAGAAGGCTAAAGATAACGGAGGGACGCTTTATCGCCAACTCGGCCTGGGTGCTGTGCGCAGGCCCTGCTACGCGCCACGGGAGTGCTCGCTGGTG
>NZ_DASQEU010000187.1:0-2173 GCF_035633495.1 Mycobacterium sp. | reverse complement strand
GTGAAAGAAGTCGGTGACCGTGTCCGCGAGAACCTGGGGCAGGTCGTCGTCGCCGCGCAGGATCTCCGGCGTCTCTTCGACAGCCGCTCGTTCTGACTCGGCGGATCCGGTGATCGTGCCGCTCACGTCGAAACCGATCTGTGCTCGTTCAAGACGTCTCCGCTGTCGAGGTTGAGCCGTTGCCAATCGGCGGGGCCGCCGCAGTATGCGGTCGCGCCTGGGAACGAGGCTACCCAACAAGAGGCCATCATGACCGCCGGCGTGCCATCGGTTGGGTGAACGACGGGTGTCGATCTTGTCACGCAGTTCCCGCCGCCGGTGTTAGCCGAAGTAAGACTTGGCAATGCAGGCGTGCACACCCACGGTCTTGTCGACCACGTGAATGTCGGCGAAGTCAGCGGTAGGGCTGTCAGCCCCACTCGTTATTCATGGCGCGGAAGTCGACGGTGGCCTCGGCCGACGCCGCGTCGCGTCGGCCGCTTCGTGAGACGGCGATCAGCACCATTGCCAGTCCTGCGGTGACGGCCCCAGCAACGAAGATCGTCACGAAGCCCTGCTCGGGGGGCAGGCCCGTCGCGGCGTCGGTGCGAACAAGCAGAACGGCAACCAGTGCCGCGGCGATCGAGCGGATCGCATTCTCGCGACGGGCATTTCGCCCTCGGTGCCGCCATCTTCGGCACTGTGGAATCCCGCCGCCGACGAGATGTCGATGATCGTCCAACACAGCGGACGAATCACTCGTCGTCTGCTCTCGCGACGAACGCGACGAGTTCCGCACAGTCGTGCACCAGCGCTGCGACCTTGTCTACGACGCCGCCCGTCACCCAGTCCTTCTGGTTCAAGTTCTGCGAGACGATGAAAGAGCGACGGCGAAGATGTTCGGCGTGCTCGTGGTCGGCGTACTCGGAGTAGCCGCGAGGCATGGCCTTGAGCGAATCGTCGTCGGACAGTGCGCGGCGTTTCCCGGCCAGCCCGTCCAGCACGGCCGTGAACTCGTCTGCTCGCTCGATGATCCGATCACGGATGGGGGTCAGGCGTGCCGGTAAGAGCTGGTGGTATCCGCACGCGACGAACCCGCCCCCGTCGGCCAGGTGGATGTAGGCCAACCCGGAGCTCTCCCGCTTGTCCCCGGTCGGGGTCAGTAGACCAGCGACCGAGGTCTTGTACGGCGACTTGTCGGTGGCAAAACGCACGTCACGGTTGATGCGGAACATCGTCCCGCGGCCGCCATGCAGCTCCCACGGCGCCCCGATCGTCGCGTCGGCCGACGCCTCGAGCGCTTGGATGAACGGTTGGCGCACGTGCTTCTCAAATTCGTCGCGGTGCGCATCGAACCAAGTCTTGTCGTTGTTGTCGGCCAGACCACGAAGGAAGGAGAAGGTCGCCGCGCTGAATCCCATCGCTTCGGTCACTACGCCATCCCAGCACCTCGAGACGGGTCGTGTCGAGGCCCAACAGGTTCGCTGCCACCGAGCAGAATGGCGATGCCGGGGGCGAAATCCGCCCACCCCGCGGTCGCCATCCATCGCGAGTACGGGTGTGGCCGCTCGGTCAACACATCCATGGCGTCGTGTGTCTCGTCGACCGTGACACCGCCGGGGTCCACCCAACTCCGACGTGCATCTCATCGAGGAGAACACCAACTTTTCAACGAGTGGTCGACGAGATGCGCCAGACCGGTGGGCAGGAACCGGTCGTGCGGCGGATAGGAACATCGCGGTGTGCAAACCGTGGTCGGTGACGGTGTATCGGTGGGTGTCCGGGATACGGGTGATGAAGCCGCGGACGCGCAGTCTTCGCACATCCATCGGCCTTGGTTCGTCGCCGGACCACGCTTGCCGAAGGCGCAGGTTTGCTCGCGTGACGGCGACCGACGATGCGTTCAGCTGTTGCGCGATGATGCCGAGAATCGGGACCACGGCGGTCTGGAGCACGGCGACGGTCAGGGCTACCAGGCTGAGGGCAGCGATGAGCAGACGGGGCCGCTCGGAGCGCGGAAACCGGCGTCCGGCGAAGGTGTCTATCTAAATTGGGCTCTTCCGGCTTTTACGTGGGTCCGGCCTTGGTTTGACGGGTGGTCAGCGGCAGGATCTGCGGCATGCGCGACATCGAGTTGTACCGCCATCTGTTGGGACTGGAGGCTCCGTGGGAGGTGGGGCGGGTCGAGTTGTCG
>NZ_DASQEU010000186.1:0-20567 GCF_035633495.1 Mycobacterium sp. | reverse complement strand
GTGACGTTTGGCGCCGGAGCGTCGCGCAATGTGTTCGAGCATCGACATCCGCGACCCAAACAGGAATCCCAGCCGCGCGGTTCGGATGCAGCCGATTCCAGCCGCTCCCCGGGGCACGCGGAACCGTGCGACCGGTGGACGTTTAGGGTGGGGTCTCCCTGCGGCCTCACACACGGGAGGAGCGATCCCTTGCCGCTGAAACTGCTTCGATTCACCACAATCCTGTTGGTCGCGCTTCTGACGGGCCTGGCCTTCGCCCATGTTCTCGAGCAACCTGCGAAGATGCAGTACGACCCCGCCCTGTACATCGGCCTTCAACAGTCCCTCTATGTTCAGTGGGGCCCGCCAAACGTCGGCGGAGTGCTCGAACCGTTGGCGATCGCGGCGACGGCACTCTTGGCGTTCTTCGCACGGAAGACCAGGCGGGAGTCGAGGTTTTACCTGGGTGCGCTGGTCGCGTTGCTACTCGCGTTTCCGGTCGTCTTCTTTTGGCTGGTCGCTCCGGCGAACTCGGTGTTCCTCGCCACAGCGCTGCCCGACATTCCGCCCGACTGGGCTCACCAGCGCTCGAATTGGGAAACCGGGCACACCATTCGCTTCGGGCTGCAGTTGGTGGCACTGGCACTGCTTGTCCTACCGCTGGCTCTCGACTCTAGACCGACGACGGTCAACTCCGAACCCAGTCCCGACAAGAGTCAGCCATGACCATCGGAGTTCACGCGGCGGACGGACAGGAAGCCGACGCTGGCGACGCAGAACGGCACCACGAAGTTCACCACCACCCTGACCCACGTTCCGCCATCACCATGACCACCCTCGATCACCGCGCCCTGATTGACCAGCGACAGAACGGTTCCCACGATCAGCGCGGTAGGGCCCGCGGTCCGCACGGTAGCGCCGCGCACGAACATCGCCACGGCCTCGTGCGGCCGACTCCAGGTGCTCGGCGCCCATGCCCGGAGGGTGATGAAGTGGTCGCTCCTGGTCGGCTCGGCACCGTCAGCCGAAGCGGTCGATGATCGCCGCGGCGATCTGATCCGGTGCGTCTTCCTGCATGAAGTGATTGGCGGCGGGCAGTTCGACCAGGACGTGGTCGGTGAACGTGGCCCGCATCCGCGGCAGCGTCCGCGCGGGGCTGAACGCGAAGTCCTTCATCCCCCAGACGAACAACGCGGGCTTGGCGCCAAGAGTCGCAGGCACGTCGCCGGCGAGACGCTCCAGCAGGGGGCGGGCCGCCAGGATCTGTTTGGGCAGTTCCGCGACGCCCCTGCGCGCCTCCGGTGACGGCTGCACCTCTCGGTAGTGCGTCATCTCCAACGGGGTCAGCCTCCGCGTGGTCGCCATCGGGATCAGTCGCTCCACGAAGAAGTTCCTGTTCAGAACCGCGCGCTGCATCAGACCGCTGCCCATCACCTTGCTGAACACCTTCATCCGCAGATCGTCGGAAGGCCAGAACCAGGTGTTTCCCAAGACCACCCCGCGGACCCGATCTGAACGCGCAGTGTCGACCGCCATGCTGACCGGACCACCCCAGTCCTGACCCATCGACAGGTATTCGTCGAGCTCGAGGAAGTCGACCAACTCGCCGACGACGGCGGCGTGCTCCTCGACTGTGTAGCCGTATCCGGTTGGGCGATCGGACAATCCAAAGCCGAGGTAGTCAGGCGCGATGCACCGGAACCGATCCCGTAGCCCGGCGATGACGTTGCGGTAAAGGAAGCTCCAGGTCGGGTTGCCATGACAGAACAGGATCGGCGGACCACTCCCTTCATCGATGTAGTGCACCCGACCTTGTGAACTGTCGAACCATCGAGACGTGAAGGGATAGAGGTCACGGTCCGGTGTGAAGTCAATCCGCATCGTTGAACTCCCGTGGTCGCACTCCTCCGCCATCCGAGCCAAGCCCGACCGGTTCGTCAGGGTAGTACGACCGGGCCGGCTCGGTGTCGTCAATGAGCACTTCAGGTCCGGTGGCGATCACATTGAGTGCATCGGCGGGAAGTTCCAGTCCCACCTCGGTTCCGGTCGTGACGCTCACCTCGGAGGGAAGTTCGACGAACACCGATGACGTCCCGATTCGCACGCAGGCGCGCTGTCGGATACCGACAGGCTGCAACGACGTGACGGTGCCGGTGATCGGGGATGCGTTCGGCGGCACCAGCCGCACCATTTCGTGCCGCATCACCAAGGTGGCGGGTCCATCCCGGACGCAGACGTCGTCGGGCAGAGCATGGGCGCCCAGGTCGGAATGGTGCACGCGGGATGCGACGTTGCCGCGAATTTCGTTGAGGCCACCCATCAATCGGTGCACCGCCAGAGTCGACGGACGGACGTAGGCGGTACGCACATCGGAGTGGTGCTGCAATGCTCCGTCGATGAGGACTGCGATCCGATCGGCGACAGCCGCAGCTTCGGCCTGGTCATGAGTGACTACCACGATGGTCGGATTCAGTTCGTCCCTGATGGCGCGCAACAGTGCGTACATGTCGGTGCGCAGAACGCTGTCGAGCGCGCTGAACGGTTCGTCGAGGAGCAAGACCCTCGGCTCGGCGGCGAGTGCCCTTGCCAGTGCCACCCGCTGCGCTTGTCCGCCGGAGATGTCAGCGACCGAGCGATCCGTGAAATCCCCCAACTGGACCAGTTCGAGATAGCGCTGAGACGCGTTCCTCGACTCCCGGCGAGACAGGCCTGCGGCCCGTGCCGCGAAGGCCACGTTGTCGATCACCGACAGATGCGGAAAGAGTAGTGACCGTTGGAAGACCATCGCGATACTGCGTTTCTCCGCAGCCGCGTTCGTCACGTCGTCGCCGTCAACGAGCACCGTGCCGCCAGTGGGCGCGTCCAGGCCGGCGATCAGCCGTAGTGCCGTGCTCTTTCCCGAGCCCGAGGGGCCGAGCAGCGCAAGACACGTGCCGGCGGGGATGTCGAGATCGAGCCCGTTCAGAGCCGGGGCTTGTTGACCCCGGTGCTGGCGGGTGAGGTTGCGCAGCCCGAGACTGGCGCTCACGTCGACGTCCCTGTTCGGCGTCCGGCGCGGGCCACCACGACGAGCAGTGTCAGCGGCGGAATCACCGCGGCCAGTGACAGCGCCGCGACGACGGAACTGTTTCCGGTGCCCGCGGCAAACGACGCCACCAGGATCGGGACGCTCACCAGTCGGCCGCCGCCGATGAGCAGGGTCACCACGTAGTCAGTCCACCCGACCAGGAACGCCAGGAAGGCCGCGCCCGACAGGGCGGGCGCCAGAAGCGGGATCTGCACCCGGATCAGCACCACGGCGCGGGAGGCACCCAAGGTGCGGGCTTCCTCCTCGTAGCCCTTGTCGTAGGCGCTGAAGGCGACCCGCATCAGGTATGTCGTATACGGAATCGCGGCCACCGAGAGCACGGCGACCACCGCAAGTGGGCTCGGCACTCGGCTACGCAGAACCAGTACATCCAGACCGAGCGCCACCGCGAACGCAGGCAGGATCAGCGGCGCGAACAGTACTGCTTCGAACAGGCGCGGCACGGGCACCCGGCCAGAGGCGAGCGCGCGCGCCGCGAGTGCCCCCGCCGGCGTCGCTATCGTCGCCACCGCGAGCCCGATTGCCGCGGAGACGACGATCGCGTGCGGTGCGCCTGCGGCGAGGCCGCTGCGGACCCCGTCGAGACCCCATTGCTGCGGCAGCAGGTCCGGGAAGGGCCACCGATTCGCGAACGCCCACAACAGAATCGGGGTGAGAGGGATCAGGAACCACAGCACCAATGCCCCGCGCACTGTTCGCTCGATCACGGTGCGGCTGACGGGACCAGTCATCGCCAGACCGCCGAACGCCGCAACACCGTCAGCGCGCAGGCCACCGCGAGCATGGCCAGCGCCGCGGTGACGACGGCCGCAGCGGCCGCTTGGGGTCGGGCGGCAAGGTCGATCGAGGTGAACAGCCGGATCGCCATCACGGGCAGCGGCTCCGGGTACGCCCGCCCAAGCAGTAGCGCTACCTCGTAGGAGCCGAGGGTGTACGTGAAACTGATGGTCGCAGCGGCGACCACCGCCGGACGAATCAGCGGAAACGTCACGAGCCGCAGCCGGGCACGCCGTGAGGCCCCCAGCACGGCTGCGGTCTCGTCGTAGGCGGCGACCCGGGTAGCCAGCACCGCCGCCACCACCAACCCGATGAACGCGGATTCCTTCCAGGCGTATTCGAGTACCACCGCGATCCACCAGCGGCCCCCGACGAGGGCCGGCCAGCCGCCCTCCGACAGGCCGAACAGCCTTGCCAACAGTCCGGAGTCGGCGAGAAGTAAGCCCATGGTCGCGGCGCCGATGAGGTGCGGGACGGGGACGGTCACCGTGCCGGCCCACAGCGCCGACCGGCGGCCAGCCACTGCAGTCAGGGCTGTGGTCACCCCGATCAGCACCCCGATGAATGTCGCCGCCGCGGCGATCGCCACGGATAGCGCTGCGGACGTCGCAATGTCGCCGGCGTTGGCGCGGTAGGCGTCGAACGTCAACGCCGGAGTCCCGACGAGTGGCATCAGGCCCAGGCTCTGCAGCAGCGCCGAGCCGAGGCCGGCAACGAGAACGATCGCCACGGGCACCATCGCCGGAAGCACCCAGAGCGCCGCGCGCCATGACATCACGGGCTCACGTTCCGCAGCCTTCGTCCGCCTCATGGCTGGCCGCGTGTTCGGCTCATCCGGCGGCGAGGACATTGCGGCGCCACCCCTCATCGAGCGGCGACACCCACTCGGCGGCGAGTTCGGGGTGCGCGTTGCCGGCGAGCACTTCGTACGGGGGCACGACAGGGGACACCGGTAGCGCTTCGAACCCGGCGCGGTCTGACGCGGTGAGTCGGTTCAGGTCGAGGACGGTGAACTGACCCCACACCTCGGGCTTGGCCTTGGCGAGTTGCTGTTGCGGCGACAACGCCAGGTTCGCGACGACCCGCGCGCCGGCACTGCTCCCGGAGTTTGACGGGATCGCCAGGAAGCTGGCGTTGCCGACCGTCCCGTCGGTAAGGGTCAGCACCTTCGTTGCCGCGGGATAGGTGCCCTTGGCGACCAGTTCGGTCAGAGTCGCCGGACCGTAAGTCATCGTCATGTCGATCTGGCCTCCGGCGTAGAGGTCGTTGAGCTCCGAGGAGGTCTGCGGATAGGTAGTGCCGCCACGCCACAGGGACGGTTCGAGCGCAGTGAGCCGCTCGAACAGAGCCGGCGTGAGCCGGTCGTAGTCCTGTTGGGAGAACTGCAGCGGGACTTCCTGCGCGCCGCCGGAGACGGCGGCGAGTGCTTCGCGGATGAACACCGATCCGGTGAAGTCGGGAGGTGCCGGGTAGGTGAACCGTCCCGGGTTCGCCTGGGCCCAGTCGAGGACTCCGAGGAAATCGGATGGCGGATCCGCAATCTTGTCGGCGTTGTAGACGAGCGTGAATTGCGCCTCGTGCCAGGGAGCCTCGCATCCGTCGACGGGTGTGCCGAAGTCGTTGGTCAGCAGCGGGTCGGTCGGATCGGTCAGCGCCATGTTCGGCAGTGAGGCCGTCCACCCGCACAGCCACGCACCGGCTTGTTTGCCGGTCCCGAAATTGTCACCGTTGACCCACACCAGGTCGACGTCGCCGTCGGTGACGCCGGCCTGCCGTTCGGCGAGTATGCGGTTGATGGCGTCGCCGGTGTCGGCGATCGGCACCCGGCGCAGCGTCACGCCGGCCTGCCGGGCGGCAGGTGCGAGAACATCGTCGACATATCTGTTGCCCTGCTCGTCACCTCCGTACATCCACAACGACACCGTCTGGCCCTGCGCCTGCTCCTGGATCTGGGCCCACGAGGCCGGTGCCGCCTGCACCGGCTCGGGGTTCGGGGCAGCGCACGCCGCCAGCGCGGACACCGCGGTCAGTAGCGACGCTGCCGCGACACGCGCCAGGAACCTGCTCATGCGCTGCGCGCCGGCCGGTTGAGCACTAAAGCCTCCTACTGTCGAGAGCGGCAGCACGTGGACGGGACGGCTGGCCGGTGAGGGTTGCAAGCAATCCTGCCCTACGGGAACACGGTGCGACTCTCGAAGACTTCCCGTGGTGAAGGCCAACGACAAATGGAGCCCCATGCAGCCACCCGAACCAGCCGCAGCCACATCCAGGGCGCGCGTCGACTACCGATTGAAGGCAGCCATTCTCGTCATTCTCATCGGGGTCGGCATCGCGTTGGCGGTCACCACCGATCTGCCCGATCCAGCCCAGCTGCGCGACCGGGTGGCCGCCTTGGGGCCGTGGGGGGTGCTGGCGTTCGTCGGCATATACGCCGCCCTGACCCTGACGCCGTTTCCGGCGAGCGCGCTGACCATCGCCAGCGGGCTTCTCTTCGGGCTGGCCGCAGGCGTCGCAATCGTCGTGTTCGCCGCGACGCTCGGCGCCTGGCTGGCGTTCCTGCTGGCCCGATCGTTGGGCCGCGACGGGGTGTCGCGCATCCAGTGGGCGCGCGTGGCGTCGATCGACGCCATGCTCGAACGCCGAGGCTTGATCTCTGTGCTGTTGGTGCGCCTGGTGCCGCTGTTCCCGTTCATGGCGGTGAACTACGCGGCGGGCTTGAGCGCGGTCCGGCAACGTGACTACCTTCTGGGCACCGCAGCGGGGATCATTCCGGCGACGGTCGGCTATACCGCACTCGGCGCGTACGGCACCTCCCCGCTGTCCTGGCCGTTCGCCGCCGCGGTCCTCGCGGTCATGATCGTGACCGTGACCGCCGGATACGCTGCTCGACGGCTCAAGAACTCCATCATGACGGACAACGGCCGCCAAGACGGGTCCGGCGACGACTCAGAAGGCGACCCCACCGATGCTCGACGACTACCTGCGTAGGCGCCTGGAACGACCGCTATCCAGGGTGGCGGCGTCGATGGACAGACCAGGGATCACCGCGGACCGGCTGACCGCCACCGGTTTGATCCTCGGGCTCGGCAGCGCCGCCGCGGCCGCAGGCACCTGGTGGTGGCTGTCGCTGTCGCTGTGGCTCGTCTCCCGACTCGCCGATGGACTCGATGGACCGTTGGCGCGGTTAAGACGGGCCCGTGATCCAGACCACTCCGATGCCGGGGCGGGCGGATTCTTCGACATCACGGCCGACTTCGTCGTCTACGGCAGCACCGTGGTCGGCGTCGCCGTCGGCGCAACGACGGCTTACGGGGCGCCGTGGTGGCCGTTTCTGCTCGTGCTCCTGGCCTACTACATCAACGGGACGGCATTTCTGGCCTTCTCGTCGATCGCCGAACGTTCAGGCCGCGCGCTCGACGACGGCCGGTCGCTGTCGTTCCTCGGCGGCCTCGCCGAGGGAGCGGAAACCATTGTCGTACACAGTCTATGGCTGATCTTCTCGGCCTTGGCGTGGCAGATCGCACTGGTATGGGCCGCCGTGGTGTCCATCAGTTCGGCGCAGCGGATGGTAGCCGGCTACCGGGCCCTGCGCTAAGGGCCTGCCGCCCAGCTGTAGCTTCTCCGAACGGCGTTGCCGCTGATCACCTTTGACCCAGGGGCGGGCGCGCCGATCATCGACCGTCGTCCCCGTCGACCCCTTGGCCGCCATTCACCGTGTCCTCGGCGGGCATCCGCTCCCGGAGGGAGTCGTAGATGGGCGGTGACCGCAGGAGTTCGGCGGCGAACACCGCCGCGGCGGTGGCCGCGAGCATGGGCACCGTCACCGACGTCGTTGCCGTCATCTCGATGACGAGGACGATCCCCGTCACGGGTGCCCGGACCGTCGCGCCGAAGAAGGCCGCCATGCCGACGATTGCCATCGGAATCGACAGGGACACGTCACTTCCTGGCCACACGGCGTTGAGGACGCCGACGAACAGCACTCCCCACAGCGCGCCGACGGCCAGCAGCGGTGCGAACAAGCCGCCTGGCACGGCCGCGGCGTACGAGAGTGGGCCTGCGACGAACCGCATGGCGAGATAGCCGACTGTCGCCGTCAGAGCGATCGCGTTCCCACCGACGATCATCTGTGTCAGTGTGTCGCCCCCTCCCACTGCGAGGGGGTCGACGAACATCAGGAACCCGATGATGGCGCCGATCAACGTCGCCTTCACCATCGTGGGGACGCGGCGAATTTCCCTGACGTTGTCGACGAACCCCAACACCAGCCGGTTGTAGGCGACGCCAAGGCATCCGGTCAGCAGGCCGAACACGATGAACACCGGCAGTAGGGCAAGAGCAGGCGACTCGACCGACCCGACCAGGAAGTCGGGGTGGTCCCCGGTGAGAAGCCGGGAGCAGCCGACGGCAGAGGACCCGGCGAGAACGGTCGCGAGAACGGTCTTCAGCCGGAAGGACTTCGTCACCTCTTCGAGGGTGAAGAGCACGCCACCGATAGGCGCGTTGAACGCGACGGCGAGGCCTGCACCGCCCAACGCCGTCTGCATCATCCTCACGTCGGGATCCGCGAGGCGCGCGCGGCGCCCTGCTTCGGCTCCGATCGCCGCACCCATGTGCACCGTCGGCCCTTCTCGGCCCAACACGAGTCCCGATCCGATGGCCAACACGCCACCAACGAACTTTGCGGGTAGCAAGTGCAGACTCGGCGGCTTGGCAGTGCCCCGGAACACCGCCTCCACGTGCTGGATACCGCTGCCTGCGGCGAGCGGCATCCACCGCACGACGAGCGCGGCGAGCGTCGCACCGACCGCGGCGACGGCGATTGGGATGAGCCAGCTGGGACCGGGCAGCTGATGGGCCCAGTCGACCAGATCGACGCGCCACACGTCCGCCGTCTTCAGACACCAGCGGAAGGCGCCGCCGACGAAGCCGATGAAGATCCCCGCGACGATTGCCGTCACGCAGATCAGAACGGCCCCCCGAATCGGGTCGTCCGGCTGGTCCAGGTCCGCAGTCGAATCCGTCATGCCGCAAACGCTAGATCTGAAACCGGGAAAGCAGCGTTTCGCTGACGTCGACGGGGTGTCGCACGGCGGCTTCCATCCCTGCCGAGACCGCCGCGTGAGTAGCATTCGGGCCGCGACGGTCGCCCAACGGCTCGGCCCGAAATGCCCTGGACGGACGTCGCCGCGCCGAGCGCCCCTGCCCCGAGGCCGGAGCAGACGCGAAACCTGCAGCGAGCGAAAACAATTGACGAGGGCGGTGGCGCGGGCGCGCTAGTCGAGGCGGATGACGTACGTGCCGTCTTCGTCGCGCTCAATCTCGCGATCCCACGTGTTCAGCCACACGGGCGTGTCGGCACGGGTGCCGATGTAGGCGTTCCGGATCGCGCCGCCCGGTTGGAGTTGGACGCTCCACTCGTCGCCTGGCGAGTGGATGCTCACGACCTCTTCACCGTCGGCGCGGCGGATGGACAACGTGCGACCATTGATGTCCTGCTCCGACAGTTCGGCCTCATCCTCGGCCAGGTCAGCGTCGGCAATCAGCTCGGCGAGTTCGTCGTCCGGATCGGTTTCATCGTTCGTGCACCGCGCAACTGTGCTCAGTCACCCCAACGCGTCAGCCTCCACTTCCCGTCGGTGAACAGGAGGTCAGCCGCGTCGATGTCGGGCGCTCGTGAGAGTTTTGTACCGTTGAGCAATGTCGGACTCGCCTGCGCAGCGTGAAGGCAACGAACGGCGATCAGCATCGCGGCGTGACGTCCTCAAACATCTTCTAGCCGCGCCAGCCCTTGCGAGCCTTGGCACGTTGGCTGCGGCCGTCGGCGCGCCGCGCGCATCGGCCGCCAACCCCCAGCTGATCGACTTCGCGGAGCACCTGGTCCCGCCGGATCAGATCAGCGCCGCCGGCTACGTCGGAGCAGTCGTCTTCGTGTCCGAGTCTCGACCCGGCGCAAACTTCGACTTCAAGCCCGTCACTCGCGGATACGCGGACGCGCTGCGCGCGGCCGGCCTTCACGTCGTCAGCAACTACCAGTACGGCAAACCCGGTTGGCCGACGCCATCGGATTACACCCGCGGGTACGACGGTGGCGTCGCAGACGGCCAGACGGCACTGCGCCTGCACGCGGCGGCCGGAGGGCCGGATTCGGCGCCGATCTTCTTCAGCGTCGACGAGGACATCGACCACGACACCTGGGAAACCCTTGCGGTGGAATGGTTTCGAGGAATCAACTCGGTGGTGGGCATGGGCCGTACCGGCATCTACGGGCATTCCCGGGCGTGTGCGTGGGCCATCGGCGACGGCGTCATCGGAGACTCGAGCACGTCGGGACACCGATGGGCGTGGCAGACCAGGGCGTGGTCTCGTGGCGAGCGCGAGCCCGCGGCGGTCCTCTACCAGACCTCCATCTTCACCGCCTCTGACCCGGCAGTCGTCCTGGGCGGCGTCCACGTCGATGCCGACGACGTCCTCGCCGCCGACTTCGGTCAATGGGACCTCGGCCGATGAGCTACGGGGTGACGAGGAACTTCTCCCCGGTCGCTCGCTTGACGTAGGCGTTGAACGCGTCGGGGGCGAGCATTCCGGCGAGTGACACCTCTCGGGTGTAGGTACTGGCGAACGTCGTGGTGAGCCCCGCGGCCACCCGCGCTCGAAGTCGTCCGATGGTCTCGGCGCCGGCGCTCTGCAGGAATGGGGTGAGCAGCCATCCGCCGATACCCCACGCCATGCCGAAGTTTCTGGTGAGCACCGTCGGACCGGTGTCGAGTCCGCCGTAGATGTACACCTGCTTGTGGACGGTCGACCCATAGCGTGAGTACGCCGATGCGGTCGACTTGGCCGCTTCCTCCATGCCGTTGAGGATCTGACTTGCGAGCGTGCCTCCACCCGTGGCGTCGAACGCGAGCGTCGCGGACGTCGCCTCGAGAGCCTCGGTGAGGTCCTTCGTGAACGACGGTGACGTCGAGTTGCAGACGTGCATTGCGCCGATCGACCTCAGCAGCTCCTCCTGGTCGGGGTTGCGTACGATGTTGACCAGCGGTATCCCGTCCTCCTTGCAGACCTTGACGAGCATCTGGCCGAGATTGGACGCCGCGGCGGTGTGTACCAGCGCCGAATGCCCCTCGCGCCGCATGGTTTCCACCATTCCAAGCGCCGTCAAGGGATTGACGAAGGACGACGCCCCGTCCTTCGCGGTGGTCCCGTCGGGCAACACCAGACACGCGGCAGCATCGACCACTCGGTACTGCGAGTACATCGCGCCGCCGGCCATCCCCACCGTTGTACCGAGCAGGGCTTGCGCCGCACGCGACGACCCTGCGGCCACGACGGTGCCAGCGCCCTCATTGCCGACGGGAAGCGACTCGCCGAGTCGCGCTGACAGCGCATCGAGGGTCCCGGCTCCCAACGATGCGGTGACGATGGGGCGCTCCGGCGTGCCCGTGACCGTCGCAGTGGTCATGTCCGCGGTGGCGACGAGCAGACCCAGGTCCGACGGGTTGATCGGCGAGGCTTCCACGCGGACCAACACCTCATTGTCAGCAGGGGTGGGAACCGGGACGTCATGCAGTGACAGCTCCAGGGTGCCCTGCGACGTCACCAACGAACGCAGTTCCAGTGCGGTGTCGGGCAAGTCTGTGGTCATGGGTGTGCCTCATTCCTGTGGTGGAGTGCCTTCCACCATAGGAACCTGCATCGCGGTCAGAGATCTTCCCCTCTGGACCTCGCGCTCAACAATCAAGGTGCCCGATTGCCGCCGGGACGATGGCATAGGCCGCGGCCACCGACACCTGCAAGTCGTCCATCACCATGGGGAGCGCATCGGCCGAAGGTCTCCCGACGCTGACGTATCGGCACACCTTGTAGCCCTCCGTCAGCAGCTGCTCGCTGCTGAGGTACGCGAGTCTGGGCTGGAGCTGCATCACTCCACTGGATGGGCCTGCAGGCGGTCGAGGAGTTCGGCGACGCGGCGGCTGATGTCGTCGCGGATCAGGCGCATCCGGTCGATGCCGTCGATGCCGCGTTCAGAGGGTTCATCGGTGTCCCAGTTCTCGAACAGGGTTCCAGCAACGGGGTCGACGTGGGCTTCGCGGCCGAGCGTGATGACCATGTCGACGTCCCGGACGAGCTGCGGATCAACGACTTTGGGTTTGCGGTCGGTGATGTCGATTCCGACTTCGGCGAGTGACTGAGCGGACAGCGTGTTGACTGCACTCCCCGGGTTGGTCCCAGCGGAATTGACCTGCACGGTGTCACCGGCCATCTGTCGCATGAGACCGGCGGCCATCTGGGACTTGCCGCCGTTCTTCACGCAGACGAACAAGACGGAGGGCGTATGGCTCATCGATCCGCAACCGAGCTGATACCGAGGTCGGCGAGCAGACGGCGGACTCGCTCCTCGATGTCGTCACGGATGGGACGGACGGCATCAACGGATTGGCCTGCCGGGTCAGGCAGTTCCCAGTTCTCGTAACGCTTGCCGGGGAAGAACGGGCAGGCGTCGCCGCAGCCCATGGTGACGACGACGTCCGAGGCTTGGACGATCTCGTCGGTCCAGGGCTTGGGGAACTCGCGGGTGATGTCGATGCCGACCTCGGCCATGGCGGCGATGGCGGCAGGGTTGATCTCGTTTCCGGGTTCGGACCCACCCGACCAAGCGACTCCGTGGTCACCGGCGAGATGGTTGAAGTACCCCAGCGCCATCTGAGAGCGTCCGGCATTGTGGGTGCACAGGAACAGCACGGTGGGTTTGGCATCGGTGATCTTGCCTTCGACGCGAGCCAGCGCGGTGAGGCGTTGGCGTGCCCAGCGTTCCGCAAGCAGGGGTAGGAAGTTGGGAATGGTGGCCCGCACTGCGAACTGGTCGTAGGAGGAGTTCAGGAACCGTTCGATGGTCTCGACGCCGAACACTTCTGCGAAGTCGGCGTGCAGTCGGGTGGCGGCGGTCTTGAGGGCGAGTCGTTGGTCGATGGATAGGTCACCGTGAGCGTGTGCGGCCAGCGAAGGGCTGTCGGTCACTGGGGTGCTCCGATCTACGTGATGGGGAGTTTGATGATGGGGTCGGGCTGGGCGAATCGTCGGCGCAGTGCCAGGGACACGTAGACCAGCGCGACGAGGACGGGAACTTCGATGAGCGGGCCGACGACACCAGCGAGGGCTTGCCCGGAGGTCGCACCGTAGGTGGCAATGGCAACGGCGATGGCCAACTCGAAGTTGTTCCCGGCGGCGGTGAAGGCCAACGTGGTGGTGCGCTGATACCCCAAGCCCAAGGATGCGCCGAGCAGGTAACCCCCACCCCACATGATGGCGAAGTAGGCCAGCAACGGCAGCGCGATACGGACTACGTCCAGTGGGCGGCTGGTGATCTGATCACCCTGAAGCGCGAAGAGGATGACGATGGTGAACAGCAGCCCGTAGAGCGCCCACGGCCCGATCCGAGGCAGGAACTTCGACTCGTACCAGGTTCGGCCCTTGGCCTTCTCGCCGATCCGGCGGGACAGGTAGCCGGCCAGCAGGGGGATGCCCAGGAAGATGAGCACGGACCTCGCGATCTGCCACGGCGACGTCGATATCGTGGCCTGTTGCAGTCCGAGCCACCCCGGCAGCACCGACAGGTAGAACCAACCGAGCACGGCGAACATGACGACTTGAAAGACCGAGTTCAAGGCGACGAGGACGGCAGCGGCTTCGCGGTCGCCGCAGGCCAGGTCGTTCCAGATGATCACCATCGCGATGCAGCGGGCCAGGCCCACGATGATCAGTCCGGTGCGATACTCGGGCAGGTCGGGAAGTAGCAGCCAGGCCAGGGCGAACATCAGCGCCGGGCCGAGTATCCAGTTCAGCACCAGGGAACTGATCAGCAGTCTGCGGTCGCCGGTGACGGTGTCGAGCCGGTCGTAGCGAACCTTGGCCAGCACCGGGTACATCATGATCAGCAGTCCGAGTGCGATGGGCAGGGAGATGCCGTCGACCTGGACGCGATCCAAGGCAGTGTTCAAACCCGGAATTAGCCGACCCAGCAGCAAGCCGGCGGCCATGGCGATGGCGATCCACACCGGCAGGAAACGGTCGAGACGGGAGAGCTTCTCGACCACGCCGGGATGACCGTCGGCTTCGACAGGAGCGTTCATGCGAGGCTCAGCAACAAGCGTTGGTCGTGGCCGCCCGATCGACGGCGGTGCCGCCACAGCAGACGCCGCCCTCGGTATCGTTCTCCCCCAGGAGGTTCGGACTGGTGCCGAAGGTGTCGGAGTCGGCGAGCACGGTGTAGACCTCCCACTTCTCCCCGGCTGGCCCGGTGACCCAGACCTTGTCCTGAGTTGCGAAGCAGCAGGTGGTGCCGATCTCCTCTTCGGTGAACAGTCCCTCGCCGGTGAGTCTGGCAATCTCGGCGTGCACGGTGTCAGTGGACTCCACCTCGACGCCAAGGTGGTTGATGGTGCCGCCCTTGCCGGGGTTTTCCAGCAGGACGAGCTTCATCGGCGGCTCGGTGATCGCGAAGTTCGCGTAGCCCACTTTGAGTTTCGTGGGCGTGGTGTTGAACAGCTTGGAGTAGAACGTGACGGCTTCGTCGAGGTCATCGACGTTGAGTGCGAGTTGGACGCGGGACATGGTGGCCTCCGTACGTGTGAGACTTATGTCGAACTTGCGGACGATACCGATCATGCCACCTCTTCGACGTATGTCAATGTCTGTGGCAGGATGGGCCGCATGCCCAAGACGCTGCCGACGGTCGACATCTCCGCCCCGGTGTGCTGCTCGCCGGTTGCCGCCGGTCCCCTCGACGATGCTGCAGCGTTGGAGATCGCCTTGCGCCTCAAGGCATTGGCCGACCCGATGCGCGTGAAACTCGTTTCACTGCTGTTCAGTTCGGACGAAGGCGAAGTGTGTAGTTGCGATTTGGCAGCGGCGGTCGGGCTGAGTGAATCGACCGTGAGTCATCACCTCTCGCAGTTGCGGCGGGCGGGTCTGGTCGAGTCGGAGCGACGGGGGATGAACGTCTACCACCGGCCGCGCCGGGAATCGCTGATCGCGCTCTGCGCGGTGCTGGATCCGAACTGCTGCCGCTGAGCGTGGCCGCTCGGCGGTAAGTGTCGCGGACGCTGCACGTTGGGGACCGTCCTTGCTGGCCGACCGAAGTCGACGCTGTCGCCGAAGGGGAGGCACGGGTTCGATTGGCGAAAGTAGATCTTCCCCGACCGGAGCTCCGTCATCCGCCTCGTCGGCGCCGTGCTGGCCGAACAACATGACGAATGGGCTGAATCACGGCGCTGCCGCGGCCTGGACGTCCTGAGCAAATCCCGAGCCGACCAGAGCTGCCGACAGAACAGGAGGCCACTGCGGCGGCACTGACCGCCCAAATCACAAAGTCGAGGAATCACACGACGACGACGTACACCACTTCCCTGGACTTGACCCCGATCGTTGATTTGGGCAGCGAGCAGAGATGGAATGCTGCACCCATGAACTGGTTCGCCGCCGCCCCTGGTCTGGCCCAGTTCCGCGGCTATCAACGGTCCTTTCTGCGCGGCGACGTGGTGGCCGGTCTGACCGTCGCGGCCCACCTGGTGCCACAGGTGATGGCGTATGCGACCGTCGCGGGCCTGTCACCAGTGGTGGGCCCTGGGCAGCGCTGGCGCCGTTGGCCGTGTACGCCTTGCTGGGATCGTCCTGGCAGCTGTCGGCGGGACCGGAGTCGACGACCGCGCTGATGACGGCGGCCGCTCTCGCGCCGCTGGCTGTCGGCGATCCCGGCCGTTATGCCGCGCTGGCCGACGTCCTGGCACTGTTCGTCGGGACGTTGTGCTTTCTTGCGGGCCTGGTCCGGCTGGGCTTTCTCGCCGATCTACTCTCACGCCCGGTGCTGGTCGGCTACATGGCCGGTGTGGCGATCATCCTGATCGCCAGCCAACTCGGCACGCTCAGCGGCGTAGCGGTCAAGGGCGACGAATTCGTCGACCAGATAGGCTCTTTCATGGGTGGCCTGCACCACGTGCACTGGCCGATGATAATGCTCTCCGCGGTCTTGCTGGTGGCGCTGGTGCTGCTCGCGTGGCGGATGCCGCGAGCGCCGGGATCGCTGATCGTGATGCTCGCCGCGACGGCCACGGTGAGCGTATTCTCCCTGGACCACAGCGGTATTCGCGCGGTAGGCCAGGTCCCTGGTGGTCTACCCGTACCGGGTGTAACCGGCATTCCACTGACCGACGCAGTGGCGCTGCTCGTTCCGGCCGGCGGCATCGCGATCGTCGCGTTCTCCGACAACGTGTTGACTGCCCGGACGTTCGCGGCACGAAAGGGCGAGTACATCGACGCCAATGCAGAGTTGCGGGCGCTCGGTGTCTGCAATTTGGGCGCCGCTGTGGTCCAAGGTTTTCCGGTCAGTTGCAGCGGCAGCCGAACCGCGGTTGGCGACGCCGTCGGCAGCCGCACCCAGCTCTACTCGTTAGTCGCCCTCGTGTTCCTGGTGATCGTCATGCTCACCTCACGTGGCCTGTTGGCGATGTTTCCGACCGCCGCGCTGGGAGCGCTGGTGGTGTACGCCGCGGCGCGGCTGATCGACGTGCGGAGTTCCGACGGCTAGCACATTTTCGACGCAGCGAGCTGATTCTGGCGCTGGGCGCCGCGACGGCGGTACTGGGGCTGGGCGTGCTGTATGGCGTGCTCGCCGCCATTGGGCTGTCCATCGCTGACCTGTTGCCCGGCCACACGACAGCTTGCTGGGCTTCGTGCCAGGCCTGACCGGGATGCACGATATCGAGGACTACCCGGAAGCGCGACTGGAACCCGGCCTGCTGGTGTACCGCTACGACGCACCGCTGTTCTTCGCCAATGCCGAGGACTTCCGCACCCGAGCGATGGCCGCCATCGACGAAAACCCTTATCCCGTCGAGTGGTTCATACTCAACGCCGAAGCCAATGTGGAAGTCGACCTCACCGCCCTGGACGCCGTCGACCAGCTCCGCAAGGATCTCGACCGCCGCGGCATCGTCTTCGGGATGGCGCGGGTGACATGGCATCTGCGCGAGGCGCTCGACGCCGCAGGGCTGCTCGACAAGATCGGCGCGGACCACATATTCATGACGCTACCCACCGCGGTCGAGGCCTACCATCAGCGCGGTGCGTAGACCGCAGCCCCGACGGCCAGCACCGCCGTCCCACGACCACATTCGCGCTGAATCGTGACCCTTGGCCGCTATTGGATGGCGAGCGGGCCGCCGATGCTGGACCGATGACCGCACACGATTCGTCTGGCATCGCCCTGGCGACCAAGGCCTCGGTGGCGTGCGGCCAGGATCGTCCGTGGGCGATTGCATTCGGTGCCTGCACGGCGGTGTTCACACAGCGAGGGCGACGACGCTGCGCTCCTACCGAGTAGCGACCAGTAATGCGGCGAACGCCTCAGCTCGGCTCCGATCGTCAGGCCTACCGACAAGGACTCCCCAACCCGGCACTCATCTTGGTAACCAGACGGCCACACGAGCCGAGGAACCTGTCCGGCGCTCAGCGATTCGGTTTCGTGCCGCACGATCCCGCACCCCTGATCAACGGACGCCGTTCGCGCTGCGGTCCGTTGAAGTCGGCGCTTTGCTGGCGGTTGCGAGCGTCGCGTACTCGATGTGGCTCCTTGAGTTCGTCCTGCTAACGGGCCTGTCACCGTTGCAGAGCTTCGTCAGCGAGCACTAAGTAGTCTCAGAGCCTTACCAAGCACTCTTCCGAGGGTTCGACGTCGTCGCGGGGATCGTCTACGTGGTCGCATCGGTCCGCCTGAGGCGCCTACTACCGCTTGGGCCCTCGGGTGCAAGCGTCGCGATCGGACTGGGGGTGTTCGGGTTGACCACCGTCACCGACGCACAGTTCGTGCCAGACTCCATCACCATCGATCCTGTGTGCGAACGCCTCGAGCTCACCGGTCACGTGTCGTGGCACCATCTGCTGCATCTGGGCTCCAGCTTTGTGTCCCAGCTTGCGTTCATCGTTGTTGCGCTCGGGATCCAACGCCTGGCCACCCTGCGCGGGACGGCCAGGGAGCGCATCCTGACCCGGTTGCTGTTGGCGCTCCTGCTGATCGCCGCGCTGGGCTGCCTCACTTGCTACGAGGTCGGCTGGGTCGGAATACCTCAGCGGATCCAGCTGATCGTCATCGCCGCCGGCACGATGGGTGCCGCGGTCCGGCTCCTCCGTCGACACGTCCCCGACGGTCGGGATGTCATGTCACGACAGTAGAGCGCCGCTGTTCTCAGGGCTAACGACGGCCTGGTGTCGACGGCGAGCCCGATGGTCGGCGTCGCTGCCAGCGGGGCGTCGTCGGTGATCGCCACCAGCGCCCAGGAGTACCAGCGTTGCCCCTTGGTTCCGGTCCCGGCGTTCAGGCGCTGCCAGGCCGTCGGAGGCAGTGATCGGGTGAGGTCGTCGACCCGGCCGGTACCAGCCTCGGTGGTGACCGCACGGTTGGATCCGATCGCCAGCACGTAGCCCATACTCAACGTGTGCAACCGGGTACGTAACCCGGGGTCGGCGCCGTAGACCTCGTCACCGGCAGCCCACCGTGCGGGAATCTTGGCCTGCATTGCGCGGGTGATCATGTCGGCGGCCAAGGCAGGTTTGGTGGCGAACTCGACGTCGTCGGGAACACCGGCATCGACGCGTCGGGCGTCATCCTCGGTCCAGGACTTCGGTAGGTAGAACTGCCGGTCGATCAACGCGTGGCCTCCTGGTGCCGCATACGCCAAACACACGGCTACTTAAGAGTTTCGATCCGCCCAGCCGTCCCGGTGTATTGGCGTCGGCGTCCCACTTGGCCCGCCCCCTCAGATGCTGTAACCGGTCTGGGCTGCCGTGGCCGCTGCGCTCGGCCAGCATCGGTTTTCATCGACGGGGAACGAGATTCAAGTTCTTGAATGTTCACAGTCAACACGGCGTTAGGGTGACGCCCATGATCCGATGCCATAGCGGTCGGTGGGCTGCGCTGCTGGCCGTGTTAGCTCTGGCCGCATGTAATTCGGCGAGCAGGACGGACCCGACCACCGCGCAACCGGCACCCACAGCGACGTCCGCGACAACTGCCCCGATGATCATGCGACCGGCTGCGCTGTTCTACACCAAGGCGGGGTCGTTATACGTCAGCGAACCCGCCGGCACCCCCGGCCGCAAACTGACAGACGGACCTGCGGACACGCAGCCAGCGCCGTCCCCTGACCTCTCGCACGTGGCATTCGTCCGCAGGACAACAGCCTCCGACTATGGCGGTGAGCTATGGGTACTCGATCTTTCGCCGCAACTCGCGCCCATCGGGCCGCCCCGGCGGCTCGTGGACCCGGCCGCCCTTCCGTCGGGTTCCGGCCGCTCACCCGCAATGGTCGTAAGTCCCCGATGGTCGCCGACAGGACAACATGTGGCCTTCGTCGACAACAGGAACGAGGGGATGGTGGACGGAGGTGTCCTGCTCGTTGCAGCCGCCGACACAGGTACGGTCGTGCCGGCACAACAGCCGCTGTTCGCCGATTCCGCATTTGCGTGGGCGCCCGACGGCAGCCACATCGCCTGGACGGAGGCACGCAGCGACGTAAGTCCGGTCGCCGTCAACGCCCTCGCCGTCGATGGCGCCTCCGCGCCTGTCGCGACGGATACGAACGCCTTCTCGGTGACCTATGGCAAGGACGGACAGACAATACTGTTCGCCAACGGTGACGCATCCGGTCCGGACTTCGCCGCAATCCCGTTCGCCGTCCGCACCGGCGGCATCTACTCCGTCGCAACCCCCGGCGGAGCCGGCGCGAAGTCTCCCGCCCGCCTCACTCCGCTGTTCACGAGGCAGGGTTCGTACTACAGCGACATCACCGCCGTGGACTCCGGCGCTGTGGCCTTCACCGCGCAAGGCGCTGACGGTGAGTCGAAGACGATCCAGGTTCTCGACGAGGGTTCGTCGAGACCGCGCACGACGGTCACCGACGTCGCGGCCGCTGCTCAGGGACCGGCGTGGGGTGCCGGCGACTTCGTCGCCTACGTCGACACTTCCCCCGAAAGCTCGCTGGTGGTAACCGATCTCGACAACCGCAGTCCTAGACAGGTCGACACGGGCGTGGACACCTTTGCATGGGCGCCGCCGTCACGATAAGGCTTCTAGGTCTGCTGCGCCCGCACCCACTCGAACAGGCTGGCCGGATACGCCTGGCCCTGATATCCCACATACGCCACGCCGAGAAAGTCACCGGCGCGGCTGACCGCCGAACGTGCTGTTCGAAGAACGCCTCACAGAGCGTTGGCCAGCTCGGCCTAATGTCGCCCGCCCGCGTACGCTCCGCGTACATGAGCGGCCTCTCCGCGATCGCCCGCCAAGGCGTTACCCCCGCTTCTACCAGCGCGTTTAGCGTGCCCCCAGTCGGACTCGAACCGACACTGTGCGGATTTTAAGTCCGCTGCCTCTGCCAATTGGGCTATGGGGGCGTTGCAGTTCAGAGCGTCCTTAGACCGTTTCGGCCCCATTCTTACCTCCTGAATACCGCAGAGATACCGCAGTGGTGTCGATGGCCTTGCCTAACGCATCGGCCACACCGCTCAAATCGTCGTTGAGTAGGTGGCCGTACCGGTCGAGCGTCATCGCGGCGGTCGCACCAGACCCTCGATCCCGACTTCTGCGCACGCGTTGTCGAATACCCAGCGATACTCACCGAGTGGCGGACTGCAGAAACCGCGTCTGCTGCTGCAGCGCCCAACCCGCCAG
>NZ_DASQEU010000185.1:0-4814 GCF_035633495.1 Mycobacterium sp. | reverse complement strand
CGGCAGGGCGCCGTGGAACGCGGTGGACGCGGCGACATCGGCCGTCGCGAGATCCACCCAGCAGGAGTCCTTACGGTCCGGTGACATCCGGTGCCGGAGCGCGGCTGAACCTGTGTGATCGCTTTACGGTCGGTGGATGCGCCCCGCGGCACCTGGACTGTACGCGCGCGCTGCGAAGGAGAGCCGAAGTTCAAGGGGCCAGTTGGACCCGCACCGAGCCGGTAGTGTCAAGTCGCGATGCGGTCGTCCGTAGACCCACACGCGGTCGGCCGTGACAGCAGCGCGTCTGGCCGCATCGGCATCGGCGACGAAAGGTGGTTCGCCCTGTGTCCACGCCACATCCGCCCATCCAGTCGGGGCTGCTCTCGGGGCGGGTCGCCGTGGTCACCGGTGCGGCCCGCGGCATCGGACGGGCCGCGGCCGTTGCTCTGGCCGGCGCCGGTGCCGACATCGCAGGCATCGACATCGCCGGCCACGTCAGCTCCACCCTCGATTTCGCGCCAGCCAGTCCCGCGGACCTCGCCGAGACCGGGCGTCTGGTGTCCGAGTCCGGTGCGCAATGGCTGGCACACATCGTCGACCAGCGCGACATCGGCGCGCTGCGCGAGGCCGCCGACGCCATCGAAGCGCAATGGGGCCGGATCGACATCGTCTTCGCCAACGCCGGCATTCAGGCGTTCAAACCGCTCCTCGACATGACCGACCCGGACTGGCACGACCAGATCGACGTCAACCTCACCGGCACCGCGAACACCTTGCGCGTCTTCGCACCCTGCCTCGTGCGGCGCGGAGGCGGGCGCATCATCGTCACGTCCTCCACCCAGGGTCAGCACGGCACGAAATTCGGTGCGGCATACTCGGCCTCCAAGTGGGGAATCATCGGACTGATGAAGTCGGCCGCACTCGAACTCGGCCCGCACCGGATCACCGTCAACGCCGTTATTCCGGGCTTGGTCAACACCGTCCTCACCCGGCACGAAGATCGATACGCCCAAGCACTGTCCGACGGCGGCGCGCAGCCCAGCGGCGACTTCGACCGCGACGAGAAAGCTGCCACGGAAGCACTCGCTGCCAAGTCCCCGCTCGGTGTGCCCTGGGTCGAGCCCGAAGACGTCGTACCGCTGGTCGTCTTTCTCGCCTCCGACCAGGCACGCATGGTGTCGGGAACCTCGTTCGCCGCGACCGCCGGAGACAGCGCCCGCGTTACCGCTTGACCGACCTGGCCCGCGGAGCGCCTCGGCCGCGGCACGGGCATCGTCGAACTCCGGCTGCAGCGTCGGCACGTCGCCGTCGAGGAAAACCGGCTTGACGCTCACGATCTGGCCCTCGAGGACCACCTCGACGCTGTCGCGGGACAGTGCCCGGCGCGCGACATCGTGCACGCGCACCGCGAGGGTCGGTAGTCGTGGTCACCAGGTTCCGGACTACCGCGTCGAGCGCGACGCGCGGCGACCTCACAAGCGAGTGCACCCCCGGCGGGAGACGATGCCGCGGCGGTGAACAGGTCGGCAATCTCGGTTGGGGCCGCGTCGCGCCACGCTCGGCACCGGCTTCGACGGACCGATCACCGAGGTTGCCTTCGTGCCCGACGGGCCGAATCCCGCGTATCCGATGGCTTCGAGCTTGATCCGGAAATGCGGATGCGTGCTCGAGTCCCGATCCACCCGTCCAACGATCGCGCCGGCCAGGAAGGCTCCGAGGATCGTTTCCAGACCCAAATGCCCGGCCAATGCCACGAGTGCCACCAGGAGCAGCACCGCGAACCGGACCCGGATCTCGGCGGTGGTGTCCTGAATGCGCACCAGGATCGTCCCGAGTCGCATCGAACGACCCGCTCGCAGCAGCAGGACCGCCCCGACGCCCACCAACGCGGCGAAGATGACCAGCAGGACGAGCTTCTCGCCGACCCCGCCGTCGCGCGGAGGGCGCTGTGCTGGCATTTCGACAGCGAGAGCAGCATAATGGTGCTGTGCCGAAATCCATCACCATCCGCGACGTCCCCGATGAGGCCAGCGAGGAGTTGGCGGCCCGCGCCGCCCTCACCGGGCGCTCCCTTCAGGAGTACCTGCGGGCGCGCTTGGTCGACATGGCCAGCCGGCCGGACGCTGAGGTGTGGGTGGCAAGGGTCCGCGCCAGGAAAAACGCGACCGGCAGCGCGATCAGCGTCGAGCAGGTGCTCGCTGTCCGCGACGCCGACCGCGCATGACGATCGTCGTCGACTCGTCCGTGATGGTTGCGGCCCTGATCGACGGGGGATCGGTCGGGGAATGGGCGGAGGAGGTGCTGATGTCGGGCCCACTGGCCGCGCCGCACCTGATGCCGGTCGAGGCTGCGAACATCCTCCGACGCTCGGCGTCTGCCGGCGAAATCTCCACCGACGTCGCGTCACTCGCTCATCAGGACCTGATGTCGCTGCCCATCGAGCTGTTTCCGTACAGCTTGTGTGCATCCCGAGTGTGGGAGCTGCGTTCCACCGTCACCGCCTATGACGCATGGTACGTCGCACTGGCCGAGACGATCGGGGCCGGACTCGCGACTCTCGATCTTCGATTGAGCCGCTCCACAGGAACTCGCTGCGAGTTCGCGCTACCGCCGACCGAGTAAGTCCGCGTTCGGGCCGTCAGCGATCAGTCCACTTCTTCGATCGGCTCGAGCTGGTGACGCGGCTGCTTTCGCCGAGCAATCCGAGTAAGAACATGGGACATGGACATGACACTCCCGGCTTCCGTCGAGGACGTGCACGAGATCGCCGCCGGCCTGCCATTTGTCACGGTCGAACATGGATCGGGTGACAACCCCGTCTACCAGGTGGGCGCAAAGTCGTTCGTCTTCTTCCGCACGCCGCGCCCTGACGCCGTCGATCCCGAGACCGGCGAGCGCTACCCGGATGTCATCGTCTTCTGGGTGCCGTCTGACGAGGACAAACTGGCGATGGTTCAGGACGAGAGAAGCCCGTTCTTCACCACCCCGCATTTCAACGGCCACCGATCGGTGCTGCTCCGGGCCGGCCGGGTCGGTGAGCTGACCAGGCAGGAATTGGCGGAGGTCATCCAGGACGCATGGCTGTCCCGTGCCTCGCCACGCCGGGCCGCGGCCTGGCTGAGGGCGCAGCCTGGCTGAGGGCGCAGCCACCGAGCTGACCAACACAGCGACTTGGTGAATCAAGCCAGGGTGCTCTCCAGCCGCTTGGACAACATCGCCACGAACGACGCCGGTTCCGCCAGTTCCCCGCCCTCGGCCAGCAGCGCCATCCCGTAGAGCAGGTGCGCCGTGTCGGCCAGCCCGGGATCGTCCGCCCGCGCCTCGTGGGCGGACTTGAGCCCGGTGACCAGGGCGTGCTGCGGGTTCAGCTCCAGGGTCCGCTTGACCTTCGGCAGTTCCTGACCCATCGCCCGGTACATCTTCTCCAGGGTCGGAGTGAGGTCGCCCGGGTCGTTGACCAGACAGGCGGCGGAGTCGACAAGCCGGTGCGAGAGCCGGACCTCCTTGACGTCGTCGGCCAGAGTGGTCGCCATCCAGGACAGCAGCTCGTCGAAACCCTTCTTGGTGTCCTCGTCGACGTCGTCACCGCCCAGGTCCACCTCGCCCCGGGCGATCGACACGAACGGCTTCTCCTCGAACGACGGCACAGCGTCGACCCACACCTCGTCCACCGGGTCGGTCAGCAGCAGCACCTCGTAGCCCTTCGCGCGGAAGGCCTCCATGTGCGGGGAGTTCTCCAGCGCCGACCGGGATTCGCCGGTGACGTAGTAGATCGAGTCCTGGCCCTCGGGCATGCGCTCCAGGTAGTCGTGCAGCGTCGTCGGCTTGTCCGCGCCGTGCGTGGTGGGGAACGAGCAGATCTCCAGGATCGCGTCCCGGTTGTCATGGTCGGAGATCAGGCCCTCCTTGACGGCCCGGCCGAGTTCGGTCCAGAACGTCGCGTACTTCTCAGGCTCCTTCTCCAGCATCGATTTCACCGTCGAGAGCACCTTTTTCACCAGGCGCTTGCGGATCAACTGGATCTGCCGGTCCTGCTGCAGGATCTCCCGAGAGATGTTGAGCGACAAGTCGTTCGCGTCGACGACACCCTTGACGAAGCGAAGGTACTCGGGGATCAGCGCCTCGCAGTCGTCCATGATGAACACCCGTTTGACGTATAGCTGCACGCCGCGCTTGCTCTCCCGCATGAACAGGTCCATCGGCGCGTGGCTGGGCAGGAACAGCAGCGCCTGGTACTCGAAATTGCCCTCGGCGGACAGCCGGATGGTCTCCAGCGGCGGCCGCCAGTCGTGGCTGACGTGGTGGTAGAACTCGGCGTACTCCTCCTCCGACACCTCGCTCTGCGCACGCGCCCACAGCGCCTTGCGGGAGTTGACCACCATTGGCTCGGCCGCTGTGTCGTCTGGGTCGCCCGCCTTGTTGTCCGGCGCCATCCGGATCGGCCAGGTGATGAAGTCCGAGTAGCGCTTGACGATGCCGCGGACGGTCGCCGGATTCGCGAAGTCGTGCAGCTGGTCCTCGACGTCCTCGGGCTTGAGGTGCAGCGTGACCGCCGTGCCCTGCGGCGCGTCCGGGTCGTCGGAGACGGTGTAGGTCCCCTCACCGTTGGACTCCCACCGCACCCCGGTGTGGGTGCCGGCCTTTCGCGTCACCAGCACGACCCGGTCGGCGACCATGAAACTGGAGTAGAAGCCGACGCCGAACTGTCCGATCATCTCCGCGGTCGCCTGCTCCGACCCGCCGCCGGACTCCCGGGCCTGCCGCAGCTTGCCGAGCATCTCCGCGGTGCCCGACTTGGCGATCGTGCCGATCAGGTCGACGACCTCCTCCCG
>NZ_DASQEU010000184.1:0-16316 GCF_035633495.1 Mycobacterium sp. | reverse complement strand
CGCACCGAGAATCGTCGCCATGGCGCCGTCACCCTTTCGTCGCACTGTCTGAAACGTAGTCCCATGACACCGGGCGTACTGTCGAACTCGTGGCACTGCCTGGTTTGACGACCGTCCGGGACGGCCTCGGTCAGCGACTCTTCGGCATGGTCGCTGGTCCCGACGGCCCGGCCAACCGGACCCGCATCCACGAAACCCCCGGCCCACGATGGTTCGGCGAGGACCGCCCGATCAGGCGGGTGCACGGCGACGCGTCGATGTTCGTCGGCGGATTGCGCGCCCTGCTTCTGCAGTCGTTGCACCCGCTGGCGATGGCGGGCGTCGCCGGACACTCCGACTACAAGGGCGATCCGTGGGGGCGGCTGCAGCGCACCAGCACCTTCCTTGCCGTCACGACCTTCGGCCCGGCCGACGATGCCCAGCGTGCCGTCGACAAGGTCCGCGGGATCCATCGACGGGTACATGGGACCGCCGCGGACGGACGACCTTACGAGGCGTCCGACCCGCACCTCCTCGAGTGGGTGCACATCGCCGAGGCGGACAGTTTCCTTCTGGCGCATCAGCTTTACGGAGCCAATCCACTGGATCAGCAGGGCCGCGACGACTACGTCGCCGACACCGCCCGCGTCGCCACCGCACTCGGGGTGCTCGACCCACCGCTCACCGAGCGGGAGTTGAAGCAGCGGATCGCGGACTATCGACCCGAGATGAGCAGCACCCCGGCGGCGCGGGAGGCAGCCAAGTTCCTGCTGCTGACTCCACCATTGCCCCTGCTGGCCAAGCCGCCATATGCGGTCCTGGCCGCCACCTCGGTGGCCATGCTGCCGGCGTGGGCGCGACTGCCGCTGCGGCTGCCCTACCTGCCGCCACTGGAGACCACCGCCGTCCGCGTGGCAGGCCGGACCCTGGTCGGCGGCATCCGCTGGGCACTTGCCCGCGGCTGACCCTTCACACGGGAAGCGTTGTGTCCGTCTCGTTCTCGGCAAATGCGACCAGTCGAGCAGCGATCTCGTAGTCGCAGGCCTCAGCGGCGCGGCCACTCAACGTCGGGCCACCCTTCAATCCGAACCTGCTGTCGATGCCCACGTAGCTGCCTGGCGGAATGGGTTCGCTGATGCAGTACAGCGTCGGCGCCGCGCCCGCGTCGATGTCGTTGGCCAACACGTTGGCCGCCGACTTCACCACCAAATGGAACGCCGACATCACCCGCTTGTCGGAGACGTTCGACAGGTTCGACGCCACCCAACCGGGGTGGGTCAGCTGGCTGGTGACTGATGAACCCGCGGCGCGCAGACGCCGGTCGAGCTCGAGGCCCCACAGCATTACCGCAAGCTTGGAGCGGCCGTAGGCGGGGAACGCCGACCACTTGCGCGTGCGCAGATGCGGATCGTCGAGACCGATCTTCGCCGACTTGTGCGCATCGGAGCCGACGTTGATGATCTGCGAGCGCACCCGACCGAACAGAAGATTGGTCAGGGCGAATGGGCCGAGGAAGTTCGTGCCCAGCGTCATCTCGAAACCGTCGACCGTCTCGGAGCGGTTCTGCGCGACCACCCCGGCGTTGTTGATCAGGATGTCCACGTCACCGTCGAACAGGTCGGGGAACGCCCGCACCGACGCCTGCTCGGCGAGGTCGAGCTTGACCACCGACGTGTCGCCGCCCATCTCGGCCGCCCGCTGTGCGCCCAGTTCGACGTTGCGCACCGCGAGGATGACGTGAGCGCCGGCGTGGGCGAGGGCACCCGCCGTCGCCAGACCCACGCCGTTGGTGGCTCCCGTCACGATGACGCGCTTGCCGGTCAGATTGCCGAGTCGGGTCGGCGACCAGGTTGATGTCACGCACTGAGATTAACCACGTGCGCGTGGACCGGATCGTTGACATCGCCAAGCCCGGCTGGTTGTCTTCGGTTGAAGACCGGAATTCCGGTCGGCTCTGCCAACTTCGGTTCGATGAGGAGCCAGCTGCCGACATGACGGACAGTGCCCGGCAGATCGAGAACCTGCTGTACACGTACGCCGAGCGGCTCGACGCAGGCGACCTGGACGGGGTGGCCGCACTGTTCGCGCACGGCCGGATCTGCGGCGTCGAGGACGGCCCGCCGGAGACGGTCTTCACCGGTGTCACCGGGGCTCGTCAGATGTACGAGATGGCGACCCGCCTCTACGACGACGGCACACCCAAGACCAAGCACCTGACCAGCAACGTGCAGGTCCACGTCGACGACGCGGCAGGCACCGCGCACTCGAGCGCCTACTACTGCGTCACCCAGGCCACGCCCGACCTGCCGTTGCAGATCATCGTGACGGGCCACTACCGCGACACCTTTCACCGCGTCGACGGTTCGTGGTGGTTCGACACCAGGACCATGTACGTCGATCAGATCGGCGACACCAGCCACCACCTGAAGTTCTGACCCCGTGGCGCACCCGTTCGACCCGGCTCACCTCGCGGCCAGCGCGCAGCAGAAGGAGGGGCTGGGCGACTGGGGTCCCCTGCCGTTCGAGGAAGCGCTCGCCGTCCTGACAGACGACTACGCCGCCGCCGACCTCAACTACGTCGGCATGCACATTCTGCGATCGGGTCTCGTGCACAGTCTGAGGATGCGCCTGCGCGCCCAGGAGTGGATCCGGCGACGTCCCGAAATTCTGGAGGAGACGATCGTCGCGCCCATCGTGGTCGTCGGCATGATGCGCAGCGGCACCACCCTCCTGCAGCGACTCCTGGCCGCGGACTGCGAATTCCACTGTGCGTACGGCTGGGAGGTGGTCGAGGTCGCGCCGAAGCTGGACCACCGGTGGTCGCAGGAAGAGGACCCGCGCATCGTCGTCAGCGAGCAGCGCAAGGCCACGACGCGCGAGCTGGCGCCCGAACTGTTCGCCATTCACCCCATGTACGCCCGCGAGCCCGAAGAGGAGATCGTCTTCCTCACCGACGCCTTCCTGTCGCACGTACCCGAGTCGGGCGCCCACGTCGTACACATGCACCGCGATCCGCGAGAGACGATTCCGTCCGGCGCCAGCCTCAACGCCACCCTGCACGCGATGCACGCAGATCGGGTGGACCGGGACCGCGTTGGCGCCGAGTGGCTGCAACGGATGGGTTGGACGAACGACCGCGCGATGGCCACCCGTGACGGGTGGGCCGACGACTCCGCGCTCTGCACGGACGTGGAGTTCGCCGACGCGGTCGCCGATCCGATCGGTCAGGTGTCCGTGTGTATGACGCGATCGGCGTGCCACTGAGCGCCGGGGCGGAGTCGGCGATGCGGCGCTGGCTCGTCGAGCGTCCGAAGGAGGCGGCCCGCCCGTCCTACGCCGCAACCGACTTCGGGCTCAGCGACACCCAGATCGACGAGCGCTTCGCCACCTACGACTCCCGGTTCCGTGCGGGCGCCGGATCCCGAGGATGGAACCATGTCTGACTTCGAAGGTGATCCGGTGGCGACGGCGTCGCAGCACGAGCAGGAGCTGGCGGCACTCGAACTCACGGCTCACCCGACCGTCAAGGCGGCTTACCACAGCGTCGCCGAGACGTGGCTGGGGCGGGCGAAGGCCTCCGATGCGATGCGTGCGTGCTTCGACGACGCCTTCACCGAGGTGATGTTCTCCGCCGCGGTGTGGTCGTCCAATCAGGACGAGCTGCGGCCGAAGGTCAGCTGCATCACCCGGTTGGGTCACCCGGTGGCGAACCGCCAGATCCCCGGATCACGTTGGGGCATAGACAACCCCGACAGCGTCTACCGCGTGATCCCGATCTCCGGTGACGAGCGCTACGAGATCCACGGCCGCGTCGGCGAGCACCGCATGACCGAGAAACTACTTCACGCTGTGGGATGCCGACATGGGCACCGTCGCGGTGCTCAACGGCCGCACCATGGAGGTCGAGTCCGATGGATCGTTCACCATCACCGTCGACGCCGATCCGGCGAGCGGGCGGCCCAACCACGTGCAGTCCACGCCGGCGGCGCGCGAGTTCTACATCCGGGACGTGCTGCTGAACTGGGACCGCGACGACGCGAATCACCTTACGGTGCAACGCCTTGGCGGCGAGCCCACCACTGCGGCGAGAACGCTCGACGAACAGGCCGACGCCACCGCGGCGATGATGGCCCACTTCGCCAACTTCACGGGAAAGCTCAGCCACGGCGTCTACAAGATGGCACCCAACGACTTCAACCTCGCCTGGTCGGCCGACAAGGTCGGTGCGATGCGCAACCAGGTGTACGTGATGGGCCGATTCGACCTGAACCCCGACGAGTCCTTCGTCGTCGACGTCAGCGACGGCGGCGCCGAGTATTTCACCGTACCGCTGAGCAACATCTGGGGCACCACGCTGAACATCGTCGATCGCACCGGCAGCCTCAACAAGGCGCAGTCGGTACCCAACGAGGACGGCACCTTCACCTACGTCATCGCCCCCACCGATCCCGGCGTTGCCAACTGGATCGACTCCGACGGCCTCAACGAAGGCATCCTGACGCTGCGGATGGCCGAATTCGGTGGCGACGGGCCGAAGGAGGACCTCGGTGCCCGCGGTCGCGTGGTGAAGCTCGACGACCTCGAGTCAGACGTTCCGACGTTGCGCCGAGTGTCCGAACGAGAGCGGGCGACCGAGCTCGCCGACCGCCACGCGGCATATCTGCGCCGCCTGCCCGAAGGGACACTCTGACATGGCTCGCTGGTTGGTCACCGGGTGCTCCACCGGTATCGGTCGCGAGATCGCCAGTGCCGCATTGGAAGCGGGCCACTCCGTGGTGGTGACCGCACGACGCACCGAGACCGTGGCCGACTTCGCCGACGACTTCGGCGACCGCGCGGTGATCGTGGCCCTCGACGTCACCGACAAGGACCAGATCGCCGCGGCGGTTCGCGCCGCCGACCAGGCATTCGGCGGCATCGACGTCCTGGTCAACAACGCGGGCAACGGTTACTTGTCCGCGATCGAGGAAGGCGAGGACGAGCAGGTCCGAAAGCTCTTCGACACCAACTACTTCGGCGTGGTCGACACCATCAAGGCCGTGCTGCCCGCCATGCGTGCCCGCCAGTCCGGGCACATCGTGAACATCTCGTCGATGACCGGCCTGGTGGCCAACCCGCCCAATGCGTACTACTCCTCGACGAAGTTCGCGCTCGAGGCGCTGACCGAAGCCCTGGCGCAGGAGGTCGAGCCGTTCGGCATCAAGGTGACGGCGATCGAACCCGGGGCGTTCCGCACCGATTGGGCGGCGCGATCGATGTGGGAGTCGTCCACGCCGATAGGCGATTACGCCGAGAACGTCGGCGCCCGCAAGACGATGATCAAGGAGTTCGCCAACCACCTGCCCGGGGACCCGCGCAAGGTGGCCGAGGCCGTGCTGATGGTGACCACTCTCGACGAGCCGCCGTTGCGCCTTCTACTCGGCCGCGACGTCCTCAAGGCGGTACGCGACAAGCTCACCGCCTTCTCCGCGTCGATCGACGAATGGGAAGCGGTCACCAAGGACGTCGACTTTCCGAAGGACTGACCATGGGAACCATGACCGGCAAGGTCGCCTTCATCACCGGTGCCGCACGCGGAATGGGCCGGGCGCACGCCGTCAAGCTCGCCAGCGAGGGCGCCGACATCATCGCGATCGACGTCTGCGCCGAGTTCGACTCCACGGACTACCCGGGCTCGACCCCCGCGGACCTGGCCGAAACGGTGAAACTCGTTGAGGGCCAGGGCCGTCGAATCCTTGCCGGGCAGGCCGACGTACGCGATCCCGACGCGGTCGACGCTGCCGTCGCGGAGGGTGTCGAGGAGTTCGGCCGCCTCGACGTCGTCATCGCCAACGCGGGCATCATCAGGGTCAGCGACACCGACCAGCGGCGGCAGACGTTCCGCGACGTCGTCGAGGTCAACCTGATCGGCGCCTGGAACACCGTGGATGCGGCCATTCCCGCCCTGATCGCCGGCGGACGCGGCGGATCCATCGTGCTGGCCAGTTCCACCCAGGGCATCAGGGCCTCCGGCACCGAGCGGGCAGGCGTTCAAGGCTACGCCGCATCCAAACGGGGACTGGTGGCCCTCATGCAGGTCTGGGCGGACCAACTCGCCGAACACTCGATCCGGGTGAACACGATCCACCCCAGCGGCGTGGCGACCGACATGATCCTCAACGAGACCACGATGAGGCTGTCCGCGGCCGGTGATCCGTGGCTCGCCAGCCAGCTGAACGCCCTTCCGATCGCACTGCTGCAGCCCGCGCAGATCGCCGCCGCGGTGGCCTGGCTCGTCTCCGACGAAGCGGCGTTCATCACCGGCACCTCGTGGCCGCTGGATGCCGGATTCACTCTCCGGAGTTAGGGATTCGCCGTGGCCACTCACGCATCAGCCAACTGGGACGAGACCGTCGACGTCGTCGTCGTCGGCTCCGGTGGTGGAGTCACCGGCGCCTACACCGCGGCACGCGAGGGCCTGTCCGTGGCCTTGGTCGAGGGAGGAGACAAGTTCGGGGGCACGACGGCGTTCTCCGGGGGCGGTGGGATGTGGTTCCCGTGCAATCCGGTGCTGCGCCGCGCTGGCGTCGACGACACCATCGAGGAAGCCCTGACCTACTTCCACGCCGTGGTCGGCGACCGCACGCCACGTGAGCTGCAGGACGCGTACGTCCGCGGTGGCGCGCGACTGATCGAGTATCTCGAGGAGGACGACGCCTTCGCGTTCAAGGTGTTGCCGTGGCCCGACTACTTCGGTAGCGCACCCGGCGCCCGCCTGGACGGGATGCGCCACATCGTGTCCAGGGCGCTGCACGCGGACGCACTCGGGCCATACGCCGACCGGGTCCGCGGACCGCTCGACAACGAGCGCCTCGGCGTGCCCGCACCGGAACTGCTCACCGGTGGGCGCGCCCTGATCGGTCGCTTTCTGGCCGCGCTTCGCCGCTTCCCAGACGCGGGGATCCACCTCGACTCCCCCCTGACCGATCTCGTCGTCGACGACGGCGCCGTCACCGGAGTGGTCGTTCGGCGCGATGGCGAGCAGGTGCGGATCGGCGCCCGCCGCGGGGCGCTGCTCGCCGCAGGCGGTTTCGAGCAGAACGCGCGGATGCGGCAGTCGTTCGGCGTCCCCGGCCGGGTCGAGGACACCATGGGCGCGCCGGGCAACGACGGCGCGGCACACCGAGCCGCCATCCGCGTCGGCGCCGCCACCGACCTGATGGACCAGGCGTGGTGGTCGCCGGGATTGACGCACCCCGATGGCCGGTCGACGTTCTCCCTGTGGTTCACAGGCGGCATCTTCGTCAACTCCGACGGACGGCGCTTCGTCAACGAATCCGGCCCTTACGACAGATTGGGTCGCACGGTCATCAGCCAGATCGACTCCGGCGCAATGGAACTGCCATTCTGGATGATCTACGACGACAGAGCGGGCGAGATCCCGCCGGTGAAGTCGACGAGCGTGTCGCTGGTCGCGACCGAGCGCTACCGCGACGCCGGGCTGTGGCACACCGCCGACACCTTGGACGACCTCGCAGCGATCATCGGGGTGCCGCCCGCCCACCTCATCTCCACGGTGTCGCGATTCAACGAGTTGGTGGCCGACGGCGTCGACCGAGACTTCGGCCGTGGCGACGAGGCCTACGATCGCACCTTCACCGGCGGCGCATCGCCCTTGGTGCCCATCGATCAGCCGCCCTACCATGCCGCCGCGTTCGGGCTGTCCGACCTCGGCACCAAGGGCGGGCTGCTCACCGACACCGACGCCCGCGTGCTCGACGCCGAGGGGCGACCGATACCCGGGCTGTATGCCGCCGGGAACACGATGGCCGCCGTCAGCGGCACCGTCTACCCCGGCGGCGGTAATCCGATCGGAGCCGCCATGTTGTTCAGCCATCTCGCTGCTCTTCACATGGCTGGACGCTCGGCCCCACTCTGATCACGAGACCGGCTGACACCGAGGCACTCGAGGGGCGTCATTCGGCCCATGTCTTCCTCACTTCCGCGCTACGCCGACCGTCGCGTCCTCATCACCGGCGGCGGCTCCGGCATCGGGCAGGCCACCGTCCTGCGCATCCTCGACGAGGGTGGCCGGGTCGTTGCGGCCGACGTCAGCGAATCCGGGTTGAAGGACACCGTCGCCAAGGCCGACGCGTACGGTAACCGGTTGTCGACGGTGCGGATGGACGTCGGTGACGAAGCGTCCGTCCAGGCCGGGGTGGCAGAAGCGGTCGACACGATGGGCGGGCTGGACACGTTGGTCAACGCCGCGGGCATCCTTCGGTCGTCGCACTTCGCCGACACCACGCTGGCCGACTTCGAGAAGATCGTGCGGGTGAACCTCATCGGGACGTTCCTCGTCACCCGCGAAGTGATTCCGGCTCTGCGACAAGGCAATACGGCCGCAGTCGTCAACTTCAGCTCCACCTCGGCGAGCTTCGCCCACCCGTACATGTCGGCGTACGCAGCATCCAAGGGCGGCATCCAGGCGATGACGCACGCCCTGGCGCTGGAGTTCAGCAAGGAGCGCATCCGGTTCAACTGCGTGCAGCCGGGATCGATCTCCTCCGGGATGACCGACGGCGTCGGCGAGTCGAAGCAAAGTGTCGGACCGGGACTGCCCGACGACATGGACTTCTCGTTGCTCGGCAAGATCATGGCCGTGCTGCCACTCGACGACGGTGCGATGTTCGCCAAACCCGACGCGGTGGCCAGCGTCGTGGCGATGCTCGACTCCTCCGACGCCTACTGGGTCACGGGCACCGAGGTGCGGGTCGACGGTGGCACCCACACCTAGCTCCGGTCAACGGTTGACGTCATCCCGTGTCGCGCCGCGGACGTTCAGGTAGCGACACGTCAGCAGCACCGTCGCCGGGACGGCCATCATCGAAAGGACCTGCACCAGATTGCTCACATCTGCTTGTCTACTGCCTTCGCCGGCCCCGGGAATCGGCGTCAACGCGATTCTTACGCGCCGGGGCCGCACCTTGACGACATCCATACGGGCGGGTGGACAATCGCGGGTGCGGGCCAAGGGCTGGGATAGGTTGGCCGCACGCCGCTGACCCACGCGGTGCCGGCACCGATCCGAGAGATCCTCAGACATGCGAGTTGACGGGCGGGAAGTCTCCGTTACCGGAGATTTGCTTCAGCCGCTCGTCCGGCGCACCAACGACATCTTCCGACTGGCCCTGGCGACCGCGTTCCTGGCCTTCGTCATCACCAGCTCGCTGATCACGCGCAGGGACTGGGTCGCCCTCGAACGGTCGATCTCGGGGATCGTGGGCGTCCTGACCCCGACCCAGTCCAACCTGGTGTATCTGGCCTACGGCGTCGCAATCCTGGCTCTTCCGTTCGCAATCCTCATCGGGCTGATCACCGCCCGCCAGTGGCGGCTCCTCGGCGCCTACGCCGCGGCAGGTCTGATCGCCATCCTCGCGCTATCGATCAACTCCAGCGGCTTCGCGGCGCCGCGCTGGCACTTCGATCTGAACGACCGGCTGCGGACCCTTCTCTCACAGTTCCTGGACGATCCACGGTGGATCGCGATGCTCGCCGCGATGCTCACGGTGTCGGGACCGTGGTTGGAGGCGCGCTGGCGCCGGTGGTGGTGGGCACTGCTGCTCGCCTTCGTGCCGATCCACCTCGTCGTCAGCGCCGTCGTTCCCGCGCGATCGCTGCTCGGACTCGCGGTCGGCTGGTTCGTGGGCGCGTTGACGGTGCTCGTCGTCGGGACACCGGCGCTGGAGGTCCCGCTGGACGGCGCGGTGCGGGCGTTGCTCCGTCGCGGCTTCGCCGTGACCGGGATGACGGTGGTGCGGCCTGCCGGATCGGGACCGCTGGTGTTGTGGGCGGCATCGGAGGGCGGGGAGGACCCCGACGGTTCCGAGGTCGGCGAGCCGCAGCGGGCGATCGTCGAGATGTACGGCCCGAATCAGCGCAGCGGTGGAATCATGAGCCAGGTCTGGCGGCGAGTGCGGTTGCGCAACAGCGAAACCGCGCCGTTGCACGCTTCGATGCGTCGCGCCGTCGAGCACCGCGGGCTGATGGCCATCGCCATCGGAGATCTGGGGGTGGCGAACAGTACGACAGTCGCGCTGGCCGCGCTCGACCGGGGCTGGACGCTGTATGCCCACACCCCGGTGCGGGGTGTGCCGCTCGACGAGTCGTCCGCCGACGAGTCCCTCGTCGGTCCGGTCTGGAAGGCGCTCGGCGTCCTGCATCGGCACCAGATCTCCCACGGTGACCTGCGGGGAAAGGAGATCACCGTCGACGACGGCGAGGCACTCTTCGGCGGCTTCGGCAGTGCCGAGTACGGCGCGACCGACGTTCTCCTGCAGGCAGACATCGCCGCGTTGCTGATGTCGACGACGGCGATTTTCGGTGCCGAATCCGCAGTTCGTGCCGCCATCGAGGAATTCGGTGAGGGCACCGTCCTCATCGCCTCCCGCCGCCTGACGAAAGCTGCTCTCCCGAGACACATCCGCGCCTCGGTCGTCGATCCGGGCACCGTCATGACGGCGGCCCGCGACGAGGTGATGCACCAGACCGGGGCGGATCAGATCAAGGCCGAGACGATCACCCGCTTCACCAGAACCCAGGTGATCCAACTGGTGCTGCTCGTCGCCCTGGTGTACGTCGCCTACCCCTTCATCAGCACGGTGCCTGCCTTCTTCTCGGAGTTGCGGACGGCGAACTGGTGGTGGGCGCTTCTCGGATTGGCCGTGTCGGCGTTGACGTATCTAGGTGCCGCAACGGCACTGTGGGCCTGCGCTTCGGGGCTCGTGAGCTTCCGCCACCTGGCGATCATGCAGGTGGCCAACACGTTCGCGGCCACCACTACGCCGGCCGGTGTCGGCGGTCTGGCGCTGAGCACGCGATTCCTGCAGAAGGGGGGTCTCGGGGCGCTCCGAGCGACGGCCGCGGTCGCCATGCAGCAGTCGGTACAGGTGATCACCCATGTCGGACTGCTGATCTCCTTCAGCGTGATCGCCGGGACGTCGGCCAATCTGTCGCACTTCGTGCCGAAGACGACGGTGCTCTATCTGATCGGTGGCGTGGCCCTCGGGCTCGTCGGCACCTTTACGCTCGTGCCGACGCTTCGGCGCTGGCTCGGCACCGAGTTGCGGCCTCGCCTCAAGGAGTTGGGTGGTGAACTGGTCGAACTGGCGCGCGAGCCGAAGCGGCTGGCCCTGATCGTGGCCGGCTGTGCCGCAACCACTCTGGGCGCAGCGTTGGCGTTGTGGGCCAGCGTCGAGGCCTTCGGCGGCGGCACTACCTTCGTGACCGTCACCGTCGTCACGATGATCGGCGGAACTCTCGCCTCGGCCGCCCCGACTCCCGGCGGTGTAGGCGCGGTCGAGGCAGCGCTGATCGGTGGCCTTGCGGCGTTCGGAGTGCCCGCTGCCGTCGCGGTCCCGTCGGTGTTGTTGTACCGCGTGCTCACCTGCTGGCTGCCGGTGTTCGTCGGCTGGCCGGTGATGCGCTGGCTGACCAGAAACGACATGATCTAGCGGTCACGAGTCTCGAAGTCGCGCCACATCTACGCCTGCGATGGTGTTTGATGGCGGTGTGGCAGACATCAGCCGCAGCCGAACGATAACCGCCCCGCCGCAGGCCATCTGGGACGTACTCGCCGACTTCGGTTCCCTGAGTTCGTGGGCGGACAACGTCGATCATTCGTGCATCCTCAATCAGGGTCCGCACGGTGGGGCGGTGGGAACCACGCGCCGTGTGCAGATTGGCCGCAACGTGCTGGTGGAGCGCATCACCGAGTTCACCCCGCGCACGGCCCTGGCCTACGACGTCGAGGGCCTGCCCGGCAGGTTGCGCAGCGTCGTCAACCGCTGGACGTTGCGGTCGACCGGTGATGCCACCGAGGTGACGCTGACCAGCAGGGTCGAGATCGGCACGGGTCCGGTCGCCCGGGCGGCTGAATGGGTCGTCTGCCGCGGCATGGCCAAGGAGTCCGACTCGATGCTCACCGGTTTGACACGACGAACGGAGAACCTCCATGCCTGACCGGCCCGACGTCGTCATCCTGATGACCGACGAGGAACGCGCCGTGCCGCCCTACGAGTCGGCCGACGTGCTGGCCTGGCGACGACGCGCCCTCGGCGGCCGCCGCTGGTTCGAAGAGCACGGCGTGAGTTTCGCGCGGCACTACACGGGGTCGCTGGCGTGCGTGCCGAGTCGCCCGACGATCTTCACCGGTCAGTATCCCGATCTGCACGGCGTCACTCAAACGGACGGCATCGGTAAGCGGTACGACGATTCCCGGCTGCGGTGGCTGCGCGCCGGGGAGGTGCCGACGCTCGGCAACTGGTTCCGCGCCGCGGGCTACGACACGCACTACGACGGCAAGTGGCACATCTCGCACGCCGACCTGGAGGACCCGGAGACGGGTGACCCGTTGGCCACCAACGACGACGAGGGCGTCGTCGACCAAGCCGCCGTTCGGCGTTATCTCGACGCCGACCCCCTCGGGCCGTACGGCTTCTCCGGCTGGGTGGGACCCGAACCGCACGGTGCGTCCATGTCCAACAGCGGTTTTCGACGTGACCCGCTGTTCGCCGACCGAATCGTCGCATGGCTGAACGACCGGTATGAGCGCCGTCGCGCCGGCGACGAGGAGGCGCTGCGGCCGTTCCTCCTCGTGGCCAGCTTCGTCAACCCGCACGACATCGTGCTGTTCCCGGCGTGGGTACGACGCAACCCGCTGACGCCCTACACCTCGATGGATCCACCGCACGTGCCCGCCCCGCCGACCGCCGAGGAGGACCTGCGCACCAAACCCGCCGCGCAGATCGCCTTCCGTGAGGCGTACTACTCCGGATACGGCCCGGCGCCCGCGATCGCCCGCAGCTACAAGCGAAATGCGCAGAAGTACCGCGACCTCTACTACCGTCTGCACGCCGAAGTGGACGGACCGCTCGACCGCGTCCGTCGCGCGGTCACCGAGGGCGGATCCGAGAACGCCGTTCTGGTGCGCACGTCGGATCACGGCGATCTGCTCGGCGCGCATGGCGGACTGCATCAGAAGTGGTTCAACCTGTACGACGAGGCGACCCGGGTGCCGTTCGTCATCGCTCGCATCGGTGAAGCTGCGACCCGGGCACGCGTGGTGTCCGCACCGACGTCACACGTCGACCTGGTGCCGACACTGCTCGGCGCCGCCGGTGTCGACGTCGAAGTCGTCGCCGACACACTCTCCGAGTCGTTCTCGGAAGTTCACCCGCTACCGGGCCGCGACCTGATGCCGGTGGTGGACGGGGCACCGGCCGACGACCACCGAGCGATCTACCTGATGACGCGGGACAACGTCCTCGAAGGTGACACCGGCGCATCGGCGGCAGCCAGGGGGATGGGCCTGACGGTGAATCCGCCTGTGCCGCTTCGTATCAGTATTCCTGCGCACGTCGCCTCGAACTTCGAGGGCCTGGTGGTCCGCGTCAGCGACGCAGAGGCTGCGCTCGGCGCGGGAAATCTGTGGAAGCTGGTGCGTACCTTCGACGATCCGTCGACCTGGACCGAACCCGGCGTGCGCCAACTGGCCGCCAATGGGATCGGCGGCGAGGCCTACCGCACCGATCCGTTGGACGACCAGTGGGAGCTGTACGACCTGACCGCCGACCCCATCGAGGCCGACAACCGGTGGACCGACCCCGCGCTGCACGACCTTCGAGCGCACCTGCGGATGCAACTCAAGCAGGCGCGGGCGACATCGGTGCCGGAGCGCAACCGTCCATGGCCCTACGCCGACCGACAGCCACCGACCGGCGAGTCAGAGGGCGTGGTGCGTCAGGTGTTGGGGCGGTTCGGGCTGTAGGTGCCAGCGCGGCCGACCCGGTCGTTGTGACTCAACCAAGCATCGGCATCCAGCGAGCGGCCAGCCGCGCTAGCCATTCCGATGAGTCGGCGGTTCGTTCCGCCGGACCCGCGAAGATCACGAGTTCGTCGACGCCCAACTCGGCGAGCCCCGACAAGGTCGTCGACGTGCGGATCGCGCAGCGCCACCGCCAGGGACAAGTCAGTCGGTTCCCGGCCTGCGGCGAGGCAGGCCGCACGGAGAAATGCAAGGCGTTTGGCCAGCGAGACCGCCACCTGGTACGTCCCGCTGACGAGTTGCTGAATGTTCTGAACCGATGCCCCGGTCTCGGCGGCGGTCGCGTCGACGGTGCGGTCGGTGGCGGCCGAGATCTGTTCCGCGTACGCGTTTCCGAGCCAGAAGTGCACCCGGAAGCTTTGCCCGTCGCAATGGCGACGCGGTGGCCTCGGGCCTTCTTCTCGGTACGAGAGCGTGACGAGCCCAAATCGAACGGTATGAGATCCGTTCGATCACAGGCCATCCGAGGAGTCCCGAACGGCCCGTACCCCGTACGAGATGAGCTACCACCCATACGGGGCCGGCCGTCACGGTCAGATGGCCATACCACCCGTAACCCGCACGGCGGTGACCTTGGTGCCGTTCATGGTCATCGACCAGGTGCCGTAGGTCATCTGCGGAGCTTGCTGCATCTGCTGGTCGAGACGCATCTGGCGGACGCCGTCCTTGAACGCTTGATCCTGGGCAGCGATCGCGTCGGTCACCTTGTGGTCTCCAGGCGCGCTGTTGTTCATGACACCGACCATGGTGCGATCGGGCCGCACCACGAACGAGGCGCGGGCATTGCCCTGGGTGGCGGTGTAGAGCCCGGCCGGAGCCGCGACCGATGACGCGGCGAAGCTCACCGGCGCGGACTCACCGTCGTTCATCGTGATCTCGCCGTTGACCTTCGACCCGTCGAAGGATGCAGTGAGGTTGTCGCCATACATCGACGCCAGGTCCATCTGACCGGCGGTCTGGGTGCCGACGAAGTACGCCTCGTCGTTCGTGCCATTGGTGGCGTATGCGATGACCTTGTCGTCCTCGACGGTGATGGCCATCGTCATCGTCGTACCCGACGTGCCGGGCATGTCGGCGATGTAGGTCGCCGTCTGTGGCATGGCCACGGCGTTCGTGGGCCCGGCCGGTTCCGTGGTTCCCGCCGAGCACGCGGTGAGTATCCCCAACGATACTGCGACGCCAGCCAGCAGGCTCGTCCGCCTGGTGCGCCGAATCACCCTGTATAACCTCATGTTCAATATCTCCATCTGTCCTGCTGGCCGCCCTTCGACGTCCAGACTGTGTGTCCATTCAGGGATTGGTGTGGCGGAACGCACTTGGCGTTACATCGGATCTGCTGGCGGGCGGGACTTCTGCGCCAGTTCGCCCGGCGCGACGACATTCTGTGCGATCGGCGTCATCGCGCCGTCGCCCAACTCAGGGTGAGGTGAAGTCGCGGAAGGCGAGGAGCAGACGGTTGCGGAAGTCGGCATCGAGTTGCTCGCTGCCGATCTTGCCGACGGTGGCCACGGTGACGCGAAACTGCTGCAGACAGTTACTACAGTCGTCGCATTCGGTGAGGTGGGCATCGAACCGAGCCCGCGTGTCGGGGTCGAGTCCGCCGTCGAGATAGGCAGTAACGAGTTCGACCAGCTCCTTGCAGTCCATCGGTCGGGTGCTCATACCTGCGCCCCCCGCAAGTACCCCTCGAGTACTTGGCGAATCGCGGCCCGGCCGCGGTGCAGCAGCACCCGCTGATTGGCCACGCTGATGTCCATCAGTTCGCATACCTCACCCGAGTCGAATCCGAGCATGTCCCGTAGCGTGACGACCACCCGTTGCCGTTCCGGCAGCTTGTCGAGTTCACGGCGGGCGACCGCCACCAGTTCGTCACCCAGTACGGACCCCTCCGGTGTGTCCGGGAAGGGCGAGGGCGCTTCGACGTCCTTCCAGTGCCCAGACCACGGTTCACCGGCGGCCCGGAACCGTGCCGGGTCGAAGGTTCCACCGGTGAATGCGGCGATGGCGGCGTCGGCGGCGCGGCGCTCCCGCACGCCGCGCGCCTTGGCGATGTTGATCATGATCGCGAAAAGCCAAGTCCGCAAGGAGGATCGGCCCTCGAATCTTCCGATCCCCTTCACCAGCGCGATCCATGTCTCCTGGACCACCTCTTCGGCGATCTCATGGCTTGGCACGTAGCCCCGAGCTACCCGCAACAGCGATGGAGTGTAGGAGTCGACGAGGTGGGCGAACACCGTCTCATCGCCGCAGCGCACTGCGGCGATGAGGGCCGATTCGTCTTCCACCGTCCCGGTCATCGGAACAAGATATTAGCTCCTCAGCGGTACTCGGGGTTTGCGAAATCGTAACGACACCCCGCATCCCATCCGGAACGGATGTTCCCGTACGCCGGCACGCCGCCGCCCGCCCGGAGCATCCGAGCCAGATGCATGAGATTCCAGGTCATGAAGGTGGTGTTGCGGTTGGTGAAGTC
>NZ_DASQEU010000183.1:0-4055 GCF_035633495.1 Mycobacterium sp. | reverse complement strand
AGCCGCAAATCGGACAACGAGCGTTGTATTGACACTGCCGTCACGGTATTGGCAGATGTGTCCCATTTTTGGGACGATCGTGTAGCCTTCGCCCCATGACGCGCGCAAACATGCAGCTGACCGATTACGACGCCGGCGGCCATCCTTGTGTCGAGGATCTGGAATTGGTGACGGCACCCCTTTCGCCGCTGTTGACCATGGAACTCGACGGCGCCGCCGAGGTGCTGGGGCTAACGAGCGACGAGATTCTCCTCGCCGCATTGGGCCGCGCGATCGAGCGGACCATCGGAAGTGGCTCCGTGGCCGTCGACGTGCCCGGCTACGGCACCCGCGTACACCCGGTGACGTTGCAGTGCGCGGCTCCCGGGCAGGTCGACGCCGACGAGATGCTCGCGCGCGTCCACCGCGCGCTCGAAGCGCTGGCCGTCCGTCGCATCGTGCACGGCGTGCCCGACGATCCACGGGCGCAGCCGGTGTCAGACGTCCTGTTTGTCAACGGCGACACCGCCGTCGCGCGGCCGTACCTGGGCCACGTCCTCGAGCTCCGCGCGTACCGGGACGGAAACGTCATGGCCTTGGACTGGTGGTTCGACGCCCGCAGCTTCGAGTGCTACACAGTGGCGGAACTGGCGGAGCAGTTCCCGCTGGCGTTGATCGAGCTGACCTCGGAGGCCACCCCGCCGATCCATTCCACGCCCGAGTTGGCGCTTGCCCACTAGCGTTTGGCTCGTCGGCCGCCGTGGGGTCTAGAATCTGCGCACAGGCATCGATCCGGCCATCACCGGGGAGTCTTCGGAAGAACGGCGTCCGATCGTTGATCGGGAACGCCCAGTAGAACCGAACGGGTGGGCCCGTCATCGCCCACATTCGAGCGGCGCGCCTGGTGCGCGCAAGCGGGGTGGTACCGCGGTGTTCGCGCACGGGCGCGACGTCGTCCCCGTGCCTTGTCGACCATGGGCACAGGAGACGAACACCGGTGACGGCCTATCCCAGACCCGCGAGCGGATCGCCGAGCTTTCCGGACCTCGAGGTCGAAGTACTGGACTACTGGGATCGCGACGACACCTTTCGCGCCAGCATCGAGCAGCGCGACGGCGCAGAGGAGTACGTGTTCTACGACGGCCCTCCGTTCGCGAACGGCCTGCCGCACTACGGTCACCTGCTGACCGGTTACGTCAAGGACATCGTCCCGCGTTACCAGACCATGCGCGGCTACAAGGTGGAGCGCCGGTTCGGCTGGGACACCCACGGGCTGCCCGCCGAGTTGGAGGTGCAGCGCCAGCTCGGCATCACCGAGAAGTCGCAGATCGAGGAACTGGGCATTGACAAGTTCAACGAGGCCTGCCGCGCATCCGTCATGAAGTACTCCGAGGAATGGCGGGCCTACGTCACCCGTCAGGCCCGGTGGGTCGACTTCGACGACGACTACAAGACCCTGGACCTCGGCTTCATGGAGTCGGTGCTCTGGGCGTTCAAGCAGCTGTGGGACAAGGGCCTGGCCTACGAGGGCAACCGCGTCCTCCCGTACTGCTGGAACGACGAGACTCCCCTGTCCAGCCACGAACTGCGGATGGACGACGACGTCTACCAGAACCGGCAGGACCCCGCGGTCACCGTCGGACTCCGAGTGGCCGACGGGCCCTTGGCGGGTTCACATCTGCTGGTCTGGACGACGACGCCGTGGACGCTTCCGTCCAACCAGGCCGTGGCCGTCAACCCCGACGTGACCTACGTACTGGTGGAGGGATCCGACGGCAGGCGCTACATCCTCGCCGAGCCACGCCTGGCGGCGTACGCCAGGGAGTTGGGTGACGAGCCGACCGTGGTCGGTTCCTACCCCGGTCGGGAGCTGCTCGGCGTGCAGTACCTTCCGCCGTTCCCGTACTTCATGGACTCGCCCAACGCCTTTCGCGTACTGCCGGGTGAATTCGTCACCACCGAGGACGGCACCGGCATCGTACACATGGCACCCGCCTACGGTGAGGACGACAAGGCCACCGCTGACGCGGCGGACATCGCGGCCGTCACCCCGGTCGATTCCAAGGGCAGGTTCGACGCGACGGTTCCCGACTACGCCGGCCAGCACGTCTTCGACGCCAACCCGCAGATCATCCGCGACCTGAAGAACCAGTCGGGGGCCGCCGCCGTGAACGGGGCGGTACTTCTGCGGCACGAGACGTACGACCACTCGTACCCGCACTGCTGGCGGTGCCGGAACCCGTTGATCTATCGGGCGGTGTCGTCCTGGTTCATCAAGGTCACCGAGTTCCGCGACCGGATGGTCGAACTCAACCAGCAGATCACCTGGTACCCGGAACACGTCAAGGACGGCCAGTTCGGTAAGTGGCTGTCGAATGCCCGCGACTGGTCGGTGTCACGAAATCGCTACTGGGGCAGCCCCATTCCGGTGTGGAAGTCCGACGACCCGGCCCATCCCCGGATCGACGTGTATGGCAGCCTCGACGAGCTGGAACGCGACTTCGGCGTGCGCCCCGACGATCTTCACCGGCCCTACATCGACGAGTTGACGCGGCCGAACCCCGACGACCCCACCGGCAAGTCGACCATGCGGCGCATTCCCGACGTGTTCGACGTCTGGTTCGACTCGGGCTCGATGCCCTACGCCCAGGTGCACTACCCGTTCGAGAACGTCGAATGGTTCAAAGGCCACAACCCCGCAGACTTCATCGTCGAGTACGTCGGTCAGACCCGCGGCTGGTTCTACCTGTTGCATGTGCTCGCCACGGCCCTGTTCGACCGGCCCGCGTTCCGGACCTGCGTATCCCACGGCATCGTGTTGGGTAGCGACGGACAGAAGATGAGCAAGTCGCTGCGCAACTACCCGGACGTCACCGAGGTGTTCGACAGGGACGGCTCGGATGCGATGCGGTGGTTCCTGATGGCGTCCCCGATCCTGCGCGGCGGCAACCTCGTGGTCACCGAGCAGGGCATCCGCGAGGGCGTGCGACAGGTCTTGCTGCCGTTCTGGAACGCCTACTCCTTCCTCGCGTTGTACGCGCCGAAGAAGGGGACCTGGCGCACGGATTCGACGAACGTGCTGGACCGCTACATCCTGGCCAAGCTCGCCGTGCTGCGCGACGACCTGACCGGTTCATTGGACGTCTGCGACATCTCCCTTGCCTGCGAACAGCTGCGCCAGTTCACCGAGGCCCTCACGAATTGGTATGTGCGACGGTCCCGTTCGCGGTTCTGGGACGAGGATCCCGACGCGATCGACACCCTGCACACGGTGCTCGAGGTCACCGCAAGGCTGGCCGCTCCGCTGCTTCCGCTGATCGCGGAGGTGATCTGGAGAGGCGTCACCGACGGTCGGTCGGTGCACCTGACGGATTGGCCGACCGCGGGCGAGCTGCCTGCCGATCCCACTCTGGTGGTCGCCATGGACCAGGTTCGCGACGTGTGCTCGGTCGCATCGTCGGTTCGCAAGGCGAAGAAGTTGCGCGTCCGCTTGCCATTGCCGAAACTGACCGTCGCGGTAGAGAATCCGGAGGCCCTCGCGCCGTTCCTCGATCTGATCGCCGACGAACTGAACGTGAAGGCCGTCGAGTTGACCGACGACATCGACGCGTTCGGCAAGTTCGAGCTGGCGGTCAATGCGAAGGTGGCGGGCCCGCGGTTGGGCAAGGACGTACAAGCCGCGATCAAGGCAGTGAAGGCGGGGGAGGGCGTCGTCAACCCCGACGGGACCCTCACGGCTGGACCGGCAACGCTGCAGCCGACGGAGTACACCTCGAAACTGGTTGCGGCGGAACCCGAGTGGACGGCCGCGCTGCCCGATGGTGCGGGACTCGTCGTGCTCGACGGTACGCTCACGCCCGAACTGGAAGCCGAGGGCTGGGCCAAGGACCGCATCCGTGAGCTTCAGGACCTGCGCAAGACCACGGGGCTGGACGTCTCGGATCGAATCAACGTGACGATGTCGGTGCCGCCGGAGCGCCGAGGCTGGGCAACGGCTCACGCGGACCTCATCGCGGGCGAGATCCTGGCCACCGGTTTCGAGTTCGGCGAGCCGGTCGACGGCTCGGAGATCGGTG
>NZ_DASQEU010000182.1:0-31174 GCF_035633495.1 Mycobacterium sp. | reverse complement strand
AATTCAGTACATTCGAAACGTGTGTGCGAAGGGGCTGAAGCCCTTCACGTTTCGTCTAACCGAAGCGGACGCGCACCAAACGCGAAGCGGTTTCCCGGGCCGCTCTCAGCCGGGCGCCACGTCAGCCGGGCAGGCCGTGCTCCTCCGATGGGAGCGGAGCCGGACCCTTGATCGCCGGTGCGGCCTCGCCGACGGCGCGTGCATTCGGCGGCGTGGTCTCGATGCTGGTGGCAGCGTCATCTGCGGGTTACCGCCGCCGTAGCGGGGGCCGTGCTGGCCCTCGACGATGCCCGCGCTTGGGGCACCGAGAGTCACGACTGCGCTACCGCCGACGATGGCGACGAACATCTCTGCCTTGTAATGCATGTCACACTCCAATCTGTGTGCGGCAATGAATCGGATCCTTCGAGTGAACGCCCCCGGTCTGGGAGCCGACTGCGTCCGCGCCGCGAGTTCTCTTGGCCCGTTAACGCGCCCGCAGCGAGGTAATCGGCCGTTGATCTCATACCCTGTGGCCATGCGGTTTCCGGCGAGCGCGACGTGACGCGTTTCCTGGCTCGTCGGGCACTGAACTACGTCGTGCTGCTCGCATTGGCGTCGTTCCTGACGTTCGCGCTCGCGTCGTGGTCGTTCAAACCGCTCGACAGCCTCGAAGGCCGCAATCCCCGGCCACCCCAGGCAGTCATCGACGCCAAGGCCGCCGAGCTCGACCTCGGCAAGCCGATCCCCCTCCGATACGCGCACTGGGTGTCCGGCGCGGTCCGGGGCGACTTCGGCACGACCATCGCCGGGCAGCCCGTGTCCGACGAACTGTGGCGCAGGATCGGAGTCAGCCTGCGGCTGGTCTTGATCGGCTCGGTGCTCGGCACGTTCATCGGCGTGGTGGTGGGCGCGTGGGGCGCCATCCGGCAGTACCGCGTGTCCGACCGGATCATCACACTGCTCTCCCTGCTGTTGATCAGCATGCCGACGTTCGTCGTCGCCAATTTGCTGATCCTCGGTGCGCTGCGCGCCAACACGGCACTGGGCTTCAACCTGTTCGAGTACACCGGTGAGACGTCGCCCACGCTCACGGGTGGAATCTGGACCCAGTTCGTCGACCGCCTGCAGCACCTCGTCCTGCCGACGGCCACCTTGGCGCTGTTCTCCATCGCCGGCTTCAGCCGCTACCAGCGCAACGCCATGCTCGACGTGCTCGGCCAAGACTTCATCCGCACTGCGCGCGCCAAGGGGCTGACGCGGCGCCAGGCCTTGTTCAAGCACGGGTTGCGCACCGCGTTGATCCCCATGGCCACGCTATTCGCCTACGGCGTCGGCGGACTGGTGACGGGGGCCGTGTTCGTCGAGAAGATCTTCGGTTGGCACGGCATGGGCGAGTGGGTGGTTCAGGGCATCGCCACCCAGGACACCAACATCATCGCCGCGATCACCGTGTTCACCGGCGCGACGATTCTGCTCGCCGGGCTGCTCTCCGACGTCATCTACGCCGCGCTCGATCCGAGGGTGAGGGTGACGTGACCGAACCGGTGACGACGGACACGTCGTCGACAGCGCAATCGGGGATCCAGACGGGTGGCACGTTCGCCTCCCGCCGCACACTGACCACGCGCCGGTTCCTGCGCAACCGGCTCGCCGTGGGGGCGTTGGTGGTCCTGGCGCTGATGTTCATCGGCTGCTACGCGCTGCCGCCGTTATTGCCATGGAGCTACACCGATCTCGACTTCCTCGCGCTGCAGCAGCCGCCGAGCACCAGTCATTGGTTCGGCACCAACTCTCTCGGCCAGGACCTACTGGCACAGACCCTGCGCGGCATGCAGAAGTCGCTGTTGATCGGCGTGTGCGTGGCGTTCATCTCGACGATCATCGCGGCGACGGTCGGCGCCGTCGCCGGCTACTTCGGCGGCTGGCGGGACCGCGTGTCGATGTGGGTGGTGGACCTGCTGCTCGTCGTTCCGAGTTTCATCCTCATCGCCATCGTCACGCCGCGCCTCGGTCAGTCGGGTCGGGTGTTCGCGCTGATCCTGCTGCTGGCCGTCTTCAGCTGGATGATCAGCGCGCGCATCGTCCGCGGGCTGACGATGAGCCTGCGCGAGCGCGAATTCGTTACCGCCGCAAGGTACATGGGGGTCTCGGACTGGCGGATCATCGTGCGCCACGTGCTGCCGAACGTCGCGTCGATCCTCATCATCGACACCACGCTGAACGTGGGCGTCGCGATCCTCGCCGAGACCGGACTGTCATTCCTCGGTTTCGGCATCCAGCCGCCGGACGTGTCGCTGGGCACGCTCATCGCCGCCGGCACCCCGTCGGTGACTACATTTCCGTGGGTGTTCCTGTTCCCCGCCGGCGTCCTGGTACTGATCGTATTGTGCGCCAACGTGATCGGCGACGGCCTGCGCGACGCGATCGACCCGGGTGCCAAACCCCCCCGGCGGCGGCGCACGTGACCGAACTCCTCCAGGTCAAGGACCTGCGCGTCGGCTTCACCACCGACGCCGAAGACGTCTCCGCGGTTCGGGGCATGACCTTCGACGTCCAGCCTCGGGAGGTCGTCGCGCTGGTCGGTGAGTCCGGCGCGGGCAAGTCGGCGACGGCCATGGCCGTGGTGGGACTTCTTCCGGAGTACGCGAAGGTGTCCGGATCGGTACGCCTTCACGGCGACGAGCTCATCGGGCTGGACGACCAACGGATGTCGCGGATCCGGGGTCGCGTCATCGGCACCGTCTTCCAGGACCCGATGTCCGCGCTCACGCCGGTCTACACCGTGGGCGATCAGATCGCGGAGGCACTGCGCGTGCACCAGCGCGAGCTGAGCCGCAAGGCCGCCGGGGCGCGCGCCGTCGAACTGCTCGAGTTGGTCGGGATCTCACAGCCGCAGCGACGCGCCAGGGCCTTTCCACACGAACTGTCGGGCGGTGAACGCCAACGCGTGGTCATCGCCATCGCGATCGCCAACGATCCGGACCTCATCATCTGCGACGAGCCGACGACGGCGCTCGACGTCACCGTGCAGGCGCAGATTCTCGACGTGCTGCGCACCGCTCGTGAGGTGACGGGCGCGGGCGTGCTGATCATCACGCACGACCTCGGGGTGGTGTCGGAGTTCGCCGACCGTGCCCTTGTGATGTACGCGGGCAGGGCCGTCGAGACGGCGCCGGTGGGCGACCTCACCAACAGCCGGGTCATGCCGTACACGATCGGATTGCTGGGCTCGGTGCCGCGGCTCGACGCCCCCCAGGGCTCGCGCCTGGTGCCGATCCCCGGCGCGCCGCCGTCGATGGCGGACCTCCCGCCCGGCTGCCCCTTTGCGCCGCGGTGTCCGATGGTCATCGACGACTGCCTCTCTGCGGAACCGGAGTTGGTGTCCGTCGCACCCGACCACACCGCGGCGTGCATCCGCACCGACGACGTCGCGGGCCGCTCGGCGTCCGACGTATACGGCGTATCGACCGCGCCCGTCGACGCCACACCGGATCCTGACGCGCCCGTCGTGCTACGCGTGGTCGACCTCGTCAGAACCTTCACCCTGACCAAGGGCGCGGTGTTCCGACGCCAGATCGGCGAGGTACGGGCGGTCGACGGCGTCAGCTTCGAGCTGCGTCAGGGCCAAACCCTCGGCATCGTCGGAGAATCCGGGTCGGGGAAGTCGACTACGCTGCACGAGATTCTGGAACTGACAGCGCCGCAAGGTGGTTCGATCGAGGTACTCGGTCAGGACGTCGCCACCCTGGACCGCCGGTCACGACGTGCGCTGCGCGGTGATCTGCAGGTCGTGTTCCAGGATCCCGTCGCGTCCCTCGACCCGCGGCTGCCCATCTTCGACGCCCTCGCAGAACCGTTGACCGCCAACGGTTTCGACAAGAAGAGCGTCGACGAGCACGTCGCCGGACTTCTGGACACCGTCGGACTGCGACGCCAGGACGCCAGCAGATACCCAGCCGAGTTCTCCGGCGGGCAGAAGCAGCGCATCGGCATCGCCCGCGCGCTGGCATTGCAGCCGAAGATTCTGGCGCTCGACGAACCGGTGTCCGCCCTGGACGTGTCGATTCAGGCGGGCATCATCAACCTGCTTCTGGACCTACAGGAGCAGTTCGGACTGTCTTACCTGTTCGTGTCGCACGACTTGTCGGTGGTGAAGCATCTCGCCGACGGGTTGGTGGTGATGCACGAGGGCTCGGTCGTCGAGGCGGGCGATGCCACCGAGATCTTTGCCAGGCCTCGACACGAGTACACGCGGCAGTTGCTCGCCGCGGTCCCGCAGCCGTAGGAGACGCCGTCGAGGCTGGTGACGGGCGGCCTGCGGCGCGAATGGCGGCCACGAGGTTAGAGTCTGTCCGCATGGAGCTCCGACGCGTCGCCAGCGCCCTTCTCGTCGCCGGACTCGCGCTCACGGCGTGCTCCGGCGGCGACCAGCCGCCGCCGTCGGCCGGGGGCAACGCCGAGATCGGCACCACCAACGACATGAACCCAAAGGATCCCGCCACCCTGCAGGACGGTGGCGATCTGCGACTCGCGCTGTCCGGATTCCCGGAGAACTACAACCCGCTGCACATCGACGGCAACGTCGCCGACGCCGCGGGCATGCTGAAGGCGACCCTGCCGCGGGCGTTCACGATCGGCCCCGACGGATCGCCGACGGTCAACAACGACTACTTCACCAATGTGGAGTTGACCGGCACCGACCCCCAGGTGGTCACGTACACCATCAATCCAAAGGCCGTCTGGAGTGACGGCGCGCCGATCACGTGGGAGGACATCAAGTCCCAGATCGACGCCACCAGCGGCAAGGACAAGACGTTCGCGATCGCGAGCACGAACGGCAGCGAGCGGGTGGCCTCGGTGACCCGCGGCGTCGACGACCGCCAGGCGATCATGACGTTCGCCAAGCCGTACGCGGAGTGGCGAGGCATGTTGTCGGGTAACACGATGCTGCTGCCGAAGAGCATGACCGCTACGGCAGAGGCGTTCAACAAGGGTCAGTTGACCCAACCGGGCCCCTCCGCCGGCCCGTTCGTCATCACCAACATCGACCGCACGGCTCAACGAATCACCCTGGCCCGCAACCCCAAGTGGTGGGGAGCGACGCCTCGCCTCAACGGCATCACCTACACGGTCCTGGCCGACGAGGCCCGAATTCCGGCGCTGCAGAACAACGCCCTGGACGCCAGCGGTCTGGCCACCCTGGACGAGATGGAGATCGCCCGCCGCACAACGGGCATCTCGATTCGTCGGGCGCCCGGTTTGGGTTGGTATCACTTCACCTTCAACGGCGCACCCGGTTCGATTCTGGCCGACAAGGCGTTGCGGACGGCGATCGCGAAGGGCATCGACCGGCAGACGATCGCCAGCGTGACCCAACGCGGACTGGCCGACAATCCGGTACCGCTCAACAATCACGTCTACGTGGCGGGCCAGGAGGGCTACCAGGACAACAGCGGCGTGGTGGCGTTCGATCCCGAGGCGGCCAAGAAGGAGCTCGACGACCTCGGCTGGCGGATGAACGGGCAGTTCCGCGAGAAGGACGGCAAGCAACTGGTCATTCGCGACGTCTTCTACGACGCCGCGAGCACCCGACAGGTGGCGCAGATAGCTCAGAGCAGCCTGGCGCAGATCGGCGTCAAGCTCGACCTTCAGGCGAAGGGCGGCAATGGTTTCTTCAGCCAGTACGTCACCGTCGGAAACTTCGACATCGCTCAGTTCAGCTGGGTGGCCGACGCCTTTCCGCTCTCAGGCCTCAACCAGATCTATCTGTCTACCGGTGAGAGCAACTTCGGCAAGATCGGCAGCCCCGAGATCGACGCCAAGATCGAGGAGACGCTGAAGGAGCTCGACGCCGACAAGGCCCGTGCGCTGGCCAACGAGGTCGATGAACTGATCTGGGCGGAGGGATTCAGTCTCCCGCTCACCCAGTCGCCCGGAAACGTCGCGGTGCGAAGCAATCTCGCGAACTTCGGCGCGGCCGGACTGTCCGACGTCAACTACACCGCGATCGGCTTCACGAAGTCGTGACGTGACGTACCGCGCGCGGCACGACGGACGGCACCGCCGACTCCGCGGCCGAGGCCGCGGTGATCGCCCGCTTCAGTAGCCGAAAGCTCAGCAGACTGGGCGTGGCGTCGAGTTCCGCTGACCGACCTGGCAATTCGGATGTCGCTCCGGCGTAGACGGCCTTCACGATGTCGAGTGCCGAGCGTTCCTTGGTGTCGATGATGCTGTGCCCGGTGGTGGGCATGTCGACCAGCACCGAGCCGGGGATCAGCTCGACGATGCGGCACGCCACCGCGCGCGGGGTGGTGAGATCGCGGCCACCGGAGATGACCGCGGTAGGCCAGGTGAATCCCGGCATCGCCGCGACGAGGTCGTAGGGCTCCGCCACGAAATCGACCTCTCCCGTAGCCGCTTCGCGTAGGGCCACCGCCGGATCGAGGGGCTTGCCGTCGGGTACCGCACCATAGTTGAGCTCGCGGTAACCGATGCGACCGACGAGGTCGGGCTCGTTGTGATACGGCGTCTTGCGCTCGACCAGCAGCCGGGTGCCCAGCCCGACGACGCCCCACACCCAGTCGTGATCGCTCAACAGCAGATCCAGCTGTCGACCCAGCAGTTCAGGGCCGCCGAGCCCGTACAAGTCTGCCGCGAGCTGCGTCGCGGTCGGGGTCAGCACACCGTCCTCGACGAGTCGGTGCACCTTGTCGCCGATTTCGGCGGTCGCCTCGTCGTCGCCGTCCCACAGCGCCCGGCGGACGGCCTCTCTCACCTCGTCGATGTCGTCGGCCGACAGCAGCGGAGAGTCCAGGATCATTGCGTGCACCCGCTCTGGGTGTCGCACGCCGAGACCCGCGGCCAGATAGGTGCCGTACGACGTGCCGTAGACGACCGCCTCGTCGACCTGGGCGTCGTCGAGCACCGCGGCGATGTCCTCGACGACGGCGTCGATCGTCAACGCGTCAAGCGGCAGGTCGGCTCCCTCGTCGTCGTGCCGGGACATCCCGACGCCACGATGCTCGACCATGATGACGTCCAGACCCTCGGCCGCGGCGCGCCTGCGCAGCCCGCGGTACAGCGCTATCGATGCCGCCCCCGGACCGCCGGGGATGATCACCAGCGGGTGATCGGACACTTCGCCGGTGCGCACGTAGAACAGGTCGAACTCGTCGGGTCCGTCGGCCAGGATCGGCCGACGCACCGAACGCACACCCGGCTGCGCGGCCAAACTGTCGTGGATTCGGCGGCGCCCGGCATTCATCGTCATCGGCCACCATTGTGCCCTGTCGCCCACTCTTGGGTTCGGGGTGAGTCAAAGCAGTGCCGTCGCACCGAGCCTTGCGTAGAAACGAGGCCATGACCACCGTCGAGAACAACACCCGCATCCTCCCCGGTTCCCCGCAGTGGGAAGAACTGCTCGGCCGCATCGCCGCGGGTGCCAAGGACCGAGACCTGAACGACGAGAATCCCTTTGACCAGGTGGCCGAGGTCAAGTGCGCCGGCTTCGGCACTCTGCGTCTGCCACACGAGCTGGCCGGTTCGGGATTGACTGTGCCGCAAATCTTCTCCGCGGTGATCGACGTGGCACGGGCTGATCCATTTGTGGCGCAAATCTTCCGGATACACCTCTGGTTCACCGAGGAGCGGCTGCGCACCGCATCCTGGCAGGCGTCGTGGACGACGCCGTGACGCTGCTGGGCTCACGCGATCGCAGCTTCAGCCACGCCCCCACCGAGCGCCCCACCGACGACCCGCTCCTGCAGCGTCTGCTCGGCGAACTGGCCAGCAAGGCCTACGTCGCGAAGGCGGCGGTGCTCGATCGCCGCGGCGACCAACTCGGGCGCGTCGACACCCGAGGGCACTCCGGATGCCCGGCTGGCCGAGGAGGCGCAACTAAAGGTCGCCAAGGTGAAGGTCCACCTCGATGCCATCGCACCGGAAGCGGCCTCGCGGCTGCTGGAGCTCGGCGGCGCCAGCGCGGCCAGCAGGCAGAAGGGCCTCGACCGGCGCTGGCGCAACATCCGCACCATCACGCTGCACAACCCGGTGGCGTACAAGGCGGTCGCGATTGGCCAGAACCTGCTGCACGACACACCCCTCCCAGCCAACGCCTACTTCTGACCCCACCCCCACCCCCCCAAGCGATTTCGGCGCGCTATCTGTCGCTCAGCGAACGTTAGCGCGCCGAAATCGCAAGGGAGAGGAACACTATGACGCGCCGACTCCACCTCGGCGGCTTCCAGATCGCGTCCCAGGTCACGCACTCACACGCCGCTGGCGGCACCCCGGCAGTGACACCGGGTTCACCACGCCCGAGTACTACCACCGCATCGGCCGGATCCTCGAACGCGGCAAGTTCGACTTCGTCTTCTTCGCCGACGTGCTCGCCGCCCTCGCACGCTTCGGCAACGACATCACCGAACCGCTGCGGCGCGGAACGCAAGCGACCGCAACACTGGACCCGTCGATCGTCGCGGCGAGCATGGCGGCGGTGACGTCGAAGCTGAGCGTCGCCATCACCAAGTCCGCCAAATACTTTCACCCGTACGAGCTGGCCCGCATCTTCGCGAGCCTGGACTACATCAGCCGCGGCCGGGTGGCGTGGAACATCGTCACCTCACTCAGCCAGAGCGAGGCGCAGAACTTCGGCCACACGAGCATCTCGGCCACGAGTACCGCTACGAGCGCGCCGAGGAGTTCGCCCGCACGGCGCTGGATTTGTGGTCCAGCTGGGATCCGGATGCGCTGGTGCTCGACAAGGCCGGTGGTGTGTTCGCCGACCCGGACAAGGTCCACCACGTCGACCACGACGGCGAGTACTTCCGCACCCGCGGCCCGCTTAACGTGCCCCACGCCCCGCAAGGCCGCCCGGTGTTGATCCAAGCCGGCTCGTGGAACACCGGCAGATACTTCGCCGCCAGGTGGGCCGAGGCGATCTTCGAGATCGACCCGACGCCCGAGGGCAGGCGCGCGTACTACGACGACATCAAGAGCCGGGCCGTGAACTACGGCCGCGACCCCGACGGCGTGCTGATCTTCCCGGCGTTCATCCCGTTCATCGGGGAGACCGAGTCGATCGGCAGGGAGAAGCAGGCGTTCCACAACGAGCACGCCGACCCGATCTCGGGGCTCATCACGCTGCCGGTGCACACCGATCACGACTTCTCGGGCTACGACCTCGACGCGCCCGTCGAGGACATCGCGGTGACCGGTACCCAGGGCCTCTTCGACGCCGCCCGCCGGGTGGCGAACCGCGATAACCTCACCCTGCGCGACGTCGGCAAGTGGTACGCCCAGGGCGTGCTGCTGCCGCAGTTCGTCGGGACCGCCACGCAGGTGGCCGACCAGATCGAGGAGTCGTTCACCGCGGGCGAGGCCGACGGCTTCATGGTCTCGGCAGCGCAGTCGCCGGGCACGTTCAACGACTTCGTCGACTCCGTCGTGCCGGAGCTCCAGCGCCGCGGTCTCTTCAGGACCGAGTACACCGGAAACACGTTGCGCGACCATCTCGGGCTGCCCGCGGCGACCTTCGAATCGCCGCAGCGACGCAGCGTGTCCGTCGCGAGCTGACCATCAGAGCGCGGTGCTACGTGCTCAATTGGAGGTACTGCGCGTCGACGATTCCGGCATAACGCTCGGGACTGCACGTCAGGACGATGACCTGGCCGTCACCACCGACCGCGTCGAACACCTCGCCCATTCTGGCCAGCCGGTCGGGATCGCTGAAGCCGAGCGCATCGTCGATGACCACCGGCACACCGTCCTCCTTGGCGACTAGTGCCGCGCTCGCCAGCCGGGCCACGATGCCGAGCTGTTCCTTGGCGCCACCCGACAGCGACTCGAAGGGAACCGTGCAGCCGCCCAGCGTGCGGCTGAGCATGCGGAGATCGCCGTCGATCTCGACCTCGAAATCGGCGCCGAACACGATGCGGCCCAGCCGTTCCACCTCGGTCCGGAACGGATCGACGTAGCGCAGCCGCGACTCGTCGCGGTGGCGTGTCATCACCGATTGCAGTAGCTGCGCCGCCCCCGCGCGGCGCTGGATCCGGTCGTGCTCTGCTGCCGCATGCTCACACTCCGTCTGCGCCGCATCGAGTCGCCCCTTGCGGCCCTCGGACCCGTACACCCGCAGCTGGGCCGTCACCTCGCGGAGCTGGCCGCCCACCTCGTCGTGCCGTTCACCGAGCTTGGCGGCCCGACCCGCGGCGTCCCTCAACTCCGCCGCCACCGCCGCAGGTCCGGCGGCCACGAGTTCGGCGTCGATGGCGAGCACTTGAGCGACTACCCGACGAGCGCGTTCAGCGTCGGCTTCGGCCTGGATCACCAATTGGTCGTCGGTCTGTGATTCGCGTTGGCGAACAAGGCGTTCCGTGGCGGCCGCGACCTCCTCGCGTGCCGTGCTCAGCTTCGACCGCAGCACGGCGGCGACGCTCGAAACCTTCATCGCGCGCGACGCAGCCGTGGTCGCAGCATCACGGCACGAATCTTCATCGGCGCGCGCCTGCCGGAGGGCCCCGGTCGCCGCGTCGAGCTCGACCCGCGCGTCCTCTACCCGAGGGTCATCGCACGAGCTGCCGGCAAGCTCGGCGCTCAGGTCCGCCAGGCGCGCCCGCAGCTCCTCGACGGCGTCGTCGCCGATGAGCGCGTCGCGGGTGGCCCGCAGCCGATCCCCGGACGCCATCAGCTCGCGCCTTCTGGCATCGAGCGCCCGTGCGGCCTCCACGTCGGCGACACCGGCCTCGTCGAGCAAGCCGGCCAGCATCTGGCGCGCCCTGTCGAGTTTGTCCTGCGAATCGGCCGCGGACGCGCCTGGCACCACACGTACCGTCATCACATCGGGCAGCTCGACCTCGGCTGACGTCGTCACGTTCTGCGACCAGCCGACGCCCGGCGATAGTTCTACCGGTCGGCCATCGACCAGGATCTGAACCCCTGCGACGGCGTCGAGTTCGATTCGCGCCGAAGCCAACTCGGCCTGGAAGGCGGCACGCTCGGTGGTCAACGCCGCCAGTTCGACATCGCGCATCACGCCGTCCGACAACGTGATCGGCGACAGCTCGGCATCGACGTCCGCCAGATCCCGCTCCACGGCGTCGATCTTGGCGAGCTTGGCGACGAGCTTCTCGGCTTCGTGACGACGGGCGATCCGCTCCACGGTGCCGCGCGCGGCGTCGACCCGGACGCGGCACTCCTCGGCGGCGACGCGGGCGGTCTCCGCTGCCGCGGCGGCAGCGACGGCCACCTCATTGGCGGCTACCTCGTCATCCGCGGCGGCTTTGACCGCCGACTCCAGAGAGGTGATGGTGGCGCTTCGCTCGGCGAGTTCGGCACGCAGCCTTCGGCGCTCGCCGAGCGCGGCCTCGGACGCGGCCTGCGCCATCTCGGCCGGTTCGGCGAGGGCGCGAGCCGCAGCGAGGCGGTCGTTGAGTTGCTTGACGGCGTCGGCGGCAGCCTGGGCGGCTTCGAGCCGTTCGGCAGCCCTCACGCGGTCGAGCGACAGGCGGGCCAGTTCGTCGGCGAGTCCAGCGTGTCGAGCGACCGCGTCGTCGACCTCGTCCACCGCGGACCGACACAGGTCGACCTGCTGCTCGGCGTCGCGCAATCGCGCCACGGCCGACGCCCACTGACCCGTCGCCCTACCCGTCGCCGTGAAGTACTGCCGAAACTCCGCGTCGATCCGGTCGATGAGCAACGGCTCCGTACCGGACAGCGTGTCCGTCCGACCGGCCGCCACGTCGAGCGCGCGCGCCAGCGCATCGCACCCCGAAAGATCAACGGAAGCCGTCGATGCCGACTGCAACACCCGCTGCGCTTGCCACAGCTCGGTGTCCATGGTCTCGGCGAGGATGGCCTGCACGCGGTCGTGTGCCTCGTCACCCGTGAGCTGCTCACGCAGCGGGGACAGCACCGTCAGTCGAGTCTCCGGCTTCTTGTGGAATCGCTTGTAGTACTCGAATCGGTAGGGGCCCGTGGAGATGACCGCAGTGATCTCGGCGCCCTCGTCGGCGTGCGTGGGCTTGACCTGCTTGACCTCCTTCTTGGTCGAGCGGTCCTTGGCCTCCAAGAGGAGATCGAGTGCCTCGATCATCGACGACTTGCCGATCTCGTTGGCACCGGACACGACGACGACCCCGCGGTCGGGAAACTCGATGTCGCGGTGGGTGATTCCGCGATAATTCCTCAGGGAGAGGCGGTGCAATTTCACGCGACACTCCCCCGCTCGGTGAGCCGCAGCAGCAGCGCCAGCGCCGCTCTGGCGTCGTCGGCCCGCGCACTGTCGGCCCGCGCGGTGGCCACCAGTTCATCCACGGCTGCGGCCGCGAAGCCACCGATGCCCAGGTTGTCGAATTCACCGTCGGCGGGCACGACGGCGATGTCGGTCTCCTTGCCCCAGGTGCCGAGTGCGGCGAACAGCCGGACGTACTTGTCCAGACACGCGTCGAGCGCCGCCTTGTCGGTCACGGTCAGCGTGCCGGTCAGCGCGATCTGCACCACCGTGCGTTCCTTGTCGGGCAACTGGTCGAGGTTGATGTCGAGATCCACGACGTCCCTTGCGGTGTCGACGGACCGGCGCAGCGTGACGAACCTCCAGCGCCCGACCCGGCGGCCCTCCACGTGCACCGCACGCGCCGGATCCTGCTCGTCCACGTCGACCACCAGGACGTGGCCGGGATCCGGCTCGATGTGGTCGTAGTTGGTGACCTCCTGCGAGCCGGAGTACCAGACCCTGCCCGTCGACCCGACCTTGGTACGAGAGTGCTTGTCACCCAGGGCGACGTAGTGCACGGCGCCGCGAGCGAGCGCTGCCTCGACCGTGGCGAGCCGGATCAGGGACGGCTTGTCGCGATCCGGCTCGAAGAGATCCACGCCACCGTGACCCACGACGATGCGGGTGACGCCGTCGGCGGTCAGGCCCTCGAGCACCTCGCCGAGGAGGTCGGTGGTCGGCTTCTTGGAACGCCAAGGCGCCGCGACGATCTCGAGCCCCGGACGCACCTCGTGCGTCCCGGCCCAGTCGAGCACGATGACGTTCTCCGGCCGTTCCGCGGTGAACAGCGTGCTGGTGTACACCGACGAGGCGTCGAGCGGATCGTGATTGCCCGGAAGCAGATACACCGGAACGCCGATGGCGCGCATGGCCTCGAGCGACAGGCTGACGTCACGCGGCGCCAGCTGGTTGTGTTCGAAGACGTCACCGGCGACGACGACGAACTCCGCGCCGGTCTCGGCGGCGAGGGCACCCAACCCCGCGACGGCGTCACGGCGTGCGGCCGAATATCGCGGCTGCGCCTCGCCGTTCAGGAAATGGCGGGTCATCCCGAGCTGCCAGTCGGCGGTGTGCAGGAAGCGCATCCGGACTCCTCAGCTCTCGTCTGGTCGACCGTCGTTTTGACGGGCATGGCGAGTGTAGGTCCACGCCCCGACAAGTGAGCGGACCTCGGTCGGCATGTGCGAAAGCGACCGTCTCCCAACCGCACGTGCGCACCGGTTAACGTGGTGCCGATGAGCGCACCCGAACGCACCCTGCTGCTGCTCCGACACGCCAAGTCCGACTACCCCGACGGCGTCGTCGACCACGACCGTCCCTTGGCACCGAGGGGCATCCGGGAGGCCGGCCGGGCTGGAGACTGGATCAGGGCGAACGTGGCAGACGTGGACGCGGTGCTGTGCTCGACGGCCACCCGCACCCGCCAGACCCTGGCGCGCACGGGCATCGACGCCGACGTGCGCTACGACCACGACCTCTACGACACCACCCCCGGCACCGTGATCCGCCTCATCAACGGCGTCACCGACGACGTCCACACCCTGCTGGTGGTGGGGCACGAGCCCACGATGTCCATGTTGGCGCTCGGACTGGCCGACCCGGACGGCAGCGACGCGGGCGCCACCGAACGGATCGGGATCAAGTATCCGACGTCGTCGATCGCCGTACTGAGGACCGCACAACCGTGGCATCGCCTCGAGCCGCACTCGGCGAGCCTGATCGCCTTTCACGTCCCCCGTTAGCGCGCCTAGTTGTTGGTGTTGAGCGTCAACTCCATCAACTTGATCGCCATCCCGCACGCGTCGACACCGGGCACCTGGGGATTGACCCACCACCCGACGACGCCGGCCGCATCGCTGGCCACACCGCACGCGCCACTGGCGTCGTTGGGCTTCATGACGATCGACTGCACGCCCGCCACCGAGCGGCTCTCGACCTGATACTTCAGGAAGCCCGCCACGTTGCGCTCGTTGTCCAGGCTGCCCTGCTCGAACCAGAACCGGGTGATGTCGATGAGCCCGGCCGGGTTGAGGGCCTGCCACCGGCACAGCGCACCCACGAAGGTGCTCTGAATGTCCAGCGGATCGGCGCCCACCGTCTTCGCGAGCACGTCGGTCGTCAGGACGTCGCACTCCTTCAGCAGATTGGGATAGGTCTTCGCCGAGTTGTCGTTGCGGGGCGTGTTGCCCCCGGCGCCCGCCTTGACCGCCTGGCCTGATACGTCGCGCGAGCAGCCGACCAGCATGGCCACCACGGCCACCACGGCCAAGACCGCGAACATGCCGGCCGTCACCCGGCGCGACCGACTGGTCGTGGTCACTTCGAGTTCACGATCGACTGACGGGTGAGTTCCTTGGCGACGTCGCACGCGTCGGGGAACGGCTTCTCCGTGAAGTTGACCGACCACTCGATGAAGTCGTCGTCGAACTGGATGCCAATCTCGCACAGAGAAGTGCCCAGCTGCGCATCGGTGTTCAAGGCGATGAACCCGTCGTGACCTTCGATGTTGATGTCCTCCACGCTGGTGCGCGACAGTTCCTCGGTCTTGCGCTCGCGACCGATGGGGCTGCCCCGGTACCAGTTGAAGGAGAAGTGGGGTCCCAGAATGCCGCCGCCCAGCAGCCACTGGCATCCCACCGACGTCTTGGCGGTGTTGACCAGGCCGTTGATCTTGGTCAGCTGGGCGACCGCCTCGTCTGAGATGCCGCCACACTCGGGAATCATGGGGCCGTGCTTGGCGTCGGCCGCCGGTGCGGGCGTCGAGTCGCCGCCGGGACCCGCCGGCTGATCCGAGCCACCGGAGCAGGCCGCAAACAGCGGAATCACCCCAGCCGCCAACAGGGCCAGCGCCTTCGCGTGGCGTCCGCCCCTGCGGTGGCGGCGTCTTCCCCTCACGCCCGACACTGTAGCGGCAGCCTCGAGCCACAACCACCGACATGCTGACTGACCAGGAGTTTTCTAAGGATATTCATGGGCACGGGCGCACAGGATGTCCGACGACGCGGTATGCGACAGTTGCGGAATGCTCATGCGCCTGCTGCGACGGTACGCGGGGCCGTACCGCGGGCCGGTCGCCATCGTCGCCACCTTCCAGGTGATCAGCACACTGGCGTCGTTGTACCTGCCGACGATCAATGCCGCGATCATCGACGACGGTGTGGCCAAGGGCGACACCGGCAGGATCGTCGAGCTCGGCGTGATGATGCTCGGGGTGACCGCGCTGCAGGTGGTGTGCGCCGTCGGCGCCGTCTACTTCGGCTCCCGCGTGGGCATGGGCTTCGGCCGCGACCTGCGCTCGGCAATGTTCCACCACGTGACGGGCCTGTCGGCGGAGGAGACCGCCCGGTTCGGCGCACCGACCCTCCTCACGCGCACCACCAACGACGTCCAGCAGATCCAGGTGCTGCTGCAGATGACGTGCACCATGCTCATCGCCGCCCCGATCATGTGCATCGGCGGCATCGTGATGGCGATACATCAAAACGCGGGGCTGTCGTGGCTGCTCATGGTCAGCGTGCCCCTGCTGGGATTGTCGAACTACTGGATCGTCTCGAAGCTGTTGCCGATCTTCCGCGCCATGCAGCGGCTGATCGACGGCATCAATCGCGTACTGCGCGAACAGCTCTCCGGCATCCGTGTCGTCCGTGCGTTCGCCAGGGAACCGTTCGAGCGAGAGAGGTTCCGCGAGGCCAACCAGGCGCTGGCGGACACCGCGCTGACGGTGGGGCGCCTGCAAGCCCTGATGCTGCCGGTGACGACGCTGGTGATCAACGTGTCCAGCGTGGCGTTGATCTGGTTCGGCGGCATGCGCATCGACTCGGGCGAGATGCAGGTCGGTTCACTGATCGCGTTCCTGTCGTACTTCATGCAGATCCTGATGGCCGTGCTGATGGCGACGATCCTGTTGGTGATGCTGCCGCGCGCCTCGGTGTGCGCCGAACGCATCTCCGAGGTGCTGTCCACGACGCCGGCGATCACCAGCCCCGAGACGCCCAAGCGGCCGGATGCGGCCGCGGGGAGGATCGACGTCGTCGGCGCGACGTTCAGCTACCCGGGCGCCGATCGCCCAGTGCTGCAGGGCATTTCCTTCACCGCGCGGCCCGGCACCACTACCGCGGTGGTCGGGTCGACGGGTTCGGGCAAGTCGACGCTCGTCTCCCTGATCTGCCGGCTCTTCGACGTCACCGACGGTTCGGTGGCCGTCGACGGAATCGACGTGAGGGACTACGACGTCGAGGCGCTGTGGTCGACGATCGGACTGGTGCCGCAGCGCGGTTACCTGTTCTCGGGGACGGTCGCCGAGAATCTGCGCTACGGCAAGGCCGACGCAGGAGACGACGAGATGTGGGAGGCGCTGCGCGTCGCGTCGGCGGACTCCTTCGTCTCCGCGCACGACGACGGATTGCAGATGCGCGTCGCGCAGGGCGGCATCAATTTCTCCGGCGGCCAGCGGCAACGGCTCGCGATCGCGCGCGCCGTCATCCGCCGACCGGCGATCTACCTGTTCGACGACGCATTCTCCGCACTGGACGTCCACACCGATGCGCGCGTCCGCGCCGCGCTCGCAGAGGCCTCGGCCGAAGCCACGGTTGTCATCGTCTCGCAACGCATTTCGACGGTGATCGAGGCCGACCAGATCGTCGTCATCGATGACGGCGCGGTCGTCGGCACCGGCACACACGAATCGCTGCTCGCCGACTGCCCGGTATACGCGGAGTTCGCCGACTCGCAGTCGGTCACGGTGGGGCGCCCGCGATGAGCCGGCCGATCGGTGGTCGTCTCAACGCGGGCCTCGACGCGCCGGCCGAGCGCTCGAAGGACTTCAAGGGCACCGCGCTGCGGCTGCTCAAACGGCTTACCCCGCATCGCCTGCCTACGACGATCGTGCTACTGCTCGGCATCGTCGGCATTGCGATCGGGGTGGTCGGCCCGTTGATCCTCGGGCATGCGACGGACCTGTTGTTCAGCGGCGTGATCGGCCGACAACTGCCCGCCGGGATCACCAAGGAGCAGGCGATCGAGGCCGCCAGGGCGCGCGGGGACGGAACCTTCGCCGATCTGCTGTCCGGCATGAACGTGATACCCGGGCGCGGCGTCGACTTCGGTGCCGTCGGCCGGACGCTGCTGCTCGCGCTCGCTCTGTATCTGATTGCCGCCCTGATGCTGTGGGTGCAGGCGCGGCTGCTCAACGTGATCATTCAGCGGACGATGGTGGCACTGCGTTCCGACGTCGAGGACAAGGTCCACCGGCTGCCCCTGTCGTACTTCGACTCGCGGCAGCGCGGCGAGGTGCTGAGCCGCGTCACCAATGACGTCGACAACATCCAGTCGTCGCTGTCGTTGACGATCAGCCAGCTCTTGACGTCGATTCTCACCGTCGTCGCGGTTCTGGTGATGATGTTGACGATCTCACCTCTGCTGGCTCTTATCACCGTGCTGACCGTCCCGTTGTCGCTGTGGTCCACCCGCACCATCGCGCGTCGGAGCCGAGACCAGTTCATCGCGCAGTGGCGCAACACCGGACGGCTGAACGCGCACGTCGAGGAGACCTACAGCGGGTTCACCGTCGTCAAGACGTTCGGCCACCGCGCGTTGGCGGAGGACAAGTTTCGCGAGCTCAACGGCGACGTGTACGACGCCAGCTTCGGTGCCCAGTTCCTGTCCGGCCTGGTGTCGCCGGCGACGACGTTCGTCGGCAACCTGAGCTACGTCGCCGTCGCCGTCGTCGGCGGGCTGCAGGTGGCGACGGGGCAGATCACGCTCGGCAGCATCCAGGCCTTCATCCAGTACGTCCGCCAGTTCAACCAACCGCTGACTCAGGTGGCGGCGATGTACAACACGCTGCAGTCCGGAATCGCCAGCGCGGAGCGGGTATTCGACCTCCTCGACACCGAGGAGCAGACGCCCGACCCACCCGGCTCGACAGCCAGCAGACGCGGCCCGGGACGGGTCCAGTTCGAGCACGTCGACTTCGAGTACCGACCGGGCACGCCGATCATCGAGGACCTGTCGCTGGTCGCCGAACCCGGCAGCACCGTGGCGATCGTCGGCCCCACCGGGGCGGGCAAGACCACGCTCGTGAACCTGCTCATGCGGTTCTACGAGGTGGACTCCGGCCGCATCCTGATCGACGGGGTCGACATCACCTCGATGAGCCGCCACGCACTGCGGTCCAGCATCGGCATGGTGTTGCAGGACACCTGGCTGTTCGGGGGCACCATCTACGACAACATCGCCTACGGTCGGCCCGAGGCCGACGAGGATCAGGTGATCGAGGCGGCGCGGGCCGCGCACGTCGACCGGTTCGTCCACACCCTGCCGAACGGTTACCAGACGTGTATCACCGACGACGGCGGCAACATCAGCGCGGGCGAGAAGCAGCTGATCACCATCGCAAGGGCGATTCTCGCCCAGCCGAGCCTGCTGATCCTCGACGAGGCCACCAGTTCGGTCGACACCCGCACGGAGCTGTTGATCCAGCAGGCCACCGCCGAGATGCGCCGCGACCGGACGAGTTTCATCATCGCGCACCGGCTTTCGACGATCCGGGATGCCGACATGATCCTGGTGATGGAGGCCGGCAGAATCGTCGAGCGGGGAAACCACGACGAGTTGATCGCCCGCCACGGCGAGTACTGGTCGATGACCCAGGCCTGATCCGCGCCGAGACTACGGAAGTTGCGCCGAATCGCCGCAGAATTCGTCATCAACCGTAGTCTCGGCGCACTCGCCGACTGGTCAGTTAGAGTTCGGGGCCCTCGGCGCGCAGGTCGTCGACGTTCGACATGGCGTCGCGCAACTTGCCGAGCCATTCGTCGGTGTGTTCACCGACGAGCCGGACCGACCACACCAACGCGTCCGAGCGGGACCGTGCCACACCCGCGTCGACGAGTGTGTCGAGCACCTGGCGCTCGGGCTGTCGCAGCCGTGTCATGACCGGAACGGCGATGTGGGTGAAGAGGATTCGCTCCGGGGCTTCTCCGGATCCGACCTCGACGCCCCAAGCGACCTTGCGCCCGTAGCGGTGCTCGGCCTCGTCGGCGATGCGCATCCGCTCCGATCGGGTCTCCTCGCGGAAGCGCGCGGCGCGACCCGACGCGCGGGCGTCGCTTTCCTCGCCCTCCGTCTCGGGAAGGTGGCCGATGACGGTGATCTCCTCACGGTCGACGACGACCGTGGGATCGCCCGAGAACCAGCCCTCGGGCAGTCGTCCGGCGATCCAGTCCGGCGCATCGCTCGCGTCGGGTTGCTGTGATTGGTTCCAGCCACCGGAGCGGCCGCGGTGATGTTGTTTCATGATTAAATGATTACGTTGTTACAGACCTAATGGGGCAGAATTCTCCACGAGCGAACGACGCGGGCCGTCAGCTCAGCTTGCGTCTCACGGCCAGACCGCCCCCGACCACCAGGGCGATCAAGAGCAGCACCGCCCACCCAGGGCCCGCGAGCCACCACACCGCACCGAGCGCCACGATTCCCGGCGAGGCCAGGAACAGGACCATTCCGGGGTGCTGCTTGACGACCTCGAGAGCGCTACGAGCCCGCGCCGGGTCGATCTCCTTCGACATCTGCCCAGCATGCCAGGCATTTGCATGGACCGAGGGCGAGGCGACCATTCAATTCACCCGATTGCCATAGTGTTTCTCCCAGACGTGGCGGATCCGCCGCAATCGATCCGAGGAGTGAAACGGTGACTGGACCCGGACCTGGAAGCTGGCAACCCGATCCCGAGGGCCGGTATGACTACCGCTGGTGGGACGGCCAGGGTTGGTCCGATCAGGTGTCCCATCAGGGCCAGGTCGGTAGGGCGCCGCTGGGTGGTGCGCCCGCGCCACAGGCACAGGCACAGGCGCAGACACAGGAGCAGCCCTCGCAGGCGTCGGTCCACGACGGCGGCCAACCCGCGGGCGACGGCTTCGCCGGCATCAGCGGTGACCTGGTCGACGGCCGGTTCAGCGAGAAGGAGTCCAAGCCGATCGCGAACCAGAACGCTAAGCTGCTTCGCGTGCGTCTCGGCGAGCCGTTCATGGCGCGACAGGGCTCGATGGTCGCCTATCAGGGCAACGTCGAATTCGCCTTCGAGGGTGGCGGTGCCTCCAAGTTCCTCAAGAAGGCGTTCACCGGTGAGGGCGTTCCGCTGATGCGATGCCAGGGCCAGGGCGACGTGTTCCTCGCCGAGCTGGCTCACGACGTGCATCTGCTGAACCTCACCAACTCGGGCCTGTCCATCAGCGGCAAGAACGTGCTCGCCTTCTCGTCGAGCCTGGAATGGAACATCGAGCGTGTGAAGGGCGGCAGCATCGCGACGGGCGGGTTGTTCAATACGACGCTGCGGGGCACCGGCTGGGTGGCGCTGACGACGGACGGTCCGCCGGTGGTCCTCAATGCCGCAGAGGCTCCGACGTTCGCCGACACCAACGCCGTCGTGGCGTGGTCGGCGAACCTCCAGACACAGTTGAAGACGAGTTTCAAGGCGGGTGCACTGATCGGTCGCGGCTCCGGCGAGGCGCTCCAGGTGTCGTTCTACGGCCAGGGATTCGTCATCGTGCAGCCGTCGGAGGGCATCCAGATCCCGACGCAGTGATGCACGCGCCACGACGAGTCTGGGGCACAGACGTCCGCGAAGGCTCCTACGGCGGCCACGCCGGTCTGGTCTACGACCAGAGCCCGTCCACGTTCGACGACCTCGTGTCGGGTACCGAGGTGTGGACCGACAGGACGTTCCTCGTCCACGGCGAGCGCCGCGTCACCTTCGCGGGCTTTCGCGCTGCCGCCCACGCCGCCAGGGAGTACCTCGCGGGCATTGGCATCGGACCCGGTGACCGGGTGATGGTCTTCGGCTACAACAGCCCCGAGTGGGTGGTGGCGTTGTGGGCACTGTGGCTGTCGGGAGCGGTCCCCGTACTGGCGAATCGGTGGTGGAGCCGTGCCGAGATCGACCACGCCGTCCGACATCTCGCGCCGCGTCACGTCCTGAGCGACACCGGGCTCGCGGTCGCCACGCCCTGCAGCCCGCTCAGCGACCTGGGCGCCGCATTCGACACCGGTGACGAGTTCTCCCCCAGCGTCGACACCGACGGCGACGCGGCCGCGCTGATCCTGTTCACCTCCGGCAGTTCGGGTATGCCGAAAGCGGTTGAGCTGTCACGTCTTTCGGTGATCTGCAACCAGCACGACATAATGCAGCGCACGGGCCGGCTGCCGCATCTGCTCGACGGGAATTCCGTGCAGGTCGTCAGCCTGGCGACCGCGCCGATGTTCCACGTCGGCGGCCTCTCGAGCCTGCTCACCCACTTCCTGACCGGCGGGAAGATCGTGATGACCGAGGGCCGCTTCGACGCGGGCCAGATCCTCGCGCTGATCGAGCGGGAGGGCATCCAGGTCTGGGGTGCCGTGCCCACCATGGCAATTCGCATTCTCGAACATCCCGACTTCGAGTCGTTCGACCTGTCGAGTCTGAAGTCGTGGCCGTTGGGCGGGGCGCCCGTCACCACCGCCCTGTTGGACCGGATCCGGACCAAGCTGCCGCGGCTGCGCGACCGCGGACTGAGCAACACCTGGGGCATGACCGAGGCAGGCGGGTTCCTCACCGTCGCCGACGCCCGCGACCTGGCCGTCCATCCCGGAACCGTGGGGCGGCGCTACCCCGTCGTGGAGATCCGCATCGCGGACCCAGACGCCCACGGCATCGGCGAAGTGCTGGCCCGTTCGCCGACGGTGATGAACGGATACGTCGGAGTCGGCGACGCGGTCAACGCCGAGACCGTCGACGCCGACGGCTGGCTGCACTCCGGCGATCTCGGGCACCTCACCGAGGACGGCTACCTGTTCATCGACGGTCGGAGCAAGGACGTCGTCATCCGCGGTGGCGAGAACATCGCCTGCCCGCACGTCGAGGCCGCGATCGCGACCCACCCCGCCGTCGTCGAGGTCGCCGCGTTGGGGATTTCGCATCCCGACCTCGGCGAAGAACTGGTGGCGGTGGTGGTGCACCAGGCCGGTGGCGAGCCGCCGAGCGCCGAAGATCTGACGGCTCACGTCGCGGGTGTGCTGTCCTACTTCGCGATTCCCACCCGCTGGGAAGTGCGCGCGGAACCGCTGCCGACACTGGCCGGCGAGAAGGTCGACAAGAAGTCACTGGCGACGTCGTTCGAGGTGCGGTCGAACGACTGAGGGCTCCCACTACGCAAGCGTGAACTTCGCGACCGAGCAGGCATCGATCGACTATCCCGACGGCGTGACGGCCGACGAACTGGTGGCCGCAGTCGAGGCCACCGGTTACACCGCGACGGTGCACCGCTCTCAGCACCCCACGACGACCGGTACCTGCGCAGGCTCGTCGTGTCCGCCGTGTTGAGCCTTCCGGTGCTCGCCCTGTCGATGGTCTCGGCGTGGCAGTTCACCGGCTGGCAGTGGCTGGCCCTCGCCCCCTGACCACCCCCGTCGTGACCTGGGGCGGATGACCGTTCCACCGCGCCGCGGTCGCAAGTCTCCGGCACGGCGCCGCGACGATGGACACGCTGGTCTCCGTCGGTGTGCTCGCCTCGTAAGTGTGCGGTCAGATCGTCGAAGTGCCCGGAAATGGCCGGATTCGCGATCTCACCGCACACCAGAGCGGACTTCAGCCGTCAGCAGGGTCTGCCCTGCGGGCCCGGAACAGCTTCACCTCGTCCTTGATGTTCTTGAGGCGCCGAGGACCCGCGAACGACCACGCGACCCGATCGACGTCACCGATCGCCTCGCGAGTGGACTCCGACACCAGGATCGCGCCCGGCCGCGCCGCCCCCGTGACGCGGCTGGCGAGATTGACCGAACCGCCGAACCAGTCACCGGCCCGGCTGACGGCCATTCCGGTCGCGAGGCCCACCCGCAACCTGGGAAAGTCTTCGTCGGCCTCGGTGGCGGCCAGCAGATCCAGGACCGCATCGAGCATCGCGACGGGATCGCTGCTGACCAACATCACCTCGTCGCCGATGCTCTTGACGTAGCGAACCGGGGGCACAGACACCTCACGAGCCAGGTCGGCCAACCGATGTGCCAGCTTCTCGAGGTCCTCGGGCGGCACGGCCTCGCCGAGCCGGGTGAATCCGACGAGATCGGCGAAGGCGATCGTGACGAGGCGCGCGCCGGGGAGGGGTATCCCCTCGGCGCGCTCGGTGGTGGTCACCGCCTCGGTCTCCATGAGGTGCATCAACTGAAGGCGCAGCGCGTCGGCGATCATCGGGGCGAGCAGCGGTGCGACCTGTTCGACCAGCGCCTCGGAGGCCTTGGCAGTCTCCAGTTCGGTGGCACCAGGCTCCAACACGGCGGCCAGTGCCGCGTACCGCATGACGTCCGCGGCCCGGGTCAGCCCCTCGGCAAGTACCTGCAGGACGAGCACGACCTGTTCGGGCGTGATCCCCAGCTCGAGAAACCTCTGTGCACTGCCGAAGGCCTCTCCGTCGGACTTCGGAAGGACGACGGCATCGGGATCGTCCACCCTGGGCAGCCCGACTGCGCGCATCATGCGTTCGAGCAATGCGAGATCGAGGCCCGTGTCCTCGCTGATCTGACGAGCCGACACCAGCGTCCCGTCGTCACCCATGGCGCGGCGCGTGGCCAGGAGCATTGGCGCGAACGACTCACCGATCTGCTCCGTCGTGAAGCCCCGCGAGAACAACCACTCGACCAGCTCGGCCCGTTCGGCCCGCGCCTTGCCCTCCAGGCCTTCCAACAGGCCGGATGCTTCGATGTCGTTTCGGGTGTCGACCGCTTCTCCCACCGGGTCAAGGTATCCGACGGTCTGAGAGGATTCGCTTCGATGACCGGACCGATGCGAGAAGGCCTGCCACCCGTCGTCGGCAACGGCGCCCGCGTGCTGCTCCTCGGATCGTTTCCCAGCGAGCGGTCACTCCTCGCGGGCGAGTACTACGCCAACCGGCGCAACCAGTTCTGGCCACTGATGGGGGCGCTGTTCGGGTTCGACGCCGATCTGCCGTACGAGCAGCGTATCGACGCGGTGACGGGCCACGGCGTCGCGCTCTGGGACGTCGTACACAGCTGCCGGCGGGTGGGCAGCATGGACGCGAAGATCGACAGGAAGACCCTGGTGGTCAACGACTTCGCGCCGCTGTTGGCCCGGCACGACGGCATCCAACGAATACTCGTCAACGGGTTGACGGCACTCGAACTGTTCGAGCGACACGTCGAGACCGACCTGCCCACGGTGCGGTTGCCCTCGAGTAGCGGCGCGTTGCCGATGTCGTTCGCCGACAAGCTGGCTCGGTGGCACGACGTCGCATAGCGGCCGCCGGCGCTGCACCTTGAGCGACTACGCCGATGTTAGCCATTGCCCCGTCGCCGACTACGCGGCAATCCTCGATGTACTCAAGCCCCGGTTCATCCATCATCTGTGTACGACGGCAGCGAAGACAACGGGATGGCATTCCACACGGGGTACTTCCGCCAAGCCATCGCCAACGACTCCGCCGTCTACGACTACTACGAGTGGAACGCCGAACACCGCGCCGCCGCAGCATCCAACCTCAGCGCCGAATCCCTTCCGCTACCCTGACCGGCCGGAACGGTGAACCCGTTCTCGGCCACCACCTGCACTCCAGCGTTCCGAACGACAGCGGGCGAACCCGTTTTTCCATCGACTTCAGGACCGGCGACGTCAGCGACATCAGCGTAGGCCTTGGTGCGCGGAACGTCGACGGGCGTTGCACCGGCTCGTCGATTCGCGACTTCATCTCGGCCACGGACCTCTCACCGATGCCCGCCGACGTCGTCGCCCCCTTCAACGACGGCAACGAGAGGAGCGGCGACCTCGTGAACGTGCCGCCCACTCAGCGCGTATTGACGAGCAACTAGGCCCTAGCTCACCGGTGGGCGGCGCTGCGCCCATGGCCGTGCCGACTCGATCTGCGCGCCCAACGACAGCAGGGTCGCTTCGTCGAACGGTCTGCCTACCAACTGGATCGACGTCGGAATGCCGTGTGCGTCGAGTCCCCACGGCACCACCGCGGCGGGTTGGCCCGTCACGTTGAACATGGCCTGGAACGGCACGCGGGCCGCCACCATCGCGACGGTGGAGATCGCGCCGCGACGTTGGTAGGCACCGATGCGGGACGGTCCCGTCGCGGTTCCCGGCGTGATGACCACGTCGACGTCGTCGAAGATCGTGTTGACGCGGGAGGCGACGTCCGCCTCCGCGACCCGCATCGACGCCAACCGCCGGTCCGACACCAGTCCACCGATCCTGGCGAACGCGCGGGTGCGCCGATCGAGTCGCTTACGCCGGGGCAGTGCCTTCGCGTCGTCGTGGACGCCTCTGAAGTAGCGCGGAAGCGCCTGGGCGAACACGGCCCTCGGCGGATAGTCGGGGTCACGCTCGATCACCACGTGCCCGAGTTCGCGCAGAAGCGCGCCCGCCTCAGCGACCGCATCGCGCTGCGCCCTTCCGACCCGGGCGGTCAGCGGCGGAGGCACCTTGGTACTCAACGCGATTCGGAGCCTTCCCGGCCCCCGCTTCGCCGCCGCCACGAAACCACCATCCGGTGCGGGCAGCGCGGAGGTGACGTCGAGGAACAGCGCGCCGTCCTCGACGGTTCTGGCGATCGGACCACAGACGCTCAACCCGCACCACGCGCCGTCGTGCGGGGCAAGCGACACCCGGTCGCGCTGCGGCTTGATCCCGAACAGACCGCCCCACGTCGACGGGATCCGGATCGAGCCCATGCCGTCGGAGCCCAGTGCGAGCGCGGCCAGACCTGCGGCCATCGCCGCGGCGCTGCCGCCGCTGCTGCCACCCGGCGCGAAGTCGGTGTGCCACGGATTGCGGGTGGCGCCGAAGGTGAGCGTCTCGGTGAACGGCCAGATCATCAGCTCGGGCACCGAGGTCTTGCCGAGGATGACGGCACCTGCATCGCGTAGCCGTCGCACCACCTCGGAGTCGTGGGCGGGGGCCGGGCCGTACGCGCTGCTGCCGTAGGTGGTCACCTCGCCTTCGACGTCGGTGTCATCCTTGATCGCGACGGGGACGCCGAGCAGCGGCAGTCGCTCCCCCGCGTCGATCCGGTCCTGCGCGGCAGCTGCCTCCCTGCGCGCGGAATCCGTGAGAACCACTCGGTACGAACGCAATTCGCGGTCGAGTCGGGCGATTCGCTCGAGATAGACGTCCAGCAGGGCGGGCGCGGTGCCGGTGCCCGAGGCCAGCAGGCGCGCCTGTTCGGCCGCCCCGGTGAAGGCGAGATCGCGAGGGTCCACCTGCCGAAGGGTAGTGGGCTAGCCGTGTCGCGAGGCGTATTCGCGCGGAGCGGGCTACTACGGTGGCCCCATGTCTTGCGTGTTCTGTGCCATCGTCGCCGGTGACGTGCCGGCCATCCGCATCTACGAGGACGACGACTACCTCGCCATCCTCGACATCAGGCCCATCGTCCGCGGCCACGTGCTCGTCCTTCCCAAGGCGCACACCGTAGACCTGACGGACACGCCGTCCGAAGCGGTCGCCGGCTTGATGCGGATCGGCCAGCGCATCGCCAAGGCGGCACGCGCCTCGGAACTGCATGCGGACGGCAACAACATCGTCGTCAACGACGGGAAGGCGGCGTTCCAGAGCGTCTTCCACATCCACCTGCACGTGGCGCCCCGCAAGACCGGCGACAAGCTGTCCTTCGCCAGGGGCCTGGTGGTGCGCCGCGATCCGGACCGCGAGGCGACGGGACGCATCCTGCGCGACGCGCTGGCCATACTCGAGGCCTAGAGCCCGAGAAAGCGTCGGGCGTTGCGTTCGAGCGCCCGCGTTCCCAGGCCCGCGGCGTCGGTGTCGGCCAAGACCGGGCGCGGATCGCTCATGGGGTCGGTCTCGATGGACAGCGGCAACTCCCCGAGTGTGCAACTGGCTGTGGCGGCCGTGCAGCGGCGGCAGTGGCGATCCCGGCGGCAGGCATGCGCGCCCGCCTAGCGGCAATATCCGCTGACACATTCTTCTGGGCGTTCTGTGGCGGCGGCGATGACATCTCGACCTGGGGTGACAGACTGGCGTCCATGAGCAACATGCCCGCGTGGGAGCGGTACCTCGGCCTTCCACTGCTGAAGGTCCACGATGCGATCTACCGGAAGACCAACGGCTGGATTGGCCACAAGATGCCGGGGCAGGCGCCGATTCTGCTACTGCACACCGTCGGCGCGAAGACCGGCATCGCGCGCACGCACTCGCTGAGCTACGCCCTCGACGGCGGCGCGTACCACGTCGTCGCCTCCAAGGGCGGCGACCCCAAGGCGCCCGGCTGGTACTTCAATCTGAAGGCCAACCCGACTGTCGAGATCAACGTCGGACCCAAGCGCATGCCCGCCACGGCGAGAATCATCGGGTCCGACGATCCGGATTACGCGCGGCTCTGGAAGCTGGTGAACGACAACAACTCCCACCGGTATCACGGGTATCAGAAGCGGACGACGCGACCGATTCCGATCATCGCGCTGACGCCCTAGAACAGTTCCTTGGCGAGGAGTTCCAGCGTTTGATCGCGCGCGGGCGCAGTGCGGGGATCGACGCCGCGGAGGGCCGACCCGACCGGGTTGACCATCACCTCGTCGACGCCGAAGTGACCGGCGAGCGCGCGTATCTGGTCGGCCGCCTCGGTCGGGGAACCGACGATGGCCCGCTCCAGCCCCGAGCCGACGATGGCCTGCTGTTGGTGACTGAGTTCGACGACCTTCGCGTCCTCGACCAGGTCGAGGGCACGCAGCGGCTGCCCCGTGCGCAGGAAGGCCATCATGTGCAGATTGGGCAGCATCAGGTCCATCGCCTCCTCGCGGGTGGGTGCGACGGAGGCGTTGACCGTCATGAACGTGGTGGGCTCGGCGGCAAGGTCACTCGGCCGGAACTCCGAGCGATAGGTGGCGAGCGCCTCCTCGGTGCCCTGACCCGAGAAGTGGTGGGCGAACACGTAGGGCAGTCCCTTCGCAGCGGCCAGGTGTGCCGAGTACATCGAGGAACCGAGCAGCCACAGCCGTGGCTCGCTGGCAGCGGCGGGCGTGGCCTTGAGGACGTAGTTCTGGTCGAGGAGGCCGCGACCGCGCAGCGCCACCTTGACGCCGGTGGTGCTCATCAACGCGGCGACGTCGTCCAGGTACTGCGGGAAGTTCTCGATGTCCGAGTCATCTCGACCCGCGGCCCCTCGCAACGCCATGGACGTCACCGGGTCCGAGCCGGGCGCGCGGCCGATGCCCAGGTCGATGCGGCCGGGCGCCGCGGCCTCGAGCAACGCGAACTGCTCGGCGACGGCGAGCGGCGCGTGGTTGGGCAGCATCACCCCGCCGGAGCCGAGCCGTAGTTGCGTCGTCTGCGCCGCGAGGTAGGCGATCACCACAGGCGGGCTGGTCGCTGCCACCGCGGGCATGTTGTGGTGTTCGGCCACCCAGAAACGCGTATAGCCCAGCTCGTCGGCGGTCTGGGCAAGACGTACCGTCGCCGCGAGCGCATCGGAGGTGGTCTGGTCGCTGCGGACCGGGACGAGGTCTAATACCGAAAGTCGCACGGTTCATTCAACCGCCGGCCCGCTTCGATCGTTCCCACCCCCGCGATTTGGGCGCGCATACGTTCGCTCAGCGACAGTTCGCTCAGCGACAGTTAGCGCGCCGAAGTCGCGAGATGGGAGGCGGTGCCGAAGACGTCGTCGAGCATCGTCGGAGTGAGGCGTCCGGTGAAGGTATTCTGCTGGCTCGGGTGGTAGCAACCGATCAGCGCGACCTCCCCGAGCATCGCGACCGCGAGGTGGCCGAACTTCGGCACCGGCCTGCTGACGGAACCGCCGCCGGCGCGCACCATGTCCAGCGCCACCTTCCAGGCGAACCCGCCGAGCGCGACGATTGCTCGCACGCTGGGGCCGACGAGCCGCCACTCGGCGTCCAGCCATGGTGCACACGTCGCACGTTCCTCCGGCGTCGGGGCGTTGTCCGGCGGCGCGCAGCGGACGGCCGCCACCACGCGAGTGTCGTTGAGCATCAACCCATCTGCTGCGTCGACGCTCAGCGGCGAGCTCGCCAGACCCGCGCGGTGCAGCGCGGCGAACAGGACGTCGCCGCTGCGGTCGCCGGTGAAGACGCGGCCGGTCCGGTTGGCGCCGTTGGCGGCCGGCGCCAGTCCAACGATCAGGATCTTCGGCGTGGCCGACCCGAAACCAGGCACCGGCCGCCCCCAGTAGGGCTCATCGGCGTATGACCGGCGCTTCTCGACGGCCACCTTCTCGCGCCAGTCCACCAGCCGCCGGCACGCCCGGCACACACTGACCTCCGCGTCGAGATCGTCGACCGACGGGCTGCGCTTGGCCATGGCCCGCACCCGCGCGGCCGTCGTCGCCACCGGAGTTTCCTGCAGTGCTGGATCACCCGGCCAGCCGGTCCCGGCAGGCACCGGCGAAGCGAAGGGCTCGCCCGTTCGCGGATGCACCAATGTCACCCCACCACTGTGCACGCGCAGATAAATCCTTCGCGGACCGGGCGCACGCGCTGTTAGATTCAGCCGCGATATCTCATGATCACCACGACGCGTCGCCCGCTGTTCCTGATCTTCTTCGCTGCGCTGACGGCTGGCGCAGGAAACGGGATCTCCCTCGTCGCGTTTCCGTGGCTGGTGTTGCAGCGCAACGGCTCTGCGGTCGAAGCCTCGATCGTGGCCATGGCCGGGACGCTGCCACTGCTGGTGGCCACCCTGATGGCGGGCGCGGCGGTCGACTACCTGGGACGCAGGCGGGTGTCGATGATCTCCGACGCGCTCTCCGCGCTGTCGGTCGCCGCGGTCCCGGTGATCGCCCTGACCGTCGGCGCCGACGCGATCAACGTGGCGGTGCTGGCCGCACTGGCGGCGCTCGGCGCATTCTTCGATCCGGCGGGGATGACCGCCCGCGAGACGATGCTGCCCGAGGCGGCGCAGCGGGCGGGTTGGACGCTCGACCACTCCAACAGCGTCTACGAGGCGGTGTTCAACCTCGCCTACATCGTCGGACCCGGCATCGGCGGCCTGCTGATCGCCACCCTCGGCGGGATCAACACCATGTGGGTGACCGCGGGGGCGTTCGTGCTGTCCATCGCGGCCATCGCGGTGCTGCGGTTGGAGGGTGCGGGCGCTCCGAACCGCGAGCACCTGCCCCAGGTGTGGGCGGGCGTCGTCGAGGGCCTCAAATTCGTGTGGAACACACCGGTGCTGCGCACGCTGGCCTTCGTCGAACTGGCCGCCACGGGTCTGTACATGCCGATGGAGAGCGTGCTGTTCCCCAAGTACTTCACCGACCGCAACGAGCCCGCCCAACTGGGCTGGGTGCTGGTGGCGTTGAGCGTCGGTGGGCTCATTGGCGCGCTGGGCTACGCCGTGCTGTCGAAGTACTCGAATCGGCGGACGATCGTCCTCGTCGCCGTCCTCGTGCTCGGCGTCGCGATGACCGTCATCGCGTTCCTGCCGCCGCTCCCGGTGATCCTGGTGCTGTGTGCCGTCGTCGGACTCGTCTACGGACCGATGGCCCCGATCTACAACTACGTCATGCAGACCCGAGCGCCCGCGCACCTGCGCGGCAGGGTGGTAGGCGTGATGGGTTCGCTCGCCTACGCGGCGGGTCCGCTCGGGCTGATCGTCGCCGGACCGCTTGCCGACGCCGCAGGCCTGCACGTGACGTTCCTCGCGCTGTCGCTGCCGATGCTGCTGCTCGGCGTGGTGGCGATCTTCCTGCCCGCCCTGCGCCATCTGGACCGCGAACCCGAGTCGGCCGGGTAGCTCCGTAAAGCTCCGCGTTACGGGTCGCAGCCGCCAATCAGGCCGGGTTGTCGGAGATCCTGATGGCCGCCTCGAACAGTTCCGGAGGCGTGCTCGGCAAGATGATCTCGCCGCAGAACCTCGCCATCGCCGCCGCCGCGGTGGGTCTGAACGGCAAGGAAGGCGACATC
>NZ_DASQEU010000181.1:0-3166 GCF_035633495.1 Mycobacterium sp. | reverse complement strand
AACAGCGCCACATACAGCAACAGCCCTGCCGCGACGCTCATCAGTTCGCCCGGCCGTCGATGATGCGGCGGAGCGCGGCCTGCACCTGGGCGGACTCGTCGTCATTCATCTGATCGAGGAAGAACGTCAGAACCAAGTCGGCGTCCCCTCCGGACTCGAAGGCATCACGCATCAGCTTCGCGGAATGCTCTTCACGCGTCATCGTCGGCCGGTAGTGGTACGCCTTGCCGACCCGCTCGCGGGCCAGCCAACCCTTGCGGTGCAGATTGTCCATGGTCGACAGCACCGTGGTGTAGGCGATCGTTCGGTCACTGGCGAGCTCGTCGAAGATGTCGCGGACCGTGCAGACCTGGCCGCGGTCCCACAATCGATCCATCACCACGGCCTCGAGTTCACCGAAACCCCGAACACGCACGGCACACTCCTGCTGTCTTGAGCTGCGACACCTCGCACCGGCGGCCGATTCAGATGTCTGAAGCCACCGTAGGGCTCCGCCACCTTCGCGCCAACCCGTGGCACGGTCAAGGCGGAAAACTGTTGTCTCTGCACAAACTACACCCCTGGAATTTGTGACGGAAGTTACCAATGAGGTGAAAGTCATGTACGGTACTAATACGTATGGCGCAACTACGTACTGCGTATGTACGTAGTTAGTGCAAGAGCAGTCCGATGACAACTGGGGACATCGCGCCGCGCAGTGGGGCGGTTCGAGTCGTAGGGAGACATCAGTCTGATGGCATCCAGTCGGGGATTTCGCAGAACCATGCCAGTTGTCGCGGCGGCCGTCGTGGTGGTCACGATGATGAGCGCGTCGGGACAGGCGTTCGCCGAACCGGGCCCGGGTGCCACGGGTCCTGACAACGTGACTGCGCTGATCGTGCAGGCCGCCGAGGCGGACCAGCAGTTGCAGCAGATCGGCGCGCAAATCCAGGAACGCCAGGAAGACGTGAACAAGGCGATCGCCGATGTGCAGACGTCGCGGGATGCCGTCGACACGACCCGCCTCGACGCCGAATCGGCTCAGCTGGCCGTGCGTGACGCCAACACCGCGATCGCCGCGGCCCAGCAGCGGTTCGACACCTTCGCTGCCGAGTCCTACGTCAACGGCCCCTCCGGGTCCTACCTGACTGCGGCCACTCCCGAGGACATGGTCGCCACTGTCGGCACCGGCCAGACGCTGCAGATCAGCTTCGACGAGACCATGGCCGATCTGGCGGCGGCGCGCACCGAGGTGGCGAACAGGGAGTCCTCCGCCCGCGCGGCCCAGCAACGGGCCGACGCGGCGGCGGCGCAGGCGCAAGCGAGCATGGACACCGCGGTCACCGCCCTCACCGATACCCAACAGCAGTTCGGCGCTCTGCAGGCCGAGGTGGACCGGATGGTCGAGCAGCGCCGCGCGGCTCAAACCCGCCTGGACGCCACCCGCACCTGGTCGACGTCGAGTAGACGCGCGCCCGCGGCGAGCGGTGCCGCGCCCACAGCGCGTGCCGCCGGTGGCGACTGGGATACGGCAGCTTCACCCACCGACGCCAGCCAGTGGGACACCACGCTGCCGATGGTGCCCAGCGCCAATGTCGCCGGCGATCCCGTAGCGATCATCAACACCGTGCTCCAGATATCGGCTACCTCAGCTCAACTCACCGCCGACATGGGCCGAAACTTCCTGACCACGCTGGGTATCCTTCCCTCGGCCAGCGCCGCCGTTGATCCAGGAATCACCAACGGCCGCATTCCGCGGGTGTACGGGCGACAGGCATCCGAATACGTCATCCGTCGCGCCATGTCGCAGCTCGGTGTGCCGTACTCATGGGGCGGCGGTAACGCCAACGGACCGTCCAACGGCATCGACCAGGGCGCGGGAACGGTGGGTTTCGACTGCTCCGGGCTGTATCTATACGCCTTCGCCGGGGTGGGCATCAAGCTGGACCACTACTCGGGGTCGCAGTACGACGCCGGCCGCAAGATCCCGTCGTCACAGATGCGCCGCGGTGATCTCATCTTCTACGGCCCGAACGCCAGCCAGCACGAGGCGATGTACCTCGGGGACGGCCGGATGCTCGAAGCGCCCTACACCGGTTCGGTCGTCAAGATTTCGCCGGTGCGCACCAGCGGCATGACCCCCTACGTCACCAGGCTCATCGAATACTGATGGCACTCAGGCACGTCACGCGCAGAGATGGCTCGGCTGACGACTGGCGTCTAGCAGTTGCCCGCAGATGCCCGTTCGGGTCCATGTGTCAGAAGCCAGGTCGTTGCTCTTGGCGTTGTCGAAGATGTCGTCGATGAGGACGACGTCGTGGTGGGAGCGGTCCAGGATGGATGCGGCGATCGAGGCCCGGTAGCCCGATCCGCAGTGCACCCAGACTTCGTTGGCGGGTACTTCGGCGATGCGTTCGGCGAGTTCATGTAGCGGAATGTTGAGCGCACCTGGGATGTGGCTGTCGCCGTATTCGGAGGTTTGACGCACATCAATCAGCGTCAAGCCGTTGATGCCGGCGTCGCCGGTGTGCGCGACGCCGAATAGCCCGGTGAGGAGGCCGACGAGCATCCTGCGGGTATGGAGCGCGTGGCGCACCGCCGCCAGTTGATGCCAGAGTCCCCGACGGTGCAGGCCGTGCCAATGTCGTCCTGATCGCGCAACATCCGCACCCCCGCGACGCCCATCACGACGGCGAAGCCGATCAGGACCGCCGACTGGGGCAGATGCCTGCCGATGGCGGTGCCGACGACGGTGGCCGGGATACCCGCCAGCGCAAAGACATGAGCCAGGCGCCACTGCACTTGGCGTGCAGGGACTTTCAGTAACGCGCCGAATGTGGATGCGGCGACGACGATCAGTGAGGTCGGGATGGCCTTCCTCGTCGAGTTTGGCCTTCAGCGTGGCGGTCACGTCAATCTCGGTGAGCACGCCGAAACCCTGGTCGGACAGCGCCTCCCGGGTGCGGGCGCCGGCGTCGTCGAAAGTGGTTCGCAGGGTGGTCGACATGGCGAGTGTCATGGTGTTCTTTTCGGTAGTCAGGCCAGAGCTAGAAAGAGCTTTTCAAGTTCGGCCTCGGTCATCGGTTGGGCGTTCTCCGGCGTCTCGCCGGTCAGGCCCTGCCGCAGACCGATGGCGACGATCTTGAACCTGGACTTGTCCCGAGCGCGGGATGCCGCAGCGAGCTGG
>NZ_DASQEU010000180.1:0-58806 GCF_035633495.1 Mycobacterium sp. | reverse complement strand
AAAATCCGGCTACTGACCCGAATCGCCTTCGGATTCCGCTCCCCAGAAGCACTCGTGGCCCTGGCCATGCTTGCCCTCGGCGGCCACCGCCCCGCGCTACCGGGACGCACCAAACACCCACGGATCCGTCAGTAGAGCCCGAAAAATCTCAATTACCTTGACAGATTCCGCTGCGAGATAGATTTCGAGGTCTACACATTTTCCGCGACTGAAGTATGCCTCCATGGTTTTGCGGATCGCGTCGCGACCTGCGACCGGCGCGTAGGGGCCGGCGTACAACGCAAGGTCCTCGGCGAAGTGACCCATGACCGCGTCGACATCGTTACGACCCCTCGTGGCCATCTCGGCCCGAATAATGGGACTGTGGTGCCTCTCTATTTGTCAAGAGGCGTCTGCGACTGCTTCCGAAGATTTTCGGGTGGCGCGGTTTTCGTCTAAGAGCATGAGTCGGCAGAGGTGTCCGGCGAGGTGTCGTTTGAGCGCGCGGGTGGCGTAGCGATGCGATGCGCCTTCGGCGATCTTCTTGTCGTAGTAGGCGCGGCCGGTTCTGGCCGGCATCCCGATCTGGATCATCGCGATGGTGTAAATCGCGGAGATCAGCTGGCGTTCCCTTAGCGGGAGAGCCGGTGCCGGGAGGCGTCGGCGCTGGCGATCTGGACCGGCGCGGTGCCGGTGTAGTTCGCGTACGCCGCGGCCGAGGCGAACCTGCTCGCTGGTCCGGTGCGACCGAGCAGGCGGGCGGCCAGGACGGGTCCGACGCCGTCGATCTCGCGCAACCTGGTGCCGTGCTTGTCGAGCAGTGCCGTCATCTTCTTCTCGTTCGCCTCGAGCTGGTCGTCGAAACGGCGGACGTCGGCGATGAGTTCCTTGGCCAGCTCCACCCGAACGCGGTCCGGACCGGTGCGGGGCCGGAACCCGCGCAGCGCGCTGGTCGCCTTGGCGGGGGTCAGCGCGGTGAGATATGAGACTGATCGGTTCCGCTCTCGAAGACTCCAGACCGTTGCGTTGTTCAATCGGCAGCCAGAACTCGGCCCTGGTCGTCGACTGTGCGCCCGAGAAAGGCCATGAGCCGGGCAGTGGGCGACGAGTCCTCTGGCGCGCATTGAGCCGGCCCGAAGCCGCCCGGGCGCCTCAGCGTATCCTCCGGCACAGAGTCCACCAGCCCACGGCACAGCGCCAGCAGGTCCTCAGGCAGCTCGACCAGCCGGCCTCGTGAACTGTGTACGTCCCAGCCGTGCAGGGCCACGTCAGAGACGGGAAAGGTCAGCGCCCGGCGCAGCGGAACCTCGCCCTCCTGCGACGCCCGCATCGCGTCCAGGTCGGCCCCGGACAGGGCGTCGCGCAGTCGGGCAGCCAGCTCACGAAGCCGCGCCGCCGGGTCCTCGCATACCCAGTCAGCCGGCTGGGAGGGACCGCCCCAGACCTCCCCGTCTTCGACGAACGCCACGTTCTTCGCTGCGCTGCCGGTGGCGTGACCCACCAGGTCACGCACGCTCCAGTCCTTGAGGTTGGACGGCTGGCCCCAGCTCTCCGGCGGAGTCTGGTGCACGGCGTTGATGAGTAGATCGATCGCTTCGATGGCCATCATGTCGATCCGGGCACTCCCGTCGGTCATGCCGCAGATTGTAGAGTCCCAGGCACGCGCGTCACGAAAGATCCCGGCCAGGTTTTCTCTACGGGCAAGTTGTGAACCCGTAGGCGTTCTATGGGTTTGATGTCTTCGCCCGTGCCGAGGCTGGGAGGAACTCGGATCAGTCTGATGGTGCGATCCGCAGGATGACCCGCGGTTTGCGTCCTCGAGCGGCGATCATCTCGAGCGTGGTGATGATCCGATACTGCAGGCCGTACTTGCGCTGGATCACGCCCCGCAGCCGCTCCACAGTCGCGGCATCGGTAATCACCTGTGCGGTGCCCGCGACGGGCACGACACCGTCGGCCACCTTGCCGAAGCGGCCGCTGGGTGCTAGCAGCACTCTGGGGTCATTGCCCACCCGTTTGACTTTCCAGCTGTCGGCAGGTGTCCACACGAACAGGTCAGCACCATCGCGACCGATCCACATCGGCGTCGAGATCCCTTCGCCGTTGCGCTTGAACGTGGTGAGCGCGACGAATCGCTGCTCAGCCAGTGCGGCTATCAATTCGCTGACCACATCCCAAATGATAGGCAACAGTGCGGGTGCCGCAACTGGCCAATACATTTCGCAGAAACGCTGATGCTGGCCGGGCTCACACCGTCCATCGGGACCGACGGCGATGCCCTCGACATGCCCTGGCCGAAACCACCAGCGGGCTCTACAACACCATGAGCGTGCGCGAGGGTTCCCCGTTCCGCACCGGGCGATCCACACCCTGGCCGACCTGGAGAACATCACCTCCGCGGGGGTGCCCTGGTACAACGAGCACAGGCTCAGGCGCCGTCCACCCGCAGAAGCCGACGCCAGCCACTACGCTCACCGACAGGTCGGAATGCACACCGATCACCGGTAACGAGGTGTGCATGAAACCGGGGATGCTTCACGGGTCGATGCGGATGCGGATGCATCGCGTCGTCCGTGGACGCCTCGCACCCCAGCGGGCGAACTTCCACGGCGATCCGCTCCTGCCCGTGGAGGCCGAGGGGGTAGGCGAGGACTTCGTTCAGGTAAGGAACCCGTCCCACTTGGGCTCATACGACCACACCCCGGGATCGTCGGGCACCTTGGTGGCCGCCTTGGCCAACTTCGGCTTGACGGGGGCTGCACGGGGAGATCCACGCTTTCCATACTCACGTAGACCGCCGTTGCCGGGCAATGTCATCGCCGAGGTCATCGCAGGGGTCGTCGCCGGACGACAATGAGGCAATGCAGCTGCCCATCATGCCGCCGGTCTCACCGATGCTGGCCAAGTCGGTTTCCGAGATACCTCCCGACGCCTCGTATGAGCCGAAGTGGGACGGGTTCCGATCCATCTGCTTCCGGGATGGCGACGAGGTTCAGCTGGGCAGCCGCAACGAGCGACCTCTCACTCGCTACTTCCCCGAGCTGGTGTCGGCAGCGGCGGCCGAGTTGCCGGACCGCTGCGTGATCGACGGGGAGATCGTCATCACGGGCGAACACGGCTTGGACTTCGAGACGCTGCAGCTGCGCCTTCACCCCGCCCCTTCGCGGGTGCGCATGCTCGCCGAGCAGACGCCGGCCTCGTTCATCGCCTTCGATCTGCTCGCCCTCGATGACGAGGACTACACCGGGCGACCGTTCACCGAGCGCAGGGCCGCGCTCGTCGAGGCGTTGTCGGGTTCTGGCCCCACCTTCCACGTCACCCCGGCGACCACCGACTTGGCGATTGCCACGCGATGGTTCGACGAGTTCGAGGGCGCCGGCCTCGACGGCGTGATCGCGAAGCCCCTGATGGTCACCTATCAGCCGGACAAGCGCGTCATGTACAAGATCAAGCACCAACGGACCGCCGACTGCGTCGTCGCCGGCTACCGCGTGCACAAGTCCGGCGACGATGCGATCGGCTCGCTTCTGCTCGGGCTGTACCGCGACGATGGCGCCCTCGCGTCGGTCGGCGTGATCGGCGCCTTCCCGATGGCGAAACGGCGCCAGTTGTTCGCCGAATTGCAGCCGTTGGTAACCACTTTCGACGAGCATCCGTGGAACTGGACGGCGCATGCAGCGGAAAGAAGCACGCCCCGGAAGAACGAGGGCTCGCGCTGGAACGCAGGCAAGGACCTCTCCTTCGTGCCGCTGCGCCCCGAACGCGTGGTCGAGGCCCGCTACGACCACATGGAGGGCGAAAGGTTCCGTCACACCGCCCAATTCAACCGGTGGCGACCCGACCGCGACCCACGCACGTGCACCTACGCCCAGCTCGAGCAGCCGCTGACCTTCAACCTTCGTGACATCGTCCCGGGACTCGGCCGGCGCTGACTCAGGCTTCTGCTCTGCCGGGTAGTCACTGCAGCCGATCCAGTGCCAGGTAGAGGAGAGTCGTATGAAGCGCTGGAAAGACGGACCTCTCCACCCCGCGTCGAGGACCAGCCCCCGCCACGTCCAAACCACTAGGCGTGAGCAAGTCCCTCTCAGAGGGACCGCCAGGTCGCGTCGGCCGCGTAGAGGTGAACCAGCCCCGACGCCACGGCGAACCGCGGACCGTGCAGTCCGTCGATGTTCGCCCGCCCCACCACCACGGACGTGGAGCGCAAGGCCTCCGCGACGGTGCGCAGCAGTTCATCGTCGAGCGCCCCTCCCCCGGCCAGCACCAGCGCTGGCGGGGTGTCCTCGAAGGCCCGCATGCACCGGACGATGTTGGCCGCGACCGTCTCCTGCTTGATCGCGAGCCGCAGACTGCGCCATTCCTCGGCGGCCAGCTTGTTCGAGAACGGCACGAGCCCGGCGCTTCCGCGGGTGCACAACCGACCGATCGCGTCGGCGGGAGCCGGGCTGTCCAGGAACAGTCGGCGGCCGTCCTCCTCGTGCGCGACGTGCGGACCCTCCACCCGTAGGGCGGGCGTCCGCTTGACGCGCTCCGCCAGTGCGCGGGGGATGCCGAGCACCCTGGCCACCGCCGTCGTGATCGCCTCTCCCGCACCGGCTGCGGTCACCGCCCGGTCCACCCCGATCAGGTCGATGGTGCCTCCGCCGATGTCACAGACGACGGTGCCCGGCGGCAGCCCCGGCGTCGTGCGGGCACCGACCGCCGCGGCGTCGGGCTCGGTGGCGATGGTGCGGGTCGGGCGGCCGGTCAGGTCCTGCAGGGTCGTCGCCGCATCGGCGACGAGGTCCGCGGCCAGCAACGCGACGACGGTGCCGCGAGCATCGGCGACGCCGCGCCGCAGCCACGCCCCGTTGTCGATTGACGACAGGTCGGTGAAGAACGCGTCGTCTACGGCGATGCCGTCCTGAGCCGTTCGAACCGACTGCAGACGTACCTCCACGACGGTGCCCGGCGGTGCGAGCCGCAGCACGCTGTGCGCCTGGGCGGGCGAATACCGCACCACGCGTCCGTCGACCCTGCAGTCGACGTAGTCGTCGTCGACCGAAGGCGGATCGGGTGGCCCGGTGCGGCGGGTCACGGCGATGGCCGGAGAGTCCGCCAACTCGCGCGTGAACTCGGCCACGTGCTGGATCTCGTCGTGCCCCAGTTCGAGGGCGACGCAGAGTGCGATCGGATCGGCCATCGCGCGGTAGGCGCGGCCCTCGGCGACGACCTCCACCGCGATCAACGCCCCCGGTGCGACACCGTCGAGGGCGACCTCGTCGACGACCGGCACGTCGACCGAGATCCGGTTGCGGATCAGCACGGCATCGTCCTGCGCGGCGATCACCCCGACGACGTCCCAACCGCGCTCCACTGCCGCCGCGATCTCCACGGCCGCCACTTCGAAGTCGGTCGTCGCGTCGACGGAAACCACTGCCGGGCCGTCGATTACGTCGCCGTGCAGGCTGCTCAGCGGGCGGTGCCTGCCCACCCCGAAGCCGGTCCCCGCCGGTGTGCTGGCGTCGACCGCACGCAGGCTTCGCACCGGCGAGGATGGCGAGGACGGCGGTGGCAGCGGTGCGGTCGCGGTGTCCACCGGCCGCAGCGCAGCCAGGAGCAGTTCGTCGGCCGCGACGCCCGCCTCGACTTCGAGCTTGTGCAACAACGCCGCCGCGCCCTGCAACGACTCCGTGGAACCCTTGCGTCCACGCGTCGGCCCCTCACCGTGAGCGACCTGTTCCACCGCCTCCGCACCGACGCGCGCCAGGACGATCTCCGTGGTGTGGTTGCCGACGTCCACCCCGGCTACCACGACCGTCACCGCAACAGACCCCGCCTGGAGTAGACGACGCCGGCCTGACGCACCAGTTCGGCACAGCGGGAGGCCCCCCGGGTCTCGAGCGATACGCGCAATGCCTCCAACTCCTGGGCCGTGGAGCGGTGTGGACGCAGCGCCTCGTACAGCTGCATCACTTCCTCGTCGTCGATCGTCGCGAGTTCCGCTGCGCGCAAGAAGTTCTCGGCCAGTTGCGGGTTGCCGCCCTCTTCGGCGACGACGGCCTGGTGAGCCAGCGTCGCCGGATTCATCCGAAGATCGGACAGGCTCAGATTGCCGTCGACGGCGGCCTCGACCGTGAACTTCTCGTCGGACATCAGCGCTGCACCTTCACCGTCATGGGCGCCTGACCCGGTTCGCACGCCTCGCGCTCGAGGGCGACCAGCGCGACGGCGCGGGCGTGGTAGCGGGCGGAGATCGACTCGTCGGTGCCGCCGGTGAAGATGGGCACGGGGGCCATCCCCTTGGCGTGCCTGGCGGCGTTCCTGCCCAGCTCGCGGTACATAGAAGCGGTCAACAGGGGCGCGACGCTGAACAGCTCCAAGTTCGCCAGCGGCGCCAGATCGCGGCGGTGGATGAGGGCGGTCCCCTTGCCCTGCAACCCGATTCCGATCCCCGACCCCGACAGGCGGGCGGCGGTCAGACCGATCAGGCCGACGTCGATTGTTGAACGGATCCGCACCAGGCGCGGCACGCAGCCCTCCTCCTCGAGTCCGGCCGAGATCTGCCGCAGCACTTCGCCGATCGTGAGGCCGCACAGCGACAGCCAGACCGTCCGGCCCAGCGCAGGCGAGAGCCCGATGCACACTTCGCGGGGATCGCCGCCTTGGCGCGCGGTCTCGACGTCGGCGAACCCGACGTGGTCGCGATGCTCGGCCTGGTCGGCTGTCAGTTCAGCAGCCGTCCGCGCCTGCCGGATGGCGTCGATCTCTGCGCGACGCTCCGCCGTCAGTGCGTAGCCGCTGCCCGGGCCCGCGTAGTCGTTCGGGTCGGTGATCTTGGACAGCACCCGCATGTCCGCGTCGAAGATCGCCGACGTCTGAAGTTGGTCTCCGCGCAGGCGTTCCCGGGTCAGGTGCATGATGGCTTCGGCTTCCTCGTCGTAGCCGGTGCGCTTGAGCGAGGCGATCACGTCGAAGACGGTCAGCTGTTTGGCCTCGATCGCCGAGGCCGCCTCGGCGACGGCCTTCGGGTCGCCGGGCGTCAGGTCGCGAGATCCGTTGGCCACCACCACGGCATCGACCCGGTCGTCGTCGAAGTCGGCGAGCCCGAGATCGCGGTACACCGCTTGCACGGCCGTCGCGGCGCGGCGCCGGACCCGCGCCAGGTGCTCCACGGGGACCGTCCGCAGACCGCCGTCGACACCCCAGTCCCGTTGCAGCACGAGGAAGTCATCCATGTCGTCGGAGTTGAAGTTCGACAGCGCAAAGGCATTGTCGTAGCGCGGAATCGAGCCGAAACCCGAGAAGATGAAGTCCGCTCCGGCCAGCAGCACGGGCAGGGTGTGCGCGCTGCGACGGATGTCGGATTCGGAGATCAGGTTGTCGTTGCCGGCGCAGGATTCGAGATCGCGCAGCATGACCATCAGATTCTCGGCGAGCAGTTCCTTCATGCCGTCGGGCACCGAGGCGACCACGCCGACGCCGTCGATGCCACCGTTCTGCACGCCCTGGGATCCCAGCGCCCGCGCCAGCGAGACGCACCGCGACTCCAGGTACAGGATGGAGCACTTCTCGGCAGCCCCCATCAGTACCTCCGCACCGCCCCCGCTGGTCACTCGCATCTTGAGACCCCTGGACGCGTACGCGGAGGTCAGGATCGCCTTGGAGAACGGGGTGTCGTCACCGTCGACGAACACCTGCTCGGTGCCGTAGAGGGAGATCGTCTCGGCGTAACTGGTCAGCCCGCGCAGACCCAGCCGCAGTTCCAACGCCTCTTCGATGGAGCACTGGGCCATGGCCCCGGGGATGCCGACCTGGCTGCCGATCAGCAGTGCGACGGCGTTGGAAGGCGCATCGCCCAGCACCGGCACCGTCGTCTCGACCTCACGGAATCCGTAGGCGACGGCACTGGCCGCATCGGCCGCGATCAACAGCGGGTCGTCGAGCTGGTTGGTCACGTGCGCCTGATTGCTCGGCGTCCTCCTGGCCCGCATCCTGGTCATCGCCATCTGCATCTCGACGGGTGAGAGCGCCGCGACTACGCGCGCCAGTTTGGCGGGCGTGATGCCACCGATCAGGCGCACCACCTCCGCGCGGGGCACGTTGAAGTCGACGGTCATGCGAGCCAGGACCTGGTCATCCAGCGCCATGGCTTCCTCGGCGACGTCGAGATCCAGTCCGTAGCGTGCGATGAACTCGTCGATCACGTCGAAGTCGTCGGCCACCTTGCCGTCGAGTTCGACGACGACCTTGCCGTCCGGGCCGTCCCGCACCACGAGCGACGGCTCGGGATCGAAGGGGCTATGCATGGCGACCAATCCGAGATCCGGGTTGGCGACGCTGAAGCCGTCGAGGTTCACCGCTTTCGCGTCGAGGATTCGCATCCGCCCCTGGTCGAGATCCCCGTCACGCGCGTGGACGTCATCCATCGGGATCCATTGGCCGGTTCCTCCTCGTGCTGGAGTCCTCATCCTCTCATCGTCGCGCGCGGAGGCAACACCAATTTGGAACCATTGACACAAATGGTCGGCCCATTTACGGTGACCTGGACGGCCAGGCCATCCGAGTAGAGGGGCGGCATGCACGACTACGGCACGTTCTCGTTCGAGTCCAAGGCGCAGGTACTGGAACAGGCGAAGAAGTACTGGAACCCGAACAAGACGCAGTTCTGGACGGACGCAGGCGTCGACCTCGTCGTCGATCGCAGGGACGGATACTTCCTGTGGGACATGGGCGGTCGGCGACTGATCGACATGCACCTCAACGGCGGCACCTACAACCTCGGCCACCGCAATCCCGAGATCATGGCTGCCCTGATCGACGGCATGCAGTACTTCGACATCGGCAACCACCACTTCCCGTCGGTCGCCCGCACCGCCTTGGCGCAGCGGTTGGTCGACTCGGCGGCCGCGTCGATCACCAAGGTGGCCTTCGGATCCGGCGGCGGTGAGGCGATCGACATCGCGCTCAAGAGCGCCAGGCACGCCACCCAGCGTCGCAAGATCGTCTCGATCATCAAGGCGTACCACGGCCACACCGGCCTGGCCGTCGCCACCGGTGATGACCGGTTCTCCAAGCTGTTCCTCTCCGACCGGCCCGACGAGTTCGTGCAGGTGCCGTTCGGCGACGTCGACGCCATGGAACGGGCGCTGTCCGGCGGCGACGTCGCCGCCGTGATCATGGAGACCATCCCGGCCACCTACGGATTCCCGCTTCCCCCAACGGGTTACCTCGAAGCGGTCAAGGAACTCACCGAACGCTACGACGCGCTCTACATCGCCGACGAGGTGCAGACGGGCTTGATGCGCACCGGCGAGATGTGGGGCATCACCAAGCACGGCATCGAGCCCGACATCATGGTCGCGGGCAAGGGCCTGTCGGGCGGCATGTACCCGATCACCGCGGCCATGCTCGGCGACCGGGCCGCGCAATGGCTCGACGAGGACGGCTTCGCCCACATCTCGACCTTCGGCGGTGCTGAGCTCGGCTGCGTGGCCGCCATCAAGACGTTGGAGATCACCAGCCGCCCGGAGGTCCGATCCTCGGTGCACGCGATCACCGAGGTCTTCGCCGAGGGGCTCGCCCGGATCAAGGCCGACCACTCGGACTGGTTCGTCGGCATCCGGCAGAACGGCGTGGTGATCGGCCTCGAGTTCAACCACCCCGAGGGCGCCAAGTTCGTGATGCGCGAGCTCTACGAGAACGGCGTCTGGGCCATCTTCTCCACGCTGGATCCCCGTGTCCTGCAGTTCAAACCGGGATTGCTCCTGAGTCGCGAGCTGTGTGACGACGTGTTGGAACGCTTGAACGTGGCGGTTGGCAAGGCGGCCGCGGCAGCGCAGCGGAGGTGACGATGGGGGATTCAGAAGGCACCTTCGTCGCGGACGACGTCGAGGTCGCCAAGAGCGCTCTCGCGGAATACGACCTGCCTCCCGATTCGACGCTGCGTCTGCTGAATCTCTCCGAGAACGCCACCTACGCAGTGCAGGACGCCATGACCGGCGGGCAGTCGATCCTGCGCGTGCACCGCAAGGGCTACCACCGCCCACACGAGATCGAGTCTGAACTCGACTGGCTCGATGCTCTGCGGCGCGGCCGCGAGGTCACCGTTCCCACCGTGCTTCCGGCACGTGACGGGCGGCGCGTGGTGACGGTCGACCAACGTGGAACCCCGCGCCACGTCGTGCACTTCGAGATGGTCGCAGGCACCGAGCCCGACGAGGCGACACTGACCGTCGAGGACTTCCACACACTGGGCCGGATCACGGCGTCCCTGCACGACCACTCGCGGGAATGGGTCCGCCCGCCTGGCTTCGGTCGGTTCTCCTGGGACTGGCAACACAGCCTCGGCGACCAGCCCCGCTGGGGCCGCTGGCAGGACGCGACCGGCGTCGGCGCCCCGGAGTCCGTGGTGCTGGATCGGGCCGTGGCACTCCTGGAGCGACGGCTGCACGAGTACGGGTCGGGACCCGAGGTCTTCGGTCTCGTCCACGCCGATCTGCGGCTGGCCAACCTCCTCGTCGATGGGGACGACATCACCGTCATCGACTTCGACGACTGCGGCTTCGGTTGGTACTTCTACGATTTCGGCACGGCGGTGTCCTTCTTCGAAGACGACCCGGCCGTGCCCGAGTGGCAGAATGCCTGGGTCACGGGTTACCGCACGCGTCGGCCGCTGCCCGCGGCCGACGAGGCGATGTTGCCGTCGTTCGTGCTCCTGCGCAGGCTGCTGTTGCTGGCGTGGATGGGCTCCCACAGCCATTCCAAGGAATCGCAGGCGATGTCGATTACGTACGCCAAGGGCAGCTGCGAACTCGCGGAACGCTATCTGAGCTTCGACGGCCGACGGCTGGCCTGAGTCCCCGACTGAAAGGCATCACGACATGTTCAACTCACTGCAGGGCCGCTCCGCCGTCGTGACCGGCGGAAGCAAGGGCATCGGCCGGGGCATCGCCGAGACGTTCGCAGCCGCGGGGGTCGACGTCGTCATCACCGGCCGCAACCAGGCCGACGTCGACACTGCCGTCGCCGAACTGGCGGGCAAGCCCGGCACCGTGACCGGAGTGGCCGCCGACGTGACGAGCCCCGACGACTGCCGGCGCGTGGTCGCCGAGGCGGTGAAAAGGCATGGTGCGCTTGACATCGTGTGCGCCAACGCGGGCATCTTCCCGTCGGGCCGGCTAGAGGATCTCACGCCCGAGGACATCGAGGAGGTGATCGGCGTGAACTTCAAGGGCACGGTGTACATCGTCCAGGCCGCACTATCGGCGCTGACCGACAGCGGTCACGGCCGGGTCGTCATCACGTCGTCGATCACGGGGCCGATCACCGGCTATCCAGGGTGGTCGCATTACGGCGCCAGCAAGGCCGCGCAACTCGGGTTCATGCGCACCGCAGCAATGGAGTTGGCGCCCAAGAACATCACGATCAACGCCGTGCTGCCCGGCAACATCATCACCGAGGGTCTGATCGACATGGGCCAGGAGTACATGGACCAGATGGTCGCAGCCGTACCCGCCGGGCGACTCGGCACCGTGGCGGACATCGGCAACGCCGCACTCTTCTTCGCCACCGACGAGGCCGGTTACATCACGGGCCAGTCCCTCGTCGTGGACGGTGGCCAGATTCTGCCCGAGTCCCAGGCGGCGATCGCCGAGCAGTAGTCCGGGCGCCACGAGGATTGGTTCAACCACATCGCGGAGAGGAGCGATGCGTTGCCGAAGACAACGGAGGAACTGCGGCGGCGGATCGTCGCCGACATCAACGCAGGTGTGCCGGGTGCCAAGCTCGGCAGCGAACGCGATCTCGCCGAGCGCTACTCCACCAGCCGCTCCAGCCTGCGTCAGATGCTCGCGGCGTTGGAGGAGGCCGGCCTGGTTCATCGAGCCATCGGCCGCGCGGGCGGCATCTTCATCAGCCACGCCCAGGTGCAGCGCAGCCTGTCCGACGTCGTCGGAGTACCCGCCTTCCTCGCCAACCAGGGATACGTCGCCGGGACCCGCGTGCTGTCGACGAAGATCACCCCGCCGGACCGCATCACGCAGAAGGCCTTGAAGATCGGCGCCGGAGACTTCGTCGTCGAGATCCAGCGCGTCCGCCTCGCGGACGGGTCGCCGATCTCCCTGGAGCTGGCGCAGTTTCCCGCCGAGGCATTCCCGGGACTGCTCGAGAAGCAGCTCGGCGGATCGATCTACGAAATCCTCGAGAACGACTACTGCCTCGTCACGTCCCGGGCGGACGAGCGGATCGAAGCCGTCAACGCCACGCCGGACGAAGCCTCGCTGTTGGCCATCAAGCCGCGCTCGGCGCTGCTGCTCATCACCCGCATCGCCTACGACCAGCAAGACGCGCCGTACGAATTCTCCCGCGACCTGTTCCGCGGTGATCGCACGCGGTTGGCCGTCACCGTTGCGGGGCGGGGCATCGGGGTGCAGTCGCCGGCGGCCATCGCGACGGTGGCCCTGCAGAGCCAGGACGTACGGGCCAAGGCGAGCTGACGCCTGCAGAATCTGATTACGCGCATATTTGGCGACCGCGGCTATTACCGTTCAATCCGAATCATTCCGGGGGACGAGAGGTCAGGTCAACCATGGACGTCTTCGGCGATTTCGACGTGCCGTTCGACCGGTCGAATGATCCCAAGCGCGAGCCAGGGCCGATCAGCCTACGGCGCTACCAGTACACGCCGGCCTTTGCCGGCATCGCGACGTTCCTCGGTGTTCCGCTGTGCCTGAATCAGGAGGACCTTCGTGCGGGCAAGGTCGACGTAGCCGTCGTCGGTGCACCCGTGGACATGTCTCTCGGACACCGAGGTGCCGCCTATGGACCTCGAGCGCTGAGGGCCGATGAGAGACTTCTGCCGAACATGCCGGAGATGTTGACCAACGCCACCACCCGGACGAAGCCATTTGAAACGTTGACGGTGGTGGACTATGGAGATGCCGCGGTCGACGGGATGAGCATCGAAAAGTCGATGGAGCCGATTCGCACGCTGGTCCGCGAGATCGCCGAGGTTGGTGCCATCCCGATCGTGCTTGGCGGGGACCATTCGATCCTCTGGCCAGACGCCGCGGCGCTCGCCGACGTGTATGGAGCCGGCAAGATCGGGGTGATCCATTTCGATGCTCACCCTGACTGTGCTGACGGAACTCTCGGGCACCTGGTGTCGCACGGGACTCCGGTTCGTCGGCTGATCGAGGACGAACACGTTCCTGCCAGGAACTTCATCCAGATCGGCTTGCGCAGTGCCGTTTCGCCCGACGATGAACTCTTCGCATGGATGCGCGACAACGGATTGCGGACGCACTACATGGCAGAGATCGACCGACGTGGATTCAACGCGGTCCTGGAGGACGCCATCGCCGAAGCGCTCGACGGACCGGAGTACCTGTTCCTGTCGCTGGACATCGACGTCCTCGATCCGGCCTTCGCCCCAGGCACCGGTACACCAGAACCGCCGGGTTTGACCAACCGCGAGTTGCTTCCCGCCCTGCGCAGGATCTGTCACGAAACTCCGGTCGTCGGAATGGAGGTGGTGGAAGTAGCCCCTCACCTCGATCCGGGATACACCACGACGATGAACGCCCGCCGGGCGATCTTCGAGTGCCTCACCGGCTTCGCGATGCGCCGTGCCGGAATACCCGGTCCGGACTACGTCCACCCGGATGTCGCTGGAAGACCTTGACCTCAAGTGTGGTTGATGTTTGACCATGGGTTGCACCTACCAAGGAGGAACCCATGCGACCCATTCGCACCGATCTGTGGGAAGCGCGCGTCGACCGCCCCTACCCCGGCCTGACCACCCACGCCTACCTCTGGACGGGTGGACCCGAAGGCAACGTGCTGTTCTACGGGACGCAGACCGACGCCGACTTTGACGCCATCGAAGGTCTGGGAGGCGTTGCCCACCAATATCTCTCGCACCGCGACGAGGCAGGGCCCATGCTGAGTCGCATCCAGGATCGCTTCGGCGCGCGACTGCATGCCCCCGCCGCCGAATTGCTCGAGATCGGTCAGCACGCGCATGTCCACGTACCGCTGGCGAGCAGGCACGTCGATACCAACGGCATCGAGGTGATCCCCACGCCGGGCCACTCCCCCGGCAGCACCAGCTATCTTGTGCCCGGCGCCAACGGGCAGTGCTACCTGTTCACCGGCGACACGATAATGCTTGGCGCCGATGGCGATTGGGTGGCAGGCCACATCCCGCCAATCAGCGAGGCCGGTCCCCTCGCGGACAGCCTGCGTCTCCTGGGCACGCTGCGACCCGACCTGGTGATCTCCAGCGCCTTTCCAGGCGAAACCGCCGTCCACGTGCCCGGCGGCGGCCATTGGGCAGAGTGTGTGCAGCAGGCATGCTCGCGATTGGCCGAGGTCGCCTAGATTACGGCCATGAGACCCGCAGGCCGGTTCGCGCCAAGTCCTTCGGCCGACCTGCACATCGGCAACGTACGCACGGCTTTACTGGCGTGGCTCTTCGCCAAGTCGACGGACCGCCGCTTCCTGATCCGCGTCGAGGACCTCGACGACCGCACGTTCGACGACGTGGCCGAACGTCAACTCCGCGACCTGGCCGCGGTTGGCCTCGAGTGGGACGAGCCACCGGAGTATCAGACGGCCCACGAGTCGCGTTACGACGCGGTGATCGACGACCTTGTCAGTCGCGGGCTCACCTACGAATGTCATTGCAGCAGAAAGGACATCCAGCAGGCGCCACGGGCACCTCATGCCCCCGAGGGCGCATACCCCGGTACGTGTCGCGACCTCACCGACGCCGAGCGCGCCGCCCGACGAACCTCGGGCCGAGCTCCCGCGTTGCGGCTGAGATCGGACGTCGACGAGTTCACCGTCACCGACGCGCTGCAGGGCAGCTACACCGGCGTCGTCGACGACCTGGTGCTGCGCCGCGGCGACGGTGTGCCCGCCTACAACCTCGCGGTCGTCGTCGACGATGCGGCGAACGGCGTCGACCAGGTGGTCCGAGGCGACGACCTGCTGTCGTCGTCGCCGCGGCAGGCCTATCTGGGATCGTTGCTGGGATACCCGCAACCGGTCTATGCGCACGTTCCGCTCGTCCTCAACGCGCAGGGCGAGCGCCTGGCCAAACGCGATGGCGCCGTCACCCTCGACCAGATCGGGGTGCCGCGAGCGCTGGAGCAGATCGCCGCGTCGCTGGGCTTCCGGACCGCTTCTCTTTACGGGATGCTCGCCGAGTTCGATCCGGTGCTGCTGCCGCAAGAACCCTGGGTTTATCAGCCGGGGTGAGCAGAACCCTTCGATCTTGTCGGTGCTTGCTAGGTTCCGGCCCTGACTTATTCTTACGGCGGGGCCTACTCGCGCTGGTGGTGCCCTTGTCCGCGAGCGTGCGTGTCTGCGGCCGACACGCCGGTCGACGATCGTAGTTCGCGCACGCTCGCGGTCTACGCGAGCAGCAGTTCGACTGCCCTGGAGGCACTTTGGACGGCGCTCTCCATGGTGGCCGACCAGTCGGTGGCGGTCCAGTCACCTGCCAGCACGAGGGAGGGCACCGAAGTGCGTTGTGGAGGACGGAGGGAATCCATGCCGACGACCTGGGAGAAGGTGGCCTTCGGCATCTTGACCACCTGCGCCTCGACCACTCTGGCGTCGGCGGCGGCCGGGTAGTAACGACGAAGCAGCGCCATCTGTTCGGTGACGATGTCGTCACCCGTCATGTGAATCTGCGCGTAAGCGCCGCTCGTGGTCAGGCAGTAGAGCCATCCGCGGTCGGTGCTTCTGCCATGCATGATCTGCCGGTCGAAGACCTCGTCGATGACGCCCGTCCCGCCGATCAGCCCCTCGAAGGCCGACTCGGTGCCGAGCGGACGATCCAGGTACAGATTGGTGCTGACGATTGGCGTATAGCCCAATTTGTCGGCTGCAGAATAGATTTCGCCGTGCTCCGGCAGCTCGTCGAGTAGTCCGCCGATGTTGGAGTTGGGCACGGCGCATACGACGGCATCGGCAGGCACAGTCGTCCCGTCGTTGAGAAGCACGCCGGTGACCGCGCCGTCGCAGATCTGAATCCGTTGTGCCACTGCCCGGTACCGCACTCGGACACCGCGTTCGGAGAAGACTCTGATCGCCCCCGAGACGAAGAGGGTGTCGAGGTCGACGGTGGGGTAGCCGATCGTGACGGGCGTCCGGTGTTTCATGCCCATCCGGACTCCGGTGGCCATCACACTGGCGAACACCTTGGCAGACCCCTGCGTCACCGGCTCGGCCGCGATGCCCAGGGCGAGCCAGTCCCACAATGCTTCTCGCGCGTGGGCGGGCATGTCGACTCGTTCAAGCCACTGCTCGGTGGTGAGGTCGGCCAGATCGGCGGGCTGGTAAAGGGCTTGCCAGCCCAGCCGCAGGGTCGCGCGGGCAGCCCGGAGCCGATCGACCAGGCTGGCGTCGGGATGGACGCCGAACAGCGTCCGCAGTGCGCCAAGTCCGGTCGTCTGAACGGACACGTTGCGGCCGTCGGGCCAGCGAAGCGTCGAAGTCTTCGGAAACGCGACGAACTGACGCGTACCGACGCTGGTGAGATAACGGAAGAGGTGCTCGTAGCCGCTGGCGATGACGTGCTGCCCGTTGTCCGGCAGATCGTCGACCTGCTCGGCCCGCATCGCGTGGGTACGCCCGCCGAGTTGACCTCGCCGCTCGAGGAGGGTGACGTCCTTGCCCGCCTCGGCCAGCCACACCGCGGAGGCCAGGCCGGCCAACCCGCCGCCGATGACCACGTATCGTCGCCCGTCGTCGCCCATTCGCCCAACCTACGCTCCGCGGAGGCCCTCACCCGATATCGCCGAACGTGGATTACCGCCACGCTGATCGGCGGAAAAGCCTGGCGGTAATCCCGTTTCGCGGCCAAGCTGAGGGGATGTCACAGCCAAGAACGGTCGAAGCCGACGTCGTCGTGGTGGGTGCGGGCCTCTCGGGGATGATCGCCGCCCGAAAGCTGCTCGAAGCCGGACTGGTGCCGCTGATCCTGGAGGCGGACGAGCGCGTCGGCGGACGCATTCTCACCGAGGAGGTGTTGGCGGGGGTGACGGTCGACATCGGGGCACAGTGGATCGGCGACACGCACGAGCGGATGTTCCGACTGGCCGCCGAGCTCGGGGTGGAGACTTTTCCCCAGTATGACGAGGGCGAGACGTCGTACGACCTCGACGGCTCCGGCGTCGCGCGCGAGAACGCGTTTCAGGCTCGCTTCGAGAGCGAGCTGGCGGAACTCGAGAGTGTGCTGCGGCGTCTGGACGAGCTGGCCGCGGACGTGCCCGTCGAAGCGCCGTGGCTGGCTCCCCGGGCTGACGAATGGGATGTCATCAGCGCGGGCACTTGGTATGACGCGCAGGGACTTTCGCCCATCGCCCGGACGCTCCTCGAGATCTGCACCGTCGGCATCCTCGCGGTTCCGACCGTTGAGGTGTCGTTCCTGCACCTGTTGTTCACCATCCAGACCTGCGGAGTGACGTCCGAGATCTTCGCGGAGTCCGAGGGCGGTGCCCAGACCACGCGCTTCGTCGGCGGCGCCAGCGAGATCCCGCGCCGACTCGCTGCCCTGATCACCGACCACATCGTGCTCGAGGCCCCGGTGCAGCTCATCGAACACACCGCGGACAGCGTCGCGGTGCACTGCCGAGGCGGTCTGGTGGCTCGCGGCCGCAGAGTCATCGTTGCCATCTCACCCACCCTCGCCGGACGCATCATGTACGACCCGCCACTGTCCGGCATTCGGGATCAGCTCACGCAGCGGTTGCCCAACGGCTCGGCCATGAAGGCGTTCTTCGTCTACGGCGAACCCTTCTGGCGCGCCGACGGTTTCAACGGTCAACTCATCTCCGACGTCGGCCCGGCCCGGATGTCCAACGACTCGTGCATTCCCGGCGACGATCACGGCGTGATCCTGATGTTCCTGGAAGGCGATCAGGCGCGCACGTTCGGGCGGCTTCCCGAGGACGAGCGCCGGACGGCTCTGACGGCAGAGCTGGTGCGCCACTTCGGCGCCAAAGCCGCGAAACCCGAGTTCTACGTCGACGGGGAGTGGTCGGATCGGCAGTGGACCCGCGGCTGTTACAACGCCAACCACGGCCCTCACGTGTGGACCACCTACGGTCCTGCACTGGCGGCGCCGATCGGCGTGATCCATTGGGCGTCAACTGATACGGCCACCCACTGGAGTGCGTACATGGAGGGTGCCGTCGAGGCGGGCGAGCGGGCGGCGCAGGCGATCATCGCCGAATTATCCTGATCTCCTCGCGATTTCGGCGCGCTTCCGTTCGGTATGCGACAGTTTCCGCGCCGAAATCGCGAAGGGAGGGACCGCTCTTCGCCGGGTGAGCGGCCCGTCGATGCGCGCTCCGCGGCCGCCAGCAGCTCGTCCCGGAACTGCGGGTGTGCGATCGCCGCAAGCGCCTCTCCGCGCCCGTGGACGGTCTCGCCTTCTAGTTCGGCGACGCCGTACTCCGTGACGATCACGTCGACCTGGTGCCGCGGCGTGGTGATCACCGCGCCGGGGCCGAACCACGCCACGATCCGCGACTGAAGTTCGCCGTCCTTGGAGAACGTCGAGGGCAGACAGATCAGCGAGCGGTCGGACAGTTCGAGCGCGGCGCCTGCCACGAAGTCCTCGGCACCTCCGATACCGCTGAACTGGTCGCCGGCGATCGTGTCGGCGACGACCTGGCCGTGGATGTCGATCGCGAGCGCGCCGTTGATCGAGATCATGTCGTTGTTGGCGCCTATCACCTCCGGCGAGTTGACGACCTCCACCGGCAGGAACGCGACGTCGGTGTTGCCGTCCAACCAGCCATAGAGTTCCGTCGACCCGAATGCGAACGTCGTCACGCTCACGCCGTCGTACTGACCCTTGAAGCCGTTGATGATCTTGCCGGCGTCATGCAGCTTCATGCAGCCGTCGGTGAACATCTCACTGTGCAACCCGTAGTCGCCGCCGTCGCCCTCGGCCAGGAGCACCGCAATCTGGTTGGGGATGGAACCGATGCCCGTCTGCAGCGTCGCGCCCGACGGGATCAAGCCGGCGGCGTGGCGGGCGATCGCCTGGTCGACGTCGGTGGGCGCCGCGTCGCCTCCCGGCAGCGCGAGCGGTGCGTCGGTCGAGTGCACCAGGACGTCGATCTGGTCCACGTGCAGCGCGTGGCGATAGTCAGCACCATGTCCGAATGTTCTTGGGTACGAGTCCGATACCTCGACGACGAGCAGCCGACCGGGGTCGGCGCCCGCGCGGCGCAACTCGCTAACCGTGCCACCCGCATGCAGAGACAGGGAGCACCAGCCGTCGGCGTCGGGCGGGGTCGCGACAGTCGTCATCACCCGCGGCGCCTGTCGTTCGAGCAGCGGCCCGAAGAAGCCCGACAGGTAGTGGACGCCGGGCCGCGAGAAGAGTTCGGTGCCGACCGCGAGCAGTGCGCCGTACACCCGCAGCTCCGCCCAGTCCTCGCGCTCGCCGAGCGCACGCAGGAACGCCGGCGGTTGGCCGGGGCCGAGCGGCATGCCTAGCGCGTCTTCGGGTTCGAGACGGGCGGCGGCCTGCTCGGCGGTGAGCTCCTGTGGCATGGGCGCGACCCTATCCCGCCACGCGATTTCGGCGCGCTAACTGTCGCCCAGCGAACGTTAGCGCGCCGAAATCGCTACAGGGTGACGGGTAGTGAGGCCATCCCGCGCAGCGTCAGGTTCGGCTTGTACACGGGCTCGCCGGCCAGCGTCGCGTTCGGGAAGCGTGCGGTCACCGCCGAGAGGGCGACCCTCGCCTCCAACCGGGCAAGGGGTGCACCCAGACAGAAGTGCACGCCATGGCCGAACGCCAGGTGCCGGATCGCGTTGCGCGGCAGCCAGAAGCAGCATCATGGTGTCCCCCTTTGGCACGACGACGTCACCGATCGTCATCTCCTCGGCGGCCGTGCGTCCGGCCAGCTGCACCGGCGGGTCGTACCGCAGCGTCTCCTCGATGATCGTCGACGCACGCTCGGGATCACCGCCGAGGGCGGCCCAGTACTGCGGCTGGCGCAGCATCGCCAGGATCGCATTTGCGATCAGGTTGACGGTGGTCTCGTGCCCCGCGATCAGCAACAGGTTGCAGGTGGCGACGATCTCCTCGGTGGTCAACTGATCGCCGTCTTCCTCGGCCGCGATCAGGGCTGAGATCAGGTCCTCGCGGGGGGCGGCCCGCCGCTCCTCGACGAGTCCCGCGAGATACCCGCGCAGCCAACGCCCCGCCTCCATGCGCGCGCGGAAGCTGTCGGGAACGTCACCGGTGATCGTGATGAACGGGTCGAGTCCCTGCGCGAGCAGTGCCGAGGCCCTGCTGAACTCCGGCTCGTCCTCGATCGGCACGCCGAGCATCCGGCAGATCACGGCGACGGGCAGTGGATACGCGAGGTCGGCGATGACGTCGAACTGACCGGCCTCTGCCACCTCGTCGAGTAGCGAATCGACCATGGCGGTGATGTCGGCCTCGAGCGCCTTGACCCGCCTGGGTGCGAACGCCTGCTGTGCCAGCTTCCGCAGCCGGGTGTGGTCGTGCGGGTCGAGGAACAGGAACCCGGGCTGTCCGAACGGCCGCGGCTCGGCCCCCTTCGCGATCTCGCGCTGGGCGACGTTGGACTTCAACCGATCACTCGCCGACGACGGATGCCGCAGCACGTCTCCGCAATCCTAGGACGACGAGAAGACGACGAGGTTGGCCTCGGGCAACAGCATCGGCCCGCGTTCCAGGATCTGCCGGTAGACGGGATAGGGTTCGGCGCGGTTCGACGGGTCGAGCAGCTGCACCAACAACCCTTGCGATTCCGCTGTGGTGGTCATGCACTTATTGTGCACGCGTTGAAGAAGATGTCACTGAAGACTGTCTAAGAGCTGTAGTAACGCCCAAGCACGTGCTCACGGAGTTCGTCGAATTCGCCCGCAATGATGGCGGCCCGGATCTCATCCACCAGACGGATCACGAACCGCTCGTTGTGAATCGTGCACAGCGTCGAGGACAACATCTCCTTCGCCTTGAAGAGGTGGTGGATGTAGGCGCGCGTGTAGTTGGCGCACGTGTAGCAGTCGCATTCGGCGTCGATGGGCGTGAAGTCGCGCCTGTAGCGCGCACCGGTGATGTTGTAGCGGCCCGTCGCCGAATACACCGCGGCGTTGCGGGCCACCCGTGAGGGCGATACGCAGTCGAACGTGTCCGCACCGGCGGCGACGGCGGCGAACAGGTCGTCGGGCTCGCTGATGCCGAGCAGGTGGCGGGGCTTGTCGTCGGGCAGCTCGTCGGTGCACCAGCCGACGATGGTCGCCAGATTCTGTTTCTCGAGCGCACCGCCGATGCCGTAGCCGTCGAAGCCGCGGCCGTGGGCGTCCACGATCTCGGTCAGCCCGCGAGACGCCTGCCGTCGGAGGTCCTCATACTGTGCGCCCTGCACGACGCCGAACAGCGCCTGCGGTGGCTTGTCGGCCCGTTCCACGCTGAGCCGACGGTGTTCGGCGAGGCATCGCACCGCCCAGTCGTGGGTGCGCCGCACCGAACTCTCCTGGTAGCCACGGGTGTTCATGAGGGTGGTGAGCTCGTCGAACGCGAAGATGACGTCCGCACCGAGCTGATGCTGGATACCGATCGCCACCTCGGGAGTGAAGCGGTGGGTGGAGCCGTCCGTGTGCGACCGGAATGTCACGCCGTCGTCGTCGACGTGGGCCAACCGCTCCTTGCCTTCGGCGATCACGTCGTCGGCCTGGACGCGCCCGGCGTCCATCGACAACACCTTCTTGAATCCGACGCCGAGGGAGAGCACCTGAAAGCCGCCGCTGTCGGTGAACGTCGGGCCGGGCCAGTTCATGAAGGCACCGAGCCCGCCCGCCCCGTCGACGACGTCGGGTCCGGGTTGCAGGTACAGGTGATAGGCGTTGGCCAGAACTGCCTGCGCACCAACGTCCTTCATGGACTCGGGCAGCACGGCCTTGACGGTCGCCGCCGTGCCGACCGCAATGAACGCGGGTGTGTGGATGTCGCCGTGTGGGGTGTGGATGACGCCGGCTCGCCCGGATCGTCCCGGCAGTTCAGCCTCGACCTCGAAGAATTCCTGGGACGGGGTGCTCACCGCTGTAGATTCTCACATCATGCGTGCGCTGCTGACCGGCGGCACGTTCAGAGGAAGCCCGCGATCGCCGCGGCGAGCTCTTCGCCTGCGTCCTCTTGAAGGAAGTGCCCGGCGTCGTGGATCACGGGGTGCTCGATCCCCTGCGCACCCCGCATCTGACTGATGAAGATCGGCCTCATCGCACCCGTGATCGGATCACCGTCACTGAAGGCCACCAACATCGGGGTCGTACTGTCGCACAACGTCTTCCACGCGGCGCGGTTGGCTGCGCTCGCGGGGTCGTCCGGCGATGTCGGCACCAGACCCGGCATCGCGCGCGGGCCCGCACAGTACGAATCGTCGGGGAACGGTGCGTCGTATGCGGCGCGCACCGCGTCACTCATCGGTCGCTTGCAGCCAGACTGGACGAACCGCCCGACCTCGATCTCGGGCATCCCCTGGATCGCCTTGCGGAACTTCCACCAGATGTCGGGCATCGGCAGGTCACCCGTCGGCAGACCCGTGTTGGCGACGACGATCCGCGCGAACCGGTCGGGATGCTCGGCCGCGAGGCGCAACCCGATCAGACCGCCCCAGTCCTGACCGACGAGGGTGACGCGCCGCAAGTCGAGTTCGTCGAAGGCGACGGCGCGCATCCACTCGACGTGTCGCGCGTAGGTATGGTCACCGATGCCCGTGGGCTTGTCCGAGCGGCCGAAGCCGACCAGATCGGGACAGATCACGCGGTGACCGGCAGCGGCCAGGATGGGGATCATCCGCCGGTACAGGTACGACCAGGTCGGTTCGCCGTGAAGCAGCAACACCGGATCGGCCTCGGCGGGACCGTCTTCCACCCACCCGACCCGAAGGTGTCCGCCGTCCCCGTCGTCGACGTCGCAATAGCGGGGCGAGTACGGAAAATCCGGCAAGTCAGCAAATCGATCTTCCGGGGTGCGCAAGGACTCCATGATCGTGAATCTACCGCCGGGCGCTTGCTCAGTTCGCGCGATCGTCCCCCTCCCCAAAACTGCGGGTGCCGGCCACGCGATTGCCAGCAGATCCGGAGGAAGTATTTCGCGAAATCCCATGTCCGCTGGTAGGCGGCACCCCATACTGCCTTGGACGATCCGCTGATCTTGACGGGTCGCACGGACAGAAGGAGAACAGTGGTGAAGCAGAGTTTGCTGGTTGCCGTAGGTGGCACCGCGATCGTCGTCGCCGGTCTGGCGGGCTGTTCGTCGGGAGACAAGTCTTCGTCGGGATCATCCCCGTCGAGTGCCGCGGCGAGCACGGGCACCACCGTGACCATCGACGGTCAGCCCAAGGACGTCGGCGGCTCCGTCGTGTGCGCGACCGTCGGCGGGAACGTGAACGTCGCCATCGGCGAGGCCATGACCGGAATCGCCGCCGTCATCAGCGATGGCGACTCGCCCACCGTCACCTCCGTCGCCCTCGGCAACGTCAACGGCATCACCCTCGCGGTCGGCGGCGGCCAGGGCGACGCCACGGCCACGAAGGACGGCAAGTCCTACAAGATCACCGGTAACGCCGTGGGTGTCGACATGGCCAACCCGATGCAGCCGGCCAAGAAGCCCTTCGAACTGGATTTCACCTGCCCGTAGTTCGCGGCGCACCAGTCAAGGGTATCGAGCGGACGGCGGCGTTCCGCAAGGGACGCCGCCGTTGGCCACTGAGGTGTCGTTTGATCGACCGACACCCGGGGACGATGCAACCAGCAAACTTCGTCGCCGTCGGACGTGGGCTATCGATTCCGCCTTGGAACACCCCCGCGGCGTAACGACCGAGTTGCCAGCACGCTGTTCGGGGGTTGGCCGTGGCAAAGCATCGGATGCCGAAGAAGCTCTGGACGCGCGGGGCAGGCATTGCCGCGGCGGCCTAGTGTCGCCACATGAGCGGGGCGTGCCTCAGGAGGGCGACCGACGGAGACGTCGACGGGATCAACCGACTGATCCTGGCGGCCTTCGGCAAGTACGTCGACAGGATCGGTAGACCGCCTTCACCGATGACCGCCGACTACGCCGAACTGCTTCAGACGTCACGGGTTTGGGTCGTCGAGGACGGACGCGAGGTGGTCGGCTTCCTCGTCACACAGGCCGAAGCCGATCATCTGCTGGTCGACAGCATCGCCGTCGCGCCCACCGCGCAGGGCGGCGGCCACGGGGGTGCCCTCCTCGAACGGGCCGAACGAGACGCACGCGAACTGGGCCTGCCCGAGATCCGACTGTGCACCAACGAGGCGATGATGGAGAACCTCGAGTTCTATCCCCGGCGCGGCTTTCACGAGACGGGCCGCGGCGTTCAGGACGGGTATCACCGGGTGTTCTTCACCAAGGTGCTGAGCGCCGGCGCCTCCGACCCTCCCGCGGGACGCGCAGAACCCCGGCCACGTTGATAACAGAGCATCTGCTCTGCTACTTTTCCGATGTGCCCCGCCCCCGAGTCCACGACCGCGACACGGTTCTGAATGCCGCGGAGTCGCTCGCGGTTCAGACGGGTCCGGCGGGCGTCACCACCCGCGCGGTCGCAGCCGCGGCGGGTGTCTCGAACGGGGCTATCTACCACAGCTTTCGATCACGGGGCGATCTCGTCGCGCAGACGTGGCTGCGCGCCGCCCGCGCCTTCCTCGACGTACAGGGTGACCTGGTGGACTCCGCGCTCGCCGAATCGGACGCCGACCCGATCGAAGCCGTCGTCGCGGCGGCTGACGCCCCCGCAGTCTTCTACGCACGTCATCCGCAGTCATCGCGACTGCTGTTGCGCGTCAACCGAGATCAGCTACTCGGCGACGACCTGCCCGATGACGTCGCCGCCGATCTGGCCGCACTGGATCGGGCGCTGATCCGATTGATGATGCGCTTGTCGCTGCATCTGTGGGACCGCAAGGACACTGCCGCCGTCGCCGCGATCACGCTGTGCATCGTCGACCTTCCTACGGCGATCATGTTGTCCCGCAACAGAATCGGCAATGCATGGGCACGGGATCACCTGGAGTCGGCGGTACGTGCCGTGCTCGCCGACGGCCCCCCGCCTCGAATGTCGACGATCATCAAGGAGTGAGCCCATGTCCATCACCGTGACCTACACCGACCAGATCGCCGTACTCAACCTGGGGGACGACGAGAACCGCTTCTCACTCGCCTTCCTCGACGAGATCAACGGCCACCTCGACGACATCGCATCCTCCGGAGCCGGCGGACTCGTCACCACCGGCACCGGGAAGTTCTACTCCAACGGCCTGGACCTCGATTGGCTCGTGGCGCACGGTGATCAGATGCAGTCCTACGTAGGTCGCGTCCACGCACTGTTCGCTCGGGTCCTGACGCTCTCCATGCCGACCGCGGCCGGGCTCAACGGTCACGCCTTCGGCGCGGGAGCCATGCTCGCGATGGCCCACGACTATCGCGTCATGCGTGTCGACCGAGGCTTCTTCTGCTTCCCCGAAGTCGACATCCGCATTCCGTTCACCCCAGGCATGGCCGCACTCATCCAGGCCAAGCTCACCCCTGCGACTGCCGTCGCGTCCATGACCACCGGACGCCGCTTCGGCGGGGCCGACGCGCTGCGGCTCGCCATCGTCGACGCCACCGCAGCCGAGGATGCCGTCACCGATTCGGCGGTCGGAATGCTCGCGCCCCTCGGTGGCAAGGACGCAAACACGCTCGGCGCCATCAAGAACACGATGTACGGCCCTGCGATCGCCGCACTAACCACGGGCCGCGAGTGACCACGGTGGCCAATCGCATCCAGTCGCTTCTCGGGGTGAGGTATCCCGTCGTGCAGGCGCCGATGACCTACATTGCGCGAGCCGAACTCGCGGCCGCGGTATCCAATGGCGGCGGTCTCGGCATGATCGAGACTCTGACCGAGCAGGGTCGCACCGACCTGCACCGGGTCCGCGAACTCACGGACCGACCCGTCGCCGCGAACCTGATGATCCAAGGCTGGAAGAAGGACCCGTCGATCGTCGACGTCTTGGCCGCCGCCGAGGTGCGCCACGTCTTCACCTCCGCGGGTGATCCAGCGTTGTTCACCGACCGCCTGCACGACGCGGGGATGACGGTCGTCCACGTGGTCGGTTCGCTCAAGGGAGCCATGAAGGCCGTGGACGCCGGTGTCGACGCCCTGGTGGTCGAGGGTGTCGAAGGCGGCGGGTTCAAGTCGGCACTCGGCGCATCGACGATGGTGCTGTTGCCGTTGATCGCCGAGCGGGCCGACCTCCCGATCCTCGCCGCGGGCGGGATCTGCGACGCGCGGTCGGCGGCGGCGGCATTGGTGCTTGGTGCCGAGGGCATCCAGATGGGTACGCGAACGCTCGCCAGCCGGGAGGCCGGCGTACACGCGAACTTCAAGGACGCCATCGTGGCCGCGTCCGACGACGGCACGGTGATGTTGGACCTTCCCGGTAATCCCACGATGCGGGTGCTGCGGACGGGGTTGGCGGCGAAGCTGGCCACGGAGGACCCCGCCGCGCCGCTCCTGAAGGGGATCACCGAGCTCTACTTCGATGGCGACATGGACGCCAGCGTGGCCAACACCGGTCAGGTGTCGTCGCGGATCACCGAACTGCTGCCGGTGTCGGAGATCCTGCGGCGCACGTGGTCGGAGATCGGAATGGCCTTGGACGCAGGCAGATCGAGGGCGACCTGACGTGCGTCAAATCGCGGGGTAGTCGCGCCGCAGCAAGTCGTAGAACGCGAACGCGGGCACACCGAGTGCGGCGGACAGTTCAGAGGCGTACTCGCGGGCGATGGCCAGGCCGTCGGCCTTCTCGTCGAACGTGCCCGTGAGGTCCACCGCGATACGGCAGCCGAAGGTGTCGGTCACCGCTCCGCAGTCGACCTTGGCCTCGACCACACCGCTGGGCAAGGGAAGAGCGTCTACCGTCGCCCGGACGTCCTCGGCCCGGGCTCCCATATCGACGTAGACCGACACGAATGCATCCATTTAAACCAATCATCCCGGCGCACACGGTGATCCGCCAACTGCTCAATCTCTTGGTTGCCTCGTGTTCACGTGTTGGTCACGCGTTCACAGCATCGTCGGTCGCCCGAAGCTCGTATGGACACCGGGCGAGTAGAGCGCGCGAAGCCGTTTGCCCGTCGGCACGACGCCGCTGGCCGCCACCAGTTCGTCCTCCAGCACGAGGACGTCCGCCCCGCGGAAGGGGAACGGTACGTGCTGATTGGGCACCCACCACGTCCGTCTGCCCTTGCGGGTGTGCGCCCCCCACCGGGCGGTCAGCCAGATCTCCAAGGGCGTGGGTTCGACGGCAGCACCGACCTCGATGCTCACCCGGCTCCGCAGGCCGCGCCGGGGCAGGCGTCGCACACTGTCGTAGGTGATGCGTGAGCCGTCCCGCGTCAACCGCATCTTCGCCCACGTGTACGGCGTTCCCAGCGCGATACGGGTCGCGGGCACGACGGCCAGCCTCGCCGTCTCCAGCGAGCGGAAGAGGACGCCGTGACGACCCACGTCGTCGGTCGAATAGAGCCGGACGTTGGTCTCGAGGAAGTGCCCGAGGTAGGGAATCGCGCGCGGAACGCCCAGCGCCAACTCGCTCATGGCGAAGGGAATCAGGCCGACGTACGTCTGCCCGTCGGCGAACACGTCGGGCCGGGTTCCCTCCGGGTACATGTGTGCCACGGCACCGGGGTCCACCGGCCAGTGCACGAAGGTCAGGTCGGACCAATACTGCCGCGTGAACACGGGCCGCGGCAGATTCGGTGCAGTGACGAGAAAACCGTCTGGCAACGCACCGGGCATGTCGTCATGGTGTCACGCCGGATGACCGCCGTGAACTAGTGCGTCAGGCCCCGCCCCTACCCGGGTTCCGGGGAAGCAAGTTCGTGTCGGTTGCGACAACGTTACACATCACGGGAACGCGCCAATGCAAGAGATGAAACGGCCGAAGCGGGTCCGTTTCAGTGCCCGCGCGCGTGGGAAACAACAAGCGGTGACGATTACAGCACCCTTCTCTGGCGAAGTCGCCGTCGTGGCGCCCGGTGTGTACCACCCACAATACGATTCACGGCTGCTGATCGATGCGCTGGAGCAGAACGTCGCGGTCGAGGGGCGGACCGTGCTCGACCTGTGCACGGGGACTGGAGTGGTGGCGATTGCGGCGGCCCGGCTCGGCGCCCGCTGTGTCACGGCGTGGGACATCTGCCCACAGGCCGTGCAGTGCAGTCGGACGAACGTCGAAGCCGCCGGCGTGTCGGTCGACGTCGTGCACGGTTCGTGGGCTCTGGCCATGGGGCGCGGTCGGTTCGACGTCGTCTTGGCCAATCCGCCGTACGTCCCCGCCAGTTCGGAGCACCCGGCAGTCGAAGGCCCGGCGCGGGCCTGGGATGCGGGTTCTGACGGCCGCCTCGTCGTCGACCCCCTTTGCGCCGCAGCACCCGACCTGCTGAACGACGGGGGAACCCTGCTGTTCGTCCAGTCCGAATTGACCGGCGTCGAACAGTCGCTGACCGCGCTGTCGTCGGCTGGTCTTCGAGCGAGCGTGGTCGCTCGCCAACGGATTCCATTTGGGCCGGTTCTCGCGTCACGCGCGGATTGGCTGGAGCGCACCGGCCGGTCGCCGGTCGGGTGCCGCGAGGAAGAACTGACGGTGATCCGTGCCGACGAGCGATGAACCGACGACGGCTGCCGGAGACGCCCGCATCGTGCGGGTGACGGCGGCCGGCCCGATGATGGTGCAGGGTCCGGTACGGATAGAGACAGCTGATGGCGGGGTCGTCGAGTCCGACCGGTTCATGGTGGCAATCTGCACGTGCCGACGAAGCAAGACCTATCCCCTGTGCGACACCAGTCACCGCAAGCGCCGTCGCACCGACGGACGGTCAGACCCATCGTCGACGTCAAATACTTGAGACCTGCCCCACATCTCTGTGTCACAACGATTACCCATCGGCACGACGGGTACGCCACAGGTCAGGTGCAGCCGGCGCCGAGAAGTCAATCAACGCCGAAGGGGTTAACCACTCGTGACGACAACCAACAAGAACACCCTGATCGCACAGCTTCGTGCCGTGCTCGATCTGACCAATACCGAGATCCAGGTCGCCGAGACCCGTGTCACGCAGGCCCGGACCGACGCAGTGCGCAGGGAACTCTCCGAGAACGCGGCCAACGGCCGTGACCGCGCCGAGTCGATCGAAGCCGCGATCCGCAACCTCGGCGGCACACCCGACGTGATCGGCCCGTTCTTCGGTCGCGCCGCCGCCGCCGTCAAGGCGCTGACCGAACAGGCCCAGCCGTTCGACGAGGCACTGCTCGGCGACCTCGCACTCGAGCATCAACTCCTCGATCGCGCACGGTATGTGAAGGCCCTTGCGGTCGCCGCAAAGGAGTCAGACGTCGAGGCGCTGGCCACGCGCCTGATGACCGCGCATGCGGCGACGGTCGACTGGCTGACCACCGTTCTCGCCGAGGACGCGCTCGGCGGCCCGGCCGCCCTGCGGCGCACCCCTCTCCAGGCGGCGGCCGGTACCGCAATCCAGCTGATCAACGTGCCCGTGAACTGGTCCGTCCGGAGCCTGAACAAGGCGGTCGAGACCGTGCGCGCCACTCCCATTGCCTTCAGCGAGATGGTCAACCGTGGTCGGCGGGTCAGTGACGTCGCGGCGAAGACCGTCTCGGCGTCGCGAGATGCCGCGCTGGAGACCGCGGAGAAGGTCATCCGTGACGGCGGAGCCGGGCACGCCGCGGACCTGCTGCACAACGTGCGGTCCGCCACCGGTGTCCTGGACCAGGGCGAGCTGCCCATCGACGGCTTCGACGAACTCAACGTGACGGAGGCCGTGAACGCGATCAAGGCTCTGACCGGTCCGGCCGACGTTCGCACGATCCTCGCCTACGAGGAGGCGCACAAGGGGCGTCAGGGCGTCATCTCCGCCGCACAGACCCGCGTCGCGCACATTGCGCAGGAAGTGGTCGGGATCAGCTAGACCGGATCACCTACGCACGCAACCGAATACCCCGTGGCCCGTTGGCCGCGGGGTATTCGGTTCAGACGGCTCGACGTCACCAATGCCGGCGAAGAAGCCGACGCAGAAGAAACCGGCATCGAAGAAGATCGCCAAGATGCGCAACGCCCAGAAGACGCCGTCGCCCGCCGATCACGATGCTGCGGCCGCCCAAGGGTGCACCGAACGTGTTGATCGTGCTGCTCGACGACGTCGGATAAGGCGCGTCGTCAGCATTCGGCGGACCGTGCCACACCCCAACCGCGGAGCGACTGGCCGCGGGCGGCCTGAAGCTCAACCGATTCCATACGACCGCGCTGTGCGCGCCCACCCGGCAGGCACTGCTGACCGGGCGCAACCATCATTCCGTCGGCATGGGGGCGATCACCGAGATGGCCACCGCGGCTCCTGGCAACTCAAGCATCCGACCGAGGGACAAGGCACCGGTCGCCGAAACCCTCAAACTCAACGGCTATTCGACCGCCCAGTTCGGCAAGTGCCACCAGGTGCCGTTCTGGGAGATCTCCCCCGTCGGCCCGTTCACCCAGTGGCCGACCGGCTCCGGTTTCGAACACTTCTACGGGTTCATCGGCGGCGAGGCCAACCAGTACTACCCCGGACTGTACGACGGCACCACAGCCGTCGAGCCGCCGAAGACTCCCGAGCAGGGCTACACGCTCACCGAGGATCTGGCGGACCGGGCCATCACCTGGGTGCGCCAGCAGAAGGCACTGATGCCCGACAAGCCGTTCTTCATGTACTTCGCCCCCGGCGCCACCCACGCACCGCACCACGTGCCGAAGGAGTGGTCAGACAAGTACCAGGGCAAGTTCGACGACGGTTGGGATGTTTTGCGCGAGAATACCGTTGCGCGGCAACGCAAGATCGGCGTGATCCCCAAGGATGCCGAGCTGACCGCCCGGCACGACGAGATTCCCGCCTGGCACGACATGTCCGACGAACTCAAGCCGGTGTTGGCGCGCCAGATGGAGCTCTACGCTGGGTTCCTCGAACAGACCGACCTCGAGGTCGGCAGGGTGATCGATGCGATCGACGACCTCGGCATCCTCGGTGACACGTTGGTCTACCACGGCAGAGGACCGGTTCAACATCGCGATGGCGCATCAATGAGAGTCGTTGCCACGTCCCACACCGCACGTCGTCTCGTCCTGCCCGCGCTCGCCCTCGCGGCGACGTGCGTGTCCGGTCCGGGCGCAATCGCACAGCTTCGACCCGAAAGCTAGCTGCGCAGCCCGGACGCGTCGCGGTACTCCACGACCAATTGATCGGTGGCGCGTCGCTCGAGGGCGCAGTCGGCGCCGCGTGAGGTGCCCGGAACGCGGAACGCCAGGCGAGAATGGCTACGCCACAAGCGATACCGACGTCGGCGACGTTGAAGACGGGCCACTCCCCGATTGCCAAGAAGTCCACCACATAGCCCTGCAACGGCGCAGGAGCACGGAACACGCGCTCACCGAGGTTTCCCAGCGCACCCCCAGAACGAGACCAATGCCGACGGCCATGAAGCGGGAGTCGGAGCGTCGACCACACCAGGACAGCACGCCGATGACCGCCACGACGATGCCGGTGAACACCCACGTGTAATCCTCACCGATCGACAGCGCGGCGCCCGCGTTGCGTTCGACCGCCAACGTCACGTTGTCGCCCAGGACGGAGATCGTCCGATCAGCCGGGATGAGACTGACGGCGAGCGCCTTGGTCAGCAGATCGACCGCGAACACCGTTGCCGCGGTGGCGAACTGCGCGACCAGCGGAACGACGCGCACGGTCGCCTATTTGCCGGATCAGCCCGCGGGTGGCGGCGGAGGCGGCGGCAGAATGAGTCCGGGAGGCGGCGTCGGACCGTCCGCCGGGTCGGGCAGGAATTGGACCAGTCCCGGCGGGATGACCGTGCCGGGCGGTGGCGCGGTACCCGGCAGCGGCTCGCCGAGCTGCTGCTGTGGCGCCTGGCCCAGCCCGCCGTAGGTCCTTCCGGCCCGCTGCATGTCAATCCAGCGGCCGAACCACTCCCGCCTGGTGACGTCTGCGTTCTCGTCGCCGGGGGCGACGTCGAACTGTTGCCCCTGGCCTGGTGCCGAGGGCACGTCGTTCAGCTGAATCCCGTACGCGTTGTTGAACACGTTGAGGTTCGGGGGCGCCCCATAGCCTCCCCCTGGCGCAGCGGGCGCCGGGTTCACACCAAGAATGGTGTCGCGGTCCAAGCCGGCGACCGGGGGCGCACCCAAGGTCCCCGGGACGGGCGCCGCGTTGCTCTGCGCCAGTACGTCGAGCCCGTTCGGACCGAGTGGGCCCAATCCGGGCACCGTCGGGCCCGGAGGTGGAGGATTCCCGGGTACCAGCGCGGGATCGGGGGGAGGGTCGTCGGCAGCGGCGGTCGCCGGGAAGGCGACCGCCGCGCCGAGGGCGAGCAAGCCACACGCTGCGGTGGCGATGCGGTGTCGGTCAATCATTGCAAGGTGCCCCGTATTTCCGTGTGGTTGCCCGGTTGTACTGCTTGTACTGCGGACCGACGTCAGACCGACTTGGTGATGCCGTAGTAGGCGACGATGTCATCGGTGTCGGTCGTCGAGCTCGTCAGCGTCGAGTAGGACCGCAGGAACGACTGACCGACGCAACCGTCTACCTTGATGTGGGTGTCCTTCAGGGTCACGCGCACCGGGGCGGCCTTGAACGACTTCTTGTTGACCGTGACGGTCGAGACCGTGCCCGGCTTCGGGTGGATCTCGATGGTGCCGGACAGCGGGAAGCTGACACCCGTGGGGACTATCCCGCCGGTGAGCGACGAGCCCGACGTACTGATGCCGGCCTGCCCGATGAGTCGAACCTGGCCGAGTTCGATCCCGCAACCGATCTGGTAACCCGCCTCGAGCGTGCCACCGGAGAGCGTGGTCTTGCCCGTGCCGGTCACCGTCCCGGTGAACGTGCCGCCCACCAGGTATTCGCGCGACGACAGTGCGGTAGTCAGCGGCGCCACCGGAAGCTGGGTCTCGTTGGAGGCCACGACGGTCAGCGTCCAACCGTCGGGGGTGGTCACGAGACCGGGTTCGGCCGAGCCGACGATCCCGTTGTCCGGCGGCGGACCGGCGTCGCCGACCGGTACGACGGCGGGGTCGGGTGGAGGCGGGTCGGCCAGTGCGACGGGCGCGACGCCCATCGAGGACAGCGCGCAAGCCGTAGCCAGCAGGGCGAAACGATTCAACATTGCAAAGCCTTTCAAGTTTGGAGTGGGCGGCTGGCTGCTAGACGGACTTGGTGACGCCGAGATAGGTGATGATGTCGTCGGTGTTGTCGGTCGAGCTCGTCAGCGTGGCGTAGGAGCGGATGAACGACTGTCCTGCGCACTGGTCGGTCTTGACGCGCACACCGGTCAGGGTGATGCGAGTCGTCGTTCCCTTGAAGGACTTCTTGTCGAGCGCCACCGTCGTGACGGTGCCTGGCTTCAGGTACACCTTGCCCTGGAGACTGACGCCGAAGCCTGCGGTCACGTTGCCGGTGAACGGGATTCCGATGCCGGGCGTGATGCTCGCGCCTGGGTTGATCTCGACCTCGTCCGAGATGATGCCGCAGCCGATCTGCTCGCCAGCTTCCATCGAGCCGCCGGTCAGCTTCGTCTTGCCCCCGCCGGTGATCGTTCCGGTGAACGTGCCCGAGATCAGATACTCGCGCGAGGAGATGGCGGTGGTCAGCGGAGCCACCGGAAGCTGCGTCTCGTTGCTTCCGACGACTGTCAGCTTCCAGCCGTCCGGGGTGTCCAGGACTCCAGGAGCCGCGGAGGGAACCGCACCGGTGTCAGGCGGAGGGACGGGCGCGCCCACCGGCTGAACTGCCGGGTCGGGAGGCGGCGGGTCGGCCAGCGCCACGGGCGCCGTCCCGACCGGGATTGCAATGCAAACAGCTGCCAGCGTCGCAAAACGGTTCAACATGAGTGAATCGGCGCCTCTCGTGGTCCAAATCTCAAGCAGATAACGGATCTGTCGCGACGAAGCATCCGATGGCAGGGTTGCCGTCAGCTGAACGGACGGCCAACACCTCGCGCCTCATTACCGTCCAATGAGCGAGGCGTGAGAATTCCCTAAGTTATTGGCGTGCAGAACCGTTGGCGTTCCCGGCAACCTCGCAGCTCGACGAGCTCCGATGGACGGTCCTTGGATGCCACGCATTAGTCTTCCGTTCATCATTTGGACAACTGGCTGGCCGACGGTGGCTTCTGATTGGTGCCGACGGTCGGTCGTGGACGAGCAGTCCACCGCTAACTCATGAGGTGCCGAAGTCGCCAGGTTCGACTGCGAGACCGACTAACTTGGAGGAAATCTTGAGGTCATCCCGCGTTCTGGGCCGAGCGCTCGCCACACCAATGATCGCCTGCGGTATCAGCCTGGCGTTTATTCCGATGGCCTTGGCCGACGAAGACGTGCCAACCGATCCTGCCGTTCAGGTCAACGCCGTCCCGATGTCCGACAGCGCCCAGCCAGCCGCGATCGTGGCGTGTGGGAACTTCGCCCAGGCGCTGGATGGTGCGTCGACCTATTACGGCGAGTTCTCCGACTCGTTCGAGGGCTCGGACTACAACGACCCGGCCGTGCAGAGCAGCAACGAGGTCGGTCGGACCGCCTTGCGCCAGGCCGCCGGCGTGGCGATGGACGCCGCGAATACGCCCGGGCTGGAACCGAGCGTCGCCGATCCGATGCGGGCGTGGTCGGCGGACGCCACCAAGCTCCTGCTCAAGATGGCCCTTCGCATCTCCGGCGAAAGCCTGAACACGACGGCCACCGAGATGAACAACGACGCCACCAACGCTCAGCAGGCCTGCGCGGCGGCCGGCACGCATGCCTGACGCGTGGTGAAGCGTTGGGCCGCAGGAGCTTTCGCGCTTGGCATGGCAATGACGGCAGTGATGGCGTTGACGGGTTGCTCGGGGAAGGACACCGAGCCGTCGCCACCTCCGGAGTTGGTTCCCGCCAACGCGCTCGACGGAGTTCTATTGAGCGCCAGCGAGATCGAGTCCGTCATGGGAACCAGCGGGATGACGGCCCACCCACGCGTCGAGACGATGGGCGATCACCGCAATCTTCTTCCCAACCTCAACTGCCTGGGGATCTGGCAGGTCAACGAAGCCGGGGTCTACGGCGCCGACGGCTGGATCGCGCTTCGCCAAGAGCTGTTGCGCTCACCGGACACGGACAACTGGCACACCCTCGTCGTGCAATCCGTCGTCAACTATCCCTCGACCGAAGCGGCCCGCGACTTCTTCACGCAGTCCTCGGACCGTTGGTCCAAATGCACGAATCACAACGTCAACATCACCCTCAACGACAAGCCACTGCCCAAGTGGCGCAGCGGTGACCTGACCAAGACCGACACCCAGCTGGCGATACCGTTCACCCGGGGCAGTGCCAACGGCGTCGACTCCTGCCAGCGCGTGTTGGCGGTCGACAACAACGTCATCATCGACGTCCAAGCATGCACGCGGGACGTCTCGACGGTGACGAAGGCGGCCGCGGTGGCCGACGCGATCGAGTCCAAGCTGCCGCGGTAGCGCTAGCCGATGCCGACACCGAAGTTGAAGCCGCCGTCGTCCCCGTTCGGACAGACGACGTCGACGTAGACGGTGACGAACGTGCCGTCGGTGGGCGCCATGTTGCCGGGATTGTTGACCCCCGTGACCCAGCATTGCGACAGCGGTTTGGTGTCGAACCCATTGACCCAGTTGATCTGGACGTTGTAACCCTGGGCCTGCAGGTCGTCGATTATCGCGCTGGCCGCGCGGCCGTTGCCGGACGATGACGGGTCGGCTGCGGCCAGTGGCACGCAGCCGAGCACTGCGATCGCCCATGGAGCGGCGACCAATGCGACGTACCGCGACATGCCCCGACGCTACGCCAACCGAGGTACGCAGCGATACGTGCTGGTCATCTGCGCGCCGACTTCCCGGAACGCCTGCCGACGTCGAACGTATCGTTGCGCCCAGGTCTCTCGGTCATCTCGAGCACAGAGGTACCCCCCCGACACGGAAGGCAAGCAATGGCGAACCGCCAAACCACCACCCACACAGAACTTTTCGACCTGACCGGCAAGTACGCGTTGGTCACCGGCGGAACCAGGGGCATCGGCACGATGGTGGCCCGCGGCCTGCTGCAGGCAGGCGCCCGCGTGGTCATCAGCTCACGCAAGGCCGATGCGTGCGCTCAGGCACGGGAGCAGTTGGCCGAGTTCGGCGACGTCCGGGCCATTCCCGCCGACCTGTCCAGGCACGACGAATGCCTGCGCCTCGCCGACCTCGTCACCGCCGACTCCGATGGACTCCACGTCCTGGTCAACAACGCGGGTGCGACGTGGGGCGAGCCGCTGGAGACGTTCCCGGACTCCGCGTGGGACAAGGTGATCGACCTCAACCTCAAGTCGCCGTTCTGGCTCGTTCAGGCGCTGCTGCCCGCGCTTCGCGAGGCGGGCACGGCCGACGACCCCGCCCGGGTCATCAATATCGGCAGCATCGACGCCATCCACGTCAGCCAACTGCCCGTGTACTCGTACGCCAGCAGCAAGGCGGCGCTGCATCAGTTGACCCGCATGCTTGCGCGTGAACTGGGGCCCCAACACATCACCGTGAACGCGGTGGCGCCCGGACCGTTCCCGTCGAAGATGATGGCGGCGACACTCGATGCCTTCGGTGACGCGATCGCGGCTTCCGCACCGCTGCGCCGCATCGGACGTGACGACGACATGGCCGGAATCGCCGTGTTCCTCGCCAGCCGGGCGGGCTCTTATCTGACGGGAACGGTCATCCCGGTCGACGGCGGCATCGCGACGACCGCGTCGGGGACCTAGGCCCGCGGGCTCAGGCCTGGCTCGCCGCCTCTTCGGTGACGCGTGGCTTCTGCTGCCAGGGCCATCGTCCAGTGATCTCGAGTTCGAGGGAGAAGCTGAGGAACGTCCGGATCGCGACGATGCCCGCAAGGATGGCGACGCTCCGCGCGTTCGGGGTGACCGCCACGGTGCGGATGATGTCGGCGGCGACCAGGAATTCGAGGCCGAGCAGAATCGACCGACCGAGCTGCTCGCGGAGGATTCGGTACGTGTCAGTCGACTTTCGCAACAGTCGACCAACGGCGGTCCCGCCGGCCACGATGGTACCGATCGCGATGATCGCCACGCCCACGCCGTCGATGACCGTGCCGACGAGCTCAACGCTCTCGATGAAGCCCACGACAGGAGGCTAGCCGTCAAGACGTCCCGGTGGCCGGATTCGGCATCAAGACTCCCAGCGAGAGTGCCAGCATGGGACCGGTGAGCACCACCGAGCAGCGTGATGGCGTCGATCTGACCAACCTCGATCAGCCGCTGACGCCGGAAGCCGGTGCCACGAAGCGTAATCTGATCGACTATCTCGACGCGGTCGCCGATCGCATGCTGCCCGGGCTCGCCGGGCGGCCACTCACAGTGCTGCGGGTGCTGCGTGGCCGGGCGCCGTTCATGCAGAAGAACGTCCCGAAGTACACGCCGGACTGGGTGCGCACCGTGTCCATTTGGGCGGAGGCCTCCAAACGCGACGTGCACTACGCACTCTGCGACGATCGGCGAACCCTGCTGTGGCTCGCCAACCAGCGCGCCGTCGAGTACCACCCGACGCTTGGCCTGGCCGAGAACATCTACCGACCAACACATTTGATCCTCGACCTGGATCCGCCCGGCATCGACGACTTCGCGGCGGTGGTGGCGGTCGCACATCTGGTTCGCCGTGCACTGGCGGACACCGGCTTGGCGGGGGCGGTGAAGACCAGTGGCGCCAAGGGAATTCACGTCTTCGTCCCCATCGACGACGCCGCACCGGTCGACGACGTCGCCGCGGCGACCCGCGCACTGGCTGCGCGAGCCGAGGCCTTGGACCCGGATCTGGCGACCACGGCCTTCATCACCGACGACCGCGACGGCAAGGTCTTCGTCGACTCGACGCGGGCCGGTGGTGCGACTGTCGCCGCCGCATACAGTCCGCGACTGCGGCCGGGCACACCGGTGTCCTTCCCACTCGACTGGTCCGATCTCGATCGGGTGGTCCCTGCGGACTTCACGGTGCACACAGGCCTCGACGCCCTCGACGGTCGCGATCCGTGGGCAGACTCGATGCCCGCGCCCCAGCGGCTACCGTCCGACTTGATCGAACAGGGCCGCGCCATTCCCGTCGCGCGGGTCGCCGCGATGCACGAGGGCAAGCGCCGCGCCCGCGCCAGGCGTCAGTCGGCGACGTAGTACAGCCGCTTGTTGACGAACTCGTCCATGCCGAGCGGACCGAGCTCGCGTCCGAAGCCACTGCGCTTGACGCCACCGAACGGGACCTCGGCGTTCTCGTTCGCGGGTGCGTTGACGTTGGACATGCCCGACTCGAGACGCTGAGCGATCTTCTCGGCGCGCTGCGTGTCGGTGCTGAACACCGCACCACCCAGTCCGTAGTCGGAGTCGTTGGCCAGTGTCAGCGCCTCCTCGTCGCTTCCGACCGAGTACACCACCGCCACGGGGCCGAACAGCTCTTCGCGGTAGGCCCGCATCTCCGGGGTGATGCCGGTCAGCACCGCGGGCGAGTAATACGCCGCGGGCCCGTTCCCGAGCACACCGCCGGCATGCAGCGTCGCGCCCTTGGAGACGGCGTCCTGAACCTGCTCGTTCAGTATCTCGGCAGCCTTGCGTGATGACAGCGGAGCAAAGGTGCCCTCCTGCGCCTCGGCCGGATCGCCCGCCTTGAGATCCTTTGCCCGCTCGACGAGCCGCTCGACGAAACCGTCGAATATGTCGCTGGTGACGATCATCCGCTTGTTCGAGTTGCAGGCTTGGCCGGTGTTGCCAATCCGGGTGTCCCACGCCAGATCCGCTGATGCCTTGACGTCGTCGGTGTCCAACACCACGTACGCGTCGGACCCACCGAGTTCGAGTACGCACTTCTTCAGGTTCCGACCCGCGATCGATGCCACCACCGACCCGGCCCGCTCCGAGCCGGTCAGCGAGACGCCGACGATGCGACGGTCGCTGATGATCTCTTCGATCTGCCCGTACGACGCGAAGATATTGAGGTAGACACCCGCCGGCACACCCGCTTCGTCCATGAGCTCCTGGACGGCGAGCGCTGACTTCGGCACCGACTCGGCATGCTTGAGAATGATGGTGTTGCCCAGCACCAGGTTTGGGGCCGCGAATCGTGCGATCTGGTAGAACGGGTAATTCCACGGCATGATCCCCAGCAACGGTCCGATGGGCAGCTTCTGCACGTAGGCCTTACCCTCGGCGAACGTCTTGATCTCCTGATCGGCCGCCAGACCCGGACCCTCCGTCGCGAAGTAGCCGAAGATGTCGCCGCAGAAGTCGGCTTCGCCCTCGGCCTCGGGCAGCGGCTTGCCCATCTCCTCGGTGGCGATGGCGCCGAGCCGCGCAGCGTGCTCCTTGAAGAGTTCCCCCACTCGGGCGACGATCCGCGCCCGTTCGGAGATCGGCACGTCGCGCCACGACCGGTACGCCTCCGCGGAGGCGGCGAGCGCCGCCTCGACCTCGGCGTCGGAGGCGAAGTCGAACGTCTGCCCGACGTCGCCGGTTGCCGGATTGACTACCTGATATCCGGGCTGGGTCGAAACTGTCGCGGTCATGGTGGGACCTCCCTTAGACGTGAATAACCCCCAATCTAGTCACGGAGGGAATGCGGTGCCTTCAGTTCGGGGCCACACATGCGTCGAAGCAGTCGCGAAGGCCGTTGCCGTCCAGAGCGCCGTGGGCGCCGATGGCGACGATCCGAGTTTGCGGGCTTCGGTCTCCCCATTCGGACTCCTGCACCAGATCCACACGTTTCCCGACCACCTGCAGAACTGAACGATGCAGCGGGGTGTCGCGGCTATGAATCACGCCCTTACAGCGGTAGACGTTGCCAGGCAGCCTCTTTGCCGCCTCACGCAACGCACCGAGTGACAGCTTTTCGCACGTCTCATAGCTCCACGTACTGAAGGCCCGCCGGTGGTCGCGATGGCCCGAGTCCTCATCCACCGGTACTGGGACATTCGTGGCAATGAACCTTCCCTCAGCCAGCAGGATCTCCAGTGGCACGCTCCCGCGCCGCCGACCTTCGCCACGTTCGACGAACTGAAACGCCTTTACACGATCACGTCCTCGTCGCGAATCTCGTCGAAGTCGATCACCACGTGCCGGGGCCCGCGGAATACCTGGCTGATGCGGTAGGGCGGCGGATCGACGACGAGCTGCGGATTGACCACCCGGTGGATGAATGCGTTGACCGCGGTGTTCACCTCCAGGCGCGCAAGCGGGCCGCCGAAGCAGACGTGGATGCCACGACCCCAGCCGACGTGCTCGTTGTCCTCGCGCTCCGGATCGAATCGGTTGGGATCGGTGAACCTTCGCGGGTCGCGGTTGCCCGCGCCGTAAAGCAGGAAGATCGGCGCACCCCGCGGGATCGTCGTTCCGCCGATCTCGATGTCCGCCAGGGCAGTTCGGCTGGGGAAGAACTGGACCGACGACTGCAGGCGCAGCACCTCCTCGATGGCCCCGGGAACCAGATCCGGATTACGGCGCAGCAAGTCGAAGGACCCGGGGTTGCGGAGCAGGGTGAGCACGCAGTGCGAGATGAGGTTGACCGTGGAGTCGTGGCCGGCGATGAACAGCAGGATCGTGTTGTTCACGATCTCGCTCGGGGACATCCGTCCGTCCGGTCCGTCGTCGTGCACCATCTGCGAGATCATTCCGGGCCGTGGAGCTTTCTCCGCACTCTCGACCAGGTCGATGATGTACTTCTTGAGCGCTATGCCGCTCGCCTGCCCCTTCTCCTTGCGGAGCTGCCCCTCTTCGGTGGCGATCTCGGGGCCGACGTCGAACAGTCCCGCCATCACATCGCAGACCCAGGCGTGGAACAGCGGCTCGTCCTCCAGCGGGATGCCCAAAATGCGACAGATCACGTCGACCGGCAACGGGTACGCGTAGTCGTCCACGACGTCCATCCGGGTCTTGCCCGTGACCTTGTCGAGCAGGTCGTTGACGATCTGCTTACAGGACGCTTCCATGCTCGGGATCAGGTCCGGCGTGTGCGGGGGGCCGAAGTGCCGCATGGAAAGCCGGCGCGCCCGGTCGTGGTCGGGCGGATCATCGGTGATGAAGCTCGGGTCCTGGTTGTACGCGTCCATCAGGTCGCCGACCGATGCGTCCTCGGTCTGGAGCATCACCGTGCGGTTGGGTCGGTTGCGCAGATCCGAGCTCACCCGCGGGTCGTGCGCCAAGGCGATGATCTCCTCGTATCCGGTGACGGCGTAGATGCCGTTGGTCACCCGGACCACCGGCGTCTTGCGCAACTCGTCGAAGTACGGATACGGGTTCGCGCGGTTCTCGAGCTTCATCGCCGCTGAATAGGCTTCCTCCGGGGTCACGGCGCCTTCCTTCGCATTGCTGTTGGCATTAACGTCTCCTGCTCCTGCCGCCCCGTCAGCCAAGACGCGGGCGGAACTCGGCTTCCCGCTCGTTGGGATCGTGACCCGTCAGGACGACGTCGGCAGCGGTGGCCGCGCCCCGCTCCGGGAACTGCGCGGGAACGACCCGCATGTCGCCGGGCAGATCGAACCCCGCGGGATGCGGGGGAAACGGACCCGACCGCGAGATCTGCGCCTCGTAGTGCGGCAGCCACTTGCCGTGGTCGAACGTGACGGCGCCGACGATCCGACCGCGCAGACCGTAGACGGCAGCGAATCGGCGCTCCTTCACCGAGCCCTGGGTGAAGACGATCTCGTTGCCGAAGGACGGCACACCGACGGACTTGATGTTGACGCCGAACTGGCCGGACCAGAAGGCGGGAATGAGCAGATGGGCGCGGCGGTCCATCGGATCGCAGACCATGTTGTGTGCGGCGACCTCGGCCCCGAGGACGGCGTTGTCCCAGTGCTCCATGGCGAGGAACTGGTACCCGTACAGCACGTGCGGGGCGCGCGCGACATCGCCCGCCACGAAGATGTCGTCGGTGACGACGCCGTTGATGTCGAAGGCATGGCACCCGGCGTCGCAGCCGACCCCCCAGGGGCCGACCGCTAGTCGGGCGCCGTCGAGCCATTCGGTGTTGCGGACCGAGCCAAGCGACGCGAGCACCACGTCGACGTCGAGGGTGTCCCCGTCGGAGAGGCGAGCGCGTCGAACATGGCCGCTCTCATCGCCTTCGAGCCCCAGGACTGAGACGCCGAGGCGGAGGTCCACGCCGGCCTCACGCTGCATCTCGGCGGCGATGTCGCCGATGACGACACCGAGCGCGCCGGACAGCGGGGCGGGACCGCGCTCGGCGACGGTGACCTCCAGACCGAGTTCGCGGCAGACCGAAGCAACTTCGGAGCCGATGAAACCGGCGCCGATGACCAGAACCCGCCGCGGCGCCGCGGCCAGCGCCGCGGCAATCCGCGCGGCGTCGCCCCTGGTTCGCAGCGCGTACACACCCTCGAGCGCGGCTTCGATCGGGTTTGGCCAGTGACGTGACCGAACGCCGGTGGCGATCAGCAGGCGGTCATACGGCACCTCGCTGCCGTCACCCAGCAGGACGAGCTTGTTCACCCGGTCCAGACCGGTGGCGGCTACTCCGAACCGCCAGTCCGCGTCGACCTCGCGCAGGCGCGGTAGCTTGGTGTGGTCGGCAGGAACCCACCCCTTCAGCACCTGTTTGGACAGCGGCGGACGGTCGTATGGCTCGTCCTTCTCATCACCGATGATGGTCAGCTGGCCGGTGAAGCCCTCATCGCGGAGCGCCTCAGCGCCGCGAAGCCCCGCCAGTGATGCTCCGACGATGGCGATGCGGCCGTTCGCCTTGACGTCCATGGCGACGGTCACGATGCGCCATGTCCCTCGAGCTTGTCGACGATGATGGCCTGCACCGGGCACGATGCTGCGGCCCGCAACACGTTCAGCCGCTGCGAATCATCGGGGTTGGGGTCGTACGTCAGAGCCTCTTCACCGCTGAGTTTGAGCACCTCCGGCGCCAGCGGCACGCATTGGGCGTAGCCCAGACAGCGATTCAGATCGATGACGATGCGCATGGCCACCCCTAGTGTGAATGGTGAGTCAGAAGATACGAGCCTGGGTCAGTGAGGGCCATCGACACACCGGCGCCGAAACCAACAGAGCGATTTTCTCATCTGTCAATAGTCACGCGATGCCGAATCGCGTTATCTACCAAGCATTCACTCTCAGCGACGACCAATGCCGATGGGGCCTACGGGACCTACGACGGGACCGACGCCACCGACGCCAACCGGGCCAACGGGCCCGACGACGGGACCGACGCCACCGACGCCGACCGGACCAGCGGGGCCGAGGATGGGATTCGGATCGAGGTACACGTCAACGTCCCCCGTGGCGAGACATTGATTCGTGTCGTAGTTCCAGTACATGCTGTCGTCGCAGAACTGGCACTGGTTGGTGTCGTAGTTCATGTAAAAGCTGTAGTCGCAGTCATCTTCGGCGTGACTGACCGCGGGTGATACGAGTCCAGCCAGCGACAGGGCCGCGACCGGGAGGGCAATCGCGGCGATTGCGCCACAACGCCTTACCGAAAAACTCTTGGTGGCTCTCATACCGCTAGTCGTCATTCAGCTCAGCCTTCCCTGTCGAACTCGGTGCCTTCCCAGTTGGGCAGATTGTGGATCAACTCCATGGGTTCGAACGGCACTTTGGCGAAATCCACCCTGGGTCGTCCGGCGCCTTCACCGCACTCAGACGCGGTCAGCTCAGCTCGGAGCTGCAATGCACAGTCGACGACCTGGCGGCATCGCGAGCCCGACTGGTACTCGCAGCGGACTCGGAGAGGCGTCGAATTCAACGCGACCTGCACGACGGCCTCCAACAGCGCCTGGTGATGTTGCGAATCCGGCTCGGCACGGCCGCGGAAACTGCCGATCATCGCGCTATGGGTGAAAGTGGCACCGCACCAACGCTTGCGGCGCTCGGGGACGAGGTCGAGGGCATCGACGATCTCCGCATGGTCACCCGCACGATCTACCCGTCGCTGCTGACCGATGCCGGCGTGGCGGAGGCGCTCAACTCCGCAGCGATGCGGGCGCCGCTACCGGTCTCGGTGGACGCCGTCGGCCTGCGAAGGTATCCCGCGGAAGTCGAGAGCGCCGTCTACTTCTGTTGCCTGGAAGCGTTGCAGAACGCGGTCAAACACGCTGAGTGCGCACAGAACGTCATCATTCGCATCTACGATGACGGCCGGCTCCGCTTCGAGGTGACCGACGACGGCGACGGGTTTCTGTTGGAGGGCTCCGACGGAGCGGGGTTGACGAACATGCGCGACCGGATCGAGGCGGTCGGTGGTGTGTTCGGCGTCGAGTCCGAGATCGCGGTCGGCACGACGGTGTACGGGGCCATCCCACTCGGCGCCGACGCGTGATTCGTCGGGTGATCAGCCATACACGTGTCCCGAGGTACGGCAGACACGAACTCCCCAACGAGCGGACACCCTTGCCTCGCAATCACTGCGGGTCCATGCTGGTCGTCACGACACCGCACGGCCGACGGGGAGACGATCCAGATGAGCAGACCTGTCCGATCCTGGCTTTCCACGGGAGTCGCGGCGATGGCCGTGGCGGTAACTCTGGGAACGCTCGTCACCATTCACGACGCCGGCGCCGCCAACGCAGACGTCTGCGCGTCGGCGGGCCGACGCGTCTCCGTCAGCGGGTGCGCCAACCTCGCGGACGTAATAGCGCCTTACGTGCCGCCTCCCGACTACTACGCCCCGATGCCGGAGGACTACGTGCCACCTCCGCCACCGCCTCCACCGCCTCCCGTCAGTGGCTGCATCGGCGTGAACGGACGCCGCATCAGCGTGAGCGGCTGCAACTGACGATGACGGACACGCCCACACCGTGATCGCAATCGACATGCTGGTCCGGGTCGGCCTGGCGACGCTTCTGGGCGTGGCGATCGGCGTAGAACGCCAATGGCGAGCGCGGATGGCCGGCCTTCAGACCATGGCTCTGGTCAGCATGGGAGCGGCGCTCTTCCTGATCCTGGGCGCTTACTCCTTTGAAGGCCAGGGTGATCCGACGCGGGTCGCTGCCCAAATCGTCTCCGGCATCGGCTTTCTCGGCGCCGGGGTGATCATGAAACAGGGTTCGTCGGTCACCGGTTTGAACACGGCCGCGACGCTGTGGGCCGCCGCCGCGGTGGGTGCGCTCGCGGGTGCCTGGATGTGGCGCGAGGCCGTCACCGGTGCAGTGGTCATCATCGCCACCAACGGCTTCCTGTTTCCGTTGGCAACGCGGATGGACCATGCCCACCTGTGGGGTGGCCGCGAGAACCCCGCTGCCGACTACCTCGTCGAGGTGGTGTGCGGCGCGGATGCCGAGGCCGAAGTGCGGGCGGTCATCGTCGGCGCGTCCAGTCGGCCGGGCTTCCAACTCAATTCGCTGCGCTCGTCTGCCAACTTGACACCCGGTGAAGTCGACGTGCGGGCCGAGCTGTCCACCGCGACTCGCGACGACGCCCAAGTCGAGAAGGCGCTCGGCGCAGTGAACCTGGACCCGAGGGTCACCTCGTTCCGCTGGTCGGCCGAAAGTCCGAAATCGCGACGATGAGGTCTCCATCACCGACCACGCCCCGCCCACACGAAGGAGACGCAGGCATTCGTCGAACGTCGCAGCGATCCCAACGACGGCCGCACCGCCAACCTCTTCGTCACCGCGCTGGCCAAGCAGAACATCGACATCGTCCGGTCCCGGCGCGCGGCACTGCTCGCCAGCGCACTAGGCGACGATCACCTCGGGGTCAACGCCGCCAGGGACCTGCTGGATCGACTCAGACACACGCCGAGAGAAGGAAGTTCGTGACCAGTCCCGCGGCGGCAGGGGCCTGAGAGACTGGAGCGATGGTCGAGACCCTCCACGACACCGATTACCGCGGCTTCGCGAGCGACAACTACGCGGGCGTGCACCCCGAGGTGCTGGATGCACTGGCCGCGGTGAACGGCGGGCACCAGGTCGCCTATGGCGAAGACGTCTACACGCAACGGCTGCAGCAGCTCGTCCGAAACCAGTTCGGCGAGTCCGCCGAGGTCTTCCCGGTGTTCAACGGCACGGGCGCGAACGTCGTCGCGCTCACCTCGGTACTGCCCCGCTGGGGAGCAGTCGTCGCTGCGGCCACCGCGCACATCCACACCGACGAGGGCGGCGCACCGGAACGGGTCAGCGGCCTGAAGCTCCTGCCCGTCCCGACGCCCGACGGCAAGCTGACGCCCGAGCTGATCGCGACGGAAGCGTGGGGCTGGGGAGACGAGCACCGCGCCCAGCCGCTGGCCGTGAGCATCACCCAGACGACCGAACTAGGCACGCTCTACACGCCGGACGAGGTGCGAGCGATCGCCGACTTCGCGCACGAGCACGGCATGGCGGTGCATGTGGACGGCGCCCGCATCTGGAACGCGGCGGCCGCTCTCGGCGTGCCGTTCCGCGAGTTCACGACCAACGCCGGCGTCGACGTCCTCAGCTTCGGTGGCACGAAGAACGGACTGATGGGCGCGGAGGCGATCGTCGTCATCGACCCGGTGCGTGTCGATGGGATGCCGTACCTCCGCAAGCTGAGCATGCAGCTCGCCAGCAAGATGCGCTTCACCAGCGCGCAGTTGCTGGCGCTGTTCGACGACGACCTCGGCCTGCGCTCGGCTGCGCACGCGAACGCCATGGCGGCGCGACTGCGCAGCGCGCTCGACGACGGTGTCGTTCGCGGGCTGTCCTTCAGCCAGCGGACGCAGGCGAACGCCGTGTTCGCCGTGCTGCCCAACGACGCGGCCGACCGCATCCGCGAGCGCGTGCGCTTCTACGACTGGGATCGCACGGCCGGCCAGGTGCGGTGGATGTGCTCGTGGGACACCAGCGAGACCGACGTCGACGGCTTCGTCACCGCGATCCGCGAGGAGCTCGGTCGCTAGGTTGGTCGTTGGGCGGACGAGCGAGAGGACTGACATGGCCGAGAAGACGGTGTTGTGCTTCGGCGATTCCTTGACGTGGGGCTGGGTGCCCGCAGAGGAAACCGCACCCACGACGCGGTTCCCGTGCGACGTCCGCTGGACCGGCGTGCTCGCCGAGGCCCTGGGCCACGATTACGCCGTGATCGAGGAAGGCCTCAGCGCCCGCACCACGAACGTCGACGACCCCACCGACCCGCGACTGAACGGCGCTGCGCACCTGCCGATCGCGCTGGCCAGCCACCTGCCACTCGGCCTGGTCGTCCTCATGCTGGGCACCAACGACACCAAGGCGTACTTCCACCGAAGTCCCTTCGACATCGCGACGGGGATGTCGGTACTCGCGGCGCAGGTCCTCGGTTCAGCTGGCGGAGTGGGCACCATCTACCCGGCGCCGAGGGTGCTCGTCGTCGCGCCGCCCCCACTGGCGCCGATGCCCGACCCGTGGTTTCAGATGACCTTCGACGGCGGGCAGGAGAAATCGGAGAGGCTCCCGGGCGCGTATCGCGCGCTGTGCGCGTACATGAAGATTCCGTTCTTCGACGCGGGTTCGGTGATCAGCACCGACGGCAGCGACGGCGTCCACTTCACCGAACGGAACAACCGCGATCTGGGGCTCGCGCTGGCCGACGAGGTGCGTCGGGTCCTAGGCTGAGGGCTAGCGCAAAAACCGCCCTTACCTGCGTGAACAGGAGGGCGGTCGTGGCGGTGGCGGAGGGATTTGAACCCTCTCCCATCGCCGACGAGATCGCCAGTCTCCCGGTGTCACCCCGGCGGTCGGGCGACTCAACCCGCGTGCAGCGCCACGACCTCCTCAGGCCGTTCTAAATGTCTCGCAGGGCGTGTTCTGGAAGCATGGCGCCTAAGGCGCATATACCTGCGTCAGGCGCGGAGCGCCCATTGATCGTCGGCAACCGAACGCGAGGGAGAAAATGAGTGCAGTGTTGATGACGGGGTTCCCGGGTTTGCTCGGGTCGGCCCTACTCCCCGGGATCCTCGCCAAGCGGGAAGGGGCCACCGCCATCTGCATCGTGCAGGCGAGGCACATGAATACCGCGAAGGCCAAGCTGGCCGAGATTCAGGCAGCCCATCCCCACACCGTGGACCGGGTCCAACTCGTCGAGGGCGACATCACGGTGCAGGGCCTTGGGCTTTCCGATTCCGTCCCGGTGGACGACGTCAACGAGGTCTGGCACCTGGCGGCCGTGTACGACCTTTCCGTACCTGAGGACATCGCCAAGCTGGTCAACATCGTCGGCACCGACAACGTCCTGCAGTTCTGCCGGGAGCGGTCGAACTTCCGTCGACTGCAGTACGTGAGCACCTGCTACGTCTCCGGCGCCTACGACGGCGAGTTCACCGAGGAGATGCTTGAGGAGGGTCAGGAGTTCCAAAACCATTACGAATCAACCAAATACGAGGCCGAGCGACTAGTGCGCGCGGCGATCGTGGAGGGGCTGCCAGCGACCATCTACCGCCCCGGCATCGTTGTGGGGGACTCGCGCACTGGTGAGACCCAGAAGTACGACGGGCCCTACTTCGTTGCCGCCTACATGAAGCGCCTGCCTGGCGCGACGTTCCTGCCGAGCGTCGACAAGACCGTCATGGCATCGCTGGTTCCGCGGGACTACGTCATTGCAGCGATGGACGCACTGAGCGTCCTCGACCGTTCCGAGGGCAAGACGTACCAGTTGACCGACCCCGATCCGCCGTCGGCCCGGGAGGTAGCCGAGATCTTCGGCAAGCACCTCGGTAGGAGGCTGGTCTGGCTGCCCATCCCGGTATCGGTCGTGCGCGGACTGCTCGACACGGTCCCCGGGATGGAACTGCTCACCGGTCTCCCTGCGGAGACCCTGGACTACTTCGCGTTCCCCACCACTTACGGCACGGCGCAAGCCGTGGCCGACCTCGAAGGCACTGGGGTCTCATGCCCCCGTTTCCGCGATTACGCCGACAAGCTGCTCGACTTCATGGCGGCCCACCCGGAGTTCGACTCCAAAGCAATGGTCTGAGAGAGATCCCATGACTGAGCACAGGCAATCGCTGGTCGTCAATATCAGCCTGAGCGGCCCCGGGCGGGACTACGACCAGTCCGTGGAGTTCCTGGGAGGGGCCTTCCGAATCGTCCGAGTGGGCACCGGCGGCAGCGTCAAGCGGGCCATCGACGAACTGCGCAAGTGGTCCGGCCGGGCCGCGGCCATCGGGGTCAGCGGAGTCCACGACGCTCAGGTGGCCGGAACCCTGAAGGGCAATCCTGGCAGCCTTCGGGAGGCCGCGGACGCGTCCACCGGGGCGGTTGTCACCGCTGGCCACCGGTTGCGCAACGTGTTGCAGGAGTGGACCATTCGGCACCTGGACGGCGAGATGCCCGGCTACTTCGCCAATGCGCGAGTGGTCGTGCTCGGCGGACGAAACCACTACCGCTCCACTCGAGTGCTTTCGGAGAGCACGCAGAACCTGCGCTTTGCCGACCCGACGGTGGAGTACGGCCTTGCCGACATTCACAGTCCGTTCGCGGTGTTCGAGCGCTTCGTGTCCGCCTCGGGCTGGCTTCTGGAGAGAATCCCCTCCTCGATGGTGTCGGCGGCCACCGCCCCGGGCCGGAAGATAATCGAGTCCAAGGTCCGCCAGGCCCTGCAGGACTGCGACGTTGTGGTGGCCACCTTCGAGGAACTCGCCCAGTTCGAGTTGGACGACCTGAAGGGCAAGACCCTCATCTCGACGTCCATCGACGAGGAGCGGCTGAACAGCCTGCGGGAGCGTGGAATAGACCTCATTCTCGACGATGTGCCGCAGCCGTTCGAAGGGGTGGTGGTCAATGAGGCGACGCTTGAGGCGCTGATGCTGGTGGCGGGCCAAGCCGAGGAGTCACGACTCACCGACGACGACCTGCTCGACATGATCCAGTCGGCTGAGCTGCAGCCGAGGATCCTCTACCCGAGCGGCTTCAAGCGGAGGTCCCGGTTCGCTTTCGTGATCCACCCGCTGTCCCAGGAGTACTTCCGCAATGTGAAGCCGCTCGATGCCGTCGCCGACGTGGCGCCGGGGATGTTCATGGATGGCGTGGAGAAGCTGATGGCGCACGCGCCGCCGTTCGTCTACAGCCATGTCACCGGTATCACGTCGCCGACGGGCGCTGAGGTCGAAGGCTGGCTCATCACCGTCGGCGGCACCCCCAAGGAACTGATGGCGCACGATCCGGAGTTCACCTACTCGCGGCTCCTCGCGGCGGCCGACATGGCACAGAAGATGGGCGCCCAGATCATGGGCCTCGGCGCGTTCACCAAGGTCGTCGGCGACGCCGGTGTCACGGTGGCCAAGCGCGCACCGCTTCCTATCACCACGGGCAACTCCTATAGCGCCTCGGGTGCGCTGTGGGCCGCCCATGACGCGGTCCGCCGAATCGGCATCGCAGAAGTGGACAAGAAGGGACATATCAAGGGCAAGGCGATGGTGGTCGGCGCGACCGGCGCCATCGGCTCGGTGTGTGCGCGACTGTTGGCGATGGCCGCCGACGAGCTGTGGCTGGTCTCCATCGAACCGGCCAAGCTGTTGGCGCTGAAGGCTGATATCGAGCGGGAGAACCCGCGGGCGAAGATCCACGTGAGTGCCAGCGCCGACGAGCACATCGCCGACATGGATGTCATTGTCACGGCCACCTCGGGGGCTGGCAAGAAGGTGCTCGACATCATGAAGGTGAAGCCGGGTGCGGTCATCACCGACGTCGCGCGGCCGTTGGACCTTTCGGCAGAGGATGTTGCCAAGCGGCCCGATGTGCTGGTCATCGAGTCCGGGGAGATCGAACTGCCCGGCGATCCGCAGATGAAGGGAATCGGCCTGCCGAAGGGCGTTGCCTACGCCTGCCTGGCCGAGACCATCGTCCTGGCGCTCGAGGGCCGCTACGAGACGTTCACCGTCGGGCGCAACATCGAATGGGAGAAGGTCAAGGAGATCTATCGGCTCGGGCTGAAGCACGGCATGAAGCTCGCCGCGATCTCCGGTATCAACGGGGTCTATACCGACGAGGACCTCGCCAAGATCCGGGAGTTGGCGCTGGCCAAACGGGAGGAAATGGCAGCGGCGGAGTCCTGATCGCGACTGTGGCGCGGAGGGGGTGGTCTGGCGCGGCCGGGCCACCTTCGGCTGCCTGCAGGACGCGGGGGTTGCGAATATCCTCTTCACAAGGTCGAGGGGCCATTGCGGACAAAAGGATCGTCATCGTCGGTCAGTCTGCACAGGCAGGTAGTCCCCAACCTGAGGCGGATTCCGATTCTTCCCCCGAATTGCCGACTAGCGTTGTCCCGCCAGGCTTAACTAACCGTGGGATCGAACGACGGACTTCGAGCGTGGTGGGCGAAGCTGCACACGTGGGCCAAGGTTGCGACCGTGGTGGTCCCCGCGCTGGGCTTCCTGATACTCGTGGTGACAGCGGGCGGCGGCGCAGGGCGCGATTGGGAGTCGTACAACTAGGTTGTCCGCTACGCCCTCGGGGTCGCTGACCAGCTTGGCGAAGGTCCACTGCGAGGTGTTGAAGAATGGCAGCTTGAGCTTTGACTTGAGGACCACCGCCGGGTCGATCTTCTGGCTCCGGGCCTTCTTGTGCTCGGCCAGAACCTCGTCTTTTGTCGGCTCCAGGATGCAGTCCAGGCGGCGCAGGATCGTGAACGGCATGATGACGTCGCCGTACTGGTTGGGCTGGTAGGGCCCCCGCAGCAGGTCGGCGATCTTCCGGATAAAGTTGGGGTCGGTCTTGGCTATGGTCGGGTGGCCTCCTCGCGTTCAGTCGGAACGGTGGAAGTTACCGGCCAGGCGGCTCGGAGTGCTTGTTTGCAACGCGGTGCGTGGCTACATGATCGCCACCGGGGACGCAATGGGCGCCAAAGCAGGTACAGCGCTCCGCGCTTGTCCGGTGTCCGAAGACAACCGTCGGTAATAATGCTTAACTGTCGAACCTTCAGCGGATAGGCTCGTGTCGATGGGACAGCCCCCTCCACCGTCGCAACCTAGCCCGATTTGGCCGCTGATCCAGGCGATAGCAGGAGCTTCCTGCGACGGACTCGCCACGCCGGTCTGCGTCATGGCCGATCCCGAGAGGCCGCCCTGGCAGCTAGAAGCGCCGAACGAACTCGGCTTTACCCTGCGAGATGCACGTTCCCAGGTCGAGTTGATCAGTACGGTCAATTCACTTCTGGAGACGCAGCCCGCCGTCGTCATCCCCCCCTGGGGCCGTCAACCTGGCGAGCTGATGGATCGGCAAGAGACTGTCGCACTTAGTTGCACTGCACGACCTGAGTCACATGACCTGACTTTGGTACTTCCGGCGTCATCCTTGGTATCGAATCGTGGCGACCTCGATGCCGTCGCTTCAGCTCTTGATTTGAAGTGTGCCCATTCTGTGCCCAAACGGGGGCCCACGGCCTCACAGCTGGCGTGAAATGAACAGCCAACCAGCGCAAACAGGTCGACAAGCTTGGCGGTGGCGGAGGGATTTGAACCCTCGGACGGGGGTTACCCGTCACACGCTTTCGAGGCGTGCTCCTTAGGCCGCTCGGACACGCCACCGTCGGGCAGCTTACCGGGAACCTGGCACGACCCCTAATCGCCGCCGAACGTGACGCCATGGCGAGATTTCGGCCGGATTCTCGCCGTGGGCGCACGTTCGGCGATGATGCTAGCCGCGCCGCCGAGGGCCGCGCTCAGCGCTGCCGCGCGAAGAACGCCTCCAACGGCGCCGCACACTCGTCGGCCAGCACGCCGCCCCGCACCTCGGGCCGATGCGTGAGCCGTCGGTCGCGCACCACGTCCCACAGCGAGCCGACCGCACCCGTCTTCGGCTCCCACGCCCCGAACACCACCCGGGCGACGCGCGCCATCACCAGCGCCCCGGCGCACATAGTGCACGGCTCGACGGTGACTGCCAGCGTCGTCCCCTCGAGTCGCCAGCCGTCGCCGAGCACCCGGGCCGCCGCGCGCAGGGCCAGGATCTCCGCGTGCGCCGTCGGGTCGCCGAGTTCTTCACGGGCATTGGCGGCACGCGCCAGCTCGGTACCGTTAGGGCCGAACACCACGGCACCGATGGGCACGTCGCGGGGGCCGACGGCGGAGGCCGCGTCGAGCGCCGCCCTGATCAGATCAGCGTCGGTCAGTGGCTCCTCGCGCAAGCGCTCGTCGGCGGTCAACGATCGAGTTTGTCGAGCAGCGAATACATCTCGTCGCCGAAGCCCATCTCCTGGGCGATCCGCGAGAGTTGCTCGTCGGCATAGTCGTCTTCGGAGAGGATGATGCTCAAAACGCCTTCGGACAGGCCGATGTCGGAGAGCACGCCGAGATCGCCCTCCTCGAACGGATCCTCGTCCTGCAGGTCGTCGGGGTCGATGTCGGCGTCGAGCTTCTCGAGCACCTGCCTGGCGATGTCGTAGTCCACGGCCGCCGTCGCATCCGACAGGAACAGGCGCGCACCCGCGGGGGCGGGGCGCACGATCACGAAGAACTCGTCGTCCACGTCGAGCAGTCCGAACACTGCCCCCGCGCTTCGCAGTTCCCTCAGCTCGGTCTCCGCGGCCGCCAAGCTCGTCAACGCGCTGCTGCGCAACGACGAACACCGCCACTTGCCGTCCTCGCGAACGACTGCGACACCGAATCCGTCCGGGAGGTCTGCGGCCTGGTTCTGCGCCTGCGCTCGCTGTGCTCCCATGAAAGTCACGGTAGTCCCAGATCACACGCTTTGACCAGCGTCACGATCACGTCTGACGCTCGCGCGGTTCGCCGATATGTCAACCTTGCAGGGTGGCAACACCGATGTGCGTACTGGGCCTTGGACTGATCGGCGGGTCGGTGATGCGGGCCGCCAAGGCCGCCGGGCGGGAGGTCTTCGGCTACAACCGGTCGGTGGACGGCGTACAGGCTGCCCGCTTCGACGGGTTCGACGCCACGGCGAGCCTCACCGAGGTGCTGGAGCGGGCCGCGGCGGCGAACGCGCTGATCGTCCTCGCCGTTCCGATGCCCGCACTGCCGAGCATGCTCGACCGCGTCCGCACGACGGCGCCGCACTGCCCGCTCACCGATGTGACGAGCGTCAAAGTCGCTGTCCTGCAAGCCGTTCGGGACCACGGCCTCCTCGACTACTTCGTCGGAGGCCACCCGATGACCGGCACCGCGCACTCCGGCTGGGCTGCGGGCGACGAGAAGCTGTTCGTCGGCGCGCCCTGGGTGCTCAGCGTCGATGACCACGTCGACCCGGCGGTGTGGGCCGAGGTCATGCATCTGGCTCTGGACTGCGGGAGCGTCGTCGTGCCCGCGCGCTCCGACGAGCACGATGCGGCGGCCGCAGCCATCTCACATCTTCCGCACCTGATCGCAGAGGCCCTCGCCGTCACGGCAGCCGACGTACCGCTGGCGTTCTCCCTGGCCGCGGGCTCGTTCCGGGACGGCACCCGGGTCGCGGCCACCGCCCCCGATCTGGTGCGAGCCATGTGCGAGGCGAACTCCGGCCCGTTGGGCTCCGTGCTGGACCGCGCCATCGACCTGCTGACTGGCGCCCGCGACGGCCTGGCCACGACCGATTCCGTCGCCGACCTCGTCGAGTCGGGGCACGCGGCCCGGATGCGGTACGACAGCTTCGACCGACCGCAGATCCTCGCGATCGCCGTCGGCGAGGACGGCTGGCGTCAGGAACTCGCCGCCGCGGGCCGTGCGGGCGGGGTGCTCAGATCCGCGCTGCGAGTCCGGGATAGTCGAGGATGAACCCGTCGTCGTCGACCGTGATCGTGGTCTCGGCGACGGGCGACTTCAGCTTGACCCCGGCACCAGGGTTGGGCGCTTCGCTCGCGTAGTCGATGGTCGCGGTCTCCACGGTCAGTTCCGGAAGACGCACGTAGACCACGGACAACGAGATCGATGCGCCGTGCTGGTACAGCCCGGCGCGGCGGATCGGCAGCGCATTGAAGAACGGGCTGTAGATCACGTCGACGTCCAGGGCGCCGCCGTAGGGCAAGCGCATGGCCTGGTTCTGCTTGTCCTGCACCAGCCACATGTTCTCTTCGTCACGGGCGATGTTCAGCTGGCGCTCCCGTTGGGCCAGCGTGACCGTCAGCGACAGCCGTTTGGTGGCACCACTGTCATCGGTGACCAGGTCGTAGGACGCGCTGAACGCCGCGTGTGACGCCGTCGCGGCGGCCACGATCCGGCCGTACGCCTTGATCCGGTTGCCCGACAACTGCACTCGCACCGACTCCATTCGAGGAACGTCGTGTGCTCGCCACGTCAAAATTGCCGACCAGTTGTCTTGCGACTCAGAGCGGACTACATCACTCATCCCCCTACCGTAGGCGACGGCCCCCGTGCTTCGTAGCCGCCTTGGGAAAGCCCGCCAGATCGTAATGTCGAACCGGATTCGAGCGCGACCTCGTCGCCGAGGAGCGGCTGCGGCATCTTGCGGAATCTGTCGGTACCCGGCTCCGAGAGCCACACCGCGAACGCCAGCGCGGCATCCAGAATGAGCGCCAGCGCGGTGACGACGAGCGCGCCCACCAGCGCGAGATAGAACTCGCGCACCTTGATGCCGTCGATGAGGTAGCGGCCGAGACCGCCGAGACTGGCGTACGCCGCCACGGTGGCCGTCGCAACGATCTGCAGCGTCGCCGTACGCAGTCCGCCGAGGATCAGGGGCATGGCATTGGGTACCTCGACGCGCAGCAGAACCTGCGACTCCGTCATGCCCATCGACCTTGCGGCGTCGACCACCGCTCGGTCCACGTTCGCGATGCCCGAATAGGTGCCGGCGAGCATCGGCGGGATGCCGAGGAGCATCAGCGCCACCGTCGGAGGGATGAGGCCGAGGCCCCACAGCAGCACGCCGAGCAGCAGCACGCCCAGGGTCGGGAGGGCCCGCAGCGCGTTCACTCCACCGACGACCAGGAACGTCCCTCGGCCGGTATGTCCGATGATCATGCCGATCGGGATCGCGACGAGTGCCGAGAAGACGACCGCGACGGCCGTGTACTGCAGGTGCTCGAGAATGCGCGCCGTCAGCCCCGCCGGCCCGGCCCAGTTGGCCGCGGTGAAGATGTACGCCAACGCCTGCTGCAGGAAGTTCATCGGGCGCCCGCCTTCGCTCGGCGGCCGGTCCTCACCCATGGCGTCGCCAGCTTGCCCGCGATCATGATCAGGGTGTCCACGACGATCGCGAGTACGAAGATCGCGATGATGCCCGCGACGATCTGATCGCTCTTGTCGGCCTGATAGCCCTCGGTGAACCAGGTGCCCAACCCGCCGATGCCGATCACCGAGCCGACCGACACCATCGAGATGTTGGTGACGGCGACGACGCGCAGGCTTGCGACGAGCACCGGTATCGCCAGCGGCAGTTCGACTTTCAGAATCCTGGTCAACGGCTTGTAGCCGACGGCCGTGGCCGCGTCGAGTACGGCGGGCGGTACGGCGTCGAGCGCCTCGGGTACGGCGCGGACGAGCAGGGCCACCGTGTACAGCGTCAGGGCGACGATGACGTTGGCCTGATCCAGGATGCGGGTCGGGATGATCAACGGCAGCACCACGAACAGCGCCAGGGACGGAATGGTGAACACGATGCTCGCCACCACCGTGGTGAACCTTCGCAACACCGTCGTGCGCTGGACAAGTGCGCCAAGGGGCACGGCGATCAGGAGGCCTAGCACCAACGGCACCAACGACAGCCACAGGTGGATCAGCGTCAGGTCCCAGGCGTCGCCGAGGTGGGTGAGGAGGTACTGCACTAGGTCGTCTTCCGCTTGGCCTTGATCGCCGCGATCACGTCATCGGCCTTGAGTCCGCCGATGACATGCCTGCGGTCGTCCACGGCGACCCCGAGTCCGGCGGGCGAGGACAGCGCGGCATCGAGGGCCAACCGCATCGTCCCGTTCGGCAGGAACAGCGAGCCACCCGCCATGGTGCTGTCGTACAGCGACTTTCCCTGGCGGTGCAGGCCCACGCCATTGGCGTCGATCCACGCAAATGGCGAGCCGTCGCGCTTCGTGACCAGCGCCCAGTCACCTGGACCAAGGTCCAGTGAGTCGATGCCGGCTTCCTCGACCGTTCTGATGTCGTGCAGAGGCAGCCCCTTGCCGGGGGAGAACTGCAGGCCGCGGTAGCCGCGGTCGGCGCCGATGAAGCCGGCCACGAAGTCGTTGGCTGGGTTGGACAACAGGCGCCGCGGCTCGTCGTACTGCTGGAGAGCTCCGCCGCGGCCGAAGACCGCGACCTTCTCGCCGAGCTTCAGAGCTTCGTCGATGTCGTGGGTGACGAAGACGATGGTCTTGCGCAGTTCGCTTTGCAGCCGCAGGATCTCGACCTGAAGTTCCTCACGGACCACCGGGTCTACGGCGCTGAACGGCTCGTCCATCAGCAGGATCGGCGGATCTGCCGCCAGCGCGCGGGCCACGCCGACGCGCTGCTGCTGACCCCCGGACAGCTGCGCGGGATACCGGTTGGCCAGCTTCGGGTCCAGCCCGACGCGCTCCAACACGCCGAGGGCGGCCTTGCGGGCGGCGCGACGGGACTCACCCATGAGCACGGGCACGGTCGCGACGTTGTCGACGACCTTCAGGTGCGGCATCAGTCCCGCGCTCTGGATGACGTAACCCATGCCCAGACGCAGCTTGACCGCGTCGACCTTGGTGACGTCCTTGCCGTCGACGGTGAGCACGCCCGACGTGGGCTCGATCATTCGGTTGATCATTCGCATCGACGTCGTCTTGCCGCAGCCGGACGGGCCGACGAAAACCGTGAGCGTGCCCTCGGGCACCTCGAGACTCAGGTCATCGACGGCGACGGTGCCGTCCGGGTACTTCTTGGTGACGCCGTCGAAGTTGATCATCTGCGCCCCATCCCTCTAACCGGCTACCGGCTTGTCGAACCCGTTGTCCTGTACCCACTTGCGGGCCGCCTCATCGGGGTCGACGCCGCCGTTGCCCGACGTCGCCGTGTTCATCTCGATGAGAGCCTCGGTGGTGAGCTTGGCCGACACGGCGTCGAGCACGGTCTTGAGTTGGTCCGACATCTTCTGCGACGCCACCAGCGGGACGACGTTGGCGGCCAGGAAGTTGTTCTTCGGATCCTCGAGGACGACCAGGTCGTTCTGCGGGATGGCCTGCGACGTGCTGAAGATGTCCGCCGCCGTCACCGTGCCGTCGACGAGGGCCCGTACCGTCGCCGGCCCGCCGCCGTCGCTGATCGAGACGAAGTTGGCGGGCGGGATGTCCAGGCCGTACTTGGCCTTGAGACCGGGCAATCCCTCGGCCCTGCTCTGGAACTCCGACGGCCCGCCGAACTTCACCTCGGCCGAGTGCTGCGCGAGATCGCCGATGGTCTTGAGGTTCCACTTCTCGGCGGTGGCCCTGGTGACCGCGACGGTGTCCTGATCGTTGGCGGGAGACGGCGTCAATATCGAAAGGTCGCCTGGCAGAGCGCGGTACAGCGCCAACTCGACCGACTCGGGATCGGTGGCCTTGGTCTCCGAGTCGAAATACTGCAGGAGGTTGCCGGTGTACTCCGGGATCAGGTCGATCGAGTGATCCTTGACCGCGGGCACGTAGGTCTCCCGACTGCCGATGCCGAACTGCCGGCGGACGTCGAACCCGTTGGCCTCCAACGCTTGCGCGTAGATCTCGGCGATGATCTTCGATTCGGTGAAGTCCGCCGACCCGACGGCGATCGACTTCAGGTCACCCGATACCTCACCACCGCCCAGCGGGTTCGAACTGCCGCATGCAGCCGTTACCAGGGCTAGGACCGCTGCCAGTAC
>NZ_DASQEU010000179.1:0-20126 GCF_035633495.1 Mycobacterium sp. | reverse complement strand
CACCGAGAACAGCATGGGTGTCTCGAAGGTCAACTGGCCCTTCCACATCGTGCCGATCCAGTTGAAGAACTTGATGCCGGTCGGGACGGCGATCAGGAACGTCATGAAGGAGAAGAACGGCAGCAGCACCGCGCCGGTGGCGTACATGTGGTGCGCCCAGACCGCGACCGAGAGAGCAGCGATGGAGATCGTCGCGTAGATCAGCGTGGTGTAACCGAAGATCGGCTTGCGACTGAACACCGGGAAGATTTCGCTGACGATGCCGAAGAACGGCAGCGCGATGACGTACACCTCGGGGTGGCCGAAGAACCAGAACAGGTGCTGCCAGAGGATCACCCCGCCGTTGGCCGGGTCGTAGATGTGCGCACCCAGGAGGCGGTCGGCGGCGAGCCCGAACAGTGCCGCGGTGAGGATCGGGAAGATGATCAGCACCAGGATCGACGTCACCATGATGTTCCAGGTGAAGATCGGCATCCGAAACATCGTCATGCCCGGCGCCCGCATGCACACCACGGTGGTGATCATGTTGACCGCACCCAGGATCGTGCCCAGGCCACCGACTCCGAGGCCCATGATCCACAGGGTGGCCCCGGCGCCTGGCGAGTGGATGGCATCCGACAGCGGTGCGTAGGCGGTCCAGCCGAAGTCGGCGGCGCCGCCGGGGGTGATGAATCCCGACAGCGCGATCAACGCGCCGAACAGGAACAGCCAGAACGAGAGCGCGTTCAGCCGCGGGAACGCCACGTCGGGCGCGCCGATCTGCAGCGGCAGGACCAGGTTGGCGAAGCCGAACACGATGGGCGTCGCGTAGAACAGCAGCATCGCGGTGCCGTGCATGGTGAACAGCTGGTTGTACTGCTCGTTGGACAGGAACTGCAGCCCGGGCAGCGCGAGCTCGGCACGAAGGAACAGCGCCATCAGCCCGCCGATGAAGAAGAAGACGAAGCACACGGTCACGTACATGATGCCGATCAACTTGTGATCGGTGGTGGTGATCAGCTTGTAGATCAGACTGCCCTTGGGACCCAGGCGCTCGGGGAACGGACGGCTGGCCTGAAGTTCGTCGATCTGAGCTTCGTCGATGGTCATGCAATCCCCAGACGCGTCCGGCGGATGGGTCGATTCATCCGCATAGGGGTTAATTCACCATGAGTAGTTGGACGTGCCGCTAGGGGCTTTCGTCACCATTGTCGACCCGTCGGCGTCCTGCAGTAGGTCCGCGACATGGCTGCACCCACCGTTGGCGTCACACTTCCGAGCCGCCTCGGCGACCCGACCATGGAACTGCGCTCCGATCCGAGGGGGGACCCCCGGATGCTCGCGGCCCTCGCTCCATTCGGGCTCGACACGAGGGCGGACGATCTGCCCATCGACCGTCGGTCACCGCTCGAGGAGCTGCGCACCGTCGCGTCCGCCACCGAACAGGCCTTCGAAGGCGTGTTCGCCGCCTTGCTCGCCGGTCTTCCGTCGCCGAAGGCCGTGGACACGCGCACCTTGAGCATCACCGGGGTCGACGGCAATGACATCACGCTCTACGTCCACCGACCGATCGGCGTGTCCGCTCCGCTGCCCGGGCTGCGTGGTCGTCGGCGTCGAATTCCGGAACTCCGGCGGAGCCCTTGGCCCGCAACCGTTTCCGGCCGGCCTCGACGACTGCGCCAGCGCGCTGGACTGGATGCACGGTCAGCGCGAAGGCCTCGGGTTGACGTCGATCGTCGTGACGGGTGAGTCCGGCGGGGGCAATCTGTCGCTCGCCACGGCGTTGAAGGCCAAGCGGGAAGGACGGCTCGATCGGATCGACGGTGTCTACGCGCAGGTGCCGTTCATCTACGGCGGCTACGACGCACCCAACGCCGCTCTTCCATCACTCGTCGAGAACGAGGAATACTTCCTAGGCCCGTCGGTCATGAATCTCATGGCGGCGTTGTACGACCCGACGGGTCAGCACACCATGAATCCGCTTGCGTGGCCGTACTACGCCGAAGACGGCGACCTCCACGGCCTCCCGCCGCACGTCGTCACCACCGACGAACTCGACCCCATGCGCGACGAGGGGTTGGCCTACCTACGGGCACTGCAGCGCGCGGGCGTGAACGCCACGGGACACACCTACAGCGGTGTCGGGCACGCGGGCGAACAGATGGTCGCGGCGTCGGTTCCCGAACTCTACGATCGCGCCCTCCGCGACGTCGCGGACTTCGCGCGTCGCGTGAGTTGAAGAGTGTCCGAGGGGGGACTTGAACCCCCACGCCCGTTAATAGGGCACTAGCACCTCAAGCTAGCGCGTCTGCCATTCCGCCACTCGGACAAGAGCGACTAAGGCTAACGGATTCCGATGCCCGGACCAAAACCCGGCTGGCCGTGCAATGGTACGAATGGTGACCGTGACTGTTTCTCCCCAGCCGTCCGACGAGGTAGTCGAACTCGTCAGCGCGTTGATTCGGTTCGACACCTCCAACACGGGCGAGCTCGAGACCACCGCGGGTGAGGGGGAGTGCGCCCGCTGGGTCGCTCAGCAGCTCGAGGACGTCGGCTATCGGTGCGAGTACGTCGAGTCGGGTGCCCCCGGCCGCGGGAACGTCGTCACCCGGCTGCCCGGCGCCGATCCCAGCCGCGGCGCCCTGCTCGTGCACGGCCACCTCGACGTGGTGCCCGCCGAGGCCGCGGACTGGAGTGTGCACCCGTTCTCCGGCGCGGTCTCCGACGGCTACGTCTGGGGCCGCGGGGCGATCGACATGAAGAACATGATCGGGATGATGATCGCGGTCGCGCGCTACCTCAAGCGGTCCGGAATCGTGCCGCCGCGGGACCTGGTGTTCGCCTTCGTCGCCGACGAGGAGGCCGGCGGTAAGTACGGCTGCGGGTGGCTGGTCGAGAACAGGCCCGATCTGTTCGAGGGCGTCACCGAGGCCATCGGCGAGGTCGGCGGCTTCTCGCTGACCGTGCCCCACCGCGATGGCGGCGACAAGCGGCTCTACCTCATCGAGACCGCCGAGAAGGGCATGCGGTGGATGCGGCTCACCGCCCGCGGCCGTGCCGGGCACGGCTCGTTCGTGCACGACGACAATGCCGTCACCACGCTCGCAGGAGCCGTCGCCCGGCTGGGCCGTCACGAGTTTCCGTTGGTGCTGACCGACCCCGTCGCAAAGTTCCTCAGTGCGGTGGGCGAGGAGACGGGACATGCCTTCGACCCCGAGTCGCCCGACCTCGACGGGGCGATCGCCAAGCTCGGGCCGATCGGCCGCATCGTGGGTGCCACACTGCGTGACTCGGCCAACCCGACCATGCTCAAGGCCGGATACAAGGCCAACGTCATCCCCGCCACGGCAGAGGCCGTCGTCGACTGTCGGGTGCTGCCGGGTAGGCAGGCCGCGTTCGAGGCGACGGTCGACGAGTTGATCGGGCCCGACGTGACTCGCGAGTGGATAACCGAGCTGCCGTCCTACGAGACCACGTTCGACGGTGAGCTGGTCGACGCCATGAATGCGGCGCTGCTGTCAATCGACCCCGACGCGCGCATCGTGCCCTACATGTTGTCCGGCGGAACTGACGCGAAACACTTTGCGCGCCTTGGCATTCGCTGCTTCGGCTTCATCCCGCTGCGGTTGCCACCCGAACTGGACTTCGCCGCGTTGTTCCACGGCGTCGACGAACGGGTACCCGTCGAGTCGCTGATGTTCGGCACCCAGGTTCTCGAGCACTTCCTGCTGCACTGCTGAAACACCACCGGAGATCAACCGAAAGGATCTGATGAGCACCCCGTACGACAACCTTCCTCAGTTGCCGAGCTTCACCCTCACCTCGACCTCGATCACCGACGGCGAGCCGTTGGCAGGAGACCAGGTCAGCGGCATCATGGGTGCCGGGGGTTCGGACGTCTCCCCGCAGCTGAGCTGGTCCGGTTTCCCCGAGACCACCCGCAGCTTCTCCGTGACGATGTACGACCCCGACGCACCGACCGCGTCCGGGTTCTGGCACTGGGCGGTGGCCAACCTGCCCGCGACCGTGACGGACCTGCCCGCAGGCGTCGGTGACGGAAGCCACACGGGATTTCCCGGAGATGCCCTGACGCTGGCCAACGACGCCAGCCTGAAGCGCTTCATCGGCGCCGCTCCGCCCGCGGGGCACGGCCCGCACCGCTACTTCGTCGCCGTGCACGCCGTCGACGTGGAGAAGCTGGACCTGCCGGAGAACGCCACCCCGGCGTATCTGGGCTTCAACCTGTTCGGCCATGCCATCGCCCGCGCCGTCATCATGGGCACCTACGAGCAGAAGTAGGCGCCTATCGCGTCGCCGAGCCGACCGCGTCGGCCAGCGACGCGAACCCGCCGTCGTGCAGGCGCCGTGCCAGACCGTCGTGAATGTGCTTGGCCCACAACCCTCCGCCATACACGAAGCCGGTGTAACCCTGCAGGAGTGAGGCGCCCGCGGTGATGCGCTCCCACGCGTCGTCGGCCGTCTCGATGCCGCCGACGCTGATCAACACCAGCCGGTCGCCGACCCGTCGGTACAGCCGCTGCAGTATCTCGGCGGAGCGCTGCGCGACCGGTGGGCCGGAGACGCCGCCCGCGCCCAACTCGGCGACGCCGGGGGTGGCGAGCCCGTCGCGCGACACGGTGGTGTTGGTGGCGACGATGCCCGCCAACCCCAATTCGACCGCCAGGTCGCCGATCTCGTCGACGTCGGAGTCGGACAGGTCGGGGGCGATCTTCACCAGCACCGGTGTCGTGGTTTGCGCGCGGACCGCTGCCAGGATCGGCCGCAGCGATTCGACGGCCTGCAGGTCGCGCAGGCCAGGGGTGTTGGGCGAGCTGACGTTGACGACCAGGAACGCGGCCAGGGGGCCGACGAGGCGGGCGCTCTCGGTGTAGTCGTCGACGGCGTCCTCGGGTGGGGTGGTCTTCGTCTTTCCGATGTTGGCGCCGATGGGCACCTCGGCAACGTGGCGGCTCAGTTTCAACGCCAGCTCGCCGGCCCCGTGGTTGTTGAAGCCCATCCTGTTGAGCAGCGCCCGGTCGTCGGCGAGTCGGAACATGCGCGGCGGGGGATTGCCCGGCTGCGCGCGCGCGGTCACGGTGCCGACTTCGGCGTATCCGAAACCCAGTGCGCCCCAGGTCTTCAGGCCCGAGCCGTCCTTGTCGAAACCCGCGGCCAGGCCGACGGGCCCTGGGAATCTGACGCCGAACACCGTGCTCTCCAGCACCGGATCACGAGGGGCCAGCCACCTGGCCAGGCCATGGCGCAGCAGCGTGGGCGCCGTGACGAAGCGCAGGCAGGCGAAGACCACGGTGTGAATCCGCTCGGGCGGGACGAGGAACAGAATCCGCCGCAGCGCACGGTAGGTCATGAATTCGGCTGACCGTCGGCGCTCATCCAGTCCGACGCGGACTTCCTGCGCCGCAGCAGAACCCGACGGCTTCCGTCGGTGTAGAGGCGGACGCGGGTCAGCTCCCAGCCGCGGTACTCGGCCTCGATGGACAGCCGGATCGACGCGGACACCCGTGTCACGTCCGGAGGCAGCCGAAGCGGCACCCACTCGTAGTCGTCGGAGAGGTCGGCCTCCCACGCGGCGGGCATGCGTCCGCGCTGATGCGCCGTCATCCGGCTGCCCGAGGGATCACTTGCACACCCGCTCCCGAGCCGGACACGACGAACAGCGTGCCGGTCGCATCGTCGAAGATCAGGGAGTTCGGTTGCTGCACGGTTCGATAACGCACCTTCTCGACGGGAATTCCGGTCGCCAGATCGTAACCAACCACGCTGTTCGTCGCCGTCTCCGACACCCACGCGAGCCGGGACGACCCCGCGAGCCCGTAGGGCGCACCCTTCACGGGATACTGCTGCCGAAGCATCAGCGGGTCCGTGCCGAACACCAGCAGCGCTTGACCACGGGTGTCGGCGACGAGGATGCGACCCTCCGGATCCGTGACCATCGTGGTGGCGCCCTCGCCCGCCCGCAGTGCGTGTTTCTGCTTCGTGCCCGAGGCGTCCACCGTCGTGACCGACGTCTGGCCGCGGTCCAGGACGGCGACCTTATCGCCCCGTGCGACGAGAACGTCGACGCGAGCGAAGATCTGCAGTCGGGCTTCAACCGCGGTGTCGGAACTCAGGGTGTACACCGCACCGGCGGCGCTGCCGAGGACCACCTTGCCGTCGGCGCGACGGGTGATCGCGGTGAACTCGGTGTCGGGCTCGCCGTCGACGTCGAACCGCGTCACCGCCCCGTCGCCCCGGACGTCGACCTTGAAGTAGCCACCCTTCGTCGACGCATACACCGTTCCATCTCCGTCGCCGACGACGGCGGTGGACGGGGCGGGCAGCCGTACCGTCCTGGGCGGTCCGTTGAGCGGGAACGACGTCAGAGCGTAACCACCCGTTGCCTCACGGCTCAGCACCACCAACGACGACGTGGCCGCGTCGAAGACGGCGGCCTCACCGACGCCGTCGAGCGGTCGTACCGAACCCGGTGGCTTCTCGGTCACCGCTGGTGAGACGGCAGCTCGTGCAGGCGGGATCGTCGGCGGTGGACTGTCCGCGGGCTTGGTGGAACACGACAGGCAGGCGACCATCGTCACGATCCAGAGAAGGCTGTGAGCTAGGCGACGCTTCGGTGTTGCGTGCGGCGGCAAAGGGTAACCCTCGGTTCGTGCGAATCGGATGGCGATCGAATGGCCAGTTTAGGCACGCTCCCGGACCAGCCCCCCGGTATGGTTCAGACATGACCCGCGCGGCGGACAGCCACTTGTCCGGAAGCGAGTTCGCGATCGACGACCTGTCGACCGGTGTGCACGCCAGCGGATTTGGTCGGGTCGGCGACGGCCGGAGCTTCTCCTTTCACGTGGACAAGCAGACGCTCTTCGTCGAGGTGTACCGGCCACGACTGACGGGGCCGGTACCGCAGGCCGAGGACGTGGTGGCGGCCGCCAGCCGGAGCCTCGCCCACGTCGACGTAGCCGACGAGCGCAGCTTGGCGGCAGCAGTCCGTGACGCCGTCGCCGACGCCCAGCCGGTGCCGCGCTCAGCCCGTTGACAGGATCGCCACGGTACGGTCGTCGGCGTGATGGACATGTCGTGGCTGCAGGTTGTGGTGTTGTCCGTGGTCCAAGGCCTGACGGAGTTCCTACCGGTGTCCTCGTCCGCCCATCTCGCGATCGTGTCCCAGCTGTTCTTCGCCGACGACGCGGGGGCGTCATTCACCGCCGTCAGCCAGCTCGGCACCGAATTGGCCGTGCTGATTTACTTTGCCCGCGACATCGGCCGCATTCTGGTGGCGTGGTTGGCAGGACTGCGCGATCCCTCGCGCCGCACCAGCGATTACTGGCTGGGCTGGTGGGTCATCATCGGCACCATCCCGATCGGCGCCGCCGGGCTCATCTTCAAGCAGTACATCCGTGACGACGTGCGCAATCTCTGGATCATCGCCACCGCGTTGATCGTGTTCTCCGCCGTCATTGCCGCCGCCGAGTACTTCGGCAGGCAGAACCGCCCGATCGAACGGTTCACCTGGAAGGACAGCGTCGTGATCGGGTTGTCGCAATGCCTCGCCCTGATCCCCGGGGTGTCTAGGTCGGGCGCCACCATCAGCGCGGGATTGTTCATGGGCCAGGAGCGCGAGGCCGCCGCAAGGTTCGGTTTCCTGCTGGCCATTCCCGCGGTCCTCGCATCGGGGTTGTACTCGCTGCCCGACGCGTTCCATCCCGACGGCAGGGGCATGAGCGCGTCCGGCCCACAACTGGCGGTGTCCGTCGTCATCGCGTTCGTCATCGGCCTTGCCGCCGTGTCCTGGTTCCTGAGATTCCTGGTGCGCCACGGCATGTACTGGTTCGTCGGCTACCGGGTGATCCTCGGCGTCACGCTCCTGATCCTGCTCGGCACCGGCGTGGTGGCGGCGCAGTGACCGTCATCCTGCTCCGCCACGGTCGCTCGACGTCGAACACCGCCCACACGCTGGCTGGGCGCTCCGAGGGCGTCGACCTCGACGACAAGGGACGCGAGCAGGCTCAGTCGGTGATCGCCCGCATCGGCGAACTGCCCGTCAAGGCGATCGTGCGGTCACCGCTGCTGCGCTGTGAGCGAACAGTGGCCCCTCTGTCGGAGGCACTCGGTCTGCAACCCGTGGTGGACGAACGGCTCTCCGAGGTGGACTACGGCGCCTGGACCGGCCGCAAGATCGGCGATCTGGTCAAGGAGCCGTTGTGGGCGGTCGTGCAGCAGCACCCCAGCGCTGCCGTGTTCCCCGACGGCGAGGGTCTGGCCGAGGTCCAAGCCAGGGCGGTGGCGGCGGTCCGCGATCATGACCGCACCCTCGCCGAGCAGCACGAAGGCGACGTGCTGTGGGTGGCTTGTACGCACGGCGACGTCATCAAGTCGATCATCGCCGACGCGCTGGGCACGCACCTGGACAGCTTTCAGCGGATCACCGCCGATCCCGCGTCCATGAGCGTCATCCGGTATACGTCGGTGCGCCCATTCGTGCTCCACGTCAACCACACCGGCGCTGCGTTGACCGCGGCGCTCCTGGCGAAACCCGAACCCTCGGGTGACGCAGTGGTCGGCGGTTCCACCGACTGACATCCGTCGATCACGTCGGCCGCACTCCGTTCGAATTACGGCTGCGGTGGCAATACCGGTATTTTGGGAGGCGTCATGACCCGTTCGATTCACGTCTTCCGTTCACCCGACCGCTTCGTGGCCGGGACTGTCGGGCAACCAGGCGACCGCACGTTTTACCTCCAGGCCGTCCATGACGAGCGGGTCGTGTCGGTGGAGCTCGAGAAGCAACAGGTCGCGGTGCTCGCCGAGCGGATCGCCGCCCTGCTGCTCGAGATCAACCGAAGATTCGGCACCCCGGTGCCCCCCGAGACGGGCCAGATCGAGGATCTCAGCCCCCTGATCACCCCCGTCGACGCCGAGTTCCGCGTCGGCACGATGGGTCTCGGTTGGGATTCCGAGGCGCAGACGGTGGTCGTCGAACTGCTTGCGGTGTCCGACACCGAGTTCGATGCGTCCGTGGTGCTCGACGACGCCGAGGACGGACCGGACGCCGTGCGCGTCTTCCTGAGCCCGGAGTCGGCCCGGGAATTCGCGGCTCGGTCCAACCGGGTCATCTCCGCGGGCCGGCCGCCGTGCCCGCTCTGTGACGAGCCACTGGATTCCGCGGGACACATCTGCGTGCGCACCAACGGTTATCGACGAGGCGCCATGGCGGGATCCGACGATGACGCAGACACCTGACCGGGACGGGGTGATACGGGACGGCCAGCTGACCGTCATCGGGCGCATCAGATCGGCGAGCAATGCGACGTTCCTCTGCGAAGCGCACCTCGAGGATCGTCAGGCGCACTGCGTCTACAAGCCGGTCACCGGTGAGGCGCCGCTGTGGGACTTCCCCGACGGCACGCTTGCGGGTCGAGAGGTGTCGGCGTACCTGGTTTCCGCGGCACTGGGCTGGAACGTCGTGCCCTACACCGTCGTTCGCGACGGGCCTGCGGGCCGGGGGATGGTGCAGCGGTGGGTGGATCAGCCCGGCGACGCTCTCGATGATGACGAGGCCTCGGAGCCGCCCGACGCAGGTCCCGATTTGGTGGACCTGCTTCCGAAGGGTCACATTCCGCCCGGATTCCTTCCCGTCCTACAGGCCTACGACTACGCGGGCGACGAAGTGACCCTCGTCCACGCCGACGATGAGCGGCTGCGTCGCATGGCCGTGTTCGACGTCCTGATCAACAACGCCGATCGCAAGGGCGGTCACATCCTGCCCGGAGTCGACGGCGGCGTGTACGGCGTCGACCACGGTGTGAGCTTGCACACCGAGAACAAGTTGCGCACGGTGCTGTGGGGCTGGGCGGGCAAGCCGGTGGACGACGAAGCGCTGCGTGACGTCGCGGGTCTGCGGGATGCCTTGCTGGGCGACCTGGACGAGGTCTTGCGACCGCACATCAGCAACCGGGAGATCGACGCGCTGTACGCCAGAGCGGTTGGTCTGCTGGAGAATCCGGTGATGCCGTTGCCCGATCGGCGCAGGCCCATCCCATGGCCCGCGTTCTGAGTTTCGTCCGAGGCCGCCAGCCTTCGCAGTCAGGTGTTCTACGCTCATCGTCATGACTGATCACGACCATGCCGCCGCCCGCAGGGAGATCGCCGCCGCCCTTCAGAAGGCGCTTGACCGCCGCCACGAGGTGCTCGACGCGATCGTCGAAGCCGACGACCGGGCGGCCGCCGTGAAATCCATCTCGGCCCTGCTCGACACGTCGCACCTCGGCGGTGAGGCGGTCATGTCCATCTCGTTCGACCAGCTCACCAGGGACTCGCGCCGCAAGATCGCCGACGAGCTCGAGGACCTCAACAAGCAGCTCAGCTTCACCCTAGGGGAACGACCCGCCAGCTCCGGGGAAAGTCTGGTCCTGCGCTCGTTCTCCTCGCCCGCCGACCGCGACCTCTTCGCCGCCCGCACTGCCGACGTCGGCGCCAAGGGCGACGGCTCCGGGGGACCCGCAGGCAACCTCGACGACGAGATCAGAGCCGCCCTGGGACGGGTGTCGAACGAGGAGGCGGTGTGGTTCGTCGCCGTGGAGGGCAGCGACAAGGTCGGCATGGTCTTCGGCGAGCTGGTCGGCGGCGAGGTCAGCGTCCGGGTCTGGATTCACCCGGAACACCGTCACCGCGGGTTCGGCACCGCCGCATTGCGCAGGTGCCGGTCGGAGATGGCGGCCTACTTCCCCGCGGTGCCGATGGTCGTGCGCACTCCCGGCGCCACGCCCAAGTAGCACCCGATTAGCGAACCCACGAGCGATGCGGCGCTCGCCGCGGAGATAGCCGCCGAAGCCGGTGAGATGCTCGTCGAACTGCGCGCGGAGATCGGCTTCAGCGATCACTACGACCTCGGCGACGCCGGCGACAAGCGTGCCAACATGCTGATCCTGGACCTCCTCCGCGAGCACCGGCCCGACGACGCCGTCCTGTCCGAGGAGGCGGCCGACGACCTGTCGCGGGTGCGCGCCGACCGAGTGTGGATCGTCGACCCGGTCGACGGCACCCGGGAGTTCTCGATGCCGGGCCGTACCGACTGGGCCGTGCACATCGCGCTGTGGCAGCGGACCGGTGGACCGTCGGGAGAGATCACCGACGCCGTCGTCGGGTTGCCCGCCCTCGGCGAGGTGTACCGATCCGACACGGTCACCGCGCCGCCGCCGCGCGAGCCCGGACCGATCCGCATCGCGACGAGCCGCAACCGGCCACCGACGGTGCTGTGGTGGCTGCGCGACATGCTCGACGTCGAGCTCATCGGCATCGGTTCGGCGGGTGCCAAGGCGATGGCCGTCGTGCGTGGCGACGTCGACGCCTACGTACACGCCGGGGGGCAGTGGGAGTGGGACTCGGCGGCACCGGCCGGCGTCGTGCTGGCGGCGGGACTGCACGCCTCGCGGCTGGACGGCTCGCCGCTGCGCTACAACCGCCCCGACCCGTATCTGCCCGACTTCGTGATGTGCAGGTCCGAGCTGGCGGGCACCCTGATGGACGCGATCCGGTCGGTGTTCTGACCGCTGTCGGGAATGGATTGCCTCCGCTCGTTGCCGCATCACAACGAGTAACCACCGTCGGAGGCCGAACTGAGCGCGCACCCTAGAGTCGGAGCCATGCAATCGTGGCCGGCGCCGAACGTTCCGGAGCTACCGGGTCCGGGATCGCAGTTGCGTCTGTACGACAGCGCCGACCGGCAGGTGCGTCCGGTGGCGGCCGGTGCCACCGCGACCATGTACGTCTGCGGCATCACCCCGTACGACGCGACCCATCTCGGCCACGCGGCGACCTACCTGACGTTCGATCTGGTCTACCGGTCCTGGCTCGATTCCGGTCATCGGGTGCACTACGTGCAGAACATCACCGACGTGGACGATCCGCTGTTCGAGCGGGCCGAGCGCGACGGCATCGACTGGCGCGAACTCGGCGCCAGGGAGATTCAGCTGTTTCGCGAGGACATGGCGGCCCTGCGGGTGCTCCCGCCGCACGACTACGTTGCGGCGACCGACGCCATCGCCGAGGTGATCGAACTGGTCGAGAAGCTGCTGGCCTCCGGGGCGGCCTACGTGATGGAGGATGCCGAGTACCCGGACGTGTACTTCCGCGCCGACGCGACCGTGCAATTCGGCTACGAGTCGAACTATGACCGCGACACCATGCTTCGGTTGTTCGGCGAACGTGGTGGTGATCCGGACCGGCCGGGCAAGGGTGATGCGTTGGACGCGCTGCTCTGGCGCGCGGAGCGACCGGGGGAACCCAGCTGGCCGTCACCGTTCGGCCCGGGTCGGCCCGGGTGGCACGTCGAGTGCGCCGCCATCGCGCTGGACCGCATCGGTACCGGCCTCGACGTGCAGGGCGGTGGCAGTGATCTCATCTTCCCGCACCACGAGTTCTCCGCCGCCCACGCCGAATCCGCCACGGGGGAGCGGCGATTCGCTCGCCACTACGTCCACGCGGGCATGATCGGCTGGGACGGCCACAAGATGAGCAAGAGCCGCGGCAATCTGGTTCTGGTCTCCCGGTTGCGCGCCGACGGCGTCGAGCCCGCGGCCATCCGGCTCGGTCTGATCGCCGGGCACTACCGCCACGATCGCTCCTGGAGTGACGCCGTCCTCGCCGAGGCCCAGGACCGCCTCGGTCGGTGGCGCGCGGCGGCCGCGCTCCCAACGGGACCCGACGCCACCGACGTGATCGCCCGAGTCCGGCAGTACCTCGCCGACGATCTCGATACTCCCAAAGTGCTTGCTGCGCTGGATGGTTGGACCGAAGACGCGCTCGAGTACGGCGGCCGCGATGCCGAGGCGCCGGGTCGGGTGGCGGCTGTCGTCGATGCGTTGCTGGGCGTCGAACTCTAGCCGCACGGTGACACCCCGGCGAGCGAACGATCCGGGGCAGGTCGAACGTAAAGTGGTTTGATGCCGGCCTGGCGGCCTGCGCGAAGAACGACAAGCCCGAGGCCGTCGGTGCCGCGCCGCCGCCCCCGCCATCGTCCGTGGTCACCCCCGACCAGGCCAGGGCCATCGCCAAGGAGGCGTACGTCTGGGGCTTCCCGATGGTCGACGACTACCGCGTCATGTACTCCTACTTCGTCGACAAGGACGATGCGGAGTACAAGGGTGTCTGGAACGAAATCCACAACACCGCAAGGGTCTACACGCCACCCGACACCACCATTCAGACGCCGAACTCGGACACTCCGTATTCTGCCCTCGGTGCCGATCTGCGCACCGAACCACTGGTGCTCACCGTGCCGCCCGTCGACCAGGACCGGTACTTCTCGCTGCAGTTCGTTGACCTCTACACCTCCAACTTCGCGTACGTCGGCAGTCGGACGACGGGTAACAGTGGCGGCAAATACCTTCTGGCGGGCTCTACCTGGAAGGGTGACAAGCCCGAAGGCATCAACGAGGTCATCCGCTCCGACACCGATCTCGCGCTGGTGCTCTACCGCACGCAGCTGTTCGACCCCGCGGACATCGCCAACGTCAAGCGCATTCAGGACGGACGTCCGATCAGGAGCGCACGTCGCCGCAATTCTTCGACATCCTCAACTTCGTCATGAAGTTCGCTCCCACTCTGCCTGCCGAACGGGTCCTGCGTGCCCGGTTCGCCACCATCGGCATCGGCCCCGACGGGTCCTTCGACGCCGAGAAGCTCTCTCCCGAGATGCGGACCGCGATTCAGGACGGCATGGCCGACGCCTAGGCCGAACTCGACACGCTGAAGAAGGACGAGATCGACACCGGCAAGATCGGTTCGGCGCAATTCTTCGGCACCGCAGGAGATCTCAAGGGCAACTACCTTTACCGGATGGCAGGCGCGGTGCTTGGCATCTACGGCAACACCGCCGCGGAGGCGCTCTACCCGAGTTTCTCCACCGACTCGACCGGTGCCCCGCTGACCGGCGCCGACGACTACACGTACCGCTTCGCGCCCGGACAGCTGCCACCCGTCAAAGTCGCCCGGCAAGGAACGCGAACCCAACTGGTTGCCCGCATCCGAGGGTCCGTTCGCGTTGGTGTTGCGGCTGTACTGGCCGAAACCCGATGCGCTGAACGAGACTTGGAAGGCTCCGGCACCGGTGAAGACGTAGGCGCGTTTGCCGGCTTTCCGATGATTCTGGAGTAGCGTGGCGGGACGATGGCACGCTTTCTGACCGACCCAGAGCTGGTCCGAGAACTCGAACCGGTCGTCGAGGCCGGCGTGAACCAGCACTTCGCGGCCACCAGGAACTGGTCCCCGCACGATTACGTGCCGTGGTCGGACGGCTCGAACTACTCGGCGCTCGGCGGACGGCCATCGGAACTCGAACAGTCGCCGCTGTCCGAACTGGCGCGCATCGCGATGGTGACCAACCTGCTCACCGAGGACAATCTGCCGTCCTACCACCGTGCGGTGGCAGGCTACCTCACCCTCGACGATGCCTGGGGCACCTGGGTGAACCGCTGGACCGTCGAGGAGAACCGGCACGGCATCGCGCTGCGCGACTACCTGGTCGTGACCAGGGCGGTCGACCCGATGGAGCTAGAAGAAGCCAGGTTGCGGCAGGTCACTGCCGGATTCAGCCCCGGTCAGCAGGGCCAGGGCGACATCGCGCCGGAATCGTTCCTCGACGCCGCCGCCTACGTGACGTTCCAGGAGCTGGCCACCCGGGTCTCGCACCGCAACACGGGCAAGGCGTGCGACGAGCCCGTCGCCGATGCGCTGCTGAAGCGCATCGCGTTCGACGAGAACCTGCACATGATCTTCTACCGCGGGCTGACGGGGGCGGCGCTGGACCTGTCGCCCGACCGTGCGATGCACTCGATCTGCCGCATCCTCGTCAATTTCCAGATGCCCGGCTTCTCGATCCCGAACTTCCGCCGCAACGCCGTCAAGATGGCCGTCGGCGGCATCTACGACGCGCGACAACACCTCGACGAGGTCGTGCTGCCGGTGCTGCGCAAGTGGCGGATCTTCGAGCGCAACGACTTCACCGGCGAGGGTGAGCGGGAACGCGACGCACTCGGCGCTTTCATCGAGAGGATGGAAGCCGAGGCGGCCAAGTTCGACGAGTCCAAGGCTCGCTATCTCGAACGCGAAGCGCGCAAGGCGCAGCGGGTCGCGTCCAGGTCGCTGGTCTAACCCCGGAAACCGGGGCCGCGGCGTCGCAGATAGCGCTCGAACTCCGCGGCGAGGGCATCGCCGTCGATCTTGCCGAGCGCCTCGGTCATGTCCACCTCCGCGTCACCCCGTTCCTCGAGCGATTGGACGTACTCGGCGATTTCTTCGTCCTCGGCGGTCATCTCGCTGACGGCCTGTTCCCATTCTTCGGCCTGGATCGGTAGGTCGGCGAGTGGGACCTCGATGTCGAGGACGTCCTCGACCCGCCGCAGCAACGCCACCGTCGCCTTCGGATTCGGCGGTTGCGACACGTAGTGCGGCACCGCGGCCCAGAACGTGACGGCGGGGATTCCGGCGGCCACGCACGCGTCCTGAAAGACGCCTGCTATGCCGGTCGGCCCCTCGTATCGGGTCTCCTCGAGGCCGAAGAACTTGGCCGATTCGGGGGAGTAGGCGGCTCCGGACACCGGCACCGGCCGGGTGTGGGGCGTGTCGGCGAGAAGTGCGCCGAGGATCACAACGGTGTCGACGTTGAGCTTGTCGGCGATGGCCAGCAACTCGGCGCAGAACGTCCGCCACCGCATGTTCGGCTCGACGCCGTGCATCAGCACGATGTCGCGGTCGCTCCCAGGTGGACGGCAGTGGGAGATGCGCATCGACGGCCACACCAGCTCGCGCGTCACGCCGTCGATCTGGCGGATGACCGGACGATTAACCTGATAGTCGTAATAGGCCTCGTCGTCGATCTCCACGATCGTCTCGGCCTCCCAGATCACGTCGAGGTGCTCGAGCGCGTCGCTGGCCGCGTCACCGGCGTCGTTCCAACCTTCGAAGGCCGCGACGATGATGGTGTCCTGCAGGTCGGGCAGGTCTGTCACCAGGCTAGCGTAAGCCCTGCCCGGCACCGGCGAGGGCCATCGCCTGGCGGGGCGGGATCCGGATTGGTTTGCATAGACCGACTACCCTGGATGCGTGAATGCTGCAAACCAACCCGCATACGACACCGACTTCCTCGACACCCTGTCGCGGCGCGTCATGGTCGGAGACGGTGCCATGGGTACCCAGCTGCAAGCGGCCGACCTCACCCTCGACGACTTCAACGACCTCGAGGGCTGCAACGAGATCCTCAACGAGACCCGCCCCGACGTCATCGAGCAAATTCACCGCAACTACTTCGAAGCGGGCGCCGACGCCGTCGAGACCAACACCTTCGGCTGCAACCTGTCCAACCTCGGCGATTACGACATCGCTGACAAGATCCGTGACCTCGCGCGCGACGGCACCTCCATCGCCAAGCGGGTCGCGGATGAGATGTCCACCACAGATCGTCCCCGGTACGTCCTGGGATCGATGGGGCCTGGCACCAAGCTTCCGACGCTGCTGCACACCGAGTACGCGGTCATCCGCGACGCCTACGGCGAAGCGGCGCTGGGAATGCTCGAGGGCGGCGCCGACGCCATCCTCGTCGAGACCTGCCAGGACTTGCTGCAACTGAAGGCCGCGGTGCTCGGTTCGCGGCGCGCGATGGCGCAGCTCGGCAGGCACATCCCGATCATCACCCACGTGACGGTGGAGACCACCGGCACGATGCTTCTCGGCAGTGAGATCGGCGCGGCACTGACCGCGATCGAGCCGCTCGGCGTCGACGTGATCGGGCTGAACTGCGCGACCGGTCCCGCCGAGATGAGCGAGCACCTCCGTCACCTGTCCCGGCACGCACGCATCCCGGTGTCGGTGATGCCGAACGCCGGCTTGCCGGTGCTGGGCGCCAACGGCGCCGAGTACCCGCTGGGCGCCGACGAACTGGCCGAGGCGCTCTCGGGCTTCGTGAACGAATTCGGGCTGGCGCTCGTCGGCGGCTGCTGCGGCACTACGCCCGCGCACATCCGCGCCGTGGCCGACGCGGTGGCGGAGCTGAACCGGCCCGACCGGAACGTGGTTCGCGAGCCGTCTGTGTCCTCGCTGTACACTGCCGTGCCGTTCCACCAGGACGCCTCGATTCTGATGATCGGCGAGCGCACCAATGCCAACGGCTCCAAGGCCTTTCGCGAGGCGATGCTCGCCGAGGACTGGCAGAAATGCCTCGACATCGCCAAGGACCAGACCCGCGACGGTGCCCATCTGCTCGACCTGTGCATCGACTACGTCGGCCGCGACGGCGTCGCGGACATGAACGCCCTGGCCAGTCGACTGGCCACGGCGTCAACACTGCCGATCATGCTGGACTCCACCGAAACTCCGGTCCTGAAGGCAGGTTTGGAGCACCTCGGTGGGCGCTGCACCATCAACTCGGTCAACTACGAGGACGGCGACGGTTCGGAGTCCCGGTTCCACAAGACGATGGAACTCGTCGCCGAGCACGGCGCAGCAGTCGTCGCCCTGACCATCGACGAGGAAGGCCAGGCCCGCACGGCGGAGGCCAAGGTCGCGATCGCCGACCGTCTGATCGCCGACATCACCGGCAATTGGGGTGTCGACGAGTCGTCGATCCTGATCGACACGCTGACGTTCACCATCTGCACCGGCCAGGAGGAGTCCCGCAAGGACGGCCTCGAGACCATCGAGGCCATCCGGCTGCTCAAGCAGAAGCATCCCGAGGTGCAGACCACCCTCGGTCTGTCGAACATCTCGTTCGGCCTGAATCCCGCTGCGCGCCAGGTCCTCAACTCGGTGTTCCTGCACGAGTGCCAGGAGGCCGGTCTCACCTCGGCGATCGTGCACGCATCGAAGATCCTGCCGATGAACCGCATTCCGGAGGACCGCCGCAAAGTCGCACTGGACCTGGTCTACGACCGCCGCCGCGAGGGTTATGACCCGCTGCAGGAACTGATGCAGATGTTCGAGGGCGTCTCGGCGGCCTCGTCCAAGGAATCCCGCGCCGCGGAACTGGCCAAGCTGCCGCTGTTCGAGCGGCTGGCCCAGCGCATCGTCGACGGCGAGCGCAACGGTCTGGAAGCCGATCTCGACGAGGCGATGACGGAGAAGCCACCGCTGGAGATCATCAACTCCGACCTGCTGGCGGGCATGAAGACCGTCGGCGAGCTGTTCGGCTCAGGCCAGATGCAGCTGCCGTTCGTGCTTCAGTCCGCCGAGGTGATGAAAACCGCTGTGGCGCACCTCGAGCCGCACATGGAGAAGGCCGACGACGACGCAGGCAAGGGCCGCATCGTGCTCGCCACCGTCAAGGGCGACGTGCACGACATCGGCAAGAACCTCGTCGACATCATCCTGACCAACAACGGCTACGAAGTGGTCAACATCGGCATCAAGCAGCCGATCGCCAACATCCTCGAAGTCGCCGAGGACAAGAACGCGGACGTCGTCGGAATGTCCGGGCTGCTGGTGAAGTCGACCGTGGTCATGAAGGAGAACCTTCACGAGATGAACACCCGCGGCGTCGCGGCGAAGTTCCCGGTGCTGCTCGGCGGGGCCGCGCTCACGCGTGGCTACGTCGAGAACGATCTCGCCGAGATCTACGAGGGCGACGTGCATTACGCCCGTGACGCGTTCGAGGGTCTGCGTCTGATGGACACCATCATGACGACCAAGCGTGGGGGCGCGGTCGACGCCGACAGCCCCGAGGCGGTCGCAGCGCGGGAGAAGGAAACCGAGCGCAAGGCCCGCCACGCGCGATCGAAGCGCATTGCCGCCGAACGCAAGGCGAAGGAGGCGCCCGTCGAGGTGCCCGCACGTAGCGAGGTCGCGGCCGACGTCGAGGTGCCGACGCCGCCGTTCTGGGGCAGTCGCATCGTCAGGGGCGTCGCGTTGGCCGACTACACCGGCCTGCTCGACGAACGCGCATTGTTCCTGGGCCAGTGGGGCTTGCGTGGCGTCAAGGGTGGAGAGGGGCCGTCCTACGAGGAACTCGTCGAGACCGACGGCAAGCCGCGCCTGCGGTACTGGCTGGACCGACTGTCCACCGACGGCATTCTGGCCCACGCGGCCGTGGTCTACGGATACTTCCCCGCGGTGTCGGAGGGTGACGACGTCGTGGTGCTCGCCGAGCCCAAGCCGGATGCGGCCGAACGGTTCCGGTTCACCTTCCCGCGTCAGCAGCGCGACCGGTTCCTCGACATCGCCGACTTCATCCGCTCGCGGGAACTGGCCACCGAACGCAATCAGGTCGACGTGCTGCCGTTCCAGTTGGTCACGATGGGCCAGCCCATCGCGGACTTCGCCAACGAACTGTTCGCGTCGGACTCCTACCGCGACTACCTCGAGGTGCACGGCATCGGCGTGCAACTCACCGAGGCGCTTGCCGAGTACTGGCACCGCCGGGTTCGGGAGGAACTGAAGTACACCGATCACGCGATGGCCGCCGAGGATCCCCAGTCGGTGGAGGAGTACTTCAAACTCGGCTACCGCGGTGCCCGGTACTCCTTCGGCTACGGCGCGTGCCCGAACCTGGAGGATCGCGCCAAGATGATGGAGCTGCTGGAGCCGGGTCGCATCGGCGTGGAGTTGTCCGAGGAACTGCAGCTGCATCCCGAACAGTCCACCGATGCGTTCGTCCTGCATCACCCCGAGGCGAAGTACTTCAACGTCTGATGCGGGCCGTGCTGTGGGACATGGACGGCACCCTCGTCGACTCCGAAAAGCTCTGGGACGTATCGCTGAACGCTCTGTACGAGCGACTGGGTGGCGTGATGGCCCCGGAGGTGAGGGCGTCGACGGTCGGCGGTTCGGCCGAGGGCGTGATGCGCATCGTCTACTCCGACCTCGGACTGGACCCCGAGCCCGTCGCGATGGAGGAGGCGGCGGTGTGGCTGCACGACCACGTGGGTGAGTTGTTCGAGGAGGGGTTGCCATGGCTGCCCGGCGCGCGCGAGCTCCTCGAGGCGCTCACCGAAGCGGGCGTTCCGTTGGCTCTGGTGACCAACACGCGCCGGGGACTCACCGAGCGCGCGCTGAAGAGCATTGGCAGCCACTACTTCTCGGCGTCCGTGTGCGGTGATGAGGTCGAGCACGCCAAGCCGGCGCCCGATCCGTACGTGCGAGCCGCC
>NZ_DASQEU010000178.1:0-2384 GCF_035633495.1 Mycobacterium sp. | reverse complement strand
CGGTGACATATGGGGTGCGGTCGCCGAACCCCGAACTGGCGCGTGAGCAAACCCTCTTCGCGTTGTTGATGGGCATCCGGGAAGCGTCGATCGCGGAGGTGTACGTCATGGGCCGACAATTGGGTGCGAACTAGGCGCGTCGAATGACCGCCACTGCTGGTGCTCGCGCTCCCAGCGCCTGTTGGGTGAATGGCTGAAGTCGAACCAGCGGCAGGAGTCCCTGTCGGCGCTGCGCTCGACGCTGGCGAGGGACTTCTCGACAGCATCGCAGACGACGCCATTCGGTACCACGGTGCGCATCGAGAACGGCCAAACCGAGCTGACGCAGAGTTGGAAGTCGGCGATGCTCGTGCCGGTGCTGCTGTCGCGGCTCCTCGGGACGCAGCTCGATCGGCTTGGCGCCGAGCCGTGGCTTGCGATGTGGCTGAGCGAGGTAGCCAGTGTCTCGGCGCTGGTTGGACCCCGTGGACGGTGCGGGCCTGGCCGTCACGCTGCGCGGCGCCGTGGTAGGGGCCGGCTACGTGGTGACGCTGACCATCTTGCGACGTATAGCACTCCGCTGCCGTCCCGGACCACTGGTCGCCGGGGTTCGCGGTCTCGAGCAGATCGGCCATCGAGGTGAACCGTTCGTGACTCCGATCAGCCCGACGGTGCTGATGACGCTGCCGACGACCTCGCCCGTGATTCCGAGCGGTCCCGGTGGGTCGATTGTCTACGCGATGTCGCGGATTTGTTTGACGATGTCACCGAAGCCCACCGGCGCCACCTCCCCGTCGTCGTTTATCGCGCTAGCAGCGCCGAAGGCCAGGATGCGCACGAATTCTGGGCTCACATCTTGCACCACTTCCAGGAGCCGTCCTCGCGGACGAAGTCGATGTCGTCGGCGTCTTCGCCGTCTTGAGTGACGGTTGCGGTCGCTGAATCGCCGCCGACCTCTACCGACTGGACGTCGAAGTTCAATTCACCGCTTTCGCCCCGCGCATCCAAGAAGTCCTTTGCGTTGAACTCCTTGTCGTTGCGCATCTTCTGGTACAGGACGGGTTTGAAGCCATCGAAGTCGCTGTCGTTCCATGCCTTTTCGAACGCCTTGACGACGTCCTCGATCTGCTCCTCGTCGGGTCTTTTGGTTCGCGGAGGGCTCCGTCGGCTTCGGCGCGGTGCCATCTGACGGTGATCTCAAAACCAACACCGTGATCACTACGCCGACGACGAGCAAAGCGCCCCGACGAGCCCCCCGATGATCAGTCCGCTCTGCGCGTCGCCGAACCCTCGGAAACCCACTTCTGCCAACCCGGCGGAGGGGGCGGCCACGACGGGTCGGGCTGCCAGCCGGCCGGGGGTGTCCAGCCGGGCGGTACGGGTGGCCAATTCGGCGTCGATTGCATCAGGACGGCTGCCCAGCTGACGGCGTGGTTGCGATTGGCGGAGCGCGACGAGGCGCCGCCGGGTCTGCGGTCCAGCCTCACCTTCCGGCAGCGGCCGTGTTCCCGTTGATGGCGCCGGATTTCGAATCAGCCTCACTGGAGCGGCAGTCGTGGTCGGTCTCGACGTGGTGACCCTCCCGGTGTTCAAGTTCGTGAAGTGGTTGCAGTACTGGGACTCGCCGACTGAGGGAGCCGGGTCGAGCAAAACGCTCACGCATTACCGCACCGTTGATCGCAGCCCGGTGTAATACTCGACGCGTCGCCGGCGGAGGCGAACCGAGGGGCACACACGGAGGGAACATCATGAAAATCGCCAGGGGATAGCGATATCCGCATTGGTCGCAGGCCTGAGTGCGGTCGGATTCGCAAGTCCGGCTTCGGCGGAGGATCTAGCTGGCCCGTACACCTTGGACTTGGGCGCTGAGAATTCAGCGACGTGGACGTTCACGCCGTGCGAGGACGCCAACATGGAGCCGTTCCAGCAGTGCGTGAACGTGGCCGAGACGGGCGGTGAGAACGTGCCTTGGCAGGGGCAGGCTCATTGGCAGGTGGGTTACTTCATCATGAAGGTCGACCGGTCAGACGCGATCACCTGCGACGATGGCAGCAAGCTGCCCGCCAACGTCACGTATTCGTGGGACCCAGGGTCCCTTGAAGGCGTGATTGCGTTTTACTTCACCGGAGGGTGTGGTGGCGCTCCCGCGGGGAGTCTGTCCGCACCGTTCCTTCTGACGAAGGCGTAGCGGCCTGTACTTCTGCACTAGTGATCGCCCGCGGGCGCAGCTGGCATCACAGCCGCTGCCACCGCGGGCGGTCTTCTTGCGTGCGCCAAATCGCCTGAGGCAGTTGGCTGGTGGCGTTGGTCGTCCGGCGGCGGCTTGATGTGCTCACGCGCCCAGTTCTTTCCGTCAGTGGCACACGTCGACGGTCGTGTCGGCAGTGACCACCTGGCTGGCTTGT
>NZ_DASQEU010000177.1:0-13983 GCF_035633495.1 Mycobacterium sp. | reverse complement strand
GTCGCGGCGATCTCGACACTCGTGACGAATGCGCTCGAGGAGGACCCCCGCGCGGTGCTCGATCTGTACGAACCGCTCAACCGGGTGGCACGGCAATTGATGGCGGGGGAGTAGGCGCTACTCCTGAAAGCGGTAGCCCATCCCGGCCTCGGTCAGCAGATGCTTGGGATGGCTGGGATCCACTTCGAGCTTGCGCCGCAACTGTGCGAGGTACACCCGTAGGTAGTGGGTCTCCTTGGCGTACGCCTGCCCCCACACCTCCTTGAGTAACTCCTCGCGTCCGACCAGCTTTCCTCGGTTGCGCACCAGCATTTCGAGCATGCCCCACTCGGTGGGGGTCAGATGAACTTCGGCGCCGTTCTTCGTGACCTTCTTCGCCGCCAGATCGACGGTGAAGGAGGACGTTTCGATCACCGGCTGGTCCGTCTCCGAGGCAGCGGTGCCGCGGCGCACCGCGGCCCGCAACCGGGCGAGGAACTCGTCCATTCCGAACGGCTTCGTGACGTAGTCGTCGGCGCCGGCGTCAAGCGCCTCGACCTTGTCCGAGGAGTCGGTACGCGCCGACAACACGATGACGGGCGCGGTGAGCCAACCCCTCAGGCCTTGGAGTACCTCGATGCCGGACATGTCGGGCAGACCCAGATCGAGGACGACCACGTCGGGCTTGTGCTCGGCGGCGGCCCGTAGGGCATGCGCGCCCGTGGCCGCGGTGTCCACGTCGTATCCGCGGACGGTCAGGTTGATGCGAAGGGCGCGCAGGATCTGCGGCTCGTCGTCGATCACCAGCACCCGAGTCTTGGTCATCACTGGTCGTCCCGTGGCGCGGCGAGATCGACCACGAGCGTCAGCCCGCCCCCCGGTGTGTCCGTGGCGGCAATGGTGCCGCCCATGGCCTCGACGAACCCGCGAGCCACCGAAAGGCCGAGGCCGACGCCACTACTGTTGTCGTGGTCTCCCATTCGCTGGAATGGTGCAAACATCTGCTCCTCGGCGCCGCGTGCGACGCCCTTGCCCTCGTCGACGACGGCAATCACCACCCGGTCCCCCACCCGTGCCGCGTTCACGCGCACCGGACCGTCGGCCGCGTAGCGCAACGAATTGTCGATGAGGTTCACCAGTACTCGTTCCAGCAGGCCGATGTCGGCCATGGCCACTGCGTCGCCGACTTCGACCTTGACCCGGTCGACCCCAGATTTGCCGAATCCAATTGCCCCCGTGCTAATTCCGAGCAGCGCCCTCTGGACGACCTCTTCGAGGTACACTCGCCGCAGCTCCGGCTTCACGACTCCGGCGGCCAGCCTCGACGAGTCCAGGAGGTTGCCGACGAGTGCCGTCAGCTGATCGATGGATTCTTCGACCGTGGCGAGCAGTTCGGCGGTGTCCTCGTCGGAGAAGTCGATGTCGTCACTGCGCAGGCTGGACACCGATGCCTTCGCGGCCGCCAGCGGCGTGCGCAAGTCGTGGCTGACGGCCGAGAGAAGCGAACGGCGTAGTTCGTCGGCCTTCGCGATGGCCTCCGCCTGACCGGCGTCCTCGATCAGCTGGCGTTGTCTGATCAGCCCCGCAGCCTGATTCGCGACGGCGCCGAGCACCCTGCGGTCCCGGGCGGTAAGCGCCTTGCCGGTCATCAGCATCCAGAACTCGTCGTCGCCGACTTCGACGGCGGTGTCTGCGGAATCGACGTCGACGCACGGATCGTCGCCGACGAAAGCCACGATCGTGGCGCCACTGGGGCCTTCGCGCAGCATGCTGACCGAGCGCTGCGAGTATGTCTCCCTGACCCTTTCCAGCAGCGTCGTCAGATCGGCGCCGCGCAGTACGGAGCCGGCGAACAACGCGAGCAGTTCGGCCTCCTGCGACGCCCGCCGGGCTTCGCGCGAACGGTTCGCCGCGCCGTCGACCAATGCCGCGACCGCCACCGCGACGGCGAGCAGCACCACGATGGTCACCGCACTGTCGGGTTCGGCGATCGTGAAGGTGTACTTCGGCTCGACCAGGAAGTAGTTCAGCAGGAGACCGGATAGCAAGGCGGACAGCGCGGCCGGGGCGACGCCGCCCAGCAGCGCGACGACCAGCACGCCGACGAAGAAGAGAGCGCTCTCGCCGCCGATGCCGAGAAACTGCTGGAGGAAGGCCACCGTCACGGCGCAGGTGGCGGACGGAACGATGCCCGCGGCCAGCCAGGAGGTGAGGTGGCGCTGTCGCGGCGTGAGCGACGCCAACGCCGAGCCCGATGTGGTCTCGTGGTGGGTGACCATGTGAACGTCGATCTTGCCGGAGTGCTGCACCGTGGCCGCGCCGATGCCCTCCTCGAAGATGCGGGCCCAGCGTGAACGCCGTGACGTTCCGAGAACCAGCTGCGTCGCATTGATCTCGCGAGCGAAGTCCAGCAGGGCGGCGGGCACGTCGTCGCCGACGACGGTGTGCACGGTGGCCCCGAGGCTGGTGGCGAGTTCGCGCACCTTGCCCATCTGCGGGGCGGAGACCCCGGCCAGACCGTCGCCCCGAACGACGTGCACGACCATAAGTTCGGCGCTCGACTTGGAGGCGATCCGCGACGCGCGTCGCACCAGCGTCTCCGATTCGGGACCGCCGGTTACCGCGACGACGACCCGTTCGCGCGCCTCCCAGGTGGCGGTGATCTTGTTCTCGGCGCGGTACTTGGCCAGTGCGGCGTCGACCTGGTCGGCGAGCCACAGCAGCGCAAGCTCGCGCAGCGCGGTCAGGTTTCCGCGCCGGAAGTAATTGCTCAATGCGGCGTCGATGCGTTCGGGCGAATACACGTTGCCGTGAGAGAGCCTGCGCTGCAACGCCTCCGGGGTGATGTCGACGAGTTCGATCTGTGCCGCGCCGCGCACCACCGAGTCGGGCACGGTCTCCTGCTGTTCGATCCCGGTGATCTGAGCGACCACGTCGTTGAGGCTCTCCAGGTGTTGGACGTTGACGGTGGAGATCACGGAGATGCCCGCAGCGAGCAACTCCTCGACGTCCTGCCAGCGTTTCGCGTTTCTGCTGCCCGGGGTGTTGGTGTGAGCGAGCTCGTCGACGAGCACCACCTCGGGGTGACGGGTCAGCACCGCGGGCACGTCGAGTTCGGCGAAGCGCCCGCCGCGGTACTCGACGTACCGCGGCGGAACGACCTCGATGCCGTCCAACAGCTCCGCGGTCTTCTTGCGGCCGTGGGTCTCCACGACCGCGGCGACCAGATCGGTGCCCCGCTCCACCCGACGGTGAGCTTCGCCGAGCATCGCGAAGGTCTTGCCGACACCGGGCGCCGCACCCAGATAGATGCGCAGTTCCCCACGCTTGGGACCCTGTTGCGCGGCGCTCACGTTCTCATCATCCACCTGCCCGCTCAGCTCCTTACAGGATACTTCTGGTCGAGCGCGAGGTTGAGTTCCAGCACGTTCACCCTGGGCTCGCCCATGAAGCCGAGGTCACGCCCATAGGTGTTGTCCGCGAGGAGGTTACGCACCTCGTCGGCGCTGATACCGCGAGTCTTGGCGATGCGGGCGACCTGGATGTCGGCGTAGGCGGGGGAGATGTTGGGGTCCAGGCCGCTGCCGCTGGCGGTCACGGCATCTGCGGGCACTGCCGGGCTGGCGGGCGCCGCACCGCGGATGGGCACGATCTGGCCTGCCGCGTAGTCCTCGCCGTACTTGGCGCATTCCACCTTGACGCCCTCGTAGGTGGCGAGGAACGGGGCCGCGGTGGTCGAGCAGGGCTGGTTCACGCTGACGACCCTGGTGGGTTGCACGACGTTGCCGCGCGCGTCGCGCGGGCCCATCACCGACAGCACCGCGCCGACTCCGTCGCCGGTGCAGAACGGCCGCGCCCCGGCTCCATCTCCCATGCCCTCGAATTGCGCGATTGCCACGCTGCGTGAGCACACCAGTGTCAGCAGGCTGGCCTTGTATCCGGCGTCTGCCGGATCGGTGCCCGCTGCCACCTGGGCGGGATCGGAAGGAGTGTCGACGATGTCCTCCGGCCCGAGGTTGCTGGCGCTGGTGGACAACGGGTCGTAGCCATCCCCGGCGGCCGACGGCCGGCTCTGGAAGTACTGCTTCAACGGGTTGCCGTCGGAGTCGGTGAACGACTGCCCGATCAGCGAGCTGCCCACCGGCTTCCCGCCGACGGTGATGATCGAGCCCTCTGCCCGGTGGTTGAGACCGGGCAGTTGAGCCACCGCCAAGACCAGCAGTGGGTAGGCGATGCCGGTGATCGCCGTCAGCACCAGCAGCGCACGAAGAGCGGCCCAGTGTTGGCGAATGAGGTTGGAAATATTCATGTTCAGGACATCCCAGGAAGAAGTTGGACGACGAGATCGATGAGCTTGATCCCTATGAACGGGGCGATGATGCCGCCGAGGCCGTAGATGTAGAGGTTGCGGCTCAACAGCTTCGACGCGCTGCTCGGCGTGTAGCGCACACCGCGCAGCGACAGCGGGATGAGCGCGATGATGATGATGGCGTTGAAGATGACCGCCGACAGGATCGCCGAGGTCGGACTGTGCAGCCGCATCACGTTCAACAGGTCCAGGCCGGGGAACAGGGCGACGAACATCGCCGGGATGATCGCGAAGTACTTGGCGATGTCGTTGGCGATCGAGAACGTCGTCAGGGCTCCGCGTGTGATGAGGAGCTGCTTACCGATCTCGACGATCTCGATGAGCTTCGTCGGGTCGGAGTCGAGGTCGACCATGTTGCCGGCTTCCTTGGCCGCCGACGTACCGGTGTTCATCGCGACGCCGACGTCGGCCTGCGCCAGCGCGGGTGCGTCGTTGGTGCCGTCGCCGGTCATGGCGACGAGCTTGCCGCCCTCCTGCTCGCTCTTGATCAGCGCCAGCTTGTCCTCGGGAGTGGCCTCGGCGAGGAAGTCGTCGACGCCGGCTTCGTCGGCAATGGCCCTGGCCGTCAACGGGTTGTCGCCGGTGATCATCACGGTGCGGATGCCCATCCTGCGCATCTCGTCGAACCGCTCGCGCATGCCCTCCTTGACGACGTCCTTGAGGTGGATGACGCCGAGCGCTCGGGCCGCGCCGTCGCGCACCTCGCCGACCACCAGTGGGGTACCGCCGCTGGCGGACACTTCGTCGACGATGCCGCCGAGTTCCGGCGGCACGGTGCCACCGTTGCCGCGCACCCAGTCGGCCACCGAGGCGGCAGCACCCTTGCGCAGTTGGTGGCCGTCTTCGAGGTCGACGCCCGACATGCGGGTGGTGGCCGTGAACTCGATCCAGTTGGCGTTGTTCAACTCTCCTGGCGTACGTGCCCGCAGGCCGAACCGCTCCTTGGCGAAGACGACGATGGAGCGGCCCTCGGGGGTCTCGTCGGCCAGGCTGGAGAGCTGAGCGGCGTCGGCGAACTGTTCGGGAGTGATGCCGGGCAGTTGAAGGAACGCGCCCGCTTGGCGATTGCCGAGCGTGATCGTGCCGGTCTTGTCCAGCAGCAGGGTGTTCACGTCGCCCGCCGCCTCGACGGCGCGCCCCGACATGGCGAGCACGTTGCGCTGCACCAGCCGGTCCATGCCCGCGATGCCGATGGCGGACAGCAGCGCGCCGATCGTCGTCGGGATGAGGCAGACCAGCAGGGCCACCATGACGATTCCGGTGACGCCGTTGCCGTCGAGTGCCTGCGAGTCGGGCACGCCGGGGTTGTTGGCCTTGGAGAAGATGGCCAGCGGCTGCAGGGTGGCGACCGCGAAGACGAAGATGATGGTCAGTGCGGCCAGCAGGATGTTCAGCGCGATCTCGTTGGGCGTCTTCTGCCGGTTGGCGCCCTCGACCAGGGCGATCATGCGGTCGATGAAGCTTTCACCCGGCTTCTGCGTGATCTTGACGACGATGCGGTCCGACAGCACCGTCGTGCCACCCGTGACCGCGGACCGGTCGCCGCCGGATTCGCGGATGACCGGGGCCGACTCGCCGGTGATCGCCGATTCATCAACCGAGGCAATGCCTTCCACGACGTCACCATCGCCGGGAATGGACTGGCCGGCTTCGACGACGACGATGTCGCCCTGTTGCAGCAGCGGTGCGGCGACCTCCTCTTCGGTGCCGCTGCCGCCGGGTGACCACCCGGTGAGGCGGCGGGCCATGGCGTCGGACTTGGCCCGGCGCAGGCTCTCGGCCTGCGCCTTGCCGCGGCCCTCGGCGACCGCTTCCGCGAGGTTGGCGAAGACGACCGTCGCCCACAGCCAGAACACGATCAGCCAGGAGAACCAGGTCGGTTCCCGCACGGCCAGAACGGTGCTCCACACCGCGCCGATCTCGACGATGAACATCACCGGGTTGCGCCACAGCGTGCGGGGGTCGAGCTTGCGCAGCGCGTCGGGTGTCGCCTTCAGCAACATCTTGGGGTCGAGCAGGCCACCCTTGATGGTGCCCTTGGGTTTTGTTTCGTGACGGCTGGTGGCCGCCGCACCGGTGGTTACCGACATGTCAGTGGATTCCTTCAGCGAGAGGCCCGAGCGCGAGCGCGGGGAGGAAGGTGAGGGCAACGAGGATGACGGTGACGCCGACGACCATGCCGACGAACTGCGGTCGGTGGGTGGGCAACGTGCCGATCGACTCCGGTGTGGTGCCCTGTCTGGCAAGTGAACCCGCCAGCGCAAGAACCAGAATCATCGGCAGGAAGCGACCGAGCACCATTGCCAGCCCGAGTGCGGTGTTGTACCACTCGGTGTTGACGCTGAGTCCGGCGAAGGCCGAGCCGTTGTTGTTCGCGGCGGAGGTGAACGCGTACAGCACCTCCGACAGGCCGTGTGGGCCGGTGTTGAGCATCCCCGCCCGCTGGCCCGGCAGCGCCATGGCGGTTGCCGTTCCGACGAGGACGAGCAGCGGGGTGACCAGGAAATAGCTTGCGGCCAGCTTGATTTCGCGGGGGGTGATCTTCTTGCCGAGGTACTCCGGCGTCCGGCCGACCATGAGCCCAGCGATGAACACGGTGATCACCGCGAGGATGAGCATGCCGTACAGCCCCGACCCGGTGCCGCCCGGCGCGACCTCCCCGAGCTGCATGTTGAATAGCGCCATCATGCCGCCGAGACTTGTGTAGGAGTCGTGAAACGAGTTCACCGCGCCGGTCGAGGTGAGCGTCGTCGCGTCGGCGAAGACCGCCGAGTTGAAGACGCCGAACCGCTGCTCGACGCCCTCGGTGGCGGCGCCGATCGCGGTGGGGTTGGTGCCGTGGGCCTGCAGTTGGAAGAAGCTCATCAGCGTGACGCTGATCAGGGCGATCGTGCCCATGACGGCGACGATCGCGTAGCCCTGCTTCTTGCTGTTCACCATCCGGCCGAACGTGCGCGGCAGCGAGAAGCTGATGACCAGGATCAGGAAGATCTCGATCCAGTTCGTCCACGTGGTCGGGTTCTCGAAGGGGTGCGAGGAGTTGGCGTTGTAGAAGCCTCCACCGTTGGTACCCAGTTCCTTGATGACCTCCTGGCTGGCGACCGGACCACCGGTGATGGTCTGCTGGGCGCCGTTGAGAGTGGTCACGATCTGGTCGTGCAGGTGGAAGTTCTGGATCACCCCGCCGACGACGAGGATGAGCGCCGCAACGAACGCGATGGGCAGCAGGATCCGAATGACGCCGCGTACCAGGTCAACCCAGAAGTTGCCCAGATCGGTGGTGCGGCGGCGCGCGAACCCCCGGACCAGCGCGACGGCGACGGCCATCCCGACCGCGGCAGAGACGAAGTTCTGCACCGTAAGGCCGGCCATCTGGACGAGGTGGCCCTGAGTGCTCTCGCCCGAGTAAGCCTGCCAGTTGGTGTTGGTGACGAAGCTGATCGCGGTGTTCCAGGCCAAGGCCGGAGTCATCTGCGTGGCCGGGTCGTTCAGGTGCAGCGGCAGTTTGCCCTGGACGAGTTGGAAGATGAACAGGAACAGGATGCTGATACCCGAGAATGCAAGCACGCTGCGGGCGTAGGCGCCCCAGGTCTGCTCCGACTTGGGATTGGCGCCAATCAGCCGGTAGATCACCCTCTCGACGCGAGAATCCTTGTCGGAGTTGTATACCCGGTACATGTAGTCCCCAAAGGGCACGTGGACGGCTGCCAACGCCACGATGAGAAGGGCGAGGAAGGTGATCCCCGCGGCGATGGTGCTCACTAGAACCTTTCCGGGAAGAGCAGTGCGGCCGCGAGGAACACCGCGAGGCCGATTGCCAAAACCAGACCGACGGTGTTTTCAAAGCTCACAGTCGCTCGACCAACTTCTGCACCAGGCCGAGCACGGCGAATATTGCCACCGTCAGCACGACGTACACCACCACGGACATCTCGTCTCCATTTCGGTTAGGCCCCGATAGATGGGCCGACTCCGAAGTAAACGCCCAGCCCTTACGGAATCCATCGGCCTTGACGGTTTCTTGACGCCCGCACGGTCTTCATTTACGCGGTCCTTGCGGATGCGGTGATGGCGGACACAAAAGCAGTGCTAGGAGGCAGGTTGCGGTCTCTTTACGCGTATCAAGATGACGTCAGTGAAACCGGTTGAGACATAGGGAAACCGTAACTCCCGTAGGCCGACCGCCCGTGGCTTCGTAGCTTGGTGCAACATCCGCACCAATACGAGAACGGCAGCGCGTTCAGCGGATTCACCGGCAATACTCCGTGGATCGACGTCGTGCTGTCGATCGCGATGCTGGTCGGCCGCTACGTGCCGATCATCGTGGTGCTCGCGCTTGCCGGTAGCTTCGCCGCGCAGCGGCGGGTGTGGTCACCGCAGGCTCCCTGAGCACCCACAGTCCGATGTTCGTCGGCCTAGTCGTCGCCGTCACGCTGATCATGGTTGGCCTGGAGTACTTTCCGGCACTGGCTCTGGGACCCCTTGCCGACGGACTCGGCTAGGTCTGCGCGCCGGGGGCCGTCAAGATGTCGTCAAATTATCGCTCGGCGACGTCAACAGTGCGATAGGAAGCCGTCGGAGTCATCGAATCGGCGCCATCGTGGGTCATGCCGTCAGCCTTCGAATTGCGGCCCCGCCAGGATCGGTCCGGGGCTCTGCGTGACGTGGTTCGTCCTGCCCGCGGACGCCTCGCCTCACGGCTGCACGTCGTCGCGCACATGCCCACCGACGACGAATCGGATACGCAGCGGTCGTACGCCAGGTACCGCGGGGCGATGCCAGGAATTGCGATCGTCTGCCCGGCGGAGAACTTACAGGCGGCAGAGACGGCACGGTGGGTACGCAGGCACGGTGTCACGGTGGCGGCATACACCAGTAGTGAACTGGCGCTGGTCATTTCGGTAGGCATCAGACCCGCGCGGCTCGTCATGCACGGCGATCGCGGTCAGTGGGGCCCGATCCGGTGCGCGGTCGAGGCCTCCGTTCGCCAGTTCGTCGTCGACTCCTGCGAGCAACTTCCCGTGCTGGAGCACTACGCCCGACGGTGTCAGCAAGTTCTCATCGATGTCGGGACCGCTCACGTCCACGCGGCGATCGCGGCGGTATGTGCTTCTGATCGACTCGATCTCGTGGGGCTGCACTGCCGCATGGACCCGCAGCTGACGGCGCCCCATCGTTACTCCGCGGCGATCCATGCAACGATCGACGAGATGGCGCGAATTCGTCAGGACCGGGGAATCATCACGAGTCGCCTCAGCCTGACCGGCCCGTTGGGACTGGCACCCGAGGCGATCGTAGCCGTGATCGAGGAAGCGATCGACGACGGCTGTGCCCGCTGGTCGTTTCCGCGGCCCGCAGTGGCCCTGACTCCTCATTAGTGAAGACTCTGTTCGGCGGCGTGTATGCGCCCCCGACGATCGGAACGCTGTTGCGGGAGTTCACCTTCGGGCATGGGCGTCAACTGGAGTCGGTGCTGTCGGCGCAGCTCGCTGCCCTGTGTGCCCTCGTCGATCTGCTCCCGGGCGCCGACGTCCGCGCGTTCGTCGACATCGACTCACTGCTGCGCAAGGTGTACGGACACGCGAAACAAGGGGCCTCCTACGGGCACGCCATGATCGCCGGCAAGCAGGTACTACGCAAGGGCCTGTCCCCGCTGGCGACCACTATCAGCACCGATCGATCCGCCCCGGTGATCGCCGGGATGCGGCTACGCGCGGGGCGGGCCAGCTCCGGCAAGGGAGCTGGGCGGATGGTCGCCCAGGCGATCGTCACCGCGCGGGCCGCCGGGGTCACAGGCCAGATCCTGGTGCGGGGAGACAGCGCGTATGGCACCCGCGCGGTAATCGGTGCCGCCCGGCGCGGCGGCGCCCAGTTCTCGCTGGTGCTGACCAAGAACACCGCCATTCAGAAGGCCATCGACGCGATCCCCGCCGACGCCTGGATCCCGGTTCGCTACCCCGGCGCGGTCCAAGATCCCGACACCGGGGTGTGGATCTCTGATGCCGAGGTCGCCGAAACCTCCCACCCGCTTTGGCCATCATCGAAACCACCTTCGCCGACTTGATCGACGGCCCGCTGGCCCACATACCGTCGGGACGCTTTATCGCCAACTCGGCCTGGGTGCTGTGCGCAGGCCCTGCTACGCGCCACGGGAGTGCTCGCTGGTGGCCCTCACCGCGCCGCCCGCGCGGCGACACTGCGCCGCAAGATCCTCAACATCGCTGCACGCCTGACCCGCCCTCAACGACGATCCGTCCTGCACTTACCCAGCCACTGGCCCTGGACCGATGCCTGGCTGGAGTTGTGGCGCAACGTCATCGAACCCCATCCGCCGCCGCACTGCGTCACAGCCTGACCGCCGCCGAAAGGCCCGAACACAGACCGACAGGAAAAGCTGGGTAGACCAGCGGCCCACGCGCGCCCACACCCCGGTCGATCAAGATCAATCAACATCTATCGCCTGATCAGTGCTCGTCGGTGGATCGAGGATTAGCCAAGGCTTTATCCGGAACCCGGCTACCACCCAATCGACCCCTGAGCCCCGCCATCTCAGCTCCGATCACCACCACCCGCACCAACGTCGGGCCTCAGGCGACGAGGCTTCGGAGTATCCAGGCCGTCTTCTCGTGGATCTGGAGTCGTTGGGTGAGCAGGTCGGCGGTAGGTTCGTCGTGTGCTTTCTCGACGATCGGGAAGACCGAGCGCGCCGTACGCGCAACGGTCTCCTGGCCAGCGACCAAGCGGCTGATCATCTCGGTGTCGTTGGGGGCGGTCGTCGTCTTCGGGCACCGACGACAGGCGCGAGAACTCGCGGTAGCTGGCGGGTGCGGGTGCTCCAAGGGCCACGGATGCGTTCGGCGATCTGGTCGACGGCGAGGGCGAGCTCGTTGTATTGCGTCTCGAACCTCAGGTGCAGGGTCTGCAACATCGGCCCGGTGATGTTCCAGTGGTAGTTGTGCGTCTTGAGATAGAGGGTGTAGCTGTCGGCGAGCAGTCGGGAAGCCCCTCGGTGATGGCGTCGCGGTCGGCCTCGTCGATGCCGATGTCGATGGTCAGATCAGCCATGGTTGTCGTCCCTTCCGATACCCGGTCCTTCTGGAATGGAACATCGATGACTGGAGCCGGCATTGCCGATTCAGGCAAGCAGCCGCGTAGCGGGAAGGCCGAGTGCATTGCGTCCTGCGTGAGGGCCGTCGAGCAGCGTGGCTCGGCACGGCTCGTGGTGCTCGGTAATCTCGCGCTTCTCACCGGCGTCTGGCCGCGCCAGCTGATGGTGCCGAACGTCGTGGGCATGTCCCGCTATGCCGATCTCGGCCGGATGTCGACCGGCCATTGGTGAGCCGCGGTGTACGCTTCGCAGGGCCGATGTTCACTGCAGCAGAACAATCGCGACGGCCATCACCAGCAGCAGAAACGCAGGCAAGAACTTGGTCAACTTGTCCTTGACCTTCGCATGCATCGCCAGAGCCCCGATCATCAATACTGCAACGGTCACTGCCGCCGGTCGGATGAGCTCCGGAACCCAGATGCCGACGATCAGCAATACCGCCGACCCGATCTTCAAGACGCCGACCGCATAAAAGGACCAATCGGGCAGACCGTACGCGGCAAACTCTTCTCTGAGCGACTGCGCCGAACCTCCACGAAATGCGGTCGACGCCCGCGCCCGCACCAGCCAAACGTTAAGGAGCCCGATTCCAACGATGACTTGGAGAATGGTTGAAACCGCGAAAGATGACATCTTTTGCCTTCACTGCCGAGTTGCGCTGCGACGATGAATGATAGTTGATCGGACTCACGACATCATGGACGCGCTCTACCAAGCACTCAAAGCTCTGTCGATTCTGTTGTTTCTCTACTACGGCTTGAGTGTCCTCGTCTCCAACGCGATGGTGAAGGAGTTCGAGCGCTTTGGGATGATTCGGTTCCGGAAACTCACCGGGAGCCTCGAGGTGCTCGGTTCAGTAGGGCTCATACTCGGCTACTTCATTCCGCAACTCGTCGTCGCCGCTTCGGGTGGCTTGACCCTGCTCATGTTCCTGGGAGTCGCCGTCCGCTATCGAGCTGGAGATTCATTGGCGGACGCTCTGCCCGCCTTCGTCGTGTCGCTCGTGAATCTGTACATTTTCGTCTACGCGATCGGATTTGCCTCGTAGGCCGGTTTTCGTTCCGCGTACATCACCCGAAGTTCTCGGTCGCGAGATCCCAGTTGACGACAGCGGTCAGGAACGTCTCGACGTACGTGGTGCGAGTCATAGTCGATCTATCGAAATTTCTTGAGACGAGGGCATGACAACAAACGCCAGTATCGAAGGCGAACACCTGTGTGCGGCGAGATGGCCAGCGGCAACACACTCGAAAAAGACACGAACATTGTCTACCGGCGGATACCCGGGACGACCCCTGAGTATGCCAAGGCAGTCGTGGAGTTCGCGGTAAATGATCTGTGTCCCCTGCTCCACCACCATCTGCCGGCCGTGATCAAGCCGGCGCGGAACAGGCGATCAAGGACGGTTACCTCACGAAGCTGGCCAACTGCTACGCGACCCGCGACGCGGCCCCCAACATCCGCTGGCGTCGCCTGGTACTGGACCAAGCGCCCCACCACGAGCCCCCACTACTGTGCCCCGGTAACCGTTCCGCCGACGGCAGCGTGTTCCCCGTGAACGAGTCCAGCTTGTTTTAGAGTCTCGTGGCCCGATGTCGGGCCGGAAGGGACGATGAACACATGGCTGGTCGGAAGCGGCATTCGGCGGAGGACATCGTGCGGAAACGCCGCCGCGCGGACGAGTTGGCTGCCGAGGGCAAGACCGGTGAGGAGATCGCTGCCGAGCTGCAAGTGTCGGCGGCCACGCTGCACAACTGGCGCCGCACCTACGGCGGGATGGACACCGACGCCGCCAAGGAGCTCAAGGAGCTGCGCGAGCAGAACGGCCGTCTCAAGCGATTGTTGGCTGAAGCTGAGCTGGAGAAGGACGCGCTGCGGGAGGTGGCGCGGGGAAAATTCTGAGCCCAGCTGCCAAGCGGCGGGCCGTCGACATGCTCACGACCGCGTTGAGCTTGTCGGAACGGTTGGCGTGCACAGTAGTTGGGCTCGCTCGATCCACTTATCGGTGCCTCCCGCAGGCGCAGACGCCTGATGATCCCGACGCACAATTGCGGGCCTGGCTGCGCACGTACGCCATCAAACATCCCTGTCACGGGTTCCGGCGGGCCTGGGCGACGCTGCGCTACGAGGAGGGCCGTGAGGTCAACAAGAAGAAGGTCCACCGGCTGTGGCGCGAGGAGGGCCTGCAGGTCCGGGTGCGCAGCCCGCGCAAGCGGGCCGGGGTGTCCTCGATCCCGCCGATCGCGGCCGATGCGCCGAAGGTGGTGTGGGCGATCGATTTCCAGTTCGACTCCACCATCGACGGCAAGGCCATCAAGATCGCGTCGATGATCGACGAACACACTCGGGAGTCGCTGTTGAATCTGGTGGAACGCTCGATCACCGCCGAACGCGTCGTCCCCGAGCTCGAAACGGTGTTCGCCGCGGCCGGCAGCCCACCGCGGGTGATGCGGATGGACAACGGTCCGGAGTTCATTTCCCAAGCGCTGCAACGGTTCTGCAAAGGGAAGGTCGGAATGTCCTACAT
>NZ_DASQEU010000176.1:0-14324 GCF_035633495.1 Mycobacterium sp. | reverse complement strand
GGAGGTAGTCCGCATGAAGCAAGAAGAAGTTGTCGTGCTGGGCGCGCGGGTCGCGCTCACGCGTCGGAAGGTGCGGCTGGTGTCCGGCGTGTGCACCGTAGGCCTTCGCGCCCTGCAGCAGGGTGACGTGCTCCAACCCGGGAGCCAGGTCGGTCAAGGGCTCGATGAGGCCGTTCCCAACCATCCGGGCGCCTTCGGCACCGAATGCGAAGCGCCCGTCAACGAGCGATCCTGGTCCGGTGCACTAGATCGCTGCTGCCGCTTGTTCCTTCAGAGGCTTAGCCTGCGCTGGGGGCCGGGCCAGTCGGGCGGGAATGTTGACGATCTTGCGACGCAGTGTGGCACCGCGTGCGGTGCGGTGGGGGCCTCCGGCCAGGACCGCGGCGGCGCGCAGCAGGTTGTGGGCGATGCCTGCGCACAGGATCCAGGCGGAGTTTGGCCCCGAAATGCCCGGAGGGCAGGTGCGCGAGTGGTCCGTCGATGAGGTCGGCGAAGGTCGTCTCGATGATCGCGTGGCGACGGTGGGTGATGTCGGCGTCGGCGGTCGGTTCGTCGGTGTTGTCGAAGAACGGGTGATGGCGCCACACCGGGAACAACGCGTCGAGGTGGCGGGCATCCTTGACCCGGCGCACGATCAGCCGGGCGGTGGTGGCGTCTGTCGTGGAAGCGAAAGCGGTGTGGCAGATTTCGGCGACCTCGGCATCTGATATCCACTCGCCGGTGTCGGGATCTCGTACTGCGCCGGGATAACGCACCGGGGTCCACCCATCGGCGGGTATCGAGTCGATCGCCTTCTGCACGGCGGTGTTCTTCGTCAGCACCAGCGAGAACTGGGCACCGGCTCGGCGGGCGGCACCGATGACCGCGCGGGTGCCGTAGGCCGAGTCGCCACGCACCAGGATGGTGCCGGTGACCCCTGCCGCCCGCGCGGTGGCGATCCCTTGGGCGACCATCCGCCCGGCGCCCCGCCCGGAGTTCGACTTGTCGGCGCGCAGCCGTAGCCCGGCGAGGATGACCCTGCTGTCCCTGGGTTGGGCAGCCGAATACTCTGCCGCGAACGTAGGTTTCAGCTGTCTGTGGCCAGAGACGTACATCGCGACGGCCGCAGTGTCGACCTCTCCGAACGCAGACAGGATGTTGGCCGCGTCGCGCAGTGCAGAGATCATTGCGGACTCCGCGGTCGCGTTGTTGACCAGCGCACCATTCGAAGGTCAACGGGCAGTGCTACCTGGACGTCGACGTGCTCGCTGCGAACGGGTTGCACGATTTGTCCCGTTATGGCGGCGGGCTGAATCCGATCATCGACATCTTCGTCGACCGCTGACCGTCGAGCTAGCGGGTCCAACCGCGGCGGCGCAGCCACCAGTCGCGGAACACGATTCCCCAGATCACGATCGCGAACCCGATGAGGAAAATGTCCTCAACGCGACCGACGTGGTTACCCCGGAGCATGGCGAGCATGAAGAAACCGGCCAGTACGCCGCCGATCTGGATGGCGCGGTGGTTCTGCTTCGACCAACCCCAGTTCGCCGACGGCACGTCCTCGACGTCAACGCCGGTGTGTCGTTCGACCTCGGTGTTCGCCACGGTTGCTCCTCAAGGGTCCGGTCAACTGTGCCCATTCTGGCATACGACGCTGCGTAGTTTTGGCGGAGTGCATCTCGGGGTGAAGTTCAGCGGACGGACTCGTAGCGCCGAAGCGCCTCGAGGCGCTCGGCAGCGTGGTCGACGATCGGCTCGGGATAGTCGTCGCCGCCCAACTCCGGCACCCAACGCTTGACGTAGGCGCCGTCGGGATCGAACTTGTTGCCCTGGGTCGTGGGGTTGAACACCCGGAAGTACGGCGCCGCGTCGGTGCCGCAGCCCGCCGCCCACTGCCAGCCGTGCTGATTGCTGGCCATGTCGCCATCGGTGAGCTGCTCCAGGAACCAGCGCGCCCCCCACTGCCACGGCAGATGCAGATCCTTGACGAGGAACGACGCGGTGATCATCCGGACCCGGTTGTGCATGAACCCGGTCTCCGAGAGCTGACGCATCCCAGCGTCAACGATCGGGTAGCCCGTCTGCCCTGCCTTCCACGCCTCGAAGCGCTTCGTGGCGTCGTCGTCCTCGTCCACCTCGATGCGGTCGAAGCTCTTGTTCCAGTTCCACCACGTGCTGTCGGGCCAGGCGTACACGACGTTGGCATAGAAGTCCCGAAACGCGAGCTCTCGCAGGTAGGCCTGCGCACCCTTGCCCGAGCCCAGGTCGGCGGCCATCGTGCGGGGGTGGATGGTGCCGAACTTGAGGTGCGCCGACATCCGACTGGTGCCCTCGTGATCCGGCCGATTGCGTTCGTCGGCGTAGTCGGCCAGCGTGGTGTCGACGAACTTCTTCCACTCCTTCCGGGCCGCGGCTTCACCGGCCGGACGGTCCAGTTCGGCCTCGCCGGCCGGGATGTCGACACCGCCGCCCGCGTCGGCCGGGTCGATCCAGCGTGCCGACTTCGCTCCGGTGTGCGCAGGAGCCCGCCAGCCGTGCTCCCTCCACGCCGAGTAGTACGGGGTGAAGACCTTGTAGGGCGTGCCGTCGCCCTTGGTGACCCGGCCCGGGGAAACCAGGTAGGGCGAACCGGAATCTTCGAAGGGCACGTCGTCCAACGCCTCGCGCACGGCGTTGTCGCGGCGCAGGCCGAACGGGAAGTAGTCGCCCGACACGTGGACGGATGTGGCGTCAATCATCCTGACCAGAGCTGGGATTCGGGTCTCGGCGCGGCCCTCCGTGACCAGCAGGCGGCCATCGAGACCGTCGCGCAACTCGCGCAGGGAGTCATAGAGGTACTGCAGCCTCCGAGGGCCGGCCGTCGCCTTCAATCGAGGGTCGAGCACGTAGCAGGCGAGCACCTCCTGGTCGTCCTTGGCGGCATCCAGCAGGGCGGGCAGATCGTGAAGGCGCAGGTCGCGACGAAACCACAGCAACGTTGGCATGATCCTGATCTTGCCCGAATTCCACCGTGGGAAAACGCTTGAGTGGGGCACCCTGGTGCGATGCAGTTCTGGTCGGGCACGGCGTTCATGAACACCTCGGATGCGTTGGCGGTCACGCGGATGCTCGACGAGACCGGGTTCGACGGCATGATCTGCGCCGATCACCTGATCTATCCGCGCCACCTGACGTCGCCCTATCCGTCGGGCGCCGCCGCCCCGCCGTGGGCGCCGGAGACCGGGTGGCCGGACTCTTGGGTGATGATCGGCGCGATGGCGGCCCTCACCACCCGCCTGCGATTCACCAACGCCGTCCACATCGCGCCCGCCCGGCCGCTTCTGGAGGTGGCCAAGCAGGTGGCGACCGCGGCCGTGATTTCGCAGGGCCGGGTCGCGCTGACCGTCGGCGCCGGGTGGATGCGCGAGGAATTCGAGTTGCTCGGGCAGTCGTTCGACGATCGCGGCAAGCGGCTCAACGAGATGATCCCCGCGCTGCGTGAACTCTGGCGCGGCGACTACTACGACGTGCCGGAACTGATGCTCGAACCGCATCAACCGACCCCGGTGCCGATCATGTGCGGCGGCGAGTCCGAGGCCGCCGCCCTACGCCGCGCCGCGCGGCTGTGCGACGGTTGGGTCGGCACCGCCTACGCATGGGATGACGCGGTGCCCTATGTCGCGCGCCCTGCGCCGCGAGTACGGCCGCGCCGACGAACCCTTCGAGATCATGCTCGCGCTGATGGAGGCGCCCAGCCCCGACCTCTACAAGCGGGCCGAGGGTCTCGGCGTCACGGCCGTGATGTGCGTGCCCGTGGATGGGAACGGCTGAGGGGGAGTCGGGCGAGGTCGAGCAGTTCCGCGGACCCATCGAACGCTTCGCCGAGACGGTCATCGCGAAAGTGCGCTGATCCGCTGCGACAATCCCACCATGACGCCGACCACGGACGACTACCCGCGCGACATGGTGGGGTACGGCCCGCACCCACCCGATCCGCGGTGGCCCGGCGGCGCCAACATCGCCCTCCAGTTCGTGCTCAACTACGAAGAGGGCGGCGAGAACAACGTCCTGCACGGCGACGAGTCCTCCGAGACGTTCTTGTCTGAAATCATTGGTGCGCAGCCATTTTCGAACCGGAACATGAGCATGGAGTCGCTGTACGAATACGGCTCGCGTGCGGGATTGTGGCGGGTGCTGCGGTTGTTCGACCAGCGCGATTTGCCGCTGACGATCTTCGGCGTCGCCACGGCCCTGGCGCGCAATCCGGAGGCGGTTGCCGCCTTCCGAGCCCGCGGCGACGAGATCGCCTGCCACGGCTTAAAATTGCGCAGCTACCAGCTCGTCGACGCCGAAACCGAGCGCGCCGAGCTCGCCGCGGCGGTCCGCATCATGACGGAGTTGACCGGCGAGGCGCCGCTCGGCTGGTACACCGGCAGGGACTCGCCGCAGACGCGCCAACTCGTCGTCGAGCACGGCGGCTTCCTCTACGACGCCGACTCCTACGCCGACGACCTGCCGTACTGGACCCGCGTCGCAGGCAAGGACCATCTGGTCGTGCCGTACACACTGGACACCAACGACATGAAGTACGTGTCCGCCAGCGGGTTTCCCAGCGGCAGCGACTTCTTCACCTACCTTCGCGACGCGTTCGACGTGCTGTATGCCGATGGTGCGGCGGGGGCCCCGAAGATGCTGTCGATCGGACTGCACTGCCGGCTCGTCGGTCGGCCTGCGCGCATCGCCGCACTGGGGAGATTCCTCGACCACGTGCAGTCGCACGACAAGGTGTGGATCACGCGCCGGGTCGACATCGCCAGGCACTGGGTGGAGAATTTCCCGCCGGGTGCACGAGTGGCGCTTTGTTAGCGTTGGACGATGCGCGTACTGGTGCTGATGATCGTGTCGGTCGTCGCGGTGACGTTGGTGCCAAACGCACCGCAGGCCCGCGCCGCTGATCTGACCGGCAAGGTGATCGTGCTGGACCCAGGCCACGGCGCCGCGGCCGACTGGCCGCTAAGCCGCCAGGTGCCCAATGGCCGCGGGGGAACCAAGGACTGCCAGACGACCGGCACCGCGACCGATGCCGGGTTCCCCGAGCACGTTTTCACGTGGGATGTGGCCAACCTGGTCCGAGCCCAGCTGGAGCAGCTCGGAGCCAAGACGGTAGTGACCCGCAACGACGACTCGGGATCTGCGCCCTGTGTCGACGAGCGCGCAGCCACGGCCAATGCGCAGCAGCCCGACGCAATCGTCAGCATCCACGCCGACGGCGGCCCAGCGTCCGGGCACGGCTTCCACGTCAACTATTCCGCTCCGCCCCTCTTTCCGTCGCAGGGCGAGCCGTCGATCCGACTCGCGACAGACATGCGCGATGCGCTCGCCGCGTCGGGGGTGGCCGAGTCGACCTATCTCGGATCGGAGGGACTCTATGGACGCGCTGACCTCGCGGGACTGAACCTCGCCGAGTATCCCGCTGTCCTCGTCGAGCTCGGAAACATGCGAAACGCCGATGACGCTGCTCAGATGACGACCGAGCAGGGCCGCGCCGCATGCGCCAACGCCGTCACGAAGGGGATTGCGGCGTACCTCGGCGGCTGAGATTCGATCAAACCCCTTGTGTCACAGTGGCTCCACCTGTCACAGCCGGGGGTTTCTCGTCGGTGATTCGAACTAGTGTTCGAATCATGGAAGCCAGCCCGGTGTTCGCCGCGATCGCCGAGATGCGCGCCGGGTATGCAAAGTTGGCGGCCGCGTCGGTGGACCCGCTGAGTCACCCCGAACTGCTCGCCGCACAGGACCAGTTGGAGCGCAACACACCGGAGCCGGGCACATCCATCCACCACCACCACCAGAATCACTCCCACCGTTGATCCACGATGAACCCGAGTCCGGATGCCCCGCGGCATCCGGACTTTCCGGTGTTCGGCCCAGTCGTCGGACGCGGACAGCGCAACGAGCGCGATTGCCTCGACCCCGGGCTGGTTGGGCTGTCGAGGAGCTGCCCATCACCCCGGCGCAGTTCGCCGCGGTGATCGCGACCGCGGTGGCCGACACGGCGGCGGTGGTGCGCACAAGGCAGGAGCGGTCGTGAGGGCCCGTTGATACTGAAGTGATTACTTCACCATTGATGCCAAACTATTCATAGACAGCTTCAGGGTGGGGTGGCAGCATTCGAGGGATGGCAGACAGATGGAACGCGGGAGTCATCCCCTACGCGGAGATGGGCTATTGGCGGCCGGACTACGTCCCCAAGGACTCCGACGTGCTGTGCGCCTTCCGGATCACGCCCCAGGAGGGCGTCCCCCCCGAGGAAGCCGGGGCCGCGGTCGCCGGCGAATCCAGCACCGCGACGTGGACGGTTGTGTGGACCGATCGCCTCACTACCTTCGAGCACTATCAGGCCAAGTGCTACCGGGTCGAAGCTGTCCCCAATGCGCCCGGTCAGTGGATCGCGCTGATCGCCTACGACCTTGACCTCTTCGAAGAGGGGTCGATCGCGAACCTGACCAGTTCGATCATCGGCAATGTCTTCGGGTTCAAACCGCTCAAGGCGCTGCGGCTGGAGGACATGCGTATCCCGACGCACTACGTCAAGACCTTCCAGGGCCCCGCACACGGCATCGTGACGGAGCGCGAGCACCTGAACAAGTTCGGCCGTCCGCTGCTGGGTGCCACCACCAAGCCCAAGCTGGGCCTGTCGGCACGCAACTACGGCCGCGTCGTCTACGAGGCGCTGCGCGGCGGGCTGGACTTCACCAAGGACGACGAGAACATCAACTCCCAGCCCTTCATGCGGTGGCGTGACCGGTTCCTGTTCTGCATGGAGGCCGTCAACCGGGCGCAGGCCGCGACCGGCGAGATCAAGGGCCACTACCTCAACGTCACCGCCGGAACGATGGAGCAGATGTACGAGCGGGCGGAGTTCGCCAGCGAACTCGGCTCGGTCATTGTGATGATCGACCTGACGATCGGCTACACCGCCATCCAGTCGATGGCCAAGTGGGCCCGCGACAACAGCGTCATCCTGCACCTGCACCGCGCCGGTCACGGCACCTACACCCGCCAGAAGACCCACGGCGTCAGCTTCCGGGTGATCTCGAAGTGGATGCGGCTGGCCGGCGTCGACCACATCCACGCCGGCACCGTCGTCGGCAAGCTCGAGGGCGACCCGAACACCACGGCGGGCTTCTACGACACGCTGCGGCTGGACAGCATCAAGGCCGATCCGGTCAAGGGGCTGTACTTCGACCAGGAATGGGCGTCGATGCCCGGCGTGATGCCGGTGGCTTCCGGCGGTATTCACGCCGGCCAGATGCACCAGCTCATCCACTATCTCGGCGAAGACGTGGTGCTGCAGTTCGGCGGCGGCACCATCGGGCACCCGATGGGCATCGCGTCCGGCGCTGAGGCGAACCGGGTCGCGCTGGAAGTAATGATCAAGGCCCGCAACGAGGGACGGGATTTCTTCAAGGAGGGTCCGGAGATCCTCAAGAAGGCGGCATCGCGGAACCGCGCGCTGGACACGGCGCTGGCCACCTGGGGTGACATCACCTTCAACTACGAGTCCACCGACACCCCCGACGTCGTCGCGACGCCGACCGCCAGGTAGCCGGCGTCAGCCGAAAGGAACACGGAATGCGTATCACTCAGGGCACTTTCTCCTACCTTCCCGATTTCACCGACGAGGAGATAACCGCGCAGATCAACTACGCGCTCAGTAACGGCTGGCCGCTGTCGGTGGAGTTCACCGACGATCCCCATCCGCGCAACACGTACTGGGAGATGTGGGGTCTGCCGTTGTTCGACCTCAAGGACCCCGCCGGCGTGCTGCTCGAGGTCAACGCCTGCCGGGCCGCCAACCCGAACTCCTACATCAAGCTCAACGCCTACGACGCCAGCCTGGGCCGGCAGACGACGGCGTTGTCGTTCATCGTGAACCGTCCCGCTGAAGAGCCGGGCTTCCGGCTCGACCGCGCCGAGAAGGCCAACCGGAAGATCGGCTATGCTACGCACTCCTACGCCACCGAGCGCCCCGCGGGGGATCGGTACCCCGCCGAAAAGGCATGACGAGTGTGAACTCATGACGGTCGGACACACCGAGAACCCGCGCAGCGCGTTCGGGTACCGGCCTGGTCCGGCACCCGAACCCGACGAGTCGGACCGCGACGAGGCAGACCGCGACGAGGCAGACCGCGACGTCTTGCCCCCTGACGCGGTGGTGGATCTGGCCCTTGCGCGGGAAGAGTCGGGCGTCGACCAGGTGCTGGCAAAGCTTGACGCCGAGCTTGTCGGCCTCGAGCCGGTGAAGACGCGCATCGCCGAGATCGCGGCGCTGCTGCTGGTGGACAAGATGCGGGCGCGCTACGGAGTCAGCGCGCCGCAACCCACCCTGCACATGTCGTTCACCGGAAACCCCGGCACCGGAAAGACCACGGTCGCCCTGCGGATGGCAGATCTGCTGCACCGGCTCGGCTACCTCCGACGCGGCCACCTGGTCAGCGTCACCCGCGACGACCTGGTGGGCGAATACGTCGGGCACACGGCGCCGAAGACCAAGGATGTCATCAAGCGCGCGATGGGCGGTGTGCTGTTCATCGACGAGGCCTACTACCTCTACAAAGTCGAGAACGAGCGGGATTACGGCTCCGAGGCGATCGAGATCCTGCTGCAGGTGATGGAGAACAACCGCGACGACCTCGTGGTCATCCTCGCCGGGTACGCCGACAAGATGGACCAGTTTTTCTCGGCAAACCCGGGAATGCAGAGCCGGATCGCCCACCACATCACGTTTCCGGACTACACCGTCGGCGAACTCGAGCAGATCGCCGTCCTGATGGCCGACACCCTGGGCTACACCTTCTCCGACGAGGCGCGCGTAGTGTTGCGTCAGTATCTGAACCGCAGGATCGATCAGCCGTGGTTCGCCAATGCGCGCAGTGTCCGCAACGCCCTGGAGCGCGCCCGGCTGCGGCATGCGCGGCGACTGCTGTCGGGTGAGACCGGCCCGGTCGATCTGCGGGCGCTGACCACCATCGAACCTGCCGATCTACTGGCAAGTCGGGTCTTTACCCGCGACATGGACGGCAGTAAAGAGCACACTGCTTGAACACACTTCGGGGAGCGGGGCGACATGACGACTAATGCGCGCCTGCGTGCGCTCGTCGAGTTGGCTGATGCGGGGTCCGTACGTGGCGCGGCGGAACGCCTAGTGGTCACGGAATCGTCGATCTCGTCGGCGGTCCGGGCGTTGAGCGCCGACATCGGCGTCGCGCTGGTCGACCGCCACGGCCGCGGCGTCCGGCTGACGCCGGCCGGCCGGCGTTACGTCGAGTACGCCCGCCGGATCCTCGGGCTGCATGACGAGGCGATCCTGGCGGCACGCGGGGAGGCCGACCCCGAGAACGGTTCGATCCGGCTCGCCGCCGTCACCTCGGCAGGAGAGTTGTTGATCCCCGCGGCGTTGGCGTCGTTCCGCGCCGAGCACCCCGGCGTCGTACTGCACCTCGAGGTCGCATCGCGCAATGCCATCTGGCCGATGCTGTCCCGGCACGGGGTCGACCTCGTGGTGGCCGGGCGCCCACCTGACGACCTCCGCAAGAAGGTGCGGGTGCGTGCCATCAGCCCGAACACCCTGATCGTGGTCGGGCCGCCGGATGCCGCACGTGACTTCGAGCCGGCGACGGCCACCTGGCTGCTACGCGAACCCGGCTCGGGCACCCGGGCGACGACCACCGCGCTGCTCGACGAACTGGACATCGCCCCGCCCAAGCTGGTCCTCGGCTCGCACGGCGCCGTTGTCTCCGCGACCGTGGCGGGGCTTGGCGTCACCTTGGTCTCCCGGCAGGCGGTGCGCCGCCAGCTCGCCGCGGGTGTGCTGGTGGAGCTGCCGGTTCCGGGCACGCCGATGAACCGCCCTTGGCATGTGGTCAGCCAGATCACCCCCACGATGTCGACCGAGCTGCTGATCGACCATCTGGTGTCGCAGCCCGAACTCGGGTGGCGGGCGGTCAACGCGATCCGGGGTCGGGCGGCTTCCTGACCGCTCAGCGAGCGGAGAGTTCGGCTTTGCGGCGCTCCAGCAGTCGCAACACCATCGGCGTGAAGATCAGCTGCATCGCCAGATCCATCTTCCCGCCGGGGCACACAATGGTGTTCGCGCGCGACATGAACGAGTCATGCAGCATCGCAAGCAGATACGGAAAGTCAATGCCGTGCGAATCGCGAAATCGGATGATGAGCATCGATTCGCCGGCCGTCGGAATACTTCTGGCGACAAAGGGATTCGATGTATCGACCACGGGAACCCGCTGGAAGTTGACGTCGGTATGGGAGAACTGGGTGCACATGTAGTTCACGTAATCGGGCATCCGGCGCAGGATCGTGTCGGTGACCGCTTCGGAGGTGTAGCCGCGGGCCACCTTGTCCCGGTTCAGCTTCTGGATCCACTCCAGGTTGATCACCGGCACCACCCCGATGCGCAGGTCGGCATGCTTGGCGACGTCTACCTCGTCGGTGACGATCGCGCCGTGCAGGCCCTCGTAGAACAGCATGTCGGTACCCTCGGGAAGCGCCTCCCAGGTGGTGAACGTCCCCGGTTCCTGCCGGTACGGCTCCGCCTCCTCCTCGTCGTGCAGATAGCGGCGGATCTTGCCGGTCCCCGTCTTGCCATAGGACTCGAACAGGTCCCGGAGCTCATCGAACAGGTTCGCCTCGGGCCCGAAGTGGCTGAAGGTGTGGTTGCCGCGCGCGTGGGCATCGGCGATCGCGGCCTTCATCTCGGCCCGGTCGAAGCGGTGGAAGCTGTCGCCTTCCACGAAGGCCACATTCATCCCCTCGCGCCGGAAGATCTGCTCGAATGTGCGCATAACCGAGGTGGTTCCGGCCCCCGAGGATCCGGTGACCGAAATGATGGGATGCAGGCGGGACATGCCACTCCTCCTTCGTTCAGCCGATCGGCGAACGAAACAACCCGCGGGTGCCGTACAACGGCGAGTCGTCCGCGCGGTCGTTGTTCTCGCGGTGGTATTCCTCGATCCGCTCCACCTCCTCGGCGGCCCCGAAGATGAACGGCACGCGTTGATGAAGGCTGCGCGGTACGACGTCGAGCATGCGGGCACGGCCGGTGCTGGCCAGGCCGTCCGCCTGCTCGATCAGGAACGCCATCGGGTTGGCCTCGTACAGCAGTCGCAACCGGCCCGGATCGGCGAGGCCCTTCGAGTCGCGGGGATAGAGGAAGACGCCGCCCCGGGTGAGGATGCGGTGCGTCTCGGCTACCAGCGACGCCACCCACCGCATGTTGAAGTCCTTGCGCCGCGGCCCGGTTGGGCCGGCCAGGCACTCGTCGATGTAGCGCTGCACGGCCGGTTCCCAGAATCGCCGGTTCGACGCGTTGATGGCGAACTCGGTTGCGGCCCGGGGGATCCGGACCGAAGAGCGGGTGAGGAAGAACTCGCCCAGACCCGGATCGAGCGTGAAGGCATGCACGCCGGTTCCGACGGTGAGCACGAGCATCGTCGAGGGTCCGTAGATCGCGTAGCCGGCACACACCTGTTCCGAACCGGGCTGCAGGAAGTGCGCCAGGTCTGGGTCCGTGCCGGGGTTGGGCGCCCGGAGGATGGAGAAGATGCTGCCGACGGAGACGTTGACGTCGATACTGGACGATCCGTCGAGCGGGTCGAAGATCAGCAGGTATTTGCCCCGCGGATACTGCGCGGGCAGCAGGTAGTGCTCCTCGAGTTCTTCCGACGCCATACCGGCGACCTGTCCGCCCCATTCGTTGGTACGCAGGAAATACTCGTTGGCCAGCACATCGAGCTTCTGCTGGACCCGGCCCTGCACGTTCACGACGTCCGTGGAACCGGGGGCACCACCCAGTTCGCCCCGAGCCACCCGGTTCGAGATCGCCTTGCATGCCAGCGCCACGTCGAGAATCAGGGCATTGAGGTCACCGCTCGCGCTCGGATGGCGACGTCGCTCCTCGATGAGGAACTGCACCAGCGTGGTGTGGTGGACGAGCATGAGAGTCCTACCTCGAAGTTTGGCGGTGCGTCACGCACACCTTCACCGACGCCGGATACATCAAGCTACCTTTTGTTCCCCAGGTGTAGGACACGAATCGGGCACACTACCTGCAGTTCGACTGTCATTCCTCACCACCACCAAGACCACTTGCACGGTTGATTCGTAACTCGTTTCGGCCGGCCAGCAGACCAGACCGCGTCTGCGCGGCCTGCGGATCCCATCCTGCGGTTAGGGCGCGGTCCGGCCATCCCCCTTGCGTCGCCGTTGATGCCGCGATCGTGGTGGACCCACTCAGCCCGCTTGATGGCCCAGACGACCACCCACTTGCCCGGCTTGCCGTCGGGCATCTTCTTCTGACCGGGGCGGACGTTCTGCAGATACAGCGATTTGAGCGCGGCGCGGAACTTGTTCTGACTCATCCCCTTGCCGGTGTTGTTCGACTCGGCCCACTTGGTCCAGACCCGGTACAGCGCGGACAGGTCCACGAAGTCCTCGGAGCCGCCCAGCTCGCAGCAGTCGCCGACCAACGTCCGAACTGTCTAGGACAGCTCCGCCATGTCGGCGTGCAGCTCGTCGGCGCGGGCGCTGTGGGTGAAAACTCCGCCCGCCGCGTTGAGCAAGGCGAGACCGTTTGCTGGCGTGTCACCCTCGCCGGGGCGGCGCGTGGCGCTATAGCCCCGTACACCGTTTGTCGACGGCGACGCTGCGAATGGATCCCGCCACCGCACCTCGACTCGGGGCAAGCCCGCACCAATGGCTATCACCACCCCGAACGCATGCTCGTCGACCCCGACGAGCCCGAGGGCTAATGGGGTTATGCGGGGTCGAACCGGAACATCGCCAATCGCCCTGCCAGCGCTTCGAATTCATCGGGTGTGCCCTCGGTGACGAGGCCACTGCGCTTGGCGAACCCGACGCCCACCGGCACCTTCACGGCGAACGCTCGCAGTACCGGCTTGGACTCGTCGGGGGACAGTTCGACGATTCTGACCGGTCGAGACCGGCGGCCGCGGGTGAGCGTTCCCAGTCCGGCCGCGCGCGCATTGGCCGCCCAGTCCGCACCTGGATAACCCGCGACGGTGTAGAACCCGCCGTCGTGGTCGAACGGTGTCATCGGCGTGCTGCGGGTTTGGCCGGACCTGCGGCCGGGGACGGTGAGCACCATCGACGGTCCCGCGGGTATGCCGAGCCTCTGCACGGTAGTCAAGAGTTTGTTCATGGGCTTGAGCCATCGAGGTGGGCGGATGTCCGACATGACCTGTCTCCCTTGCTAATCGGTGAAGTGGTTGCGGTGCTCGGACACCCATTGCGCGAACGTGCGGGCCGGACGCTCGAGGATTTCCTCGACGTCGTGGGTCACCAGCGCAGGTCGGTCGACCCTCGCTGCCAGAAGCGCCATGTAGGCGTCGGCGAATTCGGCCGGAAAGCCGATGCCCAGGAAGTGTTGCCGCACGACGTCTTCCGGCGCCTCCAGGTATGTCAGCTCGCGGCCGAGGATGGCACCCATGACGTCGATGAGTTCGGTGTTGGTAAGGGCCTGCGGTCCGGTCGGTGGAACTCGCCGGCCCACCAGATCATCGGTGAGCAGTGCGCGGGCGGCGACGGCGGCGATGTCACCGTCGGCGATCGGTGCGGTCGATGCTGACGCGTAGGGCCCGCAGACGACGTCGCCGGCGCGAATCTGGGATGCCCACATGCCTGCGAAATTCGACGCGAACACGCTGGGGCGCAGGCTGACCCAGTCCAGACCCGAATCGACGGCGAGCTGTTCGCACTCTCGGTTTCTGTCGCCGCGGAAGCGTGACGGCTGCCGGGAGAAGTCGTCGTCGGCGTTGATGGCCGACAGGGCGACCAGTCGCGTCACGCCCGCCACGCATGCCGCGGCGACCGTCGCCTCCAGTTCGCCGCCGAGCGCTCTGGAGTTGAGGAAGACTGCGTCCCCCCTGAGAGCGCGTCGAGCGCGGACTCGAACGGCGCGACGCCACGTGGGAAGGTGGCGGAAGGCTGACGGGTGACGGCTCGCACCTGGATGCCTGCCTCGGCGAGTTCGGTGACGAGCGGTCCGCCGACGTTGCCGGTCGCTCCGGTCACGACGACGGTGAATCTCGCGTACCAGATGCTCGGCGATGTCGGGGAGGCCGAGGAAGCCGCAGGAGGCGTTCCTGCGGCTGTCCCGCACCGAGCCAAACGAGATCGACGAGGTGCGCGGCTGGTTGACCGTCGTCGCTGTGCGGCTGAGCCTGGATCAACTGAGGTCTGCGCGCGTCCGGCTCGAGACGAAGATGGCGCCCGAGCAGGAATCCGCCCTCGTCGAGGTCGACGTCGCCACTGATCCCGCCGAC
>NZ_DASQEU010000175.1:0-1532 GCF_035633495.1 Mycobacterium sp. | reverse complement strand
GGGTGTGGGGGCTCCCATGGTCACCCACGGTGGCTGTCCGATCGTGACGACCAGCCCGGCCGGCCTTGGCCGTCTACGGCCAGCTGAGGAATCCGGGCACGGCTTTCCGGCCCACTATGACGCGCCCAGTTCGGTGGTCCGCTGATGTGGGGAGTGTCCCGATTTCGCTGATGCGACACGAGGTGTTGTGGTTCCGAGTGGGAGAGCCATTAACGGTATTCGATCCCGCGGGCCGAAGTGACACACGGCCGCGCGTCGCGGGTCAATCGATTGGCGGTTTCGAAGCGCCTCACCGTGGCTGTTCGGTGCCGCACCCCCGATGCCCGACCTCGGTGACGCACGATGTGTTCCGCGTGATTGCAGGGACAAGGATGTGGGACTGAGCGCTGCGCCGGCTCAGGGGCGTCGCGCTGAAGCGGCCGTCGGTCGCCTCTCGCCGGACCCCCAAGCAGCCCGAGCATTCACTCCGCGATGGTTCGAACATGCCGCCCGTTCGTCCCGCATCGGCCACTTGACCTGCTGGCTTCAGCGACGAGTGGCGCGCCCTCAGGGCGACGTGCGCGGCCAGGTCGACCACCTCGAGGCTGGGCAGCCTGCCAAGATCGGCCCGTGACAGCCACCTTGGTGATGAAGGCCATACGCCCGTACGTCGACCGTGGGGTGATCCCAGGTGCGGTGATCGGGATCTGGCGAGACGGTGAGGTGTCGTTGGACGCCACGGGTGGCACCACACTCGGTGGCGCCGCGCGTCTGAGCATCGACGCCATGGTGCGGATAAGTTCGAACACGAAGCCGATCGTGGCTGCGCTGGCGCTGGCGTTGGCTGACGACGGCGCCCTCGCACTGGAAGACCCGGTCGAGCGCTTCATTCCCGAGCTGAAAGATCGTCGCGTGTTGCGCCGACTCGACGCGTCCTTCGCTGACACCGTCCCCGCCGAGCGCCCGCCCACCGTCGAGGACCTGCTGACGATGCGACTCGGCTTCGGGTTCGAGTTCGAGCAGGACTGCCCGGCGATCGGCGCGGCCGCCGACGCCGGCCTGGGGATCGGACCACCGAACCCGTCTGTCCCTCTCACTCCCGACGAGTGGATCGCCCGTTTCGCCGAACTTCCCCTGCTCGAGCAGCCGGGTGCGGTCTGGCGCTACGACCTGGCCTACGCCGTGCTGGGTGTCGTGCTTGCCCGGGCCGGCGGGCGTCCGCTGGATGAACTGCTGCGCGTCCGGCTGCTCGACCCGTTGGGGATGGCCGACACGTCCTTCGTCGCCCCGCCTGGGCGGCTGCCCCCGTGCTACGTCGTCGACGAGTCAGGGTTGGCACTGTTCGACGACGCCACTGGCAGCCGCTGGGCGACCGCGCCGTCGTTCCCGGACGCTCGAGGAGGGCTGGTGTCGACCGCGCCTGACCTGCTGCGCTTCGCCTCGGCGCTGCTCGACGGCGGCGCCGGGGTACTCACACCGGGCGCAGTATCGGCCATGACCACCGACCATCTCACGCCCGAGCAACGCCGGGCGCCGTCCGCCCTGGCCTTCCT
>NZ_DASQEU010000174.1:0-5167 GCF_035633495.1 Mycobacterium sp. | reverse complement strand
GGCGGTGATGGCGGCGGCGCGGTCTTGGTCGCGGGTGCGTCGGCGGCGCGGCATCATGGCGGTCCGGTCGCCGCACGGTTGGTCTGCTCGGGGGGTGGCGGTGATGGTGCTGGTGGGTGCGCACGGGGTAGGAAACAGCAGTGCGCTGCCCGGGGTGGTGACCCACCTGTCGCCGGCCGGGGAAGTCCAGATCAGTGTCCCGTCGCGGAGTTGTTCCTCGCGCCAGCCCCAGAACGTCTTGAGCAGATGATGCTTTCGGCAGAGGCACGCGAGGTTGGTCACAAGTTGTTAATGTGTTTGGCCAGCTTGGTGTGGTGCCCACGGGTTGGTGAGCGTTAGGCGTCGCGAATGTGGACGAGGAGCTGCAGAAGTCGATGGCCTTCGGGCACTGGCGGAGGTACATCCCGTGGACCCGTGACCGCCGACCGCTTCACTTCAGCAAGAGCGGCGACCGAAACGTGGACAAGGTCCTGCAGCACGCAGGTGGCTCTGGCTGCCGGTCCATCGACTTGATGCGCTAACATCAGATGTGTGCGCACCACGCTGTCCTTGGACGATGACGTACTGCTCGCGGTGAAGGAACGCGCGCGCCGCGAGAACCGCACCGCAGGCGAGGTCTTGTCCGATCTTGCCCGGCAGGCGCTGACGCAACAGCAAAACGCCGGTCTGCGTACAGGACCGGAAAGCTTTTATGGTTTCGAGCCCTTCGAGCATCGGGGGCCCGCGGTGTCCAACGCTCTCGTCGATCGGCTGCGTGACGAGGAAGCGGTGTGACGCGCGCCCTGCTGGACGTCAATGTCCTTATCGCACTGCTCGACAGCGATCACGTCGACCACGAGCGTGTTCGCCGGTGGGTCGACGCCGAGATCGTCCACGGCTGGGCGTCGTGTGCAATAACGCAAAACGGCTTCGTTCGAATCATCAGCCAGCCTCGTTATCCCAGCCCAGTGCCACCCGTGCAGGCGATCGGCAGGTTGGCACGCGCCGCGGAGACCGAATATCACGAGTACTGGCTATGTTCGGTCAGCCTGCTCGACGACGAGCTCATCGACCACTCGCGGTTGCACGGGCATCGCCAGGTAACCGACGCATATCTTCTTGCGCTCGCAACCGCTAATGGTGGCCGGTTCGCGACTCTCGATCAGTCGATCCCCATTGACGCCGTCCGCCACGCCAGCGCGCGTAACCTCACGCTGATCTGATTTCGTCAAGCCAGGCACCCAGAGAATCGCATCCGCCGCATTCGCCTCATTCGCCTCATTCGTCACACGTCGGCGTGGGTCGTCGCATCATGTCGGTGGTCGCCGTTACGGTCCAGTGCGACCAGGCACGCGCCGGGTCGTTGGGAGGCTGTATGACCGTCACGATCGCCGCTGGCGACACATCGACGGCGGATCTGTCCGCCTACCTACCGTTGCTGGCGAGGCTGCGCAATGGCGCACGGCCGCAGCCGGATTGGTCCGCGATCGTCGATCATGCCGCCCAGGTCTGGGCACGGCCGGGGTTCGACACCTTCCTTGCGGTACCGCAGCTGCGGTTCGAGCCGTTCGATTATCAGCGGCAGGCTGCGCGGACCGTGCTGCAGCGGATGCGCGGCCGGGGCATCCTGGCCGACGAGGTCGGGCTCGGCAAGACGATCGAGGCCGGGTTGGTGCTGTCCGAACTACGCATGCGCGGGCTCGCCGACCACGTGCTGGTGATCGTTCCGGCGGGACTTGTCGACCAATGGCGCGACGAACTCGAGCGGAAGTTCGGGTTGCCGACCACGATCGCCCGATCCGGGTCGACACCTGACGGCGAGATTGGGATGGACCGGCCGGTCACGATCGCATCGCTCGCCGCCGCTCGCCGCGATCCGCTGCTGGGTAGGCTGACCGACACCAACTGGGACCTGGTGATCTTCGATGAGGCGCACCGGCTCCGCAACCCACGAAGCGCGTCGGGCAAGCTCGCGCGCAGGCTCCACACCCGCTATCTGCTGATGCTGACCGCAACGCCGGTGGAGAACAAACTGTCGGACCTCTACCAGCTGGTCAGCCTCGTCTCGCCCGGACTGCTCGGCACACCCGCCCAGTTTCGTGCCAAACATGGCGCGGCGTCTCTCGGGTCGACGCCGCACAACGTCGAGGAGTTGCGCGTACGGACCCGAGACGTGATGGTGCGACATCGCCGCAGCGAAGTTGCCGTGCTGCTGCCGCCGCGCCTCGCCGAGACCTTGTTGGTGACGCCCGGCATCGACGAGGCCGCCCTGTACACCGACATCGTCCGGCGAGTCAGGGCAGCGGCAACTGGGTCGGGACGCACCCGGTTGGCCCTGCGCGGCTTGACCCGGCTGGCCGGCTCCAGCCCCGCGGCCGCCGCACCGACTCTGGTGAAGCACGGCTGGGACGACCTCGCGGAACGAGCCCGAGCCATCCGGGAACCGGAGAAGGTGGGTGTGCTCGTCGAACTCCTTCGACGCCACGTCAACAGGGGCGAGAAGGTTTTGGTGTTCACCGGGTTCCGGCAGACACTGGACGCGCTCGTCGCAGCGGTCGAGCGTGCCGGGCTGTCGTCGGCGGTGTATCACGGCAGCCTCACGCGGACGGAGAAGGAGTCCGCGATTGCGGAGTTCCGGGCCGAAACGCCGATCCTGCTGTCGACTGAGTCGGCGGGTGAGGGTCGCAACCTCCAGTTCTGTCATGTGATGGTGAACTTCGACCTGCCGTGGAATCCGATGCAGATCGAGCAGCGGCTCGGCCGGCTGCACCGGATCGGGCAGGAACACGACGTGACGCTGAGCAACCTGGTGTGCCGCGGCAGCATCGAGCAACAGGTCATGCACGTGCTTGAGGCAAAGATCAACCTGTTCGAACTGGTCGTCGGTGAACTTGACATGATCCTCGGCCGGGTCGATGACGACTTCGATTTCGAGAACGAGGTTTTTGATGCGTTCGTCGATGCCGCCGACGACGACGAGTTCGAGCGGCGGCTCGACGCGCTTGGCAACGCGCTCGCCGAGGCGAGACGCAGTTATGTTCGAAGCAGGGAAGATGTCGACCTCCTGGTAGGTGAGCCGTCGTGACGAGGACCGACTCGGGGCTTGACTTCTGGCTGCGGTATGTCGAGGCGAGCGGCGGGCTCACCGAATTTGGCGGCGATACGACGCTGGTGATGCTCCCACCGGCACTGCAGACGATGCTGGGGCTGCCGGAAGAGCTGCGGGTCACCGCCGACCTCGATGTCGCTCGCGAGGACGGCGCGACCTTCCTCTCGGCCGGGCATCCCGCGCTGGGGCGCTCTGCCGACGAGGTGCTTGCGGTGGGCGACGTCGCCGTGATGGCCGTTCCGGTGGCCGTCACCCCGCCACCACCGGCCGAGCACCTGCAGGCGGTGGCGCGCGACCAGTTCACCATCGATCATGGACGGATCGACGCCGCGGGCGCACCGACCCGGTCGGTTCGCCCGATTCTGCGTGTTGGGGCGCTGGTCGACTACACCTTGTCCAGCGACGACCACTACCAGGAATGCGCCGAGTGCTGGGTGGACGTGCAGTCGCAACGCCAGCTCCCAACCCACGTCAGTACGAGGCTCGCCGCCTTGCCGATGGCGCCGAAAGATGGTTCGCCGTCGCTGACCGGCCTGACCGCGGCGATTGGTTTGGCGGACCGGGTTATCGAGCAGGGCGCCGATCGGCGGCGATCTGAACTCGGTGATGGCATCGACAAAGCTCGCGATGCTGAGCTTGAACGCGTCGAGGCCTACTACCGTGACGCCCTCGCGACGATCGAGCGTCGGCACGTGCAAGCACCTGTCGATCGCCGGGAGCTGCTGGACGCACGCGCCAACAGCGTACGGAATGAGCGCGCCCGGCGGATCGGCGAGACTCGGGAGAAGTACCAGGCGAGCCACGAGATCCGGCCTTATCGGCTGCACATCTACGAGGTGCCGGTATGGCGCTTGCCGGTCGATGTACGCCGCGGCGACCGGCGTTATCCGCTGACGCTCGATTGGCTCATCCCGCTGACCCGGTTCACCGACATCGCCTGCCCACACTGCGGTGCCGATGAACGACTGGTCGCGACGAAGACAAGGCTCGGGTGCGCCGGCTGCGTTCCCCGACCAACCGCCCGGCTTGCGCCCGAGCCCACAAGACCGTCCGCGAAGGCGAAACAGGTTGCTGCGCAGCCGCCGACACCGAAGAAGCGGCCGTCTCCGGTGCGTACCGACCACAGCCCGAAGCCGGCAAACTTCGGGAAACTCGGCGACAAGCTGATCGGAAAGGTGTGGGACGCGGTGGTCCGCAACGACCGGCGGCTGGTACGAATCTGTGCGCCGGATTCGCCCGCGGCCGCGGCGATCCGGCTGTACGGTCCGTCGGGTGCCGCCTGGGCGGTCGGGATCTCGCCGACCGAGGACCTGGTCGCCGTCGCGGTCGGCACGACATCGGCGTCGTCGGGTGTACGCCATGCGTCCAACGGCTACGTGGATACCGCGGCGGGACATCGCTTCCCGTTCCTGCTCCGGTGGCAGACACCGGGGGGCACAGGACAGATCGACGAGATCCTGCCCTACGACGGGTCGTTCGAGCCGGCGCACCTGAGCCGATGGGTGCTGGGACCCGGCCGGACGGGTGTGTACGCGCCGCCGCAACCGCGGGTCCCGCTCGGCCCTGTCGGCGAACTGCTATGGCAGCATGTGATTCCCATGTTTGGCCTGCCGGGCGTGCTGCGCTGCCTCGCCGCGCTGTGGCGGCTGCCAGACGAGAACGTCTTCGTCGATTCGCACGGCCCCGCGGCGGTCGCGGCCGGAATTGAACGAATTGTGTGCCAGCGAGCGAACCTGACAACCGGTCGCTTCGCTGACGTCGCTGTCGCCTACCGCATCAAGGAAGCCGCGGTGCGCGCCGCCGACGCCGACCTACGCAAGTGCCTCCGACTCGGCTCGGAGAAGTGGTGGTAGCCCGAGACACCACCGCCACCCTGTTGGCCGCGCTGAACGCGCTCACCGGCGTGACGATCGGACCATGTCCGGCACACAGGCATTTGAGGTTCGACGCATGCGTGGGCCCGCCGTCGCCGTGCGGGATGGTGTGGTCGAGGTCGCAGCGGTGCGCGGGCACGGCGCAGCCCGGGAAGCGGCACGTCAGATCCCGGGCGCGGACGTAGTCGGCCAACGCCCGCGACGG
>NZ_DASQEU010000173.1:0-31292 GCF_035633495.1 Mycobacterium sp. | reverse complement strand
CAGATCGGTTTCGACGTGAGCGGCACGATCACCGGATCCGCCGAGTCAGAACGAGCGGCTGTCGAAGAGACGCCGGAGATCCTGCGCGGCGACGACGACCTGCCCCAGGTTCTCGCGGACACGGTCACCGACTTCTTTCACGCGCCGCGCGCCCGCGGCCTCATTCACGTGGTCTGCGCCATCGGCGCCATCGTGGCCGGAGGGGTGCTCGTGCCGGTCGCCTGGCTGGTCGCGTCGCCGAACGCGGGCCTGGCCACCCTGATCTACACGGCGACCATCGTCGGCATGTTCAGCGTCAGCGCGGTCTATCACCGCGTGCACTGGAAGAGCCCCGCCACCCGGAAGTGGATGAAGCGGGCCGACCACTCGATGATCTTCATCTTCATCGCGGGGAGCTATACACCCTTCCTGCTCCTGGCCATGCCGCCCAGCACCGGGATGCAGGTGCTGACCATCGTCTACTGCGGCGCGGCGGCGGGCGTGGCACTCAAGATGTTCTGGCCGTCCTCGCCGCGGTCGGTCGGCGTACCGCTGTATCTCACCCTGGGTTACGCCGCCATCTGGTTCGCGCCGACCCTCCTGGCCGGCGGTGGCGTCGTCGTCGTCGGACTCTTGATCGCCGGTGGAGTGCTCTACAACATCGGAGCGGTGCTCTACGGGGTGCGCTGGCCCAACCCGTGGCCGCAGACCTTCGGCTACCACGAGTTCTTCCACGCGTTCACCGCTGCCGCGGCCATCTGCCACTACGCCGCGATCTGGCTCCTAGTGCTGTAGCGACCAGCGGCCGGACGGCGAGCGACTACTTGAGCGGCAGCCCGGTGATCGCCCTGGCCATCACCAGACGCTGAATCTCGCTGGTGCCCTCGAAGATCGTGAAGATCTTCGCGTCGCGGTGCATGCGCTCGACGGGATAGTCGCGGGTGTAGCCGTTACCACCGAGGATCTGGATGGCCTCGTCGGTGACGTAGACGGCGGTCTCGCTGGCCGCGAGCTTGGCCATCGAACCCTCGGCGTTGATGAACGGCTTGTCGTTGCGCGCCATCCAGCCGGCTCGCCATACCAGCAATCTCGCGGCGTCGATCCTGGTCTTCATGTCGGCAAGCTTGAACGCGATTGCTTGAAAGTCGCCGATCTTGCGACCGAACTGCTCGCGCTGCTGCGCGTACTCCAGGGCGTATTCGTACGCCGCGCGTGCGACACCCAGCGCCATCGCGCCGACTGTCGGGCGGGTCCGCTCGAAGGTCTTCATCGCGGCTTGGCCCGCGGAACTCTTGCCCTCGCGCGCCCTGGCAATCCGATCGTCGAACTTCTCCCTGCCCCCGATGATCAAATTGCCGGGAATGCGGACGTCGTCGAGCACGACCTCGGCGGTGTGGGAGGCGCGGATGCCGTGTTTCTTGAACTTCTGTCCCTGACTGAAAGCCTTCGTGCCAGGCGGAATGATGAACGTCGCCTGACCGCGGGATCCCAACTCGGGATGAACCGACGCGACGACGATGTGGACGTTGGCGATGCCGCCGTTGGTGGCCCACGTCTTGGTGCCGTTGATGATCCATTCGTCCGTCGCCTCGTCATACCGCGCACGGGTGATGATGGCCGACACGTCCGAGCCGGCCCCCGGCTCCGACGCGCAGAAGGATGCGAGCAGCGGCTCGTCGACGGTGCCGAACATCTGGGGCAGCCACTCCCCTAGTTGTTCGGGTGTTCCGGTCGCCGCCAGTGACGCAGCGGCGAGCCCGGTGCCCAGGATCGACAGGGCGATGCCTGCGTCACCCCAGAACATCTCCTCGAACACCGTGAGCATGCCCAACCCGGTCGGCTCGGCGGCCTGCGTGGCGAAGAGCTCCACCGAGTAGAGGCCGACCTTGGCGGCCTCCTGGATGATGGGCCACGGCGTCTCCTCGCGCTCGTCCCACTCGGCCGCCGCGGGCCTGACGACCTTCTCAGCGAAGTCGTGTACCCAGTCTCGAACCTCGATCACGTCGTCGGAGAGCTCGAGGGAAAACGTCATGCGAGTGGTCCTTTCGGCGGTTTCATCCCGCACGTAGCTGGCCGCGCTGGTCGCACGTGGCAACGACGTCAGTATTCGGTGAACGACTGTACACAGCCTGTCGCCACCCGTCCAAGCAACCCAACCGGATCACGACGACTTGACGCATATTACGGTGCACCGTAATACTCGGTGGCGTGTCGACGCCGGCCATCGCCCTACTCGCTGTCGTCGTATTCCTCGCATGCGCGCGGCTCGGCGGCGGTCTGTACGAATACCGCGTCCTCGATCCGGTCTGGCCCCACCGGCCGGCGATCGTCCAGCCGCGAAACGGCGGCCTCTCCCGCCGCAGATTCTGGATTCCCGCGCACGCGGCGTTCGAAGTAGCGCTGATCGCTGCGGTCGTCACGAGCTGGAGCCATCCCCCGGTCCGCACCGCCCTACTCGTCGCGGTGGCAAGTCACGCGGCCACCAGGATCTGGTCCGTCGTCGACTTCATCCCCAAGGCCACCGCGTTCGAGAAGGCGGACCCCGCGACCATCGACCGAGGCGCCGCGGTGCGCTGGTCGAGACGCAGCCTGCTGCGACTCCCCCTCGACGCCGTCACCTGCGCCGCGACCCTCGTCGCGCTGGTGGTCGCCGCGTGAGCGAAAACGCCTCGCGGACAGAGCTTCTCGCGCAGCTCCGTCGCGTCGGGCGCGAACACAGCGATGCCACCGTCCTGTTCCACTCGACCCTGGCTGCCCTCATCGGCCTACATCCCACCGACTACAAGGCACTTGGAGCGCTCCACCGGATCGGCCCGATGAGCGCCGGAGACCTGGGCCGTGCCACGGGTTTGGCGGCCGCGTCCGTCACCAACCTCATCGACCGTCTCGTCGCCAGGGGATTCCTGCGGCGCGAACCCGACCCCGACGACCGGCGACGCGTGCTCCTGCACGCCGACGTGGACGAACTCACCGACAACGAGTTCTTCGCGTCATGGCAACGGTCATCGGCGCAGGTGTGGCAGCGTTACTCAGACACGGAACTGGCCGTCATCCTCGACTTCCTCGCCGTTAGCGCCGAACGACTGCGTAAACGCACCGAAGCGGTGACGGGCGTCGGCGTTGGCGTCCCGAGCAACCAGGAACGGGAACGGCGCCCACATGCCGCACGACGAAGCAGGTGAGCCACGTCGGACGTCGACGACACCGCTCGCGCTGCGCTACGCTCGTGGTTGCAGGCACCGTGGCCGCGGGGGTGGGCGGTTACTTGAACATCACACCGTCGTTGCGCTGGTTCGTGGCAAGAGCCGAACCCGACGCGGGACAGCGACGCGGCGCGGGCACCATCGTGCGCCGTCAAACAGCTCTGCTCCTCGCCACGTGGGGCGCCGGCGGGGCCGCACTCATCCTGGTCAACCTGAGCGCCGGGGCGGGCCCCGCCATCCTGATCGGCGTCGCGGTCCTCCTCGGCGGCATGTCGACGGTCAGCACCAGCCTGCTGTTCACGCAACGCATCTCCCGGCCGATCGTCGCGGCGGCCACCGGCAACGACGTGGACAGCCGCGTCACGGCGCCGGGCATCGCCAGCCGACTGGTGATGATGTGGCTGTTCCAACAGCGCCGTGCCAATTGCCGCGATCGTCGCGCTCATCGTGTTCAAGACCAACGGGTGGTTCATCCCGCGACCGCCTCGCTGGACGTTCCCATCGTCGTGTTGTCGGTGGTCTCAGTTCTGCTCGGCCTGCGCGCGCTCATCCTGGTGGCGCGCTCGATTGCCGATCCCGTCCGAGACGTGGTCGACGGCATGGCCGAAGTCGAGCAGGGCCGTATCGGACGCACCATCGACGTGTACGAGCAGTCCGAAATCGGCAGGCTGCAGCGTGGATTCAACAGCATGGTGAAGGGTCTCGCGGAGCGCGACCGCATCCGCGACCTGTTCGGCCGACACGTCGGTCACGCCGTGGTGCGGCTGGCCATGGAGGGCGACGACTCCCTAACTGGTGAGGTTCGCGAGGTGGCGATCCTCTTCATCGACCTCGCGGGCTCCACCACGTTGGCCGCCACCTTCAGCCCGCCGGAGGTGTCCGACATTCTGAACGACTTCTTTCAGATCGTCGTGCCCGCAGTGGACGACAACGCAGGTGTGATCAACCAGTTTCAGGGTGATGCGGCGCTGGTCGTCTTCGGCAGTGACGGCGCGGCCACCGCGGCACTCGCCACCGCCCGCGCCCTTTCTGCGGACCTTCGCAGGCTGCCCGTCGTCGACTTCGGCATCGGAGTTTCGGCCGGGCCCGTCTTCGCAGGAAACATTCGGTGCCGAGAACCGTTACGAGTACACGGTGATCGGCGATCCCGTCAACGAGGCAGCGCGCCTTGCCGACTCCGCCAAGACCATCCCCGGCAGGGCCATGGCCTCCGGTGCGGCCATCTCCCGCGCCGACGACGCCGAACGCGGGCAGTGGGCCACACACGGGTCGACGGTCCTGCGCGGACGGGCCGAAGCCACCCAGGTGTCGATCCCCCGCGACCGCGAGGACGAGAATGGCCGACCATGACGACCGTTGAGCCCTTTCGCATTGCCGTGCCCGACGACGTGCTGGCCGACCTTCGCCGCCGGCTGGCCGACACCCGGTGGCCAGAAGCAGAATGCGTGGACGACTGGAGCCAAGGCATCCCACTGGCGTACACCCGCGAACTCGCGACGTACTGGGGCAACGACTACGACTGGCGCCCGCGTGAAGCGGCGCTGAATCGTTTCGACCAGTTCACCACCGAGATCGACGGTCTGCCAATCCACTTCATACATCAGCGTTCCCACCATCCCGATGCCCTTGCCCTCGTCATCACGCATGGGTGGCCGGGCTCGATCGTGGAGTTCCAGAAGGTCATCGCACCGCTCACCGACCCCACCGCTCACGGCGGCAGCGCGCAGGACGCATTCCACGTGGTGTGCCCGTCGCTGCCGGGTTACGGATTCTCCGGAAAGCCCACCGCGACGGGGTGGAACACCGAGAGGATCGCGCGGGCTTGGGACACGCTGATGGTGCGGCTCGGCTACGACCGGTACGGGGCGCAGGGTGGCGACTGGGGTGCGGCCGTGACGACCGACATCGGACGAAACGTCGGCCGCTGCGTCGGAATCCACACGAACATGCCGATCGGCAGGCCACCGGCCAGTGCGAGGGAGAACCCGACCGACGAGGAGAAGGCGGCACTCGAAGCGCTGACGTACTACCGGGACGTCGATTCGGGCTACTTCAAGCAGCAGGCCACCCGGCCGCAGACGCTGGGCTACGGGTTGGTGGATTCGCCTGCCGCACAACTCGCCTGGATCATCGAGAAGTTCTGGTCGTGGACCGACTGCGACGGCCACCCCGAGAACGCGCTCACCCGCGACGAACTGCTCGACAACGTGACGCTCTACTGGGTGACGGCGACCGGCGCGTCGTCCGCCCGCCTGTACTGGGAGAGCATGGCGGCCGTCGGGTCCGGCGGCCGCGTCGAGCTACCGACGGGCGTGGCGTCATTTCCCAAGGAGATCAGTCGCCCGCCACGCGCGTGGTGCGAAGCCAACTACAACATCACCCACTGGACCACCATGCCGCGCGGAGGCCACTTCGCGGCTTTCGAACAACCCGAACTCTGGGTCGACGACGTCAGGGCGTTCTTCGCGACCGTGCGGTGACGCGGTCACTCGTCCGAGCGGTCGTGGGTGTCGCTGCCGCGCGCCCGGAGAACGAACGCGGCGACGGCCAGCGCCAGCACCACGCCGCCGAGCACGCCGATCTCGACGACCGCGCGGGAGAACTCGGGGCCCTCCTCCAACAGCTTCGCGGCCTCCACCGACAGCACGACGATCTCCTTGATGGCGGACAAGATTCCCACGACCAGGAAGGGCTCGATGACGATCTCATGCGAGCGCAGACACACCCGAACGGCGTAGAGCAACTCCACGAAAATGAAGATGAGGAGCAAGCCGTCGAGCAGTTCTAGCATCAGGGTGGAGGCAGACGTGTTCCGCAGCCTCAGCAGCGTGTTGAACTGAGCAACGAGCAGCGCCGCGGATCCGAACACCAGGACTACGGCGATCCCCCAGTAGATCGCGTCCTCGGCCCAGCCGAGAACCTGGTCGGCGAGGCGCTGGCGTTCCTCCTCGCCGTCGTCACCCTCGTTATCGGTCGACTTGGCCATGAAACGCCTCAGCTCATCCCTCAGCGGTTGAGCCACCAGATGCGGCTCGACAGCACCGTCGCGAACGTGCACCAAAGCGGGTAGGGCCAGAGTGCCCTCGCTGGAGCCCCTTTCACCTGAACCGCACGCCGAGTGAGGTCAGCGCTGCTGACGGCGAGCGCACCCGCCAGGATCGCCGACGCACCGAGTTGGCGACGGTTGAAGAACAGCCACGACCAGCTGCCGTTGAGCAGGAGGTTCAGCGCGAGCAGACCGGAGAACGTCCGGGCCGCCGGCTTGTCACCCCGCGCGTCCAGCTCGTCGATGGTGGCAGCCGAGACCACGGCGATGTCGGCGTAGAGCAGAGGCCACACGATCGGGAAGGCCTGTCTCGGCGGTTGGAAACTGGGCTTGCGCAATTTCTGGTACCAGTTGGACTGAACGGCTGGCCCGGTCGCGAGACCGCCGAGCACGGCAGTGGCTGCAGCGGCACCGGCAGTCGTGGCGAGGGTGAGTGCGCGCATGCGAACTCCTTTCGGTACCGGAACCCACCCTGGGGCGCTTCCGCTCAAACGGATTGACGGCCTTCAGGTTAGCGTGACGCATGACCGATGCACCCGAATTTCCAGGGCACGGACGGTCAGCGCCGCGACCGCACCGCGCGGTAACCGCCGTATAGCGCCAGCGCCACCAGGAAGTTGACGAAGTACGCGACGTCGGCGCCGTGCCACTTCTCGGCGATGGCCCCGACGAAGATCGAGGTGTCCATGAACGGCACCGCCACGGCGTACGCCACCACGAAGGTCAGCAGCGCAGCGACGGCGTCTGCGCGGACGGTGTGCTCGCGCGCGGGATCGATGGTGTCGCGCCCCCGCCGGCGCAGCCACCAGTCCACGGACACGATCGCCACGAACGCCGGAATCCAGTAGCTGACGAAGAGCAGGACGTTTTGGAAGCGTGCCGCGGTGTCGGCGGAGTGCAGCCAGAGGATGAGGCCGAACGCCATCACCGTCACGACGACCGACGACAACGGTCTGCGGACCCGAACGCCGAGAGTCTGCAGTGCCAGCGATCCGCTGTAGTCGTTCATCACTCCCGAGCCGACGGAGGCCAGCGCGATGATCAACAGCGCCAGTCCGCCGAGGAAGCCGCCACCCATCACTGATCGCACACCCTCGGCCGTCTGCTCCGCGACCAGCTCGCCTGCCGCGATGCCGATCCCCTGCACGAATACGTAGGCGACGAAGATCCCGGCGAACGTGTATCCGAACACGCTCAGTCGCGACGACCGCGCAGGCAGGTACCGGCTGAAGTCGGAGGCATAGCTCGCCCACGACACCGCCAAGCTGAGTGAGATCGTCACCTCGAGCACGAAGGCCCCGATCAGGTCGGGACCCTGCGCGACCGGCGGGGTCACGATGTCGTGCCCGCCGACGAGCTTGACTGCGAACACGACGAACGTCACGAGCAGCACGACGGTCAGCACCGCCTGCAGACGGTGGATGACCTCGTAGCCGAAGAAGCCGACGACACCCTGGACGCCGAGAACGATCAGAACGGCGGCCCAGAACGGGATGCCGAGCAACAGCGCCAGCGCCTCTCCACCGAACAAGCCGACCAGCGCGTCCCAGGCGATCGACGACAACCACTGCAGTGCCGCAGGAAGAACGACGCCACCACCGAACGCCATGCGGGAGCTGGGCAGCTGGGCTGTGCCAGTCCGCGGACCCCACGTCGACAGGTAGCCGACCACGAGCGACCCGAGAAGCGTCCCGATGATCATCGCGAGCAGGCCCAGCCAGAAGCCCAGCCCCAGCACGATCGCCAGTGCGCCGGTGAAGACACCGGTCATGTTGACCTGCGGGGCGAACCAGACCGTGAACAGCCGGCGCGGAGTGCCGTACCGCCGGTCGCCGGGAACCGGTGCAATGCCATGGGTCTCGACCGACAGGTCACCGACGCCGTTCGGTGTCTTCCCACTGAATGGTGACGCGGTGAGCGAACTGTGCGGCGCCCCCGGTGCCCCCGGTGCCGTGGCCTCCTGTGTCATGCGTTCATTCGATCATGGTCGTGGTCGGTCACTTTTCAACGCTGGCCCTCGCAAGCGGAATCGGCGTCGTAGCAACCTCCGGAGCGAGGGATTCCATTGTCGAAATGTAAATTCGTTGCGGAATCGCTTGCGAAGGTCGCCTACATCGGCGAAGGTTTAGCCACAGCGCACGGGGCTGGACCGGGCCAAGATTCGCTACAGGGCGACCCGCACTTCGTGCCGAGAACCAGGGAGGTCGTCCTGAGCGGCACACACGGCACTGCCGTCGAGAGCGCAACGGGAGAAGGCGCGGTCACTCGCGAGCCGGGCAAACCGGTCATCGAGATCGACCACGTGACGAAGCGGTTCGACGACTACGTCGCCGTCGCGGACGCCGACTTCGCCATTGCCTCTGGCGAGTTCTTCTCGATGCTGGGCCCCTCGGGATGCGGGAAGACGACCACGCTACGGATGATCGCGGGCTTCGAGACTCCGACGGAGGGAGCGATCCGCCTCGAGGGCGTCGACGTCTCGACGGTTTCCCCGCACAAGCGCAACGTCAACACGGTATTTCAGCACTACGCCCTGTTTCCCCACATGAACGTGTGGGACAACGTGGCATACGGTCCGCGCAGCAAGAAGATCGCCAAGGGCGAGGTCAAGAAGCGAGTGGACGACCTCCTCGAGATCGTCCGCCTGACCGACTTCGCGAAGCGCAGGCCGGCACAGCTCTCCGGTGGGCAGCAGCAACGCGTAGCGCTGGCCAGGGCGCTGGTGAACTACCCGAGCGCTCTTCTTCTCGACGAGCCCCTCGGCGCCCTGGACCTCAAGTTGCGCCATGCCATGCAGTTCGAACTCAAGCGCATTCAGCGCGAGGTCGGGATCACGTTCATCTACGTGACCCACGATCAGGAGGAAGCGCTCACGATGAGTGACCGCATCGCGGTCATGAACGCAGGAAACGTCGAACAGATCGGCACCCCGACCGAGATCTATGACCGGCCGTCCACGGTCTTCGTCGCAAGCTTCATCGGGCAGGCGAATCTATGGCCGGGCCGACAGAACCGGATGGACGGTGACCTCGCCGAGCTTTCGGTGCTGGGCACGACGCTGCGGGCCAAGCCGGGCGACACCGCCATCGAATCCGGTGGACACGCCACGCTGATGGTGCGACCCGAACGCGTCCGGGTGTCGATCGATCGGCCCGGCGGCGACGTCGCAACGGTGTCCGCGACCGTCACGGATCTGACGTTCCAGGGTCCGGTGGTGCGCCTGTCGATGGACGCGCCCGACGGCTCTCCGATCGTCGCGCACGTCGGGTCTGAACAGAATCTCCCCCTCCTACGGCCCGGTGACCAGGTCCACGTCGCGTGGGCACCCGACGCCTCGCTGGTCCTTCCGGCCGCCGACATTCCCACCACCGAGGACTTGGAGGAGATGTTCGACGCTCCCCCGGAGCCGTAGCGGTCGACCGAACCCCATTCTTTCCGACAACCTCAGCAGAACCACGAAAGGCACCTCCATGGCGAACGAGATCGACCCCCGCCTGATGTCCCGGATCACGTCGTCGCGCACCTCGCGGCGACGATTCCTCGGGGGCGGCGCCGCCGCGGCGGCCGCGCTAGGGCTGGGCGGGTCGTTCCTCGCCGCATGCAGTTCGTCCAGTACGCCCGAGTCAGCGGGACCGTCAGTCACCGAAGGCCCGGCCACTGGCACGCTGCGCGTCTCCAATTGGCCGCTCTACATGGCCGACGGATTCGTCGCCGCGTTCCAGCAGGCGAGCGGTCTGACCGTGGACTACAAGGAGGACTTCAACGACAACGAGCAGTGGTTCGCCAAGGTGAAGGAGCCGTTGTCGCGCAAGCAGGACATCGGCGCCGACCTGGTGGTTCCCACCACCTTCATGGCCTCGCGCATCCAGCAACTCGGCTGGCTCAACGAGATCAGCGACGCCGGCTGGTCCAACAAGGGCAATCTGCGAAGCGATCTACTCGAGGCGAGCGTCGACCCGGGCCGCAAGTTCAGCGCTCCCTACATGTCCGGTCTCGTCGGCATCGCATACAACAAGGCGGCCACCGGGCGCGACATCAAGACCATCGACGACATGTGGGATCCCGCGTTCAAGGGCAAGGTCAGCTTGTTCAGCGACTCCCAGGACGCGCTCGGCATGATCATGATGTCGCAGGGCGCATCGCCTGCCGAGCCGAACTCGGACGCCATCAAGAAGGCCGTCGACCTGGTCAAGGAGCAGAAGGACAAGGGCCAGATCCGCAGGTTCACCGGCAATGACTACGCCGATGACCTCGCGGCGGGCAACATCGCCATCGCGCAGGCCTACTCCGGTGACGTGGTGCAGTTGCAGGCCGACAACCCCGACCTCGTATTCGTCGTTCCGGAGTCCGGCGGTACTACCTTCGTCGACACCATGGTGATCCCGTACACCACGCAGAACCAGAACGCGGCCGAGGCGTGGATCAACTACGTCTACGACCGGGCGAACTACGCGAAGCTCGTGGCGTTCGTCCAGTACGTGCCGGTGTTGTCGGACATGACCGACGAACTCAACAAGATCGACCCGGAGCTCGCGGCCAACCCGCTGGTGAACCCGCCGAAGTCGACGCTGGACATGGTCAAGGGCTGGGCGCCGCTCACCGACGAGCAGACCCAGGAATACAACACGCTGTACGCAGCCGTCACCGGCGGCTGAGGGTCGGCGATGGCAGGTGTAGCCAGTAGTAGTCGCCAGCGGAGCAAGATCGCTCCGTATCTGATGGTCCTGCCGGCGCTCGCATACCTCGCGCTGTTCTTCGTGGTGCCGTTCTGGTCTCTCATCCGTACGTCGTTGTCGTCGATGAGCGGCTCGGTCTTCCTTCCGACGCTGTCGTTCTCGTGGAACTTCGCGAATTACAGTCACGCATTCACGGCGTATCAGGACCAGATCATCCGGTCGTTCACCTACGCGTTGATCGCCACGGTGGCGTGCATCGCGTTGGCCTACCCGCTGGCGTACGTGATCGCATTCAAGGCTGGGAGGTACAAGAACCTCATCCTCGGCCTGGTCATCCTGCCGTTCTTCGTGACCTTTCTCATCCGGACCTTGGCATGGAAGACGATCCTCGCCGACGACGGATGGGTGGTGAGCGCGCTCGGCGGCGTCGGATTGCTACCCAGTGAGGGCCGGCTGCTCTCGACCAGTTGGGCCGTGATCGGCGGCCTGACCTACAACTGGATCATCTTCATGATTCTGCCGCTGTACGTGAGCCTGGAGAAGATCGACCCGCGCCTGTTGGAGGCCTCGCGGGACCTGTACTCGAGCAACGCTCGTTCCTTCGGCAAGGTGATCCTGCCGCTGTCGATGCCCGGCGTCCTCGCGGGCAGCCTGCTCGTATTCATTCCGGCGGCAGGCGATTTCATCAATGCCGACTATCTGGGTAGCACACAGACGACGATGATCGGCAACGTCATTCAGAAACAGTTCCTGGTGGTCAAGGACTACCCGGCGGCGGCTGCGCTGAGCTTCGTGCTTATGGCTTTCATTCTGGTCGGCGTGCTGCTGTACACGAAGGCGCTCGGTACGGAGGACTTGGTATGACGCTTCCCGCGGGACCTCTGATCGTCGACGCCGTGGAGAAGACCGAGGCGCCCAGGCCACGTCGTAGCCTGCGCCGCTTCAACTTTGGCGACGTCACCTTGCGCGTCGTCGCCGGACTGGTGCTGCTCTACCTCTTCCTCCCGATCTTCGTCATCATCCTGTTCTCGTTCAACCACCCGGCGGGCAAGTTCAACTACAGCTGGCAGGGCTTCACGTTCGACAACTGGTTGAACCCGTTCAAGTACCCCGCGCTCACCGACGCGCTGAAGTTGAGCATCAATGTTGCGGCAGTCTCCACGGCCATCGCTCTGGTGCTCGGCACACTGGTGGCCATCGCGCTGGTGCGCCAACGGTTTCGGGGCAGCAAGGCGATCGACACGTTCCTCGTCCTGCCGCTGACCGCGCCCGAGGTGGTGATGGGCGCGTCGCTGCTGGTGCTTTTCCTCGACTTCGGGTGGGCGACCGGTTACGTCACGATCCTGATCGCACACATCGCGTTCGAGGTCAGCTTCATCGCGATGACGGTCCGTGCCCGCGTCCGTGGGTTCGACTGGACGCTCGAGGATGCGTCCATGGATCTCGGGGCCAGCCCCATCCGCACATTCTTCAAGGTGACACTGCCGCTCATCGTTCCCGGCATCGTCGCCGCCGCGATGTTGTCGTTCGCCCTCTCCCTCGACGACTTCATCATCACCTACTTCGTCAGCGGCTCGACGGTGACGTATCCCCTGTACGTGAACGCCGCCGTCAAGGCAGCCGTCCCGCCTCAGATCAACGTCCTTGCCACCGCGATCCTGCTGATCAGTTTGTTGCTCGTCGGCATCGGAACGCTTTACCGCCGCAAGCGAATCGACGCCTGAGCCGCCCTCAATCGCGGCGAGAGCGTGCGGGGATCGGGTCCGCAGAGTGAGCGAGGGTGGTCCCCAACCCGTTGCCGCCCATGGTTAATCCGGGCCATCTCGACGACGATCGAATCGACTTGCTCAGGCTCGCCGTGAACCGTGAACGTCCGGCGATCCCACCACATCATCTTGGTCTGGTACCGCTCGTCCGGATAGGGCGTCGCGGGGATGGGAGCGACCACCCCGCCCGAGGAACGCCATTGTTCGAGGACGTGGGCCGCGGACGTCGCCATGAAGTAGTCAACGCCGAAAGGTGCCATGGCGTGAAATCCGCTGCGGGCGATCAGCTTTGCCCTGTGTCGGTTGTTTGAATCGTCGGCTGCCAGCCACGCCGCCTTCATCTCGACCACACCGCAGGGATGCGGTCGGCGATCATGCTGCGGACCACGGACTCGCCGGCCCAGCCCTTCCATTCGACGACGGCGTGCGATTCGTCGGGAGACGTCAGCGGACCCTTGGTCCTGACACCTCCGACGACGCGTCCCGCGATATCGGTCATCGCCCAGAACAGAGCGGTGTCGCTTGCGCAGTGCGCAGGATCGCCGTCGAGCGCATCCCCGACCCCGAACCGTGCGTAACTCTTGACGGCGCCCTCGTGGTAAGCGGCGAACAGTTCAGGTACTGCACTCGGTTCGGCAATGGTCAGGGTGGAAGAACTGGCCAGTGGCTTCCATGCGCGGAAGCGTCGCGATCCGCACGTAGCTGCCTGGATCGAAATGGGTTGCTGACACTCGTCGGCGTGTCGCTGGTGCGACCGGGCGCCGGCTACTTCACGGGACTCAGATCAGGATGCGTCGAGCTGGACCGTGACGGAGACCCGGCCACGCTCGTCGCGGTGGGCGACGGCGTGTCCCGTGCGGTCCCGTCCGTCCAGTCCGACCAGCGTGATCGGACCTCCCCCGCGGAGGAAGTTTCGCCACCATTCCTTCGCATCGGGCATCCCGACGGCGATGATGATCGATTGACCGGAGCGGCGGTACCCGACCGGGATCTCGAAGGTCTGGCCCGAGCGACGACCGACGTAGCGGATGGTGACAAGTCCGCGCCGCACCAACCTGCCAATCAAAGGCAGGTCCATCGATGCAACCGCCAGCTTGTTGACCAACCGGACGAATGCATTGTCGGAGAATCCCCGTGCCATCCTCCCGAGGATAGCTACTCAAATGACGTCGACGCGGATCGGTGTTCTGGCGCCGGCGCGCGCGGCGCCGATCCCCGCGATGACGACGAGGCAGATGCCGACCACACCCGCTCCCCCCGGTGTCTGCGACAGCATCACGAAACCGACCGCCATGGCGAAGGCGGGTTCGAGGCTCATGAGGGTTCCGAACGACGCCGTGGTCAGCCTGCGGAGGGCCATCAACTCCAAGGTGAACGGGATCACCGGCAGGAGAATGGCGAGACCGATTCCCAGTAGCAATGTTTCGGGCGTGACACGCGGGAGCACGGAAGATCCGACGACGAGGGTGGAGAACACGGCGGCCACGCCCATCGACACCGCCAATCCGTTCACGCCCTCGACTCCATCCCCGACCCGTTGGGTCAGCAGAATGTAGCTGCCCCAGCAGACGGCGGCGGCCAACGCGTACAGCACGCCGATTAGATCAATGGCGTCCGCCCACGGCTGGGTCAACAGCACGACACCGGCGGCGGCCAGCGCCGGCCAGACGAACCGATTCCTGCCCCTGCCCTGGATGACCGCGACGCCCAGGGGGCCGAGAAACTCCAAGGCGCTGGCCGTACCCAACGGAATCCGGGCAACGGCGGCCATGAAGAGAAGGGTGACTGCCGCGGTGACGACGCCGAGGACCACGCACGTCAGAAACATGATCCTGGTGAACGCCGACGGGCGCGGTCGAACGATGATCAGCAGCAGCACGCCAGCCCACGCCAGCCTCAACCACGCGACTCCCTCGACGCCGATCCGGTCGATGAGGCCAAGAGACAGCGCCAGACCGACCTGCACGCACAGCATCGACGCCGTCGCCATCGAAACCCCGGTGCGGGCCTGGTTCATGGTCACCATTGCATTGAATGGCACCACTACCGTTCGCGTCCACGTGATATTTCAGGACATACCGTTCACACATTGCGAATGGTCGAGGCGTCAGCGCGTCCGCGACGGGAACGGGTCGTCGGTGAAGTCGATCTGTGCGGCGGGGTTGCTTACGGCGGTAACCATGCCCGACCCGAAGGGCCCGACGCTGTCGAACAGGGTGGCCGTGCCCACGGCGATCCCGTCCTGCGCCCAGTGGGAGTCGGCCTGAACCCCGATCCACTCGTCGCACGGGAGGCGCGCGAACCCGACGGTGAGATCGCCGTTGATGTATCCGACCCCGGCACTTCCGAGATTGGTCACCAGACTGGTGCCCTCTGCGACCATGGCCGCGTCGACGAACGGTCCGTTGCGCTGACCCGCGACGACGTCGACGGACCTGTTCATGAAGCGCTTGCGCGACGCGTTCTGGTGTCGGCGATCGCGTCGGACCAGCCCCTTGTCACTCCCGATGCGCGTATAGCGCGTGTCGTCGACGTCCGGACGGGGAAAATCCATTGCGGAGCGCCACTCTTCGCCCTTCGGCGCCGATGAGCGGCGGTATTGCACCAATGTGGCGCGGACCACCGGACGACCGTCCTGAACGAGCTCGCACTCGGAGTTGCGCACCCGCCTGCCGTCGCGGACGAGACGCGTGGAGACCACCGTCGGCATCCCTCGTGCGGCCTTGAACAGGTCGACGGTGAGCCACGCAGGCATGAACCCGTCGTCACCGTGCCGACCGTCGAGGGCCCACGCCGCCAGCCCGACGAGGGCGGGTCCTCGGCGATGTGCGTGAAGTGTGCCGGGCGTGCGGTCATTCCGGAATCGTCGCATGGCGGACAATGGCCGCGTGGACACCCGGCGACTGCAGCTGTTGCTCGCGCTGTCCCGCCTTGGATCGATGCGTGCAGTCGCCGAAGCGCACCACCTCACCACCTCGACGGTGTCCCAACAGATCGCTGCGCTCGCCAAGGACGCCGGGGTGGCGCTCATCGAACCCGAGGGCCGGCGCGTCCGCCTGACACCCGCAGGTCGTCGGCTGGCCGACCACGCCGTGACCATCCTCGCTGCCGTCGATACGGCGCGCCTCGACCTCGATCCCGATGCGGAGCCTGCGGGCACGATCCGCGTCGGCGGGTTCGCCACCGGCATCCGGGTGTCGCTGCTCCCCGTCCTCGCGCAACTGGCCTCGAGCCACCCTCGGGTCGACGTGATCATCAGCGAGTACGAGCCCGCCGAAGCATTTCGCCTGCTCGTCGACGACGATCTCGACCTAGCCCTCGTATACGACTACAACCTGGCGCCCGCGTCGCCGGACCCAGCGCTGGACACCATGCCGTTGTGGTCGACTCCTTGGGGACTCGGCGTTCGCGTCGGCGATACCGACGCCGACTCCGCCGATCTGCACGATTACGCCCACGCTGCATGGATCGTCAACTCCCGCAACACCGCCGATGAAGACGCGGTGCGTACGCTGGCCGCGCTGACGGGGTTCGCACCCCACATCGCGCATCAGATCGACAGTCTCGATCTGGTCGAGGATCTCATCCTCGCCGGGTACGGTGTCGGCTTGCTGCCGCTCAACCGACCCGTCCGCGACGGCGTTACGGTCCTGCGGATCGCCGAGCCGGCCATCATCATGACGGCGTACGCCGCGACCCGTTGTGGGCGCGCGAACTGGCCACCGCTACGCCTCATCCTGGACGGCTTGCGCCCTCGGGGAGCCGCTCTACCTCAACACAGCTGGCCGCGACCGAACGCCGGCGACGTGGTTGGTTCCTGCGGTGGTGGGTAAGTCGTTCCCATCAGCGCAGCGCGACCGACGGGAAGGGCCAATATGACCAATGGCGATGTAGAGGCAGAATCGGACGCCGAAGCCGATCCGAAGGTCGCGGGTGCCCGCGAAGGAAAACACGGCCAAGGTGACGGTAGCTATGTCGGCCGCTCAAGCAGCGACGACGATTTCGACGCCGGGGAAAGCGGAGCGGAAGCCCGTAGTCAACAGAAGTAGCGCGGTTAAAGAATCAGAGCCGTTGTCTCCCCATGACGTCGGCATCGCCCAGGCCCTTGCCGACATCGCGACGATTGGCATCTTGCACGAAAGAGTGTTGTCCCATTCCGCCGTTCTCACCGCGCAGTTGCAGACCGCATTGAACACCAGGTTGGTCATCGAGCAGGCCAAGTGCGTGCTCGCCGAGCGAGGAAGCTCGACATGGACGAAGCGTTCACCTCATTGCGTGCGCACGCGCGGGACACTCGTCGTCGGCTGGCCGAACTCGCCCGCGCGGTCGTGGACGGTGGCGAGGCGGACGCGGTCCTGCCACGGACGTAGGGGTCGGAACCAAGGCCATGCGAACGCGTCAGACTCGGTGCTGCCCCAGCGTCAGCGGTTGCGCTGCCCGATAGCGATCGAGCACCTCGGGCGTCGGCTCGGCGGTGTAGGACGCCGTCACGCCGTACGTCCACGGCGGGGGCGTCGCCGCTTGAGACAGGGTCCAGGCAGCCTGCCGGGCTGCGCCCAGCGCGACGTACTCCCCGGGCGTCGGCACGTGGACGGGCTTGCCGAGGACTGCGGGGGCGACGCGGCGAACGGCCTCCGATCGTGCACCTCCGCCCACCATGATCACGCGTCCGAGCTCGATGCCCTGACGGGCAATCTGCTCGACGCAGAACTCGATCGAGGCGAGCAGGCCTTCGACCGCGGCGCGGGCAACGTTGGCAGGCTGCAGGTTTCGGGTCGTGACACCGTGCAGCGCTCCCGCCGCGTCAGGCAGGTTGGGTGACCGCTCGCCGTCGAAGTACGGCACCAGGGTCAACCCGTCGGCACCAGGGGGCGCGGACAGTGCGAGCCGGTCGAACTCGTCGAAGTCCACGCCGAGCATCCTCGCCACCGCGGCCAGGACGGGTGCGCCGTTGAGCGTGCACACCAGTGGCAGCTGACGCCCCGTGGCGTCGGCGAACCCGGCGACCAGCCCAGCGGCGTCGTGCGGAGCGGAATCGCCGACCGCGCTGACCACTCCGGAAGTCCCCAGCGAGACGACGCAGTCCCCGGGGCCGACCCCGAGGCCGAGGGCCGCAGCGGCGTTGTCCCCCGCCCCGGGTCCGAGCACGGCCCCGGTCGTGGTCCGACCGGCGGCGTCGCACGGTCCGAGGACCGGCGGCACCGTCGGACGACGCCCGCGCATGGCCAGCTCGAGGAGGTCGGGCTGATAGCTGCTGTCCTCGGCGGCGAAGTAACCGGTACCGCTGGCGTCGCTGCGGTCGGTGCGGATGTCGGCGACGTCGGTCGAGCCGCTCAGCCGCCACGTCAGCCAGTCATGCGGCAGGCAGACGGCGGCGGTCGCGTCGGCGTTCTCGGGTTCGTTGTCGGCCAGCCAGCGCAGTTTCGCCGCGGTGATCGACGCGACGGGAACCACTCCAACACGGGCCGACCATTCCGCAGGCCCGCCGAGCTCCTCGATCAACGCCGCAGCGGCGCCGCTCGACCGAGTGTCGTTCCACAGCAGCGCATCTCGCACGGTGTCGCCTGCCGCGTCGAGGCAGACCATGCCATGCTGCTGGGCGCCCACCGAGACGGCGGCGACGTCGTCGAGACCGCCGGCCGCAGCCGCAGCGTCGCCGAGCGCTGCCCACCATGCGGCCGGGTCGACCTCGGTGCCGCCGGGATGCGGCGCCGAACCCGAGCGCACGGTGTCACCGGTTTCGGCGTCGCAGATCACGACCTTGCACGACTGGGTGGACGAGTCGATTCCCGCGACGAGGCCCACGCCGTCCTCCTTCGATTCTTGAAACCCCCACCCTAATGCGAAGGTGTTCGGATGAAATGGCCTCTGGTCGCCGCCGCGGTGATCGTCCTCGGATGCGCAGGATTGACGACGCCACCGACTGCAGTCGCGGACGATCTCCAGGCACGCGTCGCTGCGGCGGACGCCTATCTCGCCACCCGCCCCGGTTCGGTCGGTTACGTGCTCCGGGATCGCGCGACCGGCGCGACGTATCGCAACGCGCACGCCGGCGATCTGGTGTGGACGGCGTCCACGATCAAACTGGCGATGGTCGTCGACCTCTTGACGCGTGCCCGAGCAGGCGCGATCTCACTGACGGACTCGGACCAAGCCCACATGGCCGCGATGATGCACTCGTCGAACGACGACGCCGCCGACGCCTTGTGGTCGCGCTTCGGCGGCCCCGATCACATGGGGTTCAACACCGACTTCCCGCGCTACGGCATGACGGATCTCCAACCGCAGAAGGGGTTCGCCAGCATCTACCCGTACTTGGGATTCCAGAAGTCGACGGCGAACGACCTCGACCGACTCATCAACTACGTACTGACCAGGCTCGACCCCGCCCAGACCTCCGCCATCGTGTACGAGCTGCAGAACGTCGCCCCCAACCAGCAGTGGGGGGTTTGGGGCGCGGGCCCCGCGATGGCTCCCGGCAACAAGGACGGGTGGTCTTTGGAGCAGGGCGGATGGGTCACCAACTCAGTCGGCTTCGCCGGAACGGGTCAGCGATACACGCTGGCCATGATGAATTCGCTCGGCGGCGCGGGTGACTACGACGACGGTGCCGCCACGACCACCCGCCTCAATCCACCTGACGAGGGTCGACCGCGCTGATCGTTCGGAAGCTCTTTTCGCCCCTCAAGTCAGGGTTTGGAACCTGCCCTACTGGGTATCATCCGCGCATGTTGATTCGACGAATCGCGCGTCCCATGCTGGCCACCACCTTCATCACCCGTGGTGTGGAGGCGTTGCGGAGTCCCAAGCCTGCCGCTGATGCCGCCCGACCCACTCTGGAGGGCCTGAGCAAGTTGCCGGATCCCGTCGGCCCCAACGTGCCAACCAACGCCGAGACCGTTGCCAAGGTCACCGCAGGCGTCCAGATCGGCGCTGGCCTGCTCCTCGCCGTGGGCCGGCTGCCGCGTCTGTCGTCGGCGGCGCTGGCCGTCAGCGTCGTCCCGGGAAGCCTTGGTGGCCACGCGTTCTGGAACGAGACCGATCCCGCCCGAAAGGCAGCTGAGCGGCGGGCGCTGTTTACTGACGTCGGCCTCATCGGCGGCCTGATCATCGCCTCCGTCGATACCGAGGGCAAGCCCTCGCTGGGATGGCGCGGCCGACGCGCCGCGCGCAAGGTGACGGAGAGGGTTTCGGGCGTTCTGCCGAGTGCACCGGATGCTCCGAACGCTCTCATCGACAGCGAGCTGGTCGACCGGGTCGGGCAGGGACTCCACATCGGCGCGGAGCGCGGCCGCGAGATCGCCCACGTCGCGCTGGAGCGCGGTGCCGAGCTGGCCGACGTCGCAGTCGAACGCGGCACGGAGTTCGCCGACGTTGCACGCGAGCGCGCGCCCCAGCTTGCCAAGAAGGCTCGCAAGCGCGGTACCGAACTCGCGTTGCTCACGCAGGACCGCAGTGCGGAGTTGGCCGATCTCGCGCAGAAGCGCAGCGCCAGGTTGGTCGACGTCGCCCGCGACCGAGCGCCCGAACTCGCCAGCGTCGCACGGGATCGTGGCGCCGACCTCGCCACCGCGAGCCGCAAGCAGGCCGAGCGCGCCCGCAAGGACGTCAAGCGTGCGCAAAAGGAGCTCGAGAAGCGCGCACGCTGAGGGCACTCGCTCCCCGGTAGATTGACTTCATGACTACCGGCGGCTTCGACCCGCAATACGGCGCGCCTCGATACAACCGGGTCGAGGCGGGCGCACTGCTGCCCCGCTTCTTTGCCAGGGTGATCGACGGCATCCTCGTGGGCATCGTCGGCACCATCGTCGGCATCGTCACCGACACGTGGTCCAACATCGCGGTGACGGGCCTGTTCACGGGCCTTCTGATGTTCGTCTACTTCGTGGCGTTCGAGGTCACTCAGGGGTGGACGCCCGGCAAGAAGTTGCTCGGGCTGAGCGTCCACGGACCCGCGGGGGCTCCGAAACCAGACTTCCGGCAGTCCGCGATCCGCAACGCGTTCACTCTGCTGCCCATCGTCCCGTTCGTCGGCGGACTGCTCGGGGTCATCGCCATCATCGTGATCGCCGTGACCATCAGCGGCAGCCCCACCAGACAGGGCAAGCACGACGAACTGGCGGGCGGCACCCAGGTGGTCAAGGGCTGAGGCCCGCCGGCCGTCAGATCACCAGATCCAGCAGGAGCACCACGACGAGACCGCTCACGGACAGGACGGTCTCCATGATCGACCACGTCTTGATCGTTTGGCCGACGTTAAGCCGGAAGTACTGGTTGACCAGCCAGAAGCCTGCATCGTTCACGTGCGAGAAGAACAATGAGCCCGCGCCGACGGCAAGGACCACCAGCGAGACCTGTCCGGTGGGCATCCCTGCGACCAACGGGACGATCAGGGACGACGCGGTGATGGTGGCGACGGTCGCGGAGCCCGTCGCGAGCCTGATGAGGACGGCGATCACCCAGCTCAGCACGATCACCGAGATACTGGCACCCTCAGCCCAACGAGCGAGCAATGTGCCAATGCCGCTGTCCACTAGCACCTGCTTGAATCCACCGCAGGCGGCGACGATCAGGATGATCCCGGCAACCGGCGGCAGGCCGGACTCGATGCACTTGGTGATCTCGTTGCGCCCCATCCCGGCGCCGCGGCCGAGGGTGACCATGCCGACGATGACGGCGATGAGGAGCGCGATCAGCGGGGTGCCGAGCGTGTCGAAGACCTGCCGCAACAGGTTGGACTTGTCGTCGATGAAGATGTCGACGAGCGCCTTGCCGAGCATCAACACGACGGGCAGCAGCACGCTGAAGAGCGTGATGCCGAACGACGGCCTGCGTTGGTTCTCGCCTTCGGCGAACCGGTCACCGTCGAAGGTGTCTGGGGCATCGACGACCACCAACCGCCCCGCCAGCTTCCCGAACAGTGGACCGGCGAGGACGATCGTCGGGATCGCCACCACGACGCCAAGAGCCAGCGTGACGCCTAGATCCGCACTCAGCAGGCCCGATGGCGGTCAATGGCCCTGGATGTGGCGGCACGAAGCCGTGCATGGCGGAAAGACCTGCGAGAGCCGGGATTCCGACGGTGATCAGCGACAGCTGCGACCGCCGGGCGACCAAGTAGATCACCGGCATCAACAGCACCAGACCGATTTCGAAGAACATCGGCAGGCCGATGATGGCACCGACCAACGCCATCGCCCATGGCAACATTCGCGGTGACGCATGGCCGACGATGGTGTCGACGATCTCGTCGGCGCCGCCGGAATCGGCCAGGAGTTTGGCGAACATGGCACCGAGGGCGATGAGGATGCCGACACTTGCGGCGGTGCTCCCGAACCCGTCGGAGAACGACTTCAAGACCGTTGTCAGGTTCTCGCCGGCGACCACACCAACCGTCAGCGCGCCAAAGATCAAGGAGAGGAACGGATGCAGCTTCACCATGGTGATCAGCACGACGATCACCGCGATGCCCGCGAGGAAGGCGAGAACGAGCTGACAGCCGGACGCGACCGGCTCGGCAAGCTTCGGCGCGTCGTCGGCGAGAAGTGCAATTCCTGAAATCATCTACTTGTCTCGCCTAGTCAGCGATACGTATTCGTCCACGATGGAATCGATGTCCTGGTCGACGTTGATGTCGACGCCGTTCTCGTCGGCCGTCAGCGGCTCGAGGGTCTCGAACTGCGACGCCAGCAGCGACGCGGGCATGAAGTGGCCCGGCCTGCTCGCCTGCCTGCGACCGATCAGCTCGGGCGTCCCCGCCAGATGCAAGAACTCGACGTCGGCGCAGTGGTCTCGTAGTTGATCTCGGTAGGCCCGCTTGAGTGCCGAGCAGCTCATCACGCCACCCTCGGGGTGAGCGGCCAGCCACTCCCCGATCGAATCCAACCAGGGTCGCCTGTCGTCGTCATCGAGCGCGTGACCAGCGGTCATCTTCGCGATGTTCGCCTCGGGGTGGAAGTCGTCCGCGTCGGCGAAGGGAACGCGCAGACGTTGTGCGAGCGCCGCGCCCACCGTGGACTTACCGGAGCCCGAAACACCCATCACCACGATTGGTGACGCCATCGCCCACCTCCCGATCGTTTTACCCAGTTGTGCTTGGCATCACATAGAGTGCCTCAATAATCTGATTATTGTAAACATACGCGCCAAAGATATGTCTTTAAATCAGTCAGCAAACTTTATGACAAGATGTATGACGTGGCCGCACCCGGAAACGTCAGCGCCTTGCACGACAACGTGCTGACCGGAATCGGTGCCGAGATCGTGTCGGGCACGCTGCCCGCGGGCGGGGTCATCAACCTCGAGGGAGTCGGCGCGCAGTACGGCGTGTCCCGCAGCGTGGCCCGCGAAGCCGTGCGGGTGCTCGAATCGATGGGCCTCGTGGCCTCCCGCCGCCGCGTCGGCATCACCATCCAACCCGCGAATCGGTGGAACGTCTTCGACCCGAGGGTTATTCGATGGAGGCTGGAATCCGGCGACTGCACAGCGCAGTTGGTGTCGTTGTCTGAACTGCGTCGCGGATTCGAACCGACCGCGGCAGCACTGGCCGCCCGCCGTGCCGATCCGCATCAGTGCCGCATCATGGCGGCCGCCGTCTCGGACATGGTGATGCATGGCCGGTCGGGCGATCTGGAGTCGTACCTGTTGGCGGACAAAGTCTTCCATCAAACCCTGCTCGAGGCTAGCGGGAACGAGATGTTCCGCGCCCTCAACGGTGTCGTCGCCGAGGTACTGACCGGGCGCACCCGTCACGGCATGATGCCGGAGAAACCGAACCCGGTCGCCATCGCGCTGCACGACGAAGTCGCCCGTGCGATTCGCATGCGCGACGAGGACTCCGCGGAGCGCGCCATGCGGGAGATCATCGACGAAGCGATGAGCGACGTCAGTTCGTCCGAGGAGTGAACGATCGGTGGTTGACTACCACCGTGAGCAGAACGCCGACGACGGCCCGCAGACTGTTCGATCGCTTCGAACCCGTCCATGCGCTGACGTACTTCGCACCCGAGTCCCGCGACGCGCTCGAGCAGGCTGGTTTCCGCGGATTCTGGATGGGCTACTTCGGGGCACGGTCCGCTCCGTTGGGCCCGGTCGCCGCAGACGTCGTCACCGCCGTCTTCTACAACTTCGCGCCCTCGCACGTGGCACGTGCGCTGCCCGCCGCGTGGGATCGAGCGAGGCCCGCGGATGCGCTACGGGCACGTGAGGCCTCGGCCGTGGCAGCCCTGCGGCGCTGTGGAGTCACCGGTGGCGACGCGGTGCGCACCGCCGCCGACCTGTTGGCCAAGGCCGCCGCCAACGCTCCGCTGGATGGCCGCCCGCTCTTCGCGGCGAACCGGGCCCTGCCATGGCCGGACGATCCCGTCGCGCGACTCTGGCACGCCGCCACGCTGCTGCGCGAACAACGCGGGGACGCACACGTCGCGGTCCTCGTCACCAACGGAATCGGCGGACGGGACTGCAACGTCCTGCACGCGGTGGCCGACCGGGTACCCCGGGACTTCATCATGGCTAGCCGCCGGTACGACGACGAGGAATGGCGCGCATGCGCCGACCGGCTCACCGCGCGAGGGATCCTCGATGACGAAGGCGCACTGACGGATTCGGGACGCGATTTCAAACAGCACCTCGAGGACTCGACCGACGAGTTGTCCCTGCCGGCGTTCGACGCACTCGACGACGCCGAGCTCGAATTGCTGTTTCGCACGCTCACTCCGATCACCAGGGCGGTGATCGGCGCCGGCGACATTCCCGCCGCGACGCCCATGGGCCTCCGCCGGGACGACCTCGAAGACGACGGCGCGCGCCTGGTCTAGCGCGGCGCGTACATGATCAGGCCCACGCCCAGCAGGCAGACGGTCGCGCCCGCCACGTCCCAGCGGTCGGGCCGGAATCCGTCGGCGACCATCCCCCACAGCAGCGAGCCCGCGATGAAGATCCCGCCATACGCGGCCAGCACCCGCCCGAAGTGCGCGTCGGGCTGGAATGCCGCGACGAAACCGTAGGCCCCCAGGGCGAGCACACCCGCGCCCACCCAGAGCCAGCCAGGCGCCACCGATCTCCGATAGCGCCGCCACCACGAAGAGCGCGATTGACTTGAGGACCATCACGATTGGTTGCGGTTCCACTCCACCCAGCCGACGCCGGTGCGGCCGTCGGCCGTGGTGACGGTGCCCCAGGCGCGCGGGAACCTGCTCACCCGGCCGTCGGTCGACGTCAGGAGTACGGGAGCATGCCCACGCACCTCGAAGGTCGCGGTAGTATCGCCGGGCGACAGCTCGAGTGTCGTCCCGAGCGGTAAGTCGTTGTCGCCGAGGGTCTCCCGGGCCACCACGGACTGCAGCTCGACGAGCTCACCCGCGCGCTGCGAGTACCCGACGCCCAACGGTGGCATTCCAGAGATCCTCATGTCGACCCCGTGCAGGTGCGTGCCGTCGTCGAGGTGCAGGGCGCTCCACACCCACTCCATGCTCCACCAGTCCCGCGCTGCCCACGAATGGTCGCGCTGACCGGCGACGTCGGCGAAGGTGAACGAACGACCGTCGGCGGTCACCGAGCCCGACACCGTGCACGGGATCTCGTAGCGCGGCGAGATGCGGTACAGGTACGGCACGCCCGCCGTGGTCCACGTCAGATCCAACTCGACGTCCACGCGACGACCCGATTCGCCGCGCAACAGCGCCGCCGGATCGTCGTAGGCCTCACCCCGTCCTCGAAGCGAAACCTGGTAGGACTGCAGCGGTTCGACGGCATCGAGTCTTAGGTCGATGTCGTCGGTGCGGACGTGGGTGTGGTCCGTGGGCAGCTCGGCCTCGAAGTCGAGGACGGCGATGGTCGGCATGTTCGGGCCGCACAGCAGCGCATTGATCCAGGCGTGGCCCTGGTTGGGTATCAGCCCGAGCCGAAGCCATCCGCCGACGTCCTGGCCGGGGTCGGCGAAGTCGAAGTATCTGCTCTCGCTCCACATTGCCTCGTCAGTCGGGGTGTGCGCGCCTTCGTCATCTGAATTGGGCTGCAACGGTTCCGGCGTCGAGGGCTGCGGGAGGATGGCCAGCGCATCGGTGTCGATGACGTTCTGGCAGTGCCTCTCGATCATCGTCATGAACATCCGGTCCCCGCGCTCGGTCCGCGCGACCAGCATCGGCGACACGATCGACATCATGACCCCGAAGAAGCTCTGGTGTCGCACGCCCTCGCGGACGTCGTCCATCGTGACGGTGACGTCCGGTCCGAGCGCTTCGTGATAGGCGCGCAGCAGCGCGTCGCCGTGGTCGCGGCGCTGCTGGACTGGCAGCGCACATCCGAGGAAGTAGGCGACGTCGGTGAAGGCCGGTCCCCAGGTGACGGTCTGCCAGTCGACGACCGTGAGCGGGCGATCGGCGCCGTCCTCGCCGAAGAGCATGTTGTCCAGGCGATAGTCGCCGTGGATCAGCCCCTGCGGTCGGCCCGACGCGGCCTCGGCAGCGATGTTGGCGTCGAACGTCGCGACCAGTCGTTCGCACACCTCGCGATGTTCGGGTGCGATGTCCTCGCGGTAGCGGTCGATGAACCCCGCATACAGAGCAGCCATCAGACCCTGGCTCAGCGGCGACTCCCGGTTGATCCACTCGGCGCCTGCCAGGGCGGCGTTGCCGAGTAGGGGCCCGTGGACCAGGCCGAGCTGAGCCAACGCCAGTGTCGCCTGTTCGATTGTGGCGCCACTGATCTCGTCGCCGACGACCGCCGGTGCGGCGTCACCGAGCACGAGGTCGAAGACACCGGTGTCCGGGTCGTAGGCGGCGTGATGGCAGGGCGCCACGGGGCCGTGCAACCCCGGCGCGATGTCGGTGTAGAACCGCACCTCCCGCTCGTAGAGGCCCATCGCCAGACCGGTCTGCCTGCTACTGGAATCGGCGGCGGCCACCTTCAGCACCACCGAGGCGGGACCCTCCTGGCCGTCGGCGTAGGTGAGCGCAACGCGGTAACACTCACTCATCTGGCCAGTGCCGATGCGGTCGAACGTGAAGCCGGAGACGTCCCCCGCTCCGATCGCGGTGGTCAGCCAGTCAGCCGTGAGGTCGGTGGGTCGTTCGATGAGTGAGGCGTCCACGTGGTCAAAGGTTAGTCATCGCGGGCGTGGCAGGCGTCGGATTCGGCGGCGCGCACGTCCAGGGACGGGTTGCGGTCGAAGAATCCAAACGGCTTGAGCCAGAAAGACACGATGTCGACCGGCATCACCGGCCAGTCCTCGGGACGGGTGATGTGGTGCAGCCCGAACACGTACCAGAGCACGACGTCGGTGTCGACGATCGATCGGTCGGCCTTGGTCCACTGCCCCAAACCCGTGTCCTCGACCGACTGATTGACGAATTCGCCTGCGGGCCAACGCTCGTCGGCAGCGTTGGGCGTGACCCATAGCGTGTGTCCGATCACGTTGGCGCGCTTCAACACTGGTGACGCGGGGTCGAACATCGGCGGGATCGCGCCGCCGGGCACCAGCTTGTAGGCGGGATGGGTGCCCACACCGTTGGTGACGTTGGTGTTGACGACTTTCCAGGTGCGCTGCGTGGCGAAGTCGAAGTCCTGCTTGCCCTCGCTCTCGGTGCGCAGTGGGACGTTTCGCATGACGAGGGACAGTCCGTACGGATTGTCGGGACCCATGGGCTCGGCGTAGGACTCGGACATGAACACGGTGTTGTCGCCACCGTCGACGTCCATGTCGAGTCGCGCGACCAGGAAGTGTTGATGGAACGGCGCATAGGTGCGCTCGTCGACGAGGGTCCCGTTCGGATTCGGCGCGCCGGACGCGAGTGGCGTGGTGACCATGATGCCGGTGGCCCGGACCTCACACTCGATGTTGCCGTCCTGGTAGAGCCGCCAGTAGACGAGGTACTCGTAGTTGGCGACCGTCACGTGGAACGAGATCGTCAGGCGACGGATCCGTCGTACCTCCGCGCCCGCGTCGTGGTCGACGTGCTTCCACAGCACGGCACCGTCCTCCTCGTGGATGCAGATGGCGTTGGCGATCGTGTACGGCTTGCCCTTGCTGTCATGCATGACGGCGTCGAGGTAGCGGATCTCGCCGAGGCAGTCGCAGCCGAGTTCGAGCGAGGTCGTCATGAACCCCAGGCCCCACTCACCGATGTCGAATGCGGTGCGGCGGTAGTGATCGGCTGACGAGTCGCGGTACGGCACGATCATCTCGGCGAACGACATCCGATGGGCAATCGAGCGCTCGCGATCGCCGTCGCGGTACCGCACCGTATGCAGCGTCATGCCCTCGCGATAGTTGAAGCCGACACGCAGCGACCAGTTCTGCCACTGCAGGAGATTGCCGTCGAGCGTGAACGACGGCCCCTCCGGCTGAGTAACGAGCAGGGGCTTCAGCGGCTCCCGGGTCGACGCTGCGCGGATACGCTCCGGGACGTGCCTCGGCACGTATTCGCCCATCACGTCGGGGGTTTCGACTCCCCCGCCGGAAAACGGGCCACCGTCTTCTACCCGCAGCACCTCCATGGTGTTCAGGTCGATGACGCAGTGCAGGCCGCTCACCAGGTGTGCGTAGAGATTGGCACCGGGTGCACTCTTGCGCCACGTGTCCGACCAACCCAGCCTGCGGTCGCGGTACTCGGGCGGCGCGACGGCATCGCCGAACGTCCAGGTGTCCATGAAGACGTTGTCGAGATCGGTGATGCCCCGTGCGGCGAGCGCAGCGACCATGTCTGGATGCCGGCGCAACACCTGATCGCATTCGAAGAACTCGTCCACGGTGAAGTTCGCCTGCACGCCGGGGATGTGATCGAACGTTTCGACGGATCGTCGCTTAGCGAGACCACGCTCTTGTAGGTGGCGTTGGCCGACCTGTTCAGGCAGATGGCGGTCGCGCGACGCGCGGGCACGGTGCCGTCCTCCTCGAACGTGCGCAACTCCTGCTTGCTGGGCTCCACCAACTCGATCGAGGCGAACCGCCAACCCCGCTCGGAGGTTGCCGAAGGTGCCGCCCCAACTTCGTGCTCGCGGTGCAACAGCGCAGCGACAGCGGTGAACTCGTCGGTCGACAGCGGATCGAGGGGGTGCGTCACGTCACCACTCGACCACATCGGCCGCGGACCCGCAGGGGGATCACGAGAAACCCGCGACCGGCCTCAGTTCGCTGCCAGCGTGAAGCCCTCCCACGCCCGTCGCCGGTCGGCGTGGGGGTCGTACTCGAGGTGCGAGTGCCGGTCGAAGACCATCACCGCGCGCTCGTCCGCGGTGTACTCCGGCCACCCGTCGCCAGGCATTCCGGTGCGGCTGAACTCCCGCCACCTGGCCTGGACGTCGTTACTGACCCGGCGCGCCGAGCGGCGGTCGGCGGCGGCGGTCATCAGCGAACCGAACCGGGTTCGGTAGATGTCGAAGACGGCGAACAACTCGGTGGCGTGCGTGGCGCCCAACCCCGACCAGTGGAAGGTGCGCGGCGCGTAGTCGTACCGGTAGACGTAGGTTGGCGCATGTCGGCCGTGCGCACTGGCGATCTGCCACGCCGCGGTTCCGAAGGCGAAGTCGCCGCCCAGCCGGATGCAGGCACTCGGACTCGGGTAGCCGGGGTAGGCCCCGGTGATCCGGTCCCGCGACTCGACGTCCAGGTCGGCCAGGAGCAGTCCGATCGTGGACTCGGTCATCGGCAACAACTGCATGAAGCGGGTGAACAACCGAGCCTCGTCGGCATTGGTACCCACGATGAGGGGGACCGGGTGCGCAGTACCGTCCCGCATGGCCTGTAACGGGTCCTGCGGCAGGAATTCGGTGTCATGGGTCGGGCCGACGACGAACGCGCCGCGCATCTCCTTCATCCCATGTCTCATCACCGTTTCGAGCGCGTCGACCAGTTCGGAGGGTCGCGCCGCCATCACCGCGGCGGCGCCGTCCTGCTCCTCGACCCCGAGAACGCCGACGAAGTCCGCGGCGAAGGCCGCGGCGACGTCCGGCGGGCCTGCCATGCCGCTCGCCGGACTCTCGGATATGGCCTGCGCGAACAGCCCTTCGGCCGCAGGCACCGCAAGCAGCGTCGCGACGGCGTGCGCACCGGCGCTCTCGCCGAAGATCGTCACGTTGTCGGGGTCGCCGCCGAACACCGCGATGTTGTCGCGGACCCACCGCAACGCCAGGACCAGGTCGCGCAGGAAGAGGTTGTCGTCGATGGGGTGCTCCGGCGTCGACAGCGCGGAGAGGTCCATGCAACCCAGCGCCCCGAGCCGGTAGTTGACCGACACGTAGATGCAGCCACGTCGCGCCATGGAGGCACCGTCGTAGATCGGCGTCGCCGAGCTGCCGAGGATGTACCCGCCACCATGAATGAAGAACATCACCGGCAGCGGCTCGTCCGATGGGGTCTCGGGCGCAACGACGTTGACCGTCAGACAGTCCTCGCTCATCGGCTGATACCTGCCGACGCCGAGCAGCGTGTACCTCTTCTGCTGCGGAGCGCAGTTGGAGAATCCGTGGCAGTACCGGACGCCGGACCACCGCTCCACCGGCTGAGGGGCACGGAGGCGCAGCCGCCCCATCGGAGGACGGGCGAAGGGGATCGATCGCCAGCGGTGGACACCGTCGACGGTGAATCCCTCGATGACTCCACTGTCGATGGTCACGCGAATGGTGCGATCGTGCATGACCCGACGTTAGCGAAGTACTGCGGACCCGACGTGCCTGACGTGCCGTCCCGATTGCGCCCGCTACCCTGGTCGACATGCGAATCGCCCTACTCGTCGCCGCATCCGCCCTGGTAGCGGGCTGTTCCACCGGCACGGGAGGGTCGGCGGACCAGACCGGACCGACGGCAACGGCGAGCACCCCGACGAGTTCGCAACCCCCGCGCACCTCGATGCCGACCGCGACGAAGCCTTCGCTGGCGCCCACCTCCCCTCCTGCACGGGGTGCCGCGATCGGCGACGTCATTCGATGGATCGAGGCGGGAACGCCCGCCGATGCCGCCGGCTACCACTCGATGACCCGCGGCGGGGAATCGACGGCCCTCGGCGAAGGCATGGCGTTCGTCACTGCGGGGACCGAGGCCAATTGCGTGACCAACCGCTATCAGGACGGCGCGCTGGCGTGCCTGGTGAAGCTGACCGATCCGCCGCCGCGGCCGTCCGGAATAGAGTCGGCGTGGAAGGACAACTGGGTGGACTTCGCCGGCACCACGGTCGACGTCGGGTCGCCGCACGGCGATCCGGGCCCGTTCGGCGACGGCACCGGCGCGGAGTTGCCTGCCGGACAGACCTTGGCGTTCGGCGACTACCGGTGCCGCGCCGATGCGGCCGGCCTGTTCTGCGTCGATTACGCGCACCAGACGGCGGTCAAGTTGAGCGCGGGCGGCGTCGAGCCGTTCGGGTGTCTCCAGAAGACGGCTCCGCCCGCGGAGATCGGCTTGCGGTTCAGCTGCTGAGCCGCGCTTAGGCGGCGGGTCTGGCGAGGTGGATGCCCACCCTGAACTCGACCTCGCTGAGTTCCATCGTGATCGGGCCAGGAAGCGGCGGCGCCGTGGAGAGATGCCGGGCCCCGGTGGGGGTGGTGAATTCGGCTGTGTGGCAGCCAGTTTCATCACTGGTCGCCGTCACGGTCCAACCGGGGGCTTCCTTGACGTAGTTGCAGCGCTCAC
>NZ_DASQEU010000172.1:0-18834 GCF_035633495.1 Mycobacterium sp. | reverse complement strand
ACTCCCGCATCCAGGCCATCAAGGTCTCTGCCCGCGGCTACCGCAACCGTGAACACTTCAAGACCGCCATCTACTTCCACCTCGGCGGATTACAGCTCTACCCGACGGCGCCATGACCCACGAACTTCCCGGAAGAGCCCTAAATTGCACGGCAACGAGGGCGGGCTTTCATGCTGAGGTCATGAATCCGATTGAGACGCTGAGTCTTTCGAACGGGCGTCAGACGGCACCCAGGGTGATAGCGGTTGTCAACCGAGGGGGACGCGACCAGCAGGTTTGGGCAAGGGTGTCACCGATCTCACGGGGCTGGGGGAGCGGTAAGCGATGCCCACACGTCTACTCGCGGCACTCCTGGCCTGCGTTCGGGCAGCAGCGCTGCCAGTTCCTCTCGGCTGGCCGCACTGGTCTTGGTCATTGCGTGGTAGACGTGGCCTTCGACCGTACGAACCGAGAGGTTCAATCGTGCGGCTATCTCGCGGCTGGTCAGGCCCTTGCCTAGCAGCGACACGATCTCGCGTTCCCGATCGGTCAGCGGCAACGGCTCGCGGGCCTGACGAAGCGCGGGAGTATCGGCACCGCCGCATCGTCCGGCCAGCGCTTCTGCTCGAGTGGCGCACGTCAGCGCCGATCCACGCAGATCCTGATGGCGATACGCCATCGCGGCGTGTGCGGCCGCATCGACTGCCGCCACCAGGTCTCCCATTGTCTCGAAATTCTTTGATACCAAGGCTAATTCATTCGCGTCGCCGTCACGCATGGCAGCGGAGAAGCGGGCCGCAATGCTGACTCTGGGCCCCTCGACGATTGCTTCGAGTTCAGCTAGACGAACCGCGCTGGAACGAAATCCGAACTGTGTGGCCGTTTGCAGGCAGAGCACTTCGGCCGCGAACTGCATGCTGGCCGAGGCCTTTTCGGCGGCCGACAACAAAATGGCGATCGCCTCGGTGGCCGCGCCCTGGCCGGCGGCCACCCATGCCCGGGAAAGGCTCCGCTCATAGTCCAGCGCTCGGAAGGGACGTTGCAGCGTGTCGATCGCGGCAAGCGCAGCGGCGGCCTCGTCGGTCGAACCGCGCATCGCCAGCGCCATCGTGCGTGGAACGTGGTAGCGGTACCCCCAGCCGATCGCATGGCCGGAGGCACACAACGCCGCCGCAGCGTCGTCCAGTAGCAGACATGCGGTGTCCAGACGCCCGGCGCCAAGCGCGGCTCGCCCCGACACGGCAGCGCCGAGTAACTGAGCTGCCCCCGGAAGATCGGCGGCCTGCTCGCGTACGCGCTCGGCCACGTCAAGGGCCTCGCCAATCAGTCCTGCCAGCAGTAGTGCGCTGATATGCGCGTCAGCGATGTTGAACCTCATGTGTGGAGCGTCGAAACAGCGACTTGCGACGGCGTATCCCGCACTTGCGATGGCCACGGCTTCGGTGGTGCGCCCCGCATCGGCGGATACGGCAGCTAGCGCCCAGGCTGTCTCGGTGCCGACGATGGCGGGCAGGTCGTCCAGTGCAAGGCTCTTCGACGGCAGCGTCGCCGCGTCCGGCCGGTCCATCGCGAACCAATAGATGGCACGGAGGGCATCGACACAGTCGCGGGCCTGCCCCGCCGATATCTCCGACGCGCCGTCGATGATCTCCTTTGCTCGCGCGGAGTCTCCCAGCGCCCAGAGCATGTTGCTCGCCCGCAGATACGTGAATCTCGCGCGGTCCTCGTCGGTCAACAGACTGACCGGAACATCGGCGAGCACCTCTTCGGCTTCCTGGCCCCGACTGAGCCACGACAATGCGTGCGCCCGCAAGAACTGGGCTTCCGGTCCGGCGCCAGCGAGCACCGCCGCTTCCGCGAGCCGGTCGGCCAGCGGGAGATCCGCCAGCCAGATGGCACCCTGGGCGGCCTTGATGAGTAACGCGGCATCGGGAGTTAGGTCGGAATCGAGGCTCAACGTAGCGCGACGGACCACCACTCGGATGTCATCGTGGTCATCGGCGGCGGCCAGTTCGGTGGCGACCAGTCCGCGTAGCCGCATCAGCCTGGTGGGCGCCGCGCACTTTCGGCGCACCTCACCATAGATCGGATGCGCCGTAACCACTTCAATGCCGGTATTGAGATGGTTGAGGGTGATCAGGCCACGGGCGTCTGCTTCTTCCACGGCGTTGGCGTCGGTGATTCGCCGAAGCGCTGACAGTTCGATTGGCTCTCCGATGGCGAGCGCGTCGATCACGGCACCGATTGCGGTGGGCAGGGAACCGATATGGGATTCGATGAGATTGATGAGGCCGCACGGCATGATCGGGTCGCCGGTCCACTGCCAGCAGTCTTGCCGCGTTTCGAGCCGGCCGTCGGCGACCTCCTGCTCGACGATGTGTCGCAAATAGAGGACGTTGCCGCGAGTAAGCTCCCAAAGGTTGCGGGCCGCGCGCGAATCCACCGATCCGCCCAAGCTGGCCGACAACAGCATGGTGGTCTCATTGGGCGGCAGTGGCTGCAGATCGAGTCGGTCGAACTCGCCGGCCTTCCACAGCTCTTGCGTGCCAACGGGAATGGGTTCACCGTCGCGCACCGTTAGTACGACTTTCGCGGAGCCCCGCTGCACGAGTTGATGCACGACGAATGTCGACAGGTCGTCGAGCAGGTGAGCGTCATCGACACCGACGACAACCGTTGTGCCGGGAGGGCCCTCAGTCAGCGACTCGATCACCCCACGGATCAACTGAACGGTATCGGCGACTCCCGACTGCGCCCACGCGGTGAATGCAGCCAGCGGAAGTGTTCGCGCGGAGGAGGTCCCAACAATCCAATGGGTTACGCATCCCCGCGCCGCGGCAGCCGACAACGCCTCGCGTGCAAGGCGGCTCTTTCCTACACCCGCCGCACCGCAAATCACTATCCCGGACGCATCCGCGTCGGATAGTGCGGCATCGACGAGTTGCATCTCCCGGGCACGACCCGTCAACGGCCATGTCAACAGCACACCGACAGGGTAAGAGCGCAGGTCGTTGTTGCGCATGACAACGGCGAACCGGCGCGGTGAGCAGTCGATGGGTGCTAAGCGAGTCACGCGCCTCAGGTACGGCGCAGTCGTTGGAGCAGATCGAATCCGAGCAGTGGTTCGGATGAATACCGCCCCGAGCCCAGGTACGCGACACCCCCGACCAATCGATGGAAGTAGTCGGAGGGGTCGGTAGTGGTCGAAATCGCGTAATGCGCTACCTACCTCGTCGATCTAGCGCGCCGCAACGATCGAACTGTCCACTTTTGCATGACTCGTTCAGGAGGCTTCTCATGGCGCTTCAGGTCAGCTACAGCAGTTCACGCCGCGGCACCACGCTGCCCGCCGCCCTCGCCGGCACAAGGAGGAAGTTGCCCGCTGTGGGCGGCTTCGCTCTTGGCCTCGGCGCGGGATGGTCGATGCCTGCGCCTGTATTGAAGTCCGTGTTTCTCGGCGGCCTAGCCGCCGTGGCGCTCTGCCTGGCGCCGACTGTCCATGCGGACGACAGCAAGCTTCCGCCAGGAGCGCCGATCATCCGGACGTCAGACAGGAGCACGGCGATGGCGGGACCCAGCGAGGTTCGCATCGCCAAGATCGGCGAGGTTCAGGGCGGTATCGCTTCGGCGGGCGCGGCGGTCGTGCTCAGTAACGGCAACATGGCGCCGCAGGCCTGCAATCCGTCCAAATTTCAGGATCCAACTTTGCCATCTTGTAGGTAGCGCGGGGGTGAGGAGGCGGGGCGCCGAATCGGCATCCCGCCTTCTCTCGTGTCAACGCGGGCTACCACGCGGACGTGCCATTGCGGGGCCTGTGAAACCAATGGCTCAGCGGCGCAGATTAATCCGTCATAGTGACGTTCATCCGCACGGCCGGCCCCCGAGCATGGCACGCGGCAGCGCCTACAACGCCTCCAAGGTTGGTGTCGTGCTGCTGACCAAGAACACCGCCATCGACTACGGGCCGAGCGGGATCCGGGTCAACGTGATCAACCCCGGGTTCATCGAGACGCCCATGCTCGACTCGGTGAGGGGCTGCGTCACGAGCACAAGCTCCGGCGCTTCGGGCGCGCGGACGAGATCGCGTCGGTGGCGGCCTTTCTGCTATCGGCCGACGATCGGCTGGCGCATCGCGGCGGGACCGACCCGACGCGGCGTGGGGACTTACGGCTCCCGATCGGGGACTTAAGCCCCCTCGGCGCAGAGGACCGCTCTCCTAACATCAGTCATGCGGGTCACGTCAATGGCCTTGCATCCACCTGAACGGGGAGAGGGTCATGTCAGACACCGTCGTTTCAAAGCCTCCCGAGGCGCCACGCAGCGCCGGTGCGAAGGCCGGCCTCAGCATGGCTGCTCTGACGGCGCTCGTCGTCGGGTCCATGATCGGCAGCGGAATCTTCGCCCTGCCCTCCCAGATGGCAGGCAGCGCCGCACCCGGACCGCTCCTCATCGGCTGGGTGATCACGGGTGTCGGCATGCTCATGCTGGCCTTCGTCTTTCAGACCCTGGCCACCCGCAAACCGGACGTCGACGGTGGCGTGTACGGCTACGCCCGGGCAGGTTTCGGCAACTACATCGGCTTCACCTCGGCCTTCGGCTACTGGCTCTCGGCCTGGGTCGGCAACGTGGCGTACCTGGTGTTGCTGTTCTCGACATTGGGTTATTTCTTCGGCGCGTTCGAGGGGGGAGCCACCGTACCAGCGATCATCGGCGCATCGGTGGTGCTGTGGGTCGTGCACGCCATGACGCTGCGCGGCGTGCGAACAGCGGCCTTCGTCAACGTGGTGGTCACCGTCGCCAAGGTGGTGCCGATCTTGACCTTCATCGCGATCGCCGCCGTCGGATTCAAGGCCGGGCTGTTCACCGCCGACTTCTGGGGCCAGACCACGCAGATCGAAGGAGTTCCGCTCGGCGACACGATGTCCCAGGTCAAGAACATGATGCTGGTCACGGTGTGGGTGTTCATCGGCATCGAGGGCGCGTCGGTGTACTCGCAGCGGGCCGCCAAGCGCAAGGACGTCGGCAGGGCCACCGTGCTCGGCTTCGCCGGTGTGCTGGCGCTGCTGCTGCTGGTCAACCTGCTGTCGTACGGCCTGATGGCCCAGGCGGAACTGGCAGGCGTTGCCGACCCGTCGATGGCCGGTGTGCTGGAGAACGAGGTGGGCAGTTGGGGAGCGGCCTTCATCTCCATCGGCTTGGTCGTCTCGCTGCTCGGCGCCTTGATCGCCTGGGTTCTGCTGTGCGTCGAGATCCTGCGCCTGCCGGCCCTCGAACACGTGATGCCGAAGGCGCTGGCACGGGAGAACGCGCGTGGCGCACCCGCGAATGCGTTGTGGCTCACCAACATCTGCGTGCAGGTGATGCTGCTGTGGACCCTGGCCAACGAGAGCACGTACCTGAACCTGGTGCTGTTGGCGACCTCGTTGATCCTGCTGCCGTACCTGTGGTCGGCGGCCTACCAGGTGATGCTGGCGGTGCGCGGCGAGACATACGAATCCGGCCACGGCCGCACCCGCGACCTCGTCGTCGGCGTGATCGGTCTGGTGTACGCGGTGTGGCTGGTCTACGCAGGCGGGTGGCAGTACCTCCTGGTGGCGGCGGTCTTCTACCTCGTCGGTACGGCGCTCTACGTGTGGGCCCGTCGGGAGAACCACCTGCCCATCTTCACGAAACCGGAATGGGGGGTGCTCGCCGTGGTCACGTTGACCTCCGCGGCGGCAGTCCTGCTGATGGCCACCGGCAACCTCTCCGTCCTGTGAACGCGACCGAATCCAGGCTCGGCGTCTGGTCCGAGGCGGGCCACCTGCGGCGGGTCATGGTGTGCGCGCCGGGCCTGGCCCATCAGCGGCTCACCCCCGACAACTGCCACGAACTGCTGTTCGACGACGTCATCTGGCTTCAGCAGGCCCGCCGCGACCACTTCGACTTCGTCGCCAAGATGGTCGACCGCGGCGTCGAGGTCCTCGAACTCCAGGACCTGCTCGCCGACGTGGTGGCCGCGCCCGACGCCCGCGAATGGGTGCTGGACCGCAAGGTCACCGACGATCTGGTCGGGCCGGGGCTCACCCACGAGATCCGGGCCTGGCTGACCGAGCTGGCTCCGGATCGGCTGGCGGAGTTCCTCATTGGTGGCGTCGCCTACCAGGACGTGATCGACGAGGTGGACAGCAGGTTCCTGTCGTTGTTCAACGAATTGGACCCCGCGGGCTTCGTCATCCGGCCGCTGCCCAACACGCAGTTCATGCGCGACAACTCCGCCTGGATCTTCGGCGGCGTGACGCTGAACCCGATGTACTGGCCGGCACGGCGTCAGGAGACGCTGCTCACCACCGCGGTGTACCGGTTTCACCCCGCCTTCGCCGACGAGAAGTACCACGTGTGGCTGGGCGACGCCGACGGGCTGCCCACCGACCACGGCATGGCCAGCCTCGAGGGCGGCGACGTGATGCCGATCGGCAAGGGGCTCGTCGTGATCGGCATGGGCGAGCGGTCCTCGCATCAGGCGATCACCCAGGTGGCGCGCAACCTGTTCGCCGCCGGGGCTGCCGAACGGGTGATCATCGCCAGCCTGCCGAAGACCCGCTCGGCGATGCACCTCGACACGGTGTTCACCTTCTGCGACCGTGACCTGGTGACGGCGTTCCCTCCCGTCGTCGACGGAATCGTGCCGATCAGCCTTCGGCCCGACGACAGCTCACCGTCCGGCCTGGACGTCCGGCGGGAGCCGAAGGGTCTGGTCGCCACCATCGGAGAAGCGGTCGGCGTGGACTTCCGGGTCATCACCACCGCCGGCGACGTGTACGGCATCCAACGGGAACAGTGGGACGACGGCAACAACGTGGTCGCGCTCGAGCCGGGCGTGGTCATCGGGTACGACCGCAATACGCTGACCAACACGGCCCTGCGCAAGGCGGGCGTGGAGGTCGTCACCATCGACGCCAGCGAGCTGGGCCGGGGCCGCGGTGGCGGCCGGTGCATGACCTGCCCGATCCTGCGCGATCCGCTCTACACCTAATCCGTTCCTCGGAAGGACGAACCGGTCATGGCGTTCAACAACCGCAACCGCAGCCTGCTCAGCCTGGTCCATCACACCGACCGCGACCTGCACTATCTGCTCGACCTATCCCGGGACCTGAAGCGGGCGAAGTACTCCGGCCTCAGTAGAAACAGTCTTGCGGGCAAGAACATCGCCCTCATCTTCGAGAAGACCTCGACTCGGACTCGTTGCGCCTTCGAGGTGGCGGCGCACGACGAGGGTGCTCACGTGACCTACATCGATCCGACGTCGTCGCAGATCGGGCACAAGGAGTCGATGAAGGACACCGCTCGCGTCCTGGGCCGGATGTACGACGCGATCGAGTACCGCGGTGCCGGTCAGGAGATCGTCGAGGAGCTGGCGGAATACGCCGGGGTGCCGGTCTTCAACGGATTGACCGACGAGTTCCATCCGACGCAGATGCTGGCCGACGTCCTCACCATGACCGAGCACTGCCCGAAGCCGCTGCACGACATCGCCTATGCGTTCGTGGGCGACGGCCGCAACAACGTGGCCAATTCGCTACTGCTGGTGGGCGCCAAGCTCGGCATGGACGTGCGGATCTGTGCGCCCCGAGCGCTCTGGCCGAGCGACGAGCACGTGGCGATGTGCCGGGAGTTCGCGGATGCGTCCGGGGCTCGGATAACCATCACCGACGACCCGGGCGAGGCGGTTGCCGGTGTCGACTTCATCTACACCGACATCTGGGTGTCGATGGGGGAGCCGCTGGAAACCTGGGGGGAGCGCATCGATGAGCTGCTGCCCTTTCAGGTCAACAAGGAGCTCATGGCTGCGGCCGGAAACCCGCGGGTGAAGTTCATGCACTGCCTGCCCGCGTTCCACAACTCTGAGACCAAGGTCGGCGCCGAGATCGCCGCGAAGTACCCGAATCTCGCCAACGGCGTCGAGGTCACCGACGACGTCTTCGAGAGCCCGGCGAACATCGCGTTCGACCAGGCGGAGAACCGGATGCACACCATCAAGGCGGTCCTCGTGGCCGCGCTCAGCTGAGCGGTCCGGCCCACGATGCGGATCGTGATCGCCCTGGGTGGCAATGCGCTACTGCAGCGCGGGCAGCCGATGACCGCGGACAACCAGCGGGCCAACATTCGCGTTGCGGCGGAGTGCATCGCCGCGGTGACCCCAGGCAACGAGATCGTCGTCGCACACGGAAACGGGCCGCAGGTGGGGCTGTTGGCACTGCAGGCCGCGGCCTACCACGACGTGGCGCCATACCCACTCGACGTGCTCGGTGCTCAGACCGAGGCGATGATCGGCTACGTCATCGAGCAGGAGCTCGGCAATCTGCTTCCGAGCGAGCAGCCGCTCGCCACGCTGTTGACCATGATCGAGGTGGACCGCGAAGACCCGGCGTTCGGCCATCCCACCAAGCCGATCGGCCCGGTCTATGACCGGCAGACCGCGGAGAGCCTCGCGGCCGCCAGCGGCTGGTCCATCGCCCCCGACGGCGACAAGTTCCGCCGCGTCGTGGCCAGCCCGAAACCGCAGCGGATCTTCGAGATCGGGCCGATTCGCAGCCTGCTCGAGCAGGGCACGATCGTGATCTGTGCCGGCGGAGGCGGGATCCCGACGATGTACGACGAGCACGGCAAGCTGCACGGCGTCGAGGCCGTCATCGACAAGGATCTCGCCTCGGCTCTGCTGGCCGAGCAACTCGACGCCGACCTGCTCGTCATCGCCACCGACGTCGACGGCGTCTACACCGGCTGGGGCACGCCCGAACAGACCCGGCTGGGTCGAATCACGCCCGACGAGATCGCCGGGTTGGACCTTCCTGCCGGGTCGATGGGTCCAAAGGTTCAGGCTGCGTGCGGTTTCGCACGCAATACCGGCAACGAAGCCGTCATCGGATCGCTCGGTGACATCACCGCCATCGTCGGCGGCACGGCGGGCACCAGGGTGCGCGTGGGTCAGCGGGATACAGTCAGCGCATGAGTTCCACGTCCTGGACACTGGACGCCTCCGTCGGTCAGTTGCTTCTGCACACGGGCGTGGCGGGTCGTGCGGCGCGGCTGGGGCACAACCTGACGATCGCCATGAACGCGTGGGAGGCCACCGTGTCCTGGGCCGGAAACGGGCCGACCGCAATGGAACTGACGGTCGAGGTGTCCTCCCTCGAGGTGCTGCGGGGCGACGGCGGGGTGAAGTCGCTGTCGGGGCCGGAGAAGGCACTGGCGCGGTCGAACGCGCTGGGAGCGCTCGACGCGGAGCGCCATCCCACGATCGTCTTTCAGTCGGACGGCATCGAGAAGACCGACGACGGCTACCGCCTCACCGGGTCGCTCGACATTCACGGTACGACCCGGCCGCGGACGGTCGATCTGCACACCGAGGACCTCGGCGACTCGTGGCGGGTGTCCTGTGAATCCGTCGTCCGCCAGTCCGAGTTCGGCGTCAAGCCGTACTCACTCTTCATGGGCTCGCTCAAGGTCGCCGATGACGTGACGATTTCCTTCACCGCGAGCTGGGCCAAGGACGACTGACCGTCAAAGAATCGGTTGGCCCCGGTACCGGTACTGAGCCGGATGGTAGCGACATTCCGGCTCGGTCAAGGAATGCGACGCGCACCGGACGGCAAGCGCTGCAAGCAGTCCGACGGGTGCCAAGACGATCGTCAGCAGCAGTAAGAGGGTCAACATGTTCGCCATGCTTACCGAATATCCGCCGATGCCCGCACGATTGACAGTGGCAGTGCTGCCGCTATGGTAAAAGATCCTGCCACGGCGCCGCACGATCGGCGCCTACCGCTTACGTCGTGGACTGGTCCGCGGCGGCGATGCGTTCACCCTCAACGATGTAGAAATTGCGCGGGATACCTGACCCACAACCTTGGGTTTCCGATGCGCGTCAACGGCACAGCCGAATTCAGGTAGACGGCTACGCGTGAGTCCGGGTGCCATGCCGCCATACGTTCGTAACTACCGAGAAGCGCGTGGTGCGTCACTCAACACTGATGAGGAGAACCCCGATGAAGACGTACGAAGCACAAGTAGGCGACACTCTGTCAGCGATCGCCCTACGTGAATACGGCGATGCCACCTTGTATCCGGTGATCGCGCGCCAGAACCAGCTGGCCAATCCCGATGTGATCAGCGTCGGTCAGGAACTTCTGATCCCGTACGTCACCGTTCGGCATCACTTCACGACGGCCGATTCCACTGACGCCCGAAAGAAGCTCACGCTGCACTACTACGGCACCGAAGACACCCATGTGCAGCTGATCTGGGAGATCGTGAATGGGGTGGCGCAGCGCGAAATACATTCCGGCGCTTGGCTGCTCATGCCTGATTTGGCGAACGTGGGACACCACACCGTGGTAACGCCCGAGACGCTCGACGCTCTGGCAGATCGTTGGTACGGGGACATCAACCTGACGGAGTTGATCCGGCTGGCCAACGACATTCCCTCGGGAGGCGATGTCACCGACGGTCAGGTACTGATCGTGCCCAGGCTGAATCGACGGGCGCACGTTGCTGGCGACACGCTGGAATCGCTGTGTCGCGAACAGTACGGCGACGGGGATCTCGCGACCGATGTGGCGGTCGTCGCGGCGGCCAACCACATCAGCGACCCGAACTCGGTCCTCAGTAACCAGGTGATCTATTTCCCGTCGTAGGCCTGACCCAGCGGAGAACCCATAATTCGTCACAGTAACGAAACTCTAGTGCACGGGCGGGTAGTCGGGGGATCCGAAATGATTGCCCCGCAGCGCATTCGGAATGCACGAGTGTGCACTTCACCGCCGGCCACGATCGACCTCCATCCCAACCGGTTTGATCGAACTGGCCGCCATTCACCAGGCGAACCTCGTCGTCATCGGATCGTCGTCGTCGGGACTGCTGGGTAGGGTCGGCCTTGGCAGCGTCACCGAGAGGCTCGTCCACACCGCTGCGTACGGGGGCGAAGCCGACGTCAATGGGCTCATCGCCGCGTCCGCCGAGCTCGCCAAGAGTTGGTCGGTGCCCTTGCGAATCGTGTCATTCACCGTACGGCCGGTCCGCATGTTCGCCGGATTGATCGAGCGCTCTGCCGAGGACCTCGTAGTCCAGCGTTGGTCGCAAAGGACTTTCGACGATATCGGTCGGCAACTCGACGCCGTTCGCGCTCGGATCCAGTTCCTGACGTGGACGTCGTGGTCGGCAGTGGCCACGACTGGCGAGAGGCAGTGGAAGCCGTCGCCCGGGAGCCCGGCGACTTGCTCGTTCTCGGCTCAGGGGCTGCCGGCCCGGCGGCCCACGTCTTCCTCGGTTCGGCGGCGTCGAAGATCCTCCGCAACGCTCCGGTACCCGTGATGATCGTTCCCCGATACCAAGTGGCCGCTTAGCTTCCGACTGGGTGTGGCGAGGATGGCTCGGCGCCCGACGAATCCACCCGGCAGCGGTGTCAGCAGCAGTAAGATCGTGTCCCTGGATGAGCCGCGCAACCACAAGGGGGTGCTCCGAGATGCCGGGTGACAACACCACTAGCCGGGGCCAACTGGGTGCGCTCCGGATTGCACTCGTTGTCGTCGGATTGATCTTCGTGATCGGGATCTACCCGCTGACCGTTCTTTGGCCCTCGGGTTGGGCTTGGGGCCACGGGTCATCGCACTATCTGGTCATGATCATCGGTGTCTACGCCACGCTTGGTGTGTTCCTGCTGCTTGCCGTTCGTGACCCGCTTGCCAACGGCAGTCTGATCTGGTTCACCGTGGTGTCGAGCATCGTGCATGCCGCCATCATGGCGGTTCAGGCGATCATCGACTCGGATGAGCGCGGCCATCTGCTCGGTGACGTACCTGCGCTGCTGATCGTCGCGGCCGCCCTGGCCGTGTTGACGCGGCAGGCCGAAACATCAAGGACTGTAGGAACTTCCGCGTAGTAGAACGTCAACTGAGGTGAGCGGTGAGCTGCGCAGCTCAGTTCGCGGCCCGCAGCGTGATGTCGGAGATGTCCGTGCGGCTCTGACCGTCGGTCTTGCCCAACTTGCTGATCCATACCAGCACGTTGGATGTTTGCGTCTGGTCATCGACCGTGATGGTGTTTTCTCCCGGCCGCAGTGGCACGCTCGGGGTCAACTCGGTGGTGTCGGACAGGCTGGCCGGTGTCGCGCTGTCGGCCGCACGGATCTGCACCTCGGTTCCGGTGCTGGGCACATCGATGGTGACCGCACTCAGCGCGGTGGGCTCGGACAACTGCAGAATCAGGCCGACGCCCTCCTTGAACGTGGGGAACGGTGCGGCGTCCCGGTAGGTGTCGGTGGGCCATGACGTGTTCGGGTCGCCGTCGATGGCCAGACCTGCCTGTCCCGAATGGTCGGGCGTGCCGCCGGGGGAGAACACCGATGCCCGCTCTGGCTTCACGATCGGTCCTGGCCCGCCGTCCGACCACAGCCCGAACCCGTTGGTGAGGAAGATGGCCAACGCCGCGATCACCGCAATGGCTGTGCCCACGGCGACGTTGCGGGCCTTGCGGGACTTCGACACGGGGGCATGGCCCGGTTTTACCTCGAACGAGGTCGGCCGACGTCGACCGCGAGTGCCGGCGGACCGATTGATGACCGAGTCGGCGAACAGGGTGCGGTCATCCCAGAAGCCACTGACCTCGACCACGTCTCCGTCGGAGAGTTGGCCCGTGATGGAGTTGCCACGCAGTTCCACCGGAACGACGGTGTGCGCTTCCCCCGTCGCCTCGTACCGCTCCACGCTGAATGACCAGACCTCTTCGTCATTGCCGGGTCCAGTCGGTCGCTTCTGCACCGCACGTGCGGTGCCGAGCAACGTCATCAGGTCCAGGCGCTTGGTGTGCGACGGCGTACTTGGACCGCGATCGGCGGCAGCGTCGAAGGGCGCGGTGTGCACGCCAGGATCAGACGGAGCAGACCGCGCTTCGCGATCCGGTGTGTGCGGGGGAGTGGCCGTTGCATCCGGTTGCCTGGCGAGTGCCTGGGCGAAGTCGAGGCACCGCGGGTACCGGTCGTGAGGGTCTTTGGCCAGGGCCTTCGCCATCACGGCGTCGAGGTGGGCGAGTTCGGCCCGGCGATCGGAAAGCCGGGGTGGCGGCGTGTTGAGGTGGTTGCCGACCACGACGGCACGATTCGAGTGGTCGAACGGTGGGGCACCGGTCAACAGATAGAACGCGGTAGCGGCCAAGGCGTACTGATCGGCCTTGCCATCGAGTGACTTGCTGGTGAGCTGCTCGGGCGCTGCATAGGCGACGGTGCCGATCGCCATGTTCGCCTCGGTGAGACCGTCCATGTCGTCGGTCTCCCTGGCGATGCCGAAGTCTGTGAGCAGCACCCGCCTGCGCGCGCCGTCCGACGGGGTGGTCACCAGGATGTTGGCCGGCTTGACGTCGCGATGCAGAAGTCGTCGCTCGTGGGCGAAGTCGAGGGCTTCGGCGACCGCCGTCACGATCTCTACCACATCCTGGTGCGGCATCCCCGCCGGGTAGCGCTTCTCGAGCATGTCACGGGCATCGGTGCCGTCAACGTAGTCCATGGAGATCCACAGCCGGCCGTCGAACTCGCCGCGGTCGTGCACACCGACGATGTGCGGATGCCACAACGTGGCGGCCAGCTCGGCCTCCCGGGTGAATCTGGCCCGGAACTCCTCGTCGCGCGTGGCGTCCATGGACAGGATCTTCAGCGCATCCAGGCGGGGCAGGCGCGGATGCTTGGCGAGGTAGACCTCTCCCATGCCACCAGCGCCGAGCAGCCGCTGTATGACGTAACCGGCGAAGATGTCACCGTCATTGAACGGCATGGGGGAAAGCCTACAAAGTGGGGCAAACCGCGCGGACGATTCGGGACTATCTCGCTAACGGTAGGTTGGGCAAAGCCAGGCTCGTCTCAGCGTCTAGGAATGGTCAGCACTACGGCTGTGTCGCTCGCGGAGTGCTCGCGCGTGGGCGCAGACTGAAAGGACGGATGCCTGCGCATCGCGTCACGGAGTTCCAGCGATCGCCGACGAGCCGAGCGCGAGGCTCGGTGTGATTCAAGCGAGATGACAGTCGTATCGTCCGCGTGCGTCGTCATCATCATCATCAAGAGGCCCTCTCGGTGAACTTTCGGTCCTTCTCTCCTCTGATCTTGCGCGGTTTACCTGAGTGTGGGCGTCAGCGTTAGCCGTGAACTCGATAAGAAATGCCCCTGCGACCCCTGCACCGGAGGACGAGAAGTGGCGGTTGGCTGCCTCGATCGACTGCGTTTAGAGGACGCCAAGGGCAAGGCCAAATAGGCGGCTGGCACGGTTCCGGCCGAGACCCCTAGGCGGCCAAGACACTGAAAACATTCCGGCGCAGGCTAATTCGTCACTGTGACGTTTATCCGCTGCGCCCGTCGGGCGTGGAGTTAGGGGCGGAAGGGACACGGTCGTCATCTGGCAGCCGAATTAATCATTAAGCGACCGAAACATACGTCAAACTGCGGCGACTTTCACCTCCTGCGACGCCCGAGCTCGGGCCAGTGCGAGCACTCTCGCTTGATGCAATCCAATCGACTGGTAAGGCGGCAGGTCGGACGGAAATTGTTGCCTCGAGTATTCGTCGACTGACGACCTCGATAGATAATTCTGGCAACGCTTCGTGTTGATGAGGTGCGAGGTGATGCCGAGCCCCTCGAGACGCTGGTCATCCAGGTCGGCTGACATGTGCGGCCACAGGTGAGTGCCATGTCGTCCGAAGTCGAGTAGTGCACTACTCATGGCAGCCCAGTCGCTGTGAATTACGTTCCGGAACAGAACGAACGTTCCGACCAACAAGGGAGATTCACCGTGAATAGCGTTCTCTTCTGGAACTCGATCCTGCTGGAAGCCTCGCGCCGCGACTTCACCCGGGGTTATGTAAACGGTCAGCAACCCGGCCCGATCCGGACCTCCCGGGCGATGGCGGTTGTGCATCTCGCGATTCATGACGCGGTCGCCTTCCGAAACCAACCCCAGGCCGCATACCTCAACAAGAAAGGAGTGGCCCATGGCCTGCCCGCGCTGAACGGCCCGCTCGACGACATTATCGCCGGGGCGGCGGTGAGGACGCTCAAGGAGCTCTACCCGTCCTATGAACTGTTCTTCGACGATGCCGTCGGGCAGGTGAATGCCGCGGCTTTCAACGCCGGCGAGAAGGTCGGCAAAGCGGTCCTGGACATTCGGGCCGGTGACGGGTCGGACGTCATGGTCTCGGGCCCGCAGGTCGACAAGCCGCAATACGGCCAGCACCGAGCCGATCCGTATGCACCCGGTCAGTCGCGGCTGGGGCCAGTGTGGGGCGATGTCACGCGGTTCACCGGCGCACCCCACCAAATGCTCGATCCCTTTCCCGGCAGTACCCACGTGAACGACTATCTCCAAGACACCGACTATCGTGCGGACTTCGCCGAGGTGCGCGACCACGGCTCGGTCGCGCGGCGGTCTCGTAATGCCGAGCAGGAGCGGATCGGCGTCTACTGGGGCTACGACGGCGCTAACAACCTCGGCGTCCCGCCGCGGCTGTACAACCAGGTCGCGCGGGTGATCGCACAGAAGCACACCCCGGCGCTGTCAGTGCCGCGCATGGCCGAACTGTTCGCTGTGATCAACGTGGCGATGGCCGACGCCGGCATCGACGCGTGGCACTGGAAATACGTATACGACCTGTGGCGCCCAGTGGTTGCCATTCGCAACCAGGCGGCCCCCGACGGCGATCAGTTCTGGGCGCCGCTGGGCATGCCGCAAACCAACGCTCCACGCGGCACGCTAACTCCACCCTTCCCAGCCTATCCGTCCGGCCACGCGACGTTCGGGGCGGCGCTGATGCAGGCGCTGCGGCTAGGCCTGAAGACGTCGCTGGCTCCGATCGAGCTGGCCGACGTCCTGGCCGTCGAATCGGGGATGTCTGCCCCGATTGCGAAGGAGGCCTTTACCTTCGTGTCCGACGAACTCAACGGGATCTCGGTCGACAGCGACGGGTCGGTTCGCCCGCGCAGACCAACGACGTTCAACAATTTCGCCGAGCCGATCTGGGAGAACTCGGTGAGCCGGGTCTACTTGGGCGTGCATTGGCGATTCGATGGCATTCCCCGCAGTGCTGCGCAGAATGTCGGAGGCGTGCCGCTGGGCCTGGCGATCGGCAAAGAAGCACACAACTTCTTCAACCAGTCGCCGTCCCTTGGCGGCATCGTCTAGACGCACGTCGCGGGGTGTCGCCGTCGGGAAGCCGTCAATGGCTGTGCCGGCGGCGACCACCGCGCATGGTTCGGTCGGCTTGGCGAATAATGGTCAGCCTGAAGCGGTACCGCTTGAACTGAACAGATCAGGGTTCCGCGAATCCGGAACATGCGGCATGCATTACTGCGTCGGCGCGCACCTGGTCCGCGTCGAACTGTCGGAGGCATTGCGCGTCGTCACTGCCAAGATGTCGAATCCCCGCCGCACCGGCCCGACGCCGTGGCAGCCGATCACTGAGTTATCCGGCCCGACAACACTTTCCCATCGAGTTCGAGGCGCGACTGCCCAGTTAAGACACGTGGGCCGAATTGTATTGTAACACATCCTAACTCGCAGCAGCAGTTAACTGGTAACGGTGAGTGTTCGGTAGGTGCGAGTTGCTGTGCAGGGGAGCGGTTACCGTTGGGGATCGACCGAAGGCTGCCGGCGAAGTACCGGTAACCCGCCGTATTCGATTCCGCCGTATTCGTGGTGCCGACACTGAACCTTGAGCGATGGTGCGGCCGTGATTCTGTCTGACTGTGGCGGGTCGAGCCCGCTTGACTTGGCAGGGCTGGTTGGGGCAGTGGGCGTTTGCTGGACAGGGCGGCGATAGGTGGTCAGGCAGTTCGGCAGTGTGTCACGTCCCATGCCTTAGTGGCGGTGCGCCATCCGCGAGAGTGACCGGGCGATTCGCCCGGTGGCCCATAGCCCGTAGAGGGCCGCACGACGGGAGACCAGACCTGAGACGGGGGCGAGGACCACGTGGCGCAGGCCGGCGTCGCCGAAGGCGCGGAGCTTGGCCACCACCTGTTCCGGAGTGCCCCACAGCAGGGGCCCCTCGGTCATCACGGCATCCGGCACCGCGGCGATGGCCTCCTCGATCGTCCGGCGGTCGTGGCGGTCCGGCACGAAGTCGACGAGCGCATTGAAGTGCTCCCCAAGAGGGTGCACGGCCCCGGCCTGCCGCCATACATCGGCGGGAGCCCCGAGTCCCAGCAATCGGATGGCCTTGGTCTCGAGCATGGCCCGTGCCTCCTGCTCGGAGGCGCCGACCACCATGAAGCGATGGAGTGCCGGCATGATCGAGGCCGGGTTTCGCCCCGCCTCGGCGGCCGCGGCCCGTACCGTCGCCAGCTTGGCGGCATACTCCTGCGGCGAGACGACCGTGGTGGGGTACCACCCGTCGCCGTAGCGTCCGGTCAATGCGAGCATGCGCGGACCGTGTCCGGCGATCCAGATCTCGGGCACCCTGCCGTTCGGGGCTTTGAGATCCATCGTTGCCTGGTCGAGCTGGTAGTGCTTGCCGGAGAAGGTAATCGGCCCTCGCGCCGACAGACACAGGCGGATGATCTGCAGGGCCTCCTCCAGCCGGGTGACCGGCTCGGAGAAGTCCAGACCGTACGGGTCGATATTCATCCGCTCGCCGGCCCCGATACCGAGGATGGGCGCGCGCTTGGTGAGATGCGACAGTGTCATCATCGCCTGTGCGATCAAGACGGGATGGCGCCGGATCGGCTCGGTCACGCCGACCCCGAGGCGCATCCGCCCCACCCGCGACGCGAGGTAGCCCAGCAGAACCTGGTAGTCGAAGATCTCGTGCGGGCTGGGGCGTTGCGCGGCGAGCCAGGTCAGCTCCCTGTCCCAGATGACGTTGGGAAAGACGTTCTGGAAGTGGTCGATGAGCATCACCGAGTCCAGCCGCATCGCCCGCGCGGCGAGGACAAAGGCGCGTGTGGCGTTAAGTGGCGGCTGCGTCCCGATCTGAAGCCCCACCGAGATTCCCGATCTCCTCATGACGGCGTCACTCTCGCTTCTCGGGAGTCACCTGGGGCCCGGCCAGCCTCGCCGCGCAGACGGTCTTCGCTGGGGCAGGTTCATGGATGCGCTGATTGGACGTCGCCTCGGCCCTAGGGATGCGATCCCGCATGAGGGGAAACTCCGTTCGCACGTGCTCATCCATCGCAGCGGCGAACTCACGGTCGAAGTACAGCCGGAGGAGTGGGTCGAATACACGGCCGATTCCTCGATATCCAACGCTGATCACATGGCGTAGATCGACACCGCCATCCTGGTCTGTCAGCTCCAACGTCAGACGCACTGGCAGCCGAAATCGCCTGCCAAACTGCCACACAATCCGATGCCCTCGTACTGCCTCCACGACCACGATGGTATTGCGAACGCGCCGCCGGCCGACGTACTCGTCCATGAGCATGACATCACCGACATGATCCTCACCGCGGGCCACCGAGTGCAGACGAAGGTGAGTTCCCGGCCACCACGCTTGGTACCTCTCATCCGTGCAGTCGAGAAGAAAGTCATAAATCTCCTGACCAGAGATCCTGTCAACGTGGATGCGCGATTCGATAGTGAACATCGCGACGAACCTTCCGATCGAATTGTCTCGTCGCCATCATCCCCAGAGAGGGGCTCACCGCGCACAGACGAAGGTCCTTATACCTGGAGACCAAAGCCATTTTCCCTGATGACGGAATTTTTCGGCTCTTCCGGGAAGTTCGTGGGTCATGGCGCCGTCGGGTAGAGCTGTAATCCGCCGAGGTGGAAGTAGATGGCGGTCTTGAAGTGTTCACGGTTGCGGTAGCCGCGGGCAGAGACCTTGATCGCCTGGATGCGGGAGTTG
>NZ_DASQEU010000171.1:0-56282 GCF_035633495.1 Mycobacterium sp. | reverse complement strand
CGCAGGCGGGGGCATCACCGGCTTTCAGAACGGGCTGGCTATTGCCGGCGACTACATGTCGGCCGCCTCGTTTCTCGGCATCTCCGCGCTGGTGTTCACCTCCGGCTTCGACGGGCTGATCTATTCGATCGGCTTTCTGGTCGGCTGGCCGATCGTGCTGTTCCTGATCGCCGAACCGCTGCGGAACCTGGGCAAATACACGTTTGCGGACGTGGTCTCCTTCCGGATGCGCCAGACCCCGGTCCGGGTGGCCTCAGCCATCGGCACCCTGTCGGTGGTGGTGTTCTACCTGATCGCCCAGATGGTCGGCGCCGGATCCCTGATCAAGCTCATGTTCGGGATCAGCTACACCTGGGCCGTGATCATCGTCGGCACCGTGATGATCGGCATCCTGCTGCTCGGGGGAATGGTCGCCACCACCTGGGTGCAGATCATCAAGGCGGTGCTGCTGATCGCGGGCGCCGCGGTCATGACGGCGCTGGTGCTGGGAAAGTTCGGGCTGAACTTCTCCGAGATCCTCGGCTCTGCGCAGACCGCCATCGCGGGATCGGCCGACAAGGCCGTCGCGGCGCGTGACGTCCTTGCGCCCGGCGCGCAATACGGCGGCTCGACCGAGTCCAAGATCAACCTGCTGTCACTCGGCCTGGCACTCGTGCTCGGTACCGCGGGCCTTCCGCACGTGCTGATGCGCTTCTACACGGTGCCGACCGCCAAGGAAGCCCGCCGCTCGGTGGTCTGGGCGATCGCGCTGATCGGCGCGTTCTACCTCTTCACCCTGGTGCTCGGCTACGGCGCCGCGGCACTGGTCGGGCCCGACCGCATCCTCGCCGCGGCAGGCGGCCAGAACTCGGCCGCTCCGCTGCTGGCGTTCGAACTGGGCGGCGTGGTCCTGCTCGGCGTCATCTCGGCGGTGGCGTTCGCAACGATCCTGGCGGTCGTCGCGGGCCTGACGATCACCGCGTCGGCGTCGTTCGCGCACGACATCTACGCCAGTGTGCTGAAGAATGGCCAGGTCAGCGAGAGCGAGCAGGTCAGGGTCTCGCGGATCACGGCTGTGGTCCTCGGCATCTTCGCGATCGGGCTCGGCATCCTGGCGAACGGCCAGAACGTCGCGTTCCTGGTGGCGCTGGCGTTCGCGATCGCCGCGGCGGCGAACCTGCCGACGATCGTGTACTCGCTGTACTGGAAGCGGTTCAACACCCGTGGCGCGCTGTGGAGCATGTACGGCGGGCTGATCTCGACGCTGGTGCTGATCGTCTTCTCCCCCGCCGTGTCGGGTGCGAAGACGTCGATGATCCCCAGCGTGGACTTCGCCTGGTTCCCGCTGGCCAACCCGGGCATCGTGTCGATCCCGCTGGCGTTCGTCCTGGGCATCATCGGCACGGTGACGTCGAAGCTCCCCGGCGACCTCACGCTCAACGCCGAGATGGAGGTCCGCTCGCTCACGGGTGTGGGTGCTGAGAAGGCGGTCGCGCACTGATCCCTCGCCGGGAAGCCGAAACGGCTTCCCGGCGTTGACCGACACGTGCCTACCACCGACCGCGTGACCGGACCGCCGACCACGTCCACCCGTCGGCGGTTCGGATTCGCCCTGCTGGCCTACTCGTTTGCGGCGATCATGCTGGGCACCACACTGCCAACGCCGATCTACGCGCTGTACGCCGAGCGCATGAACTTCTCGGTGTTGACCACCACGGTCATCTTCTCCACCTACGCCGTCGGCGTCCTCACCGCGCTGCTGGTGTTCGGACGGTGGTCCGATGCGCTCGGCAGGCGGCCCGTCCTGCTTGCGGGGGCGGGCTTCGCGCTGGCCAGCGCGGTGGTGTTCCTGTTCGCCGACGACGTCCCGCTGCTACTGGTGGGCCGACTGCTGTCCGGGCTGTCGGCAGGCATCTTCACCGGCACCGCCACGGCCGCGATCGTCGAGGCCTCCCCCGCCGATCAGCGGGATCGGGCGACGTCGATCGCGACCGTCGCCAACATCGGCGGGTTGGGCGCGGGACCGATACTGGCCGGTGTCCTCGTCCAGTACGCGCCCCACCCGCTGCAGCTGTCGTTCCTCGTGCACATCGTCCTGGTGGTGCTGGCCATCGGCGCGGTGCTGCTGGCGCCGGAGACGTCGGCGCGCACCGGACACCTCGGGTTCCAGCGGCTATCCGTACCTCCCGAGGTGCGGCCCGTGTTCGTGATCTCGGCGACGGCGGCGTTCGCAGGCTTCGCCGTCACGGGCCTCTTCATGGCCGTGGTGCCGGCGTTCGTGAAGTCGGTCATCGGGATCGACAATCACGCCATCGCCGGCGTCGTCGCGAGTTCCATCTTCGTCGCCTCGGCGATCGCCCAGCTGTCGGCCCGTCGCATTCCGCCACGGCGGGCCATCGCGGTCGGCTGCGCGATCCTCGTCGCCGGCATGCTGATTCTCGCCGTCGCGCTGCACTTCTCGTCGCTCCCGGCGCTGCTCGTCGCCGCCGTCGTGGCGGGCATCGGGCAGGGCATCAGCTTCAGCCGCGGGCTGGCCGCGATCGCCGAACTGGCACCCGCCGACCGGCGCGCGGAGGTCAGCTCGACGTACTTCGTGGTGGCCTACGTCGCCATCGCGGTGCCGGTGGTCGGTGAGGGGTTCGCGTCCCAGCACCTGGGGCTGAGCACCGCGGGGGTCAGCTTCGCCATCGCTACAGCAGTGCTGGCGGCGATCTGCCTGGCGGCGATCGTCGTTCAGGAGCGACGGAGTCGCGTTGGCTAGCCGCTCTTGCGGCGGAACTCCCGATGGGCCTCCGCAGGACCGGTCGAACGCGGGCCGTGCTTGCGTCCACCGTCCTTGTGTTCGGAGCCGCCGCCGGCGTTGGCCTTCTTGCGCTCCAGCGCCTCGCGGAACTTGCGCTTGGTCTCGTCTTCGGGTTCCTCGGCCATGCGTTGAGACTAGCGCGTCAGCGCATGCCAGGTGGCATTCCGTACAGGTGGGAGATGGGCATCGTCATCAGCACGCGCCGGTCGTCGACCATCGCCCGCCGGTAGTCGTCCCAGTCGGAGTGCTCCCCGGCGATGTTGCGGTGCAACGCAATCAGCCCCTCGACGGTGTCGTCGTGCAGCGTGGCCGCCGGCGGGGTGAGGATGACGTCACCCTCCGCGACCGCATACGCCCAGCCGTCGTCGGAGCTGACGTGGACCGACGCACGCGGGTCCCGACGCAGATTTCGGGTCTTGGCTCGCGGTTCGGTGATCGACACCCGGATGGCCACCTCACGCGCATCGAAGTGGTAGGCGACGTTCGACAGCTGCGGTCTGCCGTCACGCTTGAGGGTGGCAAGCACGCCTAGCGAGTTGCCACTGAGCAGGGCCAGCAGCTTGTCGTCGAACACGTCGCGTGTCATGTCGCCAGCGTACGACCGCGGCGCGGGCGGGCGGCGGAGATTCCTCAGTCGAATCCCTACCATGACTTCATGACCACGATCGACGGCACCACGTTGGACGGTGTCTCCGCGACGACGCTGTGGACGTTGCACAACCGCGGCACCGAGGCCAAGCGGTCCGACGGGGTGATCCGAGATCCGTGGGCGGTCGCCCTGCTGGACGCGATCGATTACGACTACCTCAAGTTCGGCAAGCCCAACCAGTCCCACGGCCTGCGCGCCGTCGCGTTCGACGTCGCTGCTCGCCAGTATCTGGCGGCCCATCCGAAGGCGTCGGTGGTGGCCCTGGCGGAGGGATTGCAGACCAGCTTCTGGCGCCTCGACCGAACCGGTGCCGTGGCCGAATCCACCTGGTACTCAATCGATCTGCCGCCGGTCATGGAGCTCAGAAGTCAGTTGCTGCCCTCCGACGACCGGATCGTCGAACTCGCACAGTCCGCGCTGGACCGCAGTTGGATGGACCGCGTCGACGCGACGAAGGGCGTGTTCATCACCGCCGAGGGACTGCTGATGTACCTCGTACCGGAGGACGCGCTGGGCCTGATCGCCGACTGCGCCGCACGCTTCCCCGGCGGGCAGCTGATGTTCGATTCGATCCCGCACTGGTTCAGCAACCGCACGCTGCGGGGTGTCAAACTCTCGTCGCGCTACCTCGCGCCGCCCATGCCCTTCGGCCAGTCGGCCGACGAGGCGCTGGCCCTGGCGGGCACGGTTCCCGGTGTGCGATCGGCGCGGGACGTCGCGCTGCCGCCCGGTCGAGGGCTGTGGAAGCTGGGGTCGGCTTCCGTCATGAACCACGTCGGCCCGCTGCGCCGGAACCGGCCGAGCATCACCCTGTTGGAGTTCGGATGACGCGATACGTCGCCTTCCTCCGCGGCGTCAACGTAGGCGGCGTGAACCTGAAGATGGCCGAGGTCGCGGTAGCCCTGACCGACGCGAGGTTCACCGACGTGACGACCGTGCTGGCCAGTGGCAACCTGCTGATGACGAGCAGTGCCACGGTGGGCACGGTTCGCAAGGACGCCGAGAAGGCGCTGCGCGAGGCCTTCGGATACGACGCCTGGGTCCTGGCCTACGAAATCGACGACGTGCGGGCGGTGTCGGACGCGTACCCATTCGAGCGCGAGGTCGACGGCCATCATTCCTACGTCACGTTCGTCACCGACGCCGACGTCCTCGATGAGCTCGCGGACCTCGCCAAGGACGCCGGGCCCGACGAGAAGATCGAGCGCGGCGACGGCGTCGTCTACTGGCAGGCGCCCAAGAGCGGCACGCTGGACACCACCATCGGCAAGACGATGGGCAAGAAGCGGTACAAGTCGTCGACCACGACCCGCAACCTGAGGACGATCGACAAGGTCCTCGCCAAGTGACTTCGGTACATTCGCGATGGTGAGTCCCAACCCGAGTTCCACCCCGAAAGTCGACGTCGCCCTGACCGGCGTCTCCGAGACCGCGTTGTTGACCTTGCAGGTGCGGGCACACGAAGCCCGCAGGTCCGACGCCATCATCGACGATCCGATGGCGATCCAGCTCGTCGACTCCATCGAGTTCGACTTCGCCAAGTTCGGCTACACCCGCCGCCAGGACATGGCGCTGCGGGCGCTGGCGTTCGACGACGCCACCCGCAAGTACCTGATCGACCACCCCTCCGCGACGGTCGTCGCGCTCGCCGAAGGTCTGCAGACCAGCTTCTACCGGATCGACGCCAGCGGCGTCGGTGACCAGTTCCGTTGGCTGACAGTCGATCTGCCACCCGTCACGAAGCTGCGCGAGCAACTGCTGCCGCGCTCGGACCGGGTGGACGTCTGCGCTCAGTCGGCGCTGGACTTCAGCTGGATGGATCGCGTCGACACCGACGGCGGCGTCTTCATCACCGCCGAGGGCCTGCTGATGTATCTGGAGCCCACCGACGCGATGAGGCTGATCACCGAGTGCGCCCGCCGGTTCCCCGGCGGACGGATGATGTTCGACCTGCCGCCGTCGTGGTTCGCGGGCCTGGCGCGGCGCGGGATGCGGACGTCGCTTCGCTATCGCGTGCCACCGATGCCGTTCAGCCTGTCCGCCGCCGAAGCGGCCAAGCTGGTCGACGTCGTGCCGGGAGTTCGCACCGTCCACGACGTGCCCTACCCCGCGGGCCGCGGTCACGTGCTCAACACCATGATGTGGGTGGCCCAGCGGATTCCGTTGCTGGACCCGCTTCGGCCCGCTCTGACCCTGCTCGAATTCGGTTAACCGAGCGCCGTTTCGACGTAGCGCAGGGCGTCGGCCTTGCCGACCCCCAACGCCTTGGCCGTGGCCACGTAGATGTGTGCCGCAGTCGCCATCGCGGCATCGGCGGGGTCGACCCGGGCGACGAAGGTGCCGAACCTACCGCGCGTCTCCAGCAGCCCCGCCGCCTCGAGTTCGCGGTAGGCACGCGCCACCGTGTTGACCGCCATGTTCAGCTGATGCGCCAGGTCACGCACGGTCGGCAACCTGGTGCCCGGCGGAAGCCTACCGTCCCGAACGCCCCCGATGATCTGCGTTCGCAGTTGATCGAACAGTGGTCTGGCACCGTCCGAGTCGACGCGAACCCACTCCCCCAAATCCCCCATATGCCCAGTATCACAAAATGCGGCTAGTTTGGTGGCGTGCAAGTGACGGTGCTCAGCGGGGCGGGCATGTCCGCGGAGAGCGGCGTGCCGACGTTCCGCGACGTCGAGACCGGTCTGTGGGCCAAGGTCGACCCGTACGAGATCTCGAGCTCCGACGGCTGGCGCCGACACCCGGAGAAGGTGTGGGCCTGGTACCTGTGGCGGCACCACATGATGAAGTCCGTCGCGCCGAACGACGGTCACCGCGCGGTGGCTGCCTGGCACAATGGCGCCGAGGTACACGTCGTCACGCAGAACGTCGACGATCTTCACGAGCGCGCAGGCAGCAGGGACGTGTACCACCTGCATGGCAGCCTGTTCAGTTTCCGTTGTGACCGTTGCGGTTTGGCGTACCACGGTCCACTGCCCGCGATGCCGGAGCCCGTCGAAACCGTGGAGCCGCCGACGTGTGAGTGCGGAGGCCTGATCCGGCCCGACGTGGTGTGGTTCGGCGAGCAACTGCCCACGTTGGCGTGGGACCGTTCGGTGGCGGCGGTCAGCCGGGCCGACGTCGCGATCGTGGTCGGTACGTCCGCGATCGTCTACCCGGCGGCGGGACTGCCCGAGATGGCACTGGCCGGGGGAATTCCCGTCATCGAGGTCAACCCCGAGGAGACGTCACTGTCCGAACGGGCGACGATCTCGCTGCGCGAGAACGCGGCGACGGCGCTGCCGGGACTGCTCCAGCGGTTGCCCGCGCTGCTCGGCTTGCAACAGCTCGCCGAGACTACGGTTTCTGACGGGTTTCTGCCCATTTCACGTCACCAACCGTAGTCTCGGCGCGTGCGCTAGGCCGGCCGCACCGCCCGGCCGATGGCGGTCTCCGAGACGGGCAACGGCACCCAGGCGGGCAGCAGCCATTCCCGTCGGGCGTCGCCGACCTCGAAGCCGGCGTCGACGATCGACCGTTCGGTGTCCCGGTGGGTGTGGCAGTTGCCGAGCAGTCGCGGCCACAGTGTCGCGTCGGCGAGTCTTTGAAGCCGCGCCCGCGGGCCGGCGCTCGCCACGTGTTCGAGGTAGCGCAGTTCGCCACCGGGTCGCAGTGTCGAGAACAGCTGCCGCAGAACACCGTCGGGGTCATCGACCGAGCACAGCACCAGCGAGCACACGACGGCGTCGAACGGTTCGCCGGCCTGGTACTCCTCCACTGTGTCGGTGCTGACCGTGACGGGCACGGCTGCCTTGGCGGCGGCCTGCCGCGCGATGACCGCGAGCCGATGCTCGGGTTCGACCGCGACCACCTCGGTGACCGTCGACGGGTAGAAGGCGAAGTTGGTCCCGGTCCCCGCTCCGACCTCGAGCACCCGGCCCGACAACCCGGCCAGATTCTCGCGGCGCAGTCGGCGGATCGACTCGGGTTCGCGGGTCGACATCCTCGACCACAGCCGCGCGAAGAAGGGGTTGTCGACGGTTCCCTCATCAGCCATTCGCAAATCCTTTGATCATCGCGGCCGCCTCCTGCGGCGGCACGTCGCGTCCCATCATCCCCGTCATGATCTGACCACAGCACGCTGAGCTCAGGACGCGGTCGGCGAACTCCTCGACCTCGCCGAACGGCAGATAGGGCCACGAAATGAGCAGCGCTGCCACGCCGTGCGAGACGGTCCACAGTTCCAGAGCGGCCATCGTCGCGTCGCCCTGCGGATAGAGCGGATGGATACCGCCTTGGCGTGACCCGTCTCCATCAGCAGATCGGTTGTGGCATCGAGGATCTCGTCGCGGAGTCGCTCACCCGAACCCCGCGCGGCACGGCGGCTTCAGTGGCCGCGTCGTCACCGTCGGGTGTCCATGAACGAGACGGCTTCGCGGGTCGACGTCATCCCCGGCTGGTCGCCGCCGTCCGGTCCGGACTCGCTGATGCCGATCCGCTGGTGCAGTCGGACGAGCGATGCCGGCGCCCACCAGTTCCAGCCGCCCAGCACGTGCATGAAGGCGGGCACCAGCATCATCCGGACGAGGGTCGCGTCGACGAGCACGGCGAGGGTCAGGCCGACGCCGAACATCTGCATGAACGACACCTGGGCGGCGATCAGCGCGGCGAACGAAATCGACATCACCAGGGCGGCGGCGGTGATGACCCTGCCGGTGTGGGCCAAGCCGAGGGCCACGCTCTCGTCGTTGGCGGCCCGTTGCGCCGCGCGGGTGGCGCCCGTGGGCGGTCGAAGCCTCAGCCAGAACTCCCGGATGCGCGCCACCAGGAACACCTCGTAATCCATCGACAGACCGAACGCGACGCAGAACAGCAGCACGGGCATGTTGGCGACCAGCGTGCCCGTCGAGGTGGTGCCGAACGCGCCGAGATGGCCCTCCTGAAAGATCCACACCAGTGCCCCGAACGCTGCGGTCAACGACAAGACGTTCAGCACAACGGCTTTTAGCGGTAGGACGACGCTGCCGGTGAGGAGGAACAGCAGGCCGAAGCTGATGACGCCGATCAGGCCGAGTACCCACGGCAGGCGGGTCGTGATCGCCTCCACGCTGTCGCGGTTGATCTGGGCGATGCCCGCGAACCGAACGTCGCGACCGTCGGGTCCGGCTACGTCGTGCAGTCTGTCGAGCTGAGTCTCGGACGCGGCGGAGAACAGCGGTGCGCTGCTGCCGACGGTGAGCAGCGCGCTGCCGTCCGCCACACCCGTTGCGGCGGATGGCGGCCCGACCGCCTTTCCGGCGACGAAGGTGCCCGTCGGGGCGGAGACCGACGAGACGTCGGGCACCCGCGACAGGTCGGCGGCGTAACGCTCGACGTCGGCGTCCGACAGCCCGTTCGCGTCCGGCACCACGGTCGACACCGCGGTGGCGGAGTTGTCGGCGTAGTCGTCGCGCAGTTGATCACCCACCTGGTGTGCCGACGCCGATTTCGGCAGCACGCGCTCGTCGGGAAATCCCCACTTGACGGCCAGGAACGGGGCGCCCAGAGCCAGCAGCAGCACCACCACGGCGAGCCCGACCGGAACGGCCCGACGCATGATGGCCTTCGTCGAGCGATACCAGAACAACTGCTCGACGGGCTTTTGCGCCGGCGCGGGGCGACGGGTCAGGCGACGGAGCAACCTGCGGACGTCGAGACCGTCGAGCCGGTCGCCGAGCAGCCAGATCGCCGCGGGGGTGACGATCACCGCAGCGGCGGCCGCGAAGCCGACCGTCGCGACGCCCGCGTAGGCGAACGACTTCAGGAAGTACATCGGGAAGAGCAGCATCGCGACCATCGACAGCGCCACCGTCGTCGCCGAGAACAGCACGGTGCGCCCCGCGGTCGACATGGTCCGCACCAGGGCCTCGTCCCGCGGTACGCCGTCCGCCAGCTCGTCGCGATAGCGGCTGATGATCAGGAGGGTGTAGTCGATCGCGAGCGCCAAGCCCATGGCCGTGGACAGATTGAGGGCGAAGATCGACACGTCGGTCTGCAGCGTGACGAGCCTCAACACCGACATGGACCCGACGATCGCGAGCCCGCCGACGATCATGGGCAGGGCCGCCGCGACAAGACCGCCGAACACCCAGACGAGAACGAGGAAGCTCGACGGAATCGCGATCGATTCCATCAGCAGCAGGTCCTCTTGGGTCTGCTCGTTGATCTGCGCGTAGACCATCGCCGTCCCGCCCGAGCGCACCATGACGCCGTCCCGGTCGTGGACGACCTCGTCGGACAGCGCCTTGGCGTACTTCTGCGCGTCGTTCTCACCGCCGGTGATGCCTGCGACGATGAGGCCCGACGTGCCGTCCTTGCTGGTCAGCTCTGCGGCTGCCTGCGGCGGCGCGGTCCACGCCGAGGTGACCTCGGCGACGTGCGCCGACTGCTCGAGGTGATCGACGATGTCGTCGGCCACCGCGGTGGCGTTCGGGCTCCTGGTGCCGTCGGACGAGGTGACGGTCACCAGAAACTGCATGTCGCCCTGGTCGAACTTGTCGGTGAGCAGTTGGGTTGCCTGGGCGGATTCCGAGCTGGGGTCTTGGAACCCGCCTGCGGAGAGGCTCTTGGCCACCGGGATGCCGAACAGCGCGGCTGCGACCATGACCAACGCAGCGACGGCGAGAATGCGCCGCGGGGCGGCGATCGCCAGGCGTGCGATTCGGTGCAGCACGTGAAATCCTCTCCGGAGTATCGGCGGAGACTCATCAGCGATAACTCAGGATCGTCAACGGACCCTCATCCACAACCACGACTACGACGACCGGATCGTTCAGCTGCACCTCGTGGCAACCGTGGGTTCACAGAAAACGCCTAGGGTGGTCGCCGTGGCGACCACGGACGTGAGTAAACGCACCACCTCGGCCTCGTCTTCCCTGCACGACCTGGGACTGCTCGTCCTCAGAATCGCCGTCGCGGCGTCGATGCTGCAGGCGGGACTCGTCAAGGCCTTGGACTTCGACACCACCACGCAGCTCATGGAGAGCGGCGGCTGGCGGATGTCCACGTTCGCCGCGTATCTCGTGACGGCGACCGAGATCGCAGGCGGCGCCGCCCTGCTCCTGGGTGTGCTGACCCCGTTGGCGGCGTGCGGCATCATCGCGGCGATGATCGACGCCTGGGCGGTCAGCGTCTCCGGTGCCGCGTTCTGGTCGGATCCGTTCAACGTGCCGTTCATGGTGGCGTTTGCCGCGACGGCGCTGCTCTTCACGGGTGCGGGCAGCTATTCGGTCGACGCGAGGGTGTTCGGCCGAGCGCGGTGGCCGGGGGTCGTGACGATCGGGTTGTTCCTGGTGGCGATAGCCGCGGCCATCGCCACCTGGGTCTTCCTGAACGGCACCAACCCGTTGCACCTGAGCACCCCGTCCTCCTGAACCCTACTCAGAGGTAAGAATTGCCAGGGTTTTCCGAACCGTGACTCAATGAACTCTTAATGGTGATGGTTACTGTTCAGTACATGTGGATCGACGACACCAGTGCAGATGTCATCAAGGTTGACTTCGAGGCCTTCTATCACGGGGACTTCCTGGTCGAGGGTGACTGCTCCGAGCAGTTCCCCGACCTCGCTCAAGCAGTCTGATCGACCGCGGGTTCGCCCCCCCGCTGCGGACGTCGACGGTGTGACCATGCCACCGAGGCGCCCAGTGATCTGATCCTCCGCCTCACTCACGATTCTCGAGATCGGCTCCCACACGTGGGGATGTCATCGATCGAGCCCATTACGGTGCCCACGGTCCAAATGCCCGCGTCTAGGTCGCCGTCCTCGAACTGACCGCCACCCTTGAGGATCTCCACCACCCCGCGCGACACCACGTTGCTGGCCACGCGTGCGGTGTCTTGCAGGGTGCGGAAGATCAACTCGGTGCCGCGCTCGTCGCGGCCACGATGGCTTCCTTGACGTTCTGATGGATGCACGACTCCACGGTGCACATGAACCGCGTGCCCATGTTGATGCCATCGGCCCCCAACGCCAACGCCGCGACCAGACCCCCGGGCGTCGTCGAAGCCGGAGGCGATCATCGGGATCTCGATCTGCTTGGCGGCGGCCGGGATCAACACCAGCCCGGGAACGTCGTCCTCACCCGGATGGCCCGCGCACTCGAAGCCGTCGATGCCGATGCCGTCGACGCCGAGACCCTGGGCCTTCATCCCGTGGCGCACCGAGGTGCGCTTGTGGAGCACGGTGATCGCGTTTCTACTCTGCGCTGCCAGCAACGGCGTGAGCTAGACGCCGACGCACAATGATACGAACGGAATGGGCGCGCAGATGCTGGCCGAGACGTACGGCGTGGGACCGTTCCAAGGCGGTGGCGGTGGCGGTGGTGGCTGTTCTGCAACCACGCAAGCGTTGGATCCGGGGTCATATATGGTCCCCTGGCCGCAATCGGCTGCTTTGCTCACTCCCGGTGAAATAAGTATCACGAAAGCGAGCGGCGCGAGCGCGGTCGCGAGAACGATTGCCAAACGACGAACGATGCCCATGATCGCGGGCCCCCTTCGGATCTTTCCCCGACCCAAGGTCAAGGAATTCTACGACCTGCTGGAACCCGAATTCACCAGATTGACGATTCGGGTCGTCTTCAGGCTCATCGCGGCGCCATCCTGATCGCGCCGTCCAGGCGGATGACCTCGCCGTTGAGCATCGGGTTCTCGACGATGTGCACAGCGAGCATGCCGTACTCGTCGGGATCGCCGAGTCGGGCGGGATGCGGCACCTGCTGGCCGAGCGAGCGCTGGGCCTCCTCGGGCAGCGAGCCCAGCAGCGGGGCCTTGAACAGACAGGTCGCCGAGTGGGCAGCTTGACCGATCTGACCCTCGAACGCCGCGACCGACGCCGTGTTGATGATGACGCCGCACTCCTCCCCGATCGGCTCGGCCTTGGCGATGCGCTCTGCCGACAGACGCAGCACGTTGAAGGTGCCGATGCCTGCGCAGTTGACGTTGATCCTCAGGGTTCCGAGAGACTCTGCGAGGTCGAGCGCCGGTCGGCCACCATGCCGACCCACTGGTTGGTTGTGACTATACCCAGTCGTGGAGGATGGCTTCGGCGTCGACGCCCATGGCACCCGGGGGCGTCGGAGTCGGCGGCACGCTGCGCGAGAATCGGGGCGCGGGCGCAGGCTCGAGATTGTCCCCGTCGCGCCAGAACGTGTTGCGCTCGACGATGTGCGGCTCGGTCTCCACTTCGCCGAAGCTGAGGACGGGGGTGACACACGCGTCGGTGCCGTTGAACACCTTGGCCCAGTGGTCGCGATCATGGGCGGCGAACGCCTCGGTGAACGTCGCGCGCAGTTCGTCCGCGCGAGCCGCGTCGTGCTGGCCGGGGAGATCGGCGCCTTCGAGGCCGAGCCCCTGCAGTAGCTGCGCGTAGAACTGGGGTTCGATCGCGCCGACGGCGACGTACTTGCCGTCGGACGTCTCGTAGGTGTCGTAGTACGGCGCGCCGGTGTCGAGCATGTTGGTGCCCCGCTCGTCCGACCACATGCCGCTGGCGCGGAAACTCCACATCATCTGCGCCAGCACGCTGGAGCCGTCGATCATCGCGGCGTCGACCACCTGGCCCTTGCCGGATGTCTGCCGTTCCCACAGCGCAGACAAGATGCCGACGAGCAGGAACATCGATCCGCCGCCGAAGTCACCCGCGAGGTTCAACGGCGGCACCGGGCGCTCGCCCTTGCGACCGACGGCGTGAAGCACCCCGTTGAGAGAGATGTAGTTGATGTCGTGACCAGCCTGTTGCGACCGCGGTCCGCTCTGGCCCCAGCCCGTCATGCGCCCGTAGATCAGGCGCTCGTTGACCTTGGCGCAGTCCTCCGGCCCCAGGCCGAGGCGTTCGGTCACGCCGGGGCGGTAGCCCTCGATCATTACGTCGGCCCTCGCGATCAGCCGCAGCAACAGTTCGCGGCCCTCGTCGCTCTTGAGATCGGCGGCCACCGAACGCCGGTTCCGCAGCATCGAGTCGCGCGTCCCAACGGGCACGCCGCCGCCCTTGCCAGGACGCTCGATCCGCACGACGTCGGCGCCGAGATCGCCGAGGATCATCGCTGCGTGCGGCACCGGGCCGATGCCGGCCAGCTCGACGACTCTCAGTCCCTGCAGTGGTCCAGCCATCGTTGCACGTCCTCCACGAAATCGACCCCAGTTGACCGCGACATAGCTTACTTGTATAACCAAGTCGAGTGACCGCGGGCCTAGCGCTCGCCCAACCAGAGGCGGGCATGACGAACTCCGAGACCACCACCGAGTCCTACACCGGTATCGACGATCTCATCGTGTCGCTCAGCGACGGGGTGCTCTCGATGACGCTGAACCGACCCGACAGCCTCAACTCGCTGACGGCGCCGATGCTCCAGACCATCGCCAACGTCGTGGAGCGCGCGGCCACCGACCCGGCGGTACGGGTGGTCCGGTTGGGCGGTGCGGGTCGCGGCTTCAGTTCCGGTGCCGGCATCGGCGCTCCCGACCACGCGAACCCCGGCGCCATTGGCGCTCCCGGCGACGTACTGCGTGCGGCCAACCGCGCCGTCCGTGCGATCGTGGCGCTCCCGAAGCCGGTCGTTTCGGTAGTGCAGGGTCCGGCCGCGGGCGTCGGGGTGTCGTTGGCGATCTCCGCCGACATCGTCGTAGCCTCCGAAAAGGCATACTTTCTGTTGGCGTTCACCAAGATTGGTCTCATGCCCGACGGCGGGGCGTCGGCCCTCGTCGCGGCGTCGATCGGTCGCGCCAGGGCGATGCGCATGGCGTTGCTGGCCGAAAGACTCTCGGCCGCTGACGCTTTGACGGCAGGTTTGGTCAGCGCCGTGTATCCGGACGATGACCTCGAAGCCGGGGTGAACGCGGTGATCGAAACACTGAAGTCGGGTCCCGCGATCGCGCTTCGCAAGACCAAGCACGCCATCAACGCGGCGACGCTGACCGAACTCGAGGACGCACTCGACCGCGAGACCGAAGGACAGATGTCATTGCTGTCGTCGCATGACTTCCGCGAGGGCACGAAGGCGTTTCGGCAGCGGCGGCCTGCGGTGTTCACCGACGACTAACGAGGCGGCCCCTCCAACCACTGATACCTTTTCAACCTCGATATCGCCAGCGATATCGAGGTTGGGGAGGCATCGGTCCCAAGGCCTGGGGATAACCCCCTCCACACGGCCGCAGGCTGTCGGACCGCCCAGCCACGCTCGACACCATGAGGAACTACACCTACCGCGCACAGTGGTCGATGGAATCCGCCGACTACGTCGCCATCTGCCTCGAGTTTCCGTTGGAATCCGCTCGTGCACCGACGGCGGGCGAGGCGATCGCGCGCATTGAGCAGACCGTCGCCGCGATCGTCGCGGACTACGAGAAGGAGGACGCCGACCCGCCTCCGTCGCTCACCGACCGGCACTACAGCGGCACCTTTCTCGTACGAACTTCGCCGATGCTGCACGGACGGCTGATGATCGAGTCCGCCGAGCAGGGCGTATCCCTGAACCATTGGGTCGTCCAGAGATTGGCCGACCGGGGTCCGGTGCCTTCCACCGACCCGTGGTTCTGAGCCGAATAATCGTTCGACTTGGGGGAGGCGATCAGCCACCATCGTTTGGTGAGTACGCAATTCGACGTCGTGCAACCGGTGGAGGCCACCGGGGGCTGGCGCGTGCTCGCACCATTCCGGTTCCGCGAGTACCGCCTGCTGGTCGGCGCGCTGTCCCTCTCGATCTTCGCCGAGGGCATGTGGGCCGTCGTGATGTCGATGCAGGTGATCGCGCTCGACAACGACCCGACCTCGTTGTCGCTGGTCGCGGCGTGCCTCGGCACCGGACTGGTGGCGTTCGTCCTCGTCGGCGGCATCGCTGCCGACCGCATCGATCAGCGCACCATCATCATCGCCGTCGAGGCGGTGAACGTGACCGTCGTGCTGGCGGTGGCGGTCATGAGTTCCGTTGGCGTGCTTCGTATCTGGCACATGGCCGCAGCGGCCGCGATGCTGGGCATCGCGGCGGCGTTCTTCTTCCCGGCGTACAGCGCGATGCTCCCGCGGATCCTCCCCGCCGACCAACTGTTGGCGGCGAACGGCGTCGAGGGCGTCGTACGGCCGGTGTTCGAGCGCGCGATCGGCCCGGCGGTGGCCGGCGTGTTGGTGGGAGTGACGTTTCCTGCGGTGGGCGCGTTCGCGGTGGCCACGCTGTTCGCAGTGGGCCTAGCTCTTCTGGTGGTCACTCGGCCAGCGAAAGTCGTTGCGATGCAGCCAAATAAAGAACGTCCACACGCGCTGCGCGACATGCGCGACGGCTTCCGCTTCATGGTGCGGACCCCCTGGCTGTTGTGGACGCTGCTGTTCGCGAGCTTCTTCGTGCTTGTGGTACTCGGCCCGATCGAGGTGTTGCTGCCGTTCATCGCGCAGCACCGATTCGTCGACGGCGCGCGAATGTACGGCTTCATCCTGGCGGCCTTCGGGATTGGCAGCGCGATCGGTGCGCTGGCGGTCTCGTCGGGCCGGCTGCCACGTCGCTACCTGACGGTGATGATGGTGATGTGGGGCGCCGGCTCGTTGCCGCTGGCGATCGTCGGCTGGTCGTCGTCGTTCCCGTTGATGGCGTTGGCAACGTTCATCGTTGGCGTCACCGACGGGGCGGGCAGCGTGATCTGGGGAACGCTGCTGCAGCGGCGGGTGCCCCGCGAAATGCTGGGCCGCGTGTCGAGCCTGGACTTCTTCGTCTCGCTGGCGTTCTTGCCGGTATCGTTCGCGATCGCCGGTCCGCTGTCGAAGGTCGTGTCGATGGAGACGATCTTCCTGGCGGCCGGCGTCGTCCCGGTTCTGCTGGCCGCCATCGCGATGATCGCGGCGCGGATGCCCCGCGACGAGATCGCCAACCCGTTGCGCTAGTGGGTCAGACGCCGAAGATCGGTGGAAGTGCGAGCACCATGACGAGCCCCCAGAAGAAGTGGGTGAGCATGGATGCGAGCACACCACCGGTGATTCGGCGCTCGTAGGCGCACACCGCGCCGAGGATGATGCCCGCGAAGCCCAGCATCGGGTTGCCCGCCGCCGACACCGCCAGGGCGTAGACGATCGTCGACACCACCTCGGGATGGAACCTGCCGAGCGAGGAGTACAGCGCGCCGCGGAAGAACATCTCCTCCGCGGCGCCGTTGATCACGGTGATCAGCACGACGAGCCACGGCGCACCGTAGTTGGCGTACTCGAGTACCTGGACGATGTAATCGCGGACCGGACCGATCTCACGAGCCACCAGCCCGCCGACGATGAACACCGCACCGAGAAGTACGCCGATGCCCGCGCCGGTGAGCACCGGACGCCGTAGGCGGCCGCGGAACGTCACACACCCGAGGTGCAATGGGCCGGAGAGTCGAGCACCGACCGCCCAAACCGCAGCCAGTGCGAAGGTCAGCACGAAGAACGACGTATCGCCGGGCGTACTCCTCAGCGAGATCCCGAGCAAAGTCGCGCCGAGGATCAGCACGACAACCACGACGACGCGGCGCCTGCGGACCAGCGACGGCGGCTCATCGTGGTAGACGGGCGGTGTGCCGACGATCGCGCCGATCTCGCCCAACAGCCCCGTCACGGCATCCCCCTGGGAGCCAGACCGATGAGCGTGTCCAGGCCGGTTCGCACCCATCCGGCGACGGGTCCGGGAACGGCGCAGAGCAAGCCGAGGGCGGGCTGAGCGACGGATGGCGTGACCATCGACGCCAGGTTGCGGATCCGCGTGACGTCACCGCCCGCCCAATCCGGGTCGGTGTCGGCGAGGTGGTGCGGATCGGCCAGTCGGTCGACGGGCAGCCGTCGATGTCCGGCCAGGGACAGCATGATCGCGTCTTCGATGCCCACCGGGCCGTTGGGCGGATCGGGCACCAACCCGCGCAGGCCGTCGTTGGATGCCGTCATCGGATAGTCAAGCGACTGAACGAGATCCGCTGCCAAGCCGTGAGGAACGGGGACGAACAACGCGGCTATCTGCGACACCAACCCCATGTCCAGATCCGGCACGGGCACGCCGCTGCGCCACTTTCCCGACAGCCGCGCATAGGTCAACAGCAAATCGCCGTAGGTCGTCGTCTCGGGACCGCGGATGTCGTAGGACCCGGCGGGGACACGCTTCTCGTCCGCCGCCGCGACCAGGTAGCAGAGGACATCGCTGATGGAGATCGGGTCCAGGGGGTTGTGCGCCCACGGCGGCATGGGGATCAGCAGGAAGCGATCGCCGACTGCCCGCAGCATCTCGAACGACGTCGACCCCGCGCCGATGATGATGGCCGCGCCCAACCACACCACCTCCGGTCCCCCGTCGATGGTCAATGCTTCGGCAACCTCGGCGCGGCTGGTGAGGTGCTCGGACAGTTCGTCACCGTCGGGCACGAAACCACCCAGGTACACGATGCGCTTGACGCCTGCGTCCTTGGCGGCGTGAGCGACGTTGGCGGCGGCAGCGTTGTCGGCGTCGCGATACCCGGATTGCCCGATGCCGTGCACCAGGTAGTACACGACGTCGATGGGACCGGCGACGCCGAACGCGCTGGACACCGACTGCGGATCACCGGCGTCGAGCATGACGGGCGTGACGTCGTCCATCCAGCCGAAGTCACCGAGCCGCTCGGGGCTGCGGCTGGCAACGGTCACCTGGTGCCCCTCCCCGAGGAGGGAGGCAACGAGCCGCGAGCCGACGTAACCGGTCGCCCCGGTGACGAGTGTGCGCATGGGTTTCACCGTATGTAGGTACCCGCGCGAATGCTATTCCATCGCGGTGCGGTGCACGTCACTCAAGTGTTCGTAGACCTGCGCGTTGACGCGATTGTGGGCCACCTCGTCGGCGCTGAGCTCGCGACGGACCTTGCCGGGCACGCCCGCCACCAACGATCCCGGCGGAATCACCACGCCCTGAGCAACCACGGCACCCGCGGCGACCAGCGACCCGGCGCCGATGCGTGCGCCGTTGAGAACGACCGCGCCCATCCCGATCAGGCAGCCGTCCTCGATCGTGCAGCCGTGCAGAACCGCGTTGTGCCCGACGGTCACCCCCGCCCCTATGGACGCCGGGAAACCGGGATCGACATGGACCGTCACGTTGTCCTGGATATTGGCGCCTTCCCCGATGTCGATGGGCTCCATCTCGGCCCGTAGGACTGCGCCGTACCAGACGCTGGCCTTGGCGGCGAGCGTCACGGGACCGATGACGGTGGCGTTGGGCGCCACCCACGATTCGGCGTGCAGTTGGGGCGTGCGACCGTCGATGGACAGGATCAGGGGCTCTGGCATGGCCGAAATCCTAGCCTCGGCGATCAGACACCTTGATAGACCTTGCGGTAACTCGACGGTGACATGCCGACCCCGCGGCGCAGGTGGTGGCGCAGGTTGCCGGCCGAGCCCAGTCCGGCGAGGCGGGCCACCTCGTCGACGGACAGATCGCGCGACTCCAGCAGTTCGCGCGCGTGATCGACCCGCCGGTTCCGAATCCACGTTCCCGGTGCCTGACCCGTGTCCTCGCGGAATCGACGATTGAAGGTGCGCGGGCTCATGTGGGCGTGTCGGGCCAACCGCTCGACGGTCAGTTCCTCGGCGAGGTGCCGCAGCGCCCACTCCCGCGTGGACGCAGTGGACGCGTCGTCCTGCACGGGCAGATGACGGTCGATGAACTGCGCCTGGCCACCTTCCCGCCACGGCGGCACGACGCAGTAGCGGGCCACCGCGTTGGCGACCTGCGTGCCGTGGTCGGAGCGAATGACGTGCAGGCACAGGTCGATTCCCGCGGCCAGACCAGCGGAGGTCAGCACGTCGCCGTCGTCGACGAACAGCACGTTCTCGTCGACCTCGACGTTCGGATGCAGTCGGCGCAGCGCGTCCGCGAACTTCCAGTGTGTGGTCGCCGGACGCCCGTCGAGCCGGCCGGCCGCGGCCAGCACGAACGCACCCGTGCAGATGGACACCAGCCGCGTCCCCGGGCGGATCGTGTCGAGCGCGGCCCGGGCGAGCGGCGTCAGCACACCGTCGTTGCGCGCCGACGGGAAGCGCGTTCCGGGAACGATCACGGTGTCGGCGGTCGCCAGCGCGTCCGGGCCCGAAGCGGGCGCCATGGCGTAGCCGTGAGTCGTTGCCACCGGCTGATCGTCCAGGCCGCAGACCACGACGTCATAGAGCGGATCGCCGTCGTCGTTCATGGCCGCGCCGAACAGCATGGGAGCGATCGATGCGTCGAACCCGACCACCGGAGGCAGTAGCAGGACGGCGATGCGGTGTCGGGGAGCCATCCCGCCATCTTGGCATGTTATTGACGGATGGTGGCATTCATGCCATTGGCGCCGACCACCGCCGGCCCGCACAGTGTTCGGGTGACGGTCACCGCCCGAGACGACACCACCCGTCGTCCCCGCATCCACTGGGCCTGGGTGGTCGCCGCCACCAGCTTCGTCGCGATCCTCGGCGCCGCGGACTTCCGCTCGGTGCCCGGCGTGATGATGAACCCGCTGCACCACGAGTTCGGTTGGTCGCACGGCACGGTCGGGTTGGCGATGTCGGTCAACATGAAGCTGTTCGGGCTCACGGCGCCCTTCGCCGACGCACTGATGGACCGCTTCGGCAAGCGTCCGGTGCTGACGGCGGCGCTGCTCCTGATCTCGGCCGGGTCGGCGCTGTCCGTGACGATGACGACCAGTTGGCAGCTGGTCCTGCTGTGGGGCGTGCTCGTCGGGGTGGGGACGGGGTCCATCTCGATGGGCTTCGTCGCCACGATCGCCACCCGCTGGTTCGAGGAGCGACGCGGCCTGGTGACCGGCGTCCTCACGGCGGCCAGCGCGACCGGGCAGCTGATCTTCCTGCCGGTCATCGCCGAGGTCACGACGCGCCACGGCTGGCGGTGGGCCTCGATCATCGTGGCGGCTGCGGCACTGAGCGTCGTCCCGCTGGTGTTGCTGTTCATGCGCGACTACCCGCAGGACAAGGGACTCACCGCTTACGGGGAGAGCGAAGCGACGGGGGAAGGCACAGGGGGAACGACCGTCGCGCCCGCGGTGGTGCCGGCAAGCAGTTTCCGCGCGGCCTTCCAAGGGCTGCGGATCGGTGTGCGTGCCGGCGTTCTGGCTGCTCGCGGGCAGCTTCGCGATCTGCGGGATGACGACGAACGGCCTCATCGGCACCCACTTCATCCCGGCGGCCAACGACCACGGCATGCCCACCACGGTGGCGGCTGGACTGCTCGCGACGATCGGCATCCTCGACGTCGCGGGAACGATCTTCTCCGGATGGCTGACCGACCGCGTGGATCCGCGGTTGCTGCTCGTCGTCTACTACACGGGCCGAGGGATCTCGCTGCTGCTCCTGCCGTCCCTGCTGTCCCCGCACGCCGAACCGAGCACGTGGGTGTTCGTCATCTTCTACGGGCTGGACTGGGTGGCCACCGTGCCGCCGACCATCGTGCTGTGCCGCGGTTACTTCGGCGCCCGTACGCCGGTGGTGTTCGGCTGGGTGTTCGCGTCGCATCAATTGGGGGCGGCCGTCGCTGCCGCCGGCGCCGGGTGGTTGCGCGATCTACAGGGCGACTACAACCTCGCGTTCTACGTGGCTTCGGGGCTGTGCGCCATTGCGGCAATACTCTGCTTGAACGTGCGAAAAGCCCAGCTCAGCGCCCCTTAGTCGGGACTTCTGCACGATCGCGACTTTGCTGATTCGTGATCTGAGCCTTTACGCTTCCCCAGGTGCCGCCACGAGAGTCGGGCTCTGGGCGGCACGATCAAAAACGTTGAGGAGCCAAAAAGTGAAGACTCGCACCAGTCGAGCCATTGGAGTTTCCGCCGCGATCGCAGCGATCGCCGTGTCGCTGCCGCTGGCGATCACCGCCCAGGCGGACCCGCCACCGACCGAGACGGCTACGGTCAAGCCGCCGCCGGACCCGCAGGGCAACTGCGATCCCGTGAAGGCCGAGCTGACCGCGGCGGGGCAGACCTGGACCACGATGGACAAACTGCCCGTCGGCCAGGCGCTGGCGAACATCCCGTCGATCAGCACCTTCACGTCGGCGATCTCCGGCGGGCTGAACCCGGCCGTCAACATCGTCCCGGTTCTCGAGAACGGCCCGTACGTCGTGTTCGCACCGACCAACGATGCGTTCGCCAAGCTGGATCCGGCCCAACTCGAGGTGCTGAAGACCGATCCCGCCGCGCTGAGCAAGCTGGACTACTACCACGTCTTCCTGGGGCTGCTCGGGCCCGGCGACGTGGCAGGCCAACGTCCGACGCAGCAGGGCGCGGAGGTCAAGGTCACCGGCAAGGACGGCGACATCAAGGTCAACGACACCACCAAGGTGATCTGCGGTGGCATCCAGGCCGCCAACGCCCGCATCTACATCATCGACACCGTGCTCGACCCCGATTCGCCGCCGGAGCCGATCACCCCGACGCTGGCCACCAACACTGGCAAGCCGACAACCACGACCAGCACCACCAGCGAGCCGGCGCCCGCACCGGCACCGGCCCCCGTGGGCTAACCCCACCCCCCCAAGCGATTTCGGCGCGCTAACCGTCGCTGAGCGAACGGTAGCGCGCCGAAATCGCTTGGGGGGGTGGGTCAGAGGCCGAGGTCGCGGCCGATGATCTCCTTCATGATCTCGGTCGTGCCGCCGTAGATCGTCTGGATGCGAACGTCGACGTAGTCGCGCGCCACCTTGTACTCGTTCATGTAGCCGTAGCCGCCGTGCAGCTGCACGCAGTTGTCGACGACGCGCTTGGCGAGCTCGGTGCACCACCACTTGGCCTTGGACGCCTCGACCGCAGTCAGCTCGCCGTCCACGACGGCCCGTAGGCAACGGTCGACGTACTGTTCGGCGATCTCGAGCTCGGTGTCCATCTCGGCCATGACGAAGCGGTTGTGCTGGAAGCTGCCGATCGCCTGCCCGAAGGCCTTGCGGTCCTTGACATAACGCAGCGTGTCGTCGAACGTGGCGCGGGCGCCGGCGACCGCGGCGATCGCGATCGACAGCCGCTCCGAGGGCAGGTTCTGCATCAGGTGATAGAAGCCGCGGCCCTCCTTGCCAAGAAGGTTGGCGTGCGGTACGCGGACGTTCTCGAAGTGCAACTCGGCGGTGTCGGCGAAGTGCTGGCCCATCTTGTCCAGCTTGCGACCGCGACTGAAGCCCTCCATGTCACGCTCGACGACCAGCAGCGAGAATCCCTTGTGTCCCGCTTCGGCGTTCGTCCGCGCCACCACGACCACCAGGTCGGAGTTGATGCCCGCGGAGATGAACGTCTTGGAGCCGTTGAGGATCCAGTCGTCGCCGTCGCGGACCGCCGAAGTCTTGATGCCCGCGAGGTCGCTGCCCGCGCCGGGCTCGGTCATGGCGACGGCTCCGATCAGCTCACCGGTGATGTAGCCGGGCAGCCACCGCTCCTGCTGCTCCTCGGTGGCCAGATTGGCGAAGTACGGGCCGACGATGTCGTTCTGCAGACTCAGGCCGGGCGATGCTGCCCCGTACTTGGTGAACTCCTCGACGATCACGGCGTTGAACCGGAAGTCGTCGACGCCGCCGCCGCCGAACTTCTCGGGCAGGTTGAACCCGATCAGCCCGTACTTGCCCGCGGCGACGTAGGCCTCGCGGTCGACGATGCGGTCGCTCTCCCACTTCTCGGCGTACGGCGCGCATTCCTTCTCTAGGAACTGCCGTGCCGTCTCCCGCAGTTGTTCGTGCTCTTCTTCGAATACCAGTCGCTTCATCGTTCTCCTACTGTGCTTTCCATACGGGCTGACGCTTCTGCGCGAACGCCAGCGGTCCCTCCTTGGCGTCCTGCGAGCGCAGCACCGCGCCCATCTCACGCATGGTCCTGGTCCAACCGACTTCGTCGCCGGTGATGACGCCGTCGTCGATGCCCGCGGCCACGCGCTTGCTCGCCCACACCGCCAGCGGAGCATTGACCGTGATGCGCTCGGCCAGTGCCAACGCGGCGTCCACGACCGAGCCGTCGGGCACCACCTGGTTGATCAGGCCCCACCGCAACGCATCCTCCGACGACATCGGCTCGCCGGTGAACAGCAGTTCCATCGCGACCTTCCGCGGCAGTTGGTCGACGATGCGGAACACTCCCCCGGCCGCCGCGATCAGGCCGCGCTTGACCTCGGGCAGGCCGAACTTGGTGCGTTCCTCGGCGATGACGAGGTCGCTCGCCAGCGCCAGTTCGGTGCCGCCGCCCAGCGCCGTGCCGTTGACCGCGGCGATGGTGGGCTTGTCGATGACGTGCTGCACGTAGCCGGCGAACCCCCACTCCCCGTGTTCGGGGTGGTAGAGGTTCTCCCGCCGCGAGATTGCCTTGAGATCGGCTCCCGCGCAGAAGGATTGGCCCGCACCGGTGATGACGACCGCGCGGATCTCGGGGTCGCACTGAGCCTCGTGGAGGGCGTTGCCGACGCCGATGCTCACGGCTGCGTTGACGGCATTGCGTGCCTCTGGCCGGTTGAGGGTGATGAGGAGGACGTTGCCCCGCCGCTCGGTGAGAGCGGCGGGAACGGTCGCGGCTTCGGTCACAGCAGTTCGAGGATGGTGGCGTTCGCCTGGCCGCCGCCCTCGCACATGGTCTGCAAACCGTACTGAATTCCCTTGTCCCGCATGTGATATAGCATCGTCGTCATGATGCGCGCACCGGAGCCGCCGAGCGGGTGGCCCAGTGCGATCGCGCCGCCGTTGGGGTTCAGCTTCTTCTCGTCGGCGCCGATGTCCTTGAGCCAGGCCAGCGGCACCGGCGCGAACGCCTCGTTCACCTCGAACACGCCGATCTCGTCGATCGACAGACCCGAACGCTTGAGCGCCTTCTGCGTGGCCGGGATCGGGGCGGTGAGCATGATGACCGGGTCGGCGCCCGCCAGCGCGGCGGTGTGTACGCGGGCAAGCGGCTTGAGGCCCAACGACTTCGCCTTCTCCGCCGACATTATCAGCAGTGCGGCGGAGCCGTCGGAGATCTGCGACGCGTTGCCCGCGTGGATGACGCCGTCTTCCTTGAAGGCAGGCTTGATCGTCGCCATCTTCTCGACGGTGCCGCCCCGGCGAATGCCCTCGTCCTTGAGCACCGGATTCCCGTCCTGGTCCTTGATCGCGACGATCTGGTCGTCGAAGGCACCGGAATCCTGTGCAGCGGCGGCCTTCTCGTGTGACCCGAGGGAGAACTGGTCGAGCGCGGTGCGGTCGAAGCTCCACTGCTCGGCGATCATCTCGGCACCGGTGCCTTGGTTCGGGGTTTGGCTGTACCTGGCGCGGAAGGCCTCCGGGTACGGGTGTCCGCCGTTGGCCAGCGACGAGCCCATCGGGGTGCGCGACATCGACTCGACACCACCGGCGACCACGACGTCGTAGTGGCCCGCCACGACACCCGCGGCGGCGAAGTGCACCGACTGCTGGCTCGACCCACACTGCCGGTCCACGGTCACACCTGGCACGCTCTCGGGCCAGCCCGCCGCCAGGACGGCGGTGCGTGCGATGTCGAGCGCCTGCTCACCGGCCTGCATGACACAGCCCCAGATGACGTCGTCGACGAGCGCCGGATCGACGCCCGCCCGCTCGACCAGCCCGTTGAGCACCTGCGCCGAGAGTTCGCCGGGGTGAACACCGGACAGGCCGCCGTTGCGCTTGCCGACTGGTGATCGGACCGCTTCTACGATGACGGCTTCAGCCATGGGACATCTCCTTCGGGGTGGGGTTGAATCGGCGCCGAGTGGCCCCGGCGACCGTACGGTGGTTACCACCGAACGTAGAACAGTAGGTTTACTAGGTCAACCTACTGGTTGGTAGGTCACGCGGAGTTGCGACGGCTTCGACCTCGTCCACATGGTTTACTGAGTTGTACAACCGGCGTGAGCCGGCCATACCAGTTCGGGAGATCCGTTGGCTCGCACCACGCCTTTGGCACCCATGATGGGGCCGGATGCCGTCGCGCAGCGCGGTGGTACGGCGATCCGCTCACCCAAGACGGCCGAGCTGGTCGCGGGCACCCTCCGTCGCATGGTCGTCGATGGCCAGCTCAAGGAAGGCGACTTCCTGCCGAACGAGGCCGAGCTGATGACGCACTTCGGCGTCAGCCGCCCGACTTTGCGCGAAGCGGTGCGGGTGCTCGAGTCCGAACGGCTGGTCGAGGTGCGGCGCGGTTCCCGCACGGGCGCACGGGTCCGCGTGCCCGGCCCGGAGATCGTCGCGCGGCCCGCGGGTCTGCTCCTCGAACTGTCCGGCGCCACGATCGCCGACGTCCTCGTCGCGCGGTCGGGCATCGAGCCGCTCGCCGTGCGACTGCTCGCCGAGACCGCTTCACCCGAGGCTCTCGACGAGTTGGAGGCGATACTCGCCGAGGACATCCCGGCAGGCTGGAATTCGGGCCGGCTGGCCGAGGCGACCGGCGAGTTTCACCGCCGGATGGTAGAGCTCTCGGGGAACGCCACGCTGACGATCATCGCGGGCATGCTGCACGAGATCACCGTGCGACACACGGCGTTCGCCATCAAGGAACACCGCGAAGTGTCCAAGACCGACTACGACAAGCTGACGCGGTCCTACCGGCGGCTGATGACCCTGCTGCGCGCGGGCGACGGCGCGGGCGCGGAGGCGCACTGGCGCCGGCACCTGGACACCGCGCGCGATCTACTGCTGAAGGGAATGGAGACCGTCAAGGTTCGCGACGTCATGCAGTAGACGCGCAGAGACGCCACTGGTTGCACGACGAGACTGCAGCGATCACTTGAGCCTGCCGGCCGGATCGCGATCTGTGCGCAGTCTCGATGAATCCGACGACCACGTCACCCGAACCGGCACGGTGTCGTCCCAGGGTTGGCGCGTCACCATGTCGGATACCCGCACGACGCCGCGCTCGAACTCGCCGGTCGCCGCGTCGACGAGACGATACTCCTGCTGCTGCTTGTGGATCGGTTGCGCGTCGAGCATGACGACCCGCACCTCGCCTGGCTCGAACCGGCACCGCGTCTGCAGTGCAGCGACCAGTTGCTCGTTGCTCATGTGGCCGTCGCCGAAGTTCCAGCCGATCGCCGTCGACACCAGTCGCTCGCCGTCGGTCAGCGTGTAGTGGTCCTCGTTCTGACCGGCCATCGCCCGGTGGGCCAGCGTGAACATCGCGCGACCGTGAGTGTTGAAGGCACGGAACGCGTATCCCATGTACTGATACATCTCGGCAGTCTCCTTGCTGCCGTAGAACTTCTCCATCTGCGCGGCGGGCATGCTGGCTATCGCGACGATGCCGTCGGCGATCTTCTGCTCGGCCGAGGGCTTGAGGCACCACAGCGTGGTGTCCCAGTTGCCCGCGTAGTACCGCATGCCCGGCAGGAAGGAAACCTTGCGCGGGAACAGGTTCCCCAGCACCACGGTCCCGGTGACCACGACGAACAGCACGATCGGCCACGGGCTCTGCAGGTCGCTCAGCCCGATGCCGGCATGGCCGACGAAGAGCGCCAGCACGCTGAACATCATGAAGACGTTCCACTCCAGCGGCACCCCCATCGGAATCGACGACAGGATTCCGAAGTGGAAGCACAGCATGACGAACGCGGCGATGTAGGTCGGCCAGCCGCCGTGGGAGAAGAACAGCACCAACGGGACCAGTCCCTCGACGGCGGTACTGAAGTGCGCGACGAAGCGGGACAGTCGGCCGGGCCGGAGGTCGTCGGGGAAGTGCTCGAAGAACTTCCGCTTGATCCACCGCGGCCGGAACACCGGGTTGTTGCTCATCATCGTCGAGATGACGAACGGAAAGTGCTTGTTGAGCTTCGAGGTCGCCGCGCCGAGCCAGATCACCAGGCAGACGAGCTTGGCGCCGATGATCATGTCGACGCCACTGAACAGGAAGCACACCGCCAGGCTGGCGTACACCTCGCCGCGGGCGGCCAGGAATGTCACCTTGTCACGCAGGCCTGCGACGGCCAGGAGGCCCAGGATCGTCGCCGTCTGCCACACCGGCAGTACGCCCACCTCGCTGCCGAGTTCGGGGATGGGTCCGGTGCCGTCGGAGAACAGCGCGACGACGAGCATGGCCAGCAGTGCGCCGTAGACCAGCACGTCGAAGGGGGTGCGCGAGTCACCCCTGGTCAGCGGGATCCGGTTCGGCCACGGTGGCAGCCGAATCGTCTTGGGCCGCAACCAGTACAGGATCGAGCCCATCGGCGGGAAGAACCGGTTGTTGAGCGGGCCGAAGCCACAGCCAAGGCCGACGACCTCGAACAACATCGTGTAGAACACGACCTTCTGGTACACGATCGGCTCGGCGTACCAGGAAGCCACGTTCGTGAAGCCGTCGATGCCGCTGGTGCTCAGCACGATCAACCACGCCACGAGCACGTATAGCAGGATCTTCACCACGTAGAACAGATGCAGCACGCCGGGCGCCCCAAACCCCACTTCGGCCCAGTGCCGGGCCATCGGGACGATCCGCTCGGCGCGGGTGCCCTTGCTCCACTCCTCATAGTCGACGACCGGTGCGTCCTGCTTGAGAAAGCCCATGGCCACGAGATTAGAACGTGTTCTAGCCGAGCGGATTCAGTTGGCGACGAAACCTGACATCGCATGTGATACCGCAGTTGGGAGGGCGGACGACCCGGGCATACGGGTTGCGAGGATGGCCGACGATCGGTTCGTCCTCCTCGAACCAGTCCAGGCTGTCCCAGTCGAACCGGACGTTACCTGCCACCTGGCCGCCACCGTCGGCGTCGGCGTCGGCGTCGAAGACTCGCGCCGCACCGTTGAGGAGGGCGTCGCCCGCGCGCAGCGAAAACAGTCGCGACGGCTCGACCCGGCCGCGCTGCGCCGCCGCGGTAGGGAAGTCCGGTGCAGCGCCCGACGATTCCGCGGTCATGTCGCTAGGCGGCTTGCGAGGGGGCCGGGGGCCGGTAGAAGATCGCGAGCTGGCCGATGCCGCCCGCCAGGCCCAGCAGCACCGCGATCAGCAGTCCCCCCCAACCGTGCAGGTAGTCGTAGACACCCGTGGTGTGGAACAGGGCGTAGTCGAGGCTGAGCCTGCCTGCGCCGACACCAGCGACCGCCACCGCGGTGACGGCGAGGATCAGGTTGTACTCCCAGCCCTCCTTGACGATGAAGAAGCCGTTGTGCCGGTGCACCGTCCACGCCGCGACCAGCATCAGCGCGACGAACCCGGCCGCGGGAATCGGGGTGAGAAGCCCGACCGCAAGACCCAAACCCGCCGCCATCTCCGTGGACGCGGCGACGCGCGCATGGAAGATGCCGGGCTTCATGCCCATGCTGTCGAACCAGCCCGCGGTGCCGGCGATGCCACCCTTGCCGAAGAACTTGTTGTAGCCGTGCGCAGCCATGGTCAGGCCGAGCACGAGGCGCAGCACCAGGAGCGCGAAGTCGTAGGCAGTCACGCAACTGAATGTAGGGCTTCCGGCAGGAGCGACAGCGACCAGGGGAATGATCTGTTAAGTCAATGCCCAGCCCCCCGGCCACACCGAGTGGGCGACCGCGGCTGGCTGCGGGGTGTCGTTTGGACTCGTCAGTCCAAGAATGGACGCCCGATGACGGGCTCGGACGTCCAGAAGTTCACCGCCAAGGGCCAGGCCACCCGCCAGCGGATCATCGATGGCGCCGCCGCCGAGATCCGCGTGAGCGGTGCCATGGCCACCACCCTCGATGCCGTGCTGGCGCGCACCGGGACGTCGAAGAGCCAGCTGTTCCACTACTTCCCCCGCGGCAAGGAACAGCTGCTGCTCGCGGTGGCCGAACAGGAGGCGGCCCGCGTACTCAGCGACCAGCAGCCGCACCTGAGCCGGCTGACGTCCTGGGCTGGCAACGCTGGCGCGACGTGGTGGTCGAGCGCTCCCGCAGGCAGGGCCAGCAGTGCCCGCTGTCGACGGCGATGTCCGAGATCGGTCGCACGCCGGGTGCTCGGGCGATGACCTCGGCGCTGATCGATCAGTGGCGCACGGAGATCGAGTCCGGGGTGCGCACCATGCAACGGCAGGGCAAGATCGCCGACTCGGTCGACCCGACGCGAGCGGCGGCGGCACTGCTGGCGGGCATCCAGGGTGGGGTTTCGGTGCTGCTGAACACCGGCGACATCGGCTACCCGAGGCTGCACTGGACGTGGGCATCGCCAACCTGCGCGGGTGAGGGTCACGCCACTACCGCGCGGTCGACGGGCTCGGTTCGGACTCCAGCGCTGCCTCGAGGCGCGCCACGTAGGCGTCGACGTCACCCACCGCCGATTCCGCGGCGTGCACGCTGATCGACAGCGTGTCGCCGACGCCGACGACGACGTGCGTCAGGCCCATCATCGGCGACAGCCCGGCGAAGGCCGCCGCCAACACCACGGGTGCGCCGCCGAACGCGAAGTCCGCTGCGCCGCAGTTGACGCTGGACACCACGGTGTTGCCCGTCACCGCGTTCACGCGTAGCTCGGGATCGAATCGTTCCATCCCCCAACGCAACAACGGTGCCGGTGTCGCGGCGAAGGCCAGGTCCGCCGCGCGCATCGCGGGATGCCCCGCCCGACGGCGCCGCGCGTCGAGGTCTGCGGCGATCAGGGTCCGGCGCTCGCTCGCGGGCAGGTCCGGATACAGGCCGACGCCGACGTTGCCGAAGTGGTTGTACGACAGGCGCGGCGGCGGCTTGGCCATCGGAACCTCGGCCCCGAGCGCCGTCGGATCGTCGCCAAGGGCACGAAGGTGTGCGGCGAGCGCGGCCGACACCGTGGACAGGGCACCGACCGTCACCGTCGCCCCGGACAGCTCGGAGCGCTTTCGGACCACCGTGCGCAGGCTCATCGCACCCGACGGTAGGGCATTCGTCCGCAGCACCGGCCTCAGCTCCGCCTGCGCCGGAACCGTTCCCGCCTCGGTGTCGGCGATCAACTGACGGTGCGCCCGCCCCGAGCGAAACCCGACCAGCGGCAACGAGACCGGACTCGCGGACGGAGGGCTGATCTCGGGCACCACGGCACCGGCCCGGCCGAACATCAGCGCCGCGGGCGCAGAGGTGCGTCCACCGCCGCCGAGCGCGTGGGAGATCTGCAGCACCGCCACCGTGCCCGGGCCCACCACACCCGGCATGCCGTCCACGCCGGCGAAGACGTGCAGCCGCCACGCCGAAACGCGCGCGTCCAGCTGGTCGTCGATGAGCCGCCGCACCTCGGCCAGACACCCCGCCCAGGTGCGGTCGTCGGGGTCGTGCACCACGAACTGCGAGCCGTCGACGTCGCGACGCACCCAGTCGGGATAGCCGAAGAAACCCCGATCGTCGACGCGCACCGTCAGGTCGGGACAACCGCGGGCACGCGAGGCGACGTCGTCCATGGCCGCCGTCAGGTCGACGGGCACACCGGTGAATCCGTACAAAAGGAACGTGTCGTTGGGGATCTTGGCCGACATCCAGAACGTCTGCGCATCGGTCGGCGTCAGTCGCCGTGTGCTCATGCGCCAAGGTTAGGCTGCCGACATGCTTCCAGCGGCAAGTAGCAATGGGGTCGTCCCCGTCGCCGGCGCCTCATCGGGCATCGGCGAGGAGCTCGCGCGGGAGTTCGCCGGACGGTGCAGGCACGTGATGCTGGTCGCGCGGCGGGCCGAGAAGCTGCAGGCCCTCGCCGGGTCGCTCGGTTCGGCCGCCGACGTGCTGGCCGCCGACCTGTCCAAGCCCGACGAACGGGCCGCGCTGCCCGACCGGGTGGCCGCTCTCGGTCTGGTCGTCGACGTCCTGGTCAACAACGCGGGGCTGAGTACCGTCGGCCGGAGCGCCGAGTCCGACCCCGTCGCCGAACTCAACCTCGTCGAGGTCGACGTCGCCGCCGTCGTCGACCTTTGCAGCCGGTTCGTGCCGGGCATGGTGTCGCGTGGTCGCGGCGCGCTCTCCTACACCCAGGCGCTGGGCGAGGAGCTGCGCGGCACCGGCGTCGCCGTCGCCACCCTGTGCCCCGGCCCGGTCAAGACCGGCTTCGGCGAAACCGCGGGCATTGCGGACGAGGACGCCGAGGCCGCGCGGCCCAAGGCGATGTGGATCGACGCCGACGGGGTCGCCAGAGCAGCCATCGACGGGCTGGAGGCCGGCCGCACCGTGATCGTTCCCGGCACCTTCAACAGGGTCGGCGCCGCCGCCTACCAACTGCTGCCACGCAAACTGCTGCTGCCGATCCTGGCCCGTAGCCACCCGGCGCTGAAGAAGCGTTAACGTCCGACGAAGTCCAGGATGTGGCCAGCGACCACGTCGGGCTGCTCCAGTTGCATGAAATGCCCTGCGCCGTGCACGATCTCGACGCGGCTACCCGCGGGAAGCACCGGCTCCACCCACCGAGCGTAGTCCGGTGAGGCGCAGCCGTCGTCGGCGCCGTGCAGATACAGGGTCGGCAGGACCGGCGCCGACAGCCAGTGCTCGTGCAGGGCGGCGTAGCGGTCCGGCGGCTTGCTGCCCCGCATCGTGGCACGGTAGTACCCGAGCGCGGCGCGCCAGTTCGCCGGCGCCCCGATCGCGTCGAGTACGTACGCGACGTCCTCGTCGGCGGGGTATCCGGGTGACCACTGCCGCCACAGCCGCGGCACCACCCATGACGCGGAACGCTCGGGCAGCCAGGGCAATTGGAAGTACATGATGTACCAGCTGCGTACCAGCTGGCGCGGCAGCCGGGCGATCAGGCGCCCAGCGTCGGGCACCTCGCCGAACGGACGGAATGATGCGGCCGGCGGCACCGACATGATCACGGCCTTGCGGAATGGGCTGTCCGGCATGGCGGCCAGACCCGCGCCGGCGATGGCTCCCCAGTCATGCCCGATCAGGACGTCGCGACTGGTCGGGCCTGCCGCATCGAGCACGCGCAGTGCGTCGTCCATCAGCGCGCCGACGTGATAGCTGCCGTCGGCCGAGGTCGACGACGGGGCGTACCCGCGCATGAACGGCGCGACCACCTGCCAGCCGGCGTCGACCAGCACCGGCGCCACCTTGCGCCAGCCGTGCGCGGTATCGGGAAACCCGTGCAGACACAAAGCAATCGGTGCGTCGTCCGGACCCCACGTCAGTGCCCGCAGCGTCACGTCGGGGGTGACGACGTCGAGCAGGCGAGGTGCGGTCACCGCCGCCGGCCTAAACGGGCAGGAATTCGGAGATCAGCCACTTGTCGCCGTGCTTCTCCAGCGTCACCCGCACGCTCGACGCCGTGTCGGTGGGTGCGTCGGCACCGACCACCACGGTCTGGTTGACGAACACCAGCACCACGGCGTGGTCGGTTTCGGCCGAGACCGACGCCGCGGCGGGCACCGTCGCGACCGCGGCGATCTGCTTCTGCTTGGCGCCCGGGATCACGACGTCGTTGATCAGCTGGGTATACGAGTTCTGGAATTCGCCGGTCAGCAGGTTGCGTGCATCGTTCAACTGCTTCTCGACGGCGTCGGGCTGATATGACAGCAGGTCGACGGTGCTGTCCTTGGCGGCCTGGATGGCCTCGACGCGAGCGACATCGGAGTCGCGCACCGAGTTGTCCACGTACTTCAGGTAGCCCGCCGAGAGCGCCAGCACCAGCGCCAGACCGGGCAGGATCCCGAATGCCAGCACCCGGCCCCAGTCGATGCGACGGCGCGGCGCACGGTCCGCGGTCACGGACTCCTCGGTGGCCTCGGCATCCTTCGCGTTCTCGGCGACGTCGGAGTCGTCGGCGACCTCCGCGTCGGCCGTCGGCTCGTCGGACACCTCGTCAGCCAGCGTCGGTTCGTCGGTCACGGTCGTCTTCTCGTCGTCTGTCACGGTACGAACTCCACGTTGGAAACCTTGGTGTCATCGTCGGCCTTCTGCACCAGGATGCGCATCCGCCAGGCGCGGGGCTGCTGTTCTGGTTGGCCCTCGACGGTGGTGTTGACCGTCACCGCAACCAGCACCTGCGCCTCGGTGGCGGTCTCGGACTCCAGGCCCGCCTCGGTCACGGTGCCGACCGACTTAGACCTCACCTGCTTGACCACCTCGGTGAACGGCTGCGCGCGCTGCTGGAAGTCGTCGTAGAACGTCCCGGTCGCCGAGTCGAGGATGCGCTGGACGTCCTGGTCGACGTTCTGGTAGTCGATCGTGGTGAGATTCAGCGCGCCTTGACGGCCGACCTGAAGGAAGACCTTGCGCTGCGCGTCGGTCTGATGCGAGTGATAGGCGCGGAAGCCCAGCCAACCCACCAGGCCGCCGAGGGCGAGTACCGCCACCAGGCCGACGATCGTGGCCAGGCGGACGTGCGACATCCGCGGCTTGGCCGCCCCGTCCCCGAGGTCGGTCTCCGAATCCTCGTCGGCCTCGTCGGTGTCGGCCTGGACTTCGTCGGCTTCGTCGGCCTCGTCGAGGAACTCGGCCCCCGACGTCTCCGCCCCGTCGTCATCGATCTCGGCTGCCGGTTCGACCGGCTCGGCTGCAGGCTTGCTCAGCTCCCCGGAGGGGGCAGCAGCATCGTCTGCCATGTTTGCTCCTCTGTGGCATTTCGGGCCAGATTGGACTGCGTGTACACGTGTCCGTCCGGTCCAACGTACGTGCCGCTGGCCGGGTCGTACTCGGCGGCTGCGATTGGTGGCAGCGCCGGACCCGGTGGAGCAGTTGCTTCTGCAGGTGGAACGGCCGGAGGCACGTGCGGGACTGGCTGTCCGGACAGTGTCGCGTTGGGATCGCCCTTCCAGTTGTAGCCGTCGTTGAGCGGCACGTACTGCTCGTCGCTTTCGCACTGCTGCCACGTCGGGGCGCGTTTGCCGGGCACAGTGATGCAGGGCAGGTTGCGGGCGCCGCGCACGTTGAACGGCGCGTCCTGCGGCACCCGGCAGTAGACATCGCCCGGCGGCCTGTCGGGATAGTCCTCGAAGGTGGGCACCCGCGTCTGTTGGGCGGGCAGGAAGCCAGTCGTGCACGGCGGCGGCAACTGCTGCGGCGGCAGCGGTATCGGCGCCGGCAGTAAAGGGATCGCCAGGTTCAGGTTGAAGACCAAGGCATCGCCCTCGTAGTCCTGCTTCGTGTTCCGCTTGTGCACGCCGACGGCCTGCGTGACCGCGGTGCCCTGAGGCAGCAGCACGAGCAACTGTTCGAGACTCGGCTGGTAGGTGACGGCCACCTCCCCGACGCTGACCAGGTTGGCCAGCACGATCGGCAGCGTGGGCCGCAGCCGGTCGAACAATGCCCGCACCTCGTCGGCGGCCCCAGGGCCCTTGGCCAGAATCCCCGCCACGGCCGGATCCTGGCTCTGCAGCTGACCGCTGATACTCGCCAGATTCGCCGCCCACGCCTGGATCGAGCCCGCGGTGTCGGTCTGGGTGTCCAGCACCGGCTTGGACTGGTCGATCAGCGTGGTGAGCGAGTCGAGGTTCTTGCGGGCGTCGATGAGCAGGGTGGTGCTTCCGGTGACCAGCCGACGCAGTTCCGGCCCGAGCCCGCCGACCGCGATATAGGCCTCGTCTACGACGGTCTTCAGGTTTTCGCGCGGGATCGCCTCCAGGCCACGGTTCGTGTTGTCCAGGACCGCGTTGATATCGGTCGGAACCGTGGTGCGATCCATCGGGATCACGTCGCCGTCCTTCAAAACCGGACCCTCGCCGCTGCGGGGTAGCAGCTGGACAAACTGCTCGCCAACCGAGGACACGCTGCGCACCTCGGCTTCGAGGTCGGCGGGAATCTTGACGTCAGAGTTCAGAGACAGCTCCGCCACGACGCCGGTGTCGGTCAGGTCAACGCTCTTCACCTCGCCGACCTCAACGCCGCGGTAGGTGACATTGCCCCTGGGGTACAACCCGCCCGTCTCGGGCAACTCCATGGTGACGCGGTACTGGCCGACGCCGAGGAGGGCGGGCAACCGCATGTACGCCAAGACCATGATCGCCAGCGCCGTGGTCGCTATGACGGCGAAGATCGCCATCTGGATGAGGATTTGCCGGGTCATACGCATGCTATGGCCCCTGGTCCAAGCGGTACGGAGCGACCAACGGGTTACCCGCGGTGCCCGGCCCTCCCGCGTTGCACGGGCTGGGGAATTGGCCGATGGTGCGGCCCCACTGCAGCTCCAACCAGGTTAGGTCGCACTCCCAACGCGTTCCGGTGAAGAATCCGGAGTCGATCCGGCTCAACGTCAGGTCGAGAATCAACGTCAGGTTCGCGTAGTCGCCGCGCAGCCAATTGGTGAGCGTCTCCTTGGGGAACGGGAAGGTGGGCAGGAAACTCAGCGCGCGGGTCAACGCGGGACCGGCATTGGCCAGCTCCTGCAGGACCACGCCGAGGTCTTTGAGCTCTTGAACCAATGCCTCCTTGGTTTGGTTGACCGAGTCGGCGGCCAGCGCGCTGAACTTGCCGAGTTGCGCGAGCGCATCGGCGAGGTTGGTGCGCTGGTCTCTAAGCACTGCCAGCGCATCCGGAATCGTCCGTAATGCCTTGTCCACCACCGGCTTTTGCGCGGCAAACTGACCGATCAGATTGTTCAGGCTCTCCGTAGCGGCGATGATGTCCTGCTTTTGGTCGTCAAGGTGACCGATCGCGATGTCGAGTTGCTCGATCAGGCTGCGCAGATCGTTCTCGCGACCGGTGAACGCGGTGCTCAACGCCTCGGTGATGTCCTGAACCTCGCCGATGCCGCCGCCGTTGAGCAGCAGTGCAACCGCGGCCAGCGCCTGCTCGGTACTCGGATACGCACGCGATGACGACAAGGGAATCCGCGAGCCCTCGTGCAGCTTGCCCTCGCGCGCCGCGCCGGTCGGCGGCGCCAGCTCGATGTGTAGTGACCCCAACAGGCTGGTTTGACCGAGCGTCGCTGTCGCATTCGCGGGCAGATCGACGTCACCGTTGAGCTCCATCGTCACCAGCGCATGCCAACCCTGACGCTCGATCCGCCTGATGTGGCCGACATTCACATCACCCACCCGGACGCGGGAATTCGGTTCGATGTTGGCCACGTCCGGCATCTCCGCCTGAATGGTGAACGCCCCCGGCCCCACGCCCTCGACGCCCGGCAACGGAAGCGAGTTCAGCCCTCGCCAATCGGCACAGCCGGACAGCACCCCGGCCGACACCACCGCGACGATCACTCCGCGAAACACCCTGCCCCGCATCATGGCCCAACCCCTGGTGGTGCCATCAGCCCCTGCAGGCCGTCGGCCGGGTTCGGTGTGACGGGCGCCTCTGCCGCCAACGGCGGACCCGAGGCCGGCGCTGATGGCTGCACCTCCGCCGGCGGCGGTGACTGCTGCGAAACAGGTTGCGGCGGAATGTAATCCGGCCGTAGCCAATCCTCGCTGTAGGTGAGCTCATTCGGCCGCGTCGTGCCACCGACGAAGACATTCGAGGCGAGGGGCAGGAAGTTGTACTGGCGGTTCTTCATGATCGGCGCCAGGTATTGCACGCACAGCTTCGCCGACTGCTCGGCGCCCAGCCGTGACGCCGCCTGAATGGCGCCGCACAGAAAGGAAAGGGGATTGGCGAAGTTGTTGAGCATCGGCACGCTGCTGATCGCGCCCTGGGCCGGTTGCCAGATGTTCACGTAGTTCTGCAAGGTGTTGGGCAGTATGTGCAGGAGCTGCTTGACGTCGCCCAGGCTGTCGGTCAACGCCTGGGTCACCCCTGCCAACTTGTCCGACGTGGTGCCCAGCGCTTCGCGGTTCTCGGCCACGAACGTCTGGACCTCTCCGACGACGTTGTTGAGATCGCGGACCGCGTTGGCCACTTCATCGGGATCGTTGGCGAGCGAGCCGGTCACGGACGCCAGGTTCTGGTTGAGTTGGCGCATCAAGTTGGTACTGTCCTGCAGCGCAGACACCAGGATCGCCAGATTCTTGACGGTGGAGAAGATGTCCGTGCTGTGATCGCCAAGGGCCGTAACGGCTTGCGACAATTTGATGACGGTGTCACGGATGTTGGCGCCCTCACCACGCAAGTTGTCAGCGGCGGTGTTGATGACCGAGCCCAGCGGGCTCACCCCGCCCGGCTCGGTCGGCTGCAGCGTTTCGGTCAGCGTCTCCAACTGCTGTCGGACCTCGTCCCATTCCACCGGAACCGCGGTGCGTTCCCGCGGAATGACCGCGTCGTCGTCCATCACGGGGCCCTCGGTGTAGGCCGGGGTGAGCTGAACGCTCCGCGCCGTCACCAACGTCGGTGACAAGATCGCGGCCTTGGCGTCGGCCGGAACCTTGTACTTGCTGTCGAACCACAACGAGATCTTGACCGACGTGGGCTGCGGCTCGATGGACTCGATCCTGCCCACGGGCACCCCGACGATGCGAACGTCGTCGCCCGCGTAGATGCCGTTGCTGTTCTCGAAGTAGGCGACGACGTGTGTGCGGTTGATCCGTTCGGTGTTGCGTAACAGCACGACCGCGCCGCCCGCCAGTATCACGGCCAGTGCAACGGCCAGGAAGTTCCGGGCGGTGCGCGTCATTGTCCGGCCTCCGCGGGTGCAAGGTTGGGCGTCTCACCGGGAGCGGGCACCAGGACGGGACTCGGCGTCGGCTGCGGTGTGGAGTCCAATCCGGGTGGCGCCAACGCGGGCGGCCCTGGCGGCGGACCGCCGGGCGGCGGTGCGGGGAGAGGCTCGCGGTAGGGGTAGCAGCCAGTGGGTCCGGGCAGCGGCAGGCCTGGCGGACCGCACCCCTGGTCGCCAGGATTGCCGGTGATGGCGTCGGGAATATTCAGACGCGGTTCGCCGCCCTGCCCTGTCCGAGGGTAGGGCACCGGCAATGCCGGTGTCCCCGGCTGGCCTACCTGCGGGTCGGTGCGCTCCGACGGCAGCAGCACGTTGGGGTCGAGACCGAGGTCGGAGAACGCGGCGTCGACGAACGGCTGCAGGAATTGGCCCGGCAGTAGGTTGGCGACGTAGGTCTTGAAGAACGGCCCGGATGCCACCGATTCGCCCAACGACATCGAATACTGGCCGAGCAGTTTGATCGATCTCTGCAAGCGTTCCTTGCGGTTGTCGACGATCGTCAGCACGCCGTTGAGCTTGTCCAGAGCAGGTTTCAGGGTTTCGCGGTTCTCGGCGATGAAGCCCAACAGTTGATTGCTGAGCGCCGAGATGTTGCCGGAGATCTGATCCAGTGCGGCGCTTTGGCTTTCCAGCTCGATCAGCAGCGCGTTGGTGTTGGCGACCAGGCTCACGACCTGGTTGCTGCGCTCGGCCAGCACCGTGGTGGCCTTATTGGCGTTGACCAGCAGACCTCGCAGCTGCGCATCACGTTCGTTCAGCGTCTCGGAGAACCGTGCCACGCCCTCGACCGCGACACGCAGCTCCGGCGGGGTGTCGGAGAATGTCTCCGCCAACACCCTCAGCGAATCCGACAGCTGATTGGTGTTCAGGCCGCTGATCGTCATCGCCAGCTCGCCCAGCGCGTCGGGCAGTTCGTACGGCGACGTGGTGCGCTCGAGGGGAATCGTGTTCTCCTGTTGGCCGTCGCCGCGGGAGGTGACCTCGAGGACTTTCGTGCCCAACAGGCCCCTGGTCTTGATCGCCGCCTCGGTGCGATCGCCGAGCCGGATGTTCTTGGCGACGGTGAACTTCACCAGCGCCCGCGGCCCGTCCAACTCGATGGACTTGACATCACCCACCTTGAAACCCGAAACCTGTACCGCCTCACCGGTTGTCAGCCCGCCCGCCTCGGCGAAGTAGGCCGAGTACTCCTTGCCCTGGAGGAACGGCAGCCTGTCGTAGTTCAGGGACCCCAGCACGATGCCGATCGTCAACACCAGCCCGACGACACCGATGACGATCTGATTCCGTTCGCTGAAGGACTTCACTTTGGCGCGCACCTCCCAGTGGACTGGCCGGCGACCTTGACGTAAACCGGCTGGCCACCCTTGCCATTGAGCTTCAGCACGATGTCGCACAGATAGAAGGAGAAGAAGTCACCGTAGATGCCTTGCCGGCTCAGCGCTTGATACGCATCCGGCAGCGTGTTCAGCAGGTTGTCGAAGTACTCGTGGTCGGCCACCACGATTCCCGCGGCGCGGTCTGTCTCTCGAATCGCCTTCGCAAACGGTGGACGGGCCTGCGCCAACAGGTCCGTGATGCTGGCGGCGGCGGCGTTGGTGTACGCCACCCCGTTGCTGATGTCCACTCTGCGATCCTTGAGGCCCTTCACCAGTTCAGACAGCGCGTCGACTGCCTTGGCGAACTGGTCGCTTTGGTCACCGAGCGATCCCAGAACGACGTTGAGGTTGGAGATCACGTCGCCGATCAGTTGGTCCCTGTCGGCCAGAGTCGTCGTCAGCGCCGCGGTCTGGGCCAGGAATGAGTTGATCGTCGCGCCCTGACCTTGCAAGGCCTGAATCAGCTGGCCCGACAACGCGTTTACCTGATCGGGATCCAGCGCCTTGAACAGCGGCCGAAAACCACCGATCAGCGCGTCGAGGTCCAGCGCAGGGGAGGTGCGGGCCATGGGAATCGTGTCCCCCGGCTTGAGCGTCGCGGTACCGCCGGCACCTTCCTGCAGGGCCAGGAAGCGGCCGCCGATGAGGTCGTTGTAGCGGATGACGGCCCTGCTGCCCTCGGTCAGCACCACCGACTCATCTGCGGTGAACTCGACCAACGCCGTCGTGTCGGGTTGAATCGCAACGTCTTTGACCTGGCCCACCTCCACACCGGCGATGCGGACGAAGTCACCGTTTTCCAACCCGGTCACGTTGATGAACTCGGCTTTGTAAGTGTTGGTCACCAACCCGAAACGCAACTCCCCGAAGACCGCGAATAGTCCGAACACGCCGAGCAGGCATACCACCAAGAAGACGGCAAGACGCACCGCATCATGGCGAATCCTGGTGGTCATGCCTGGCATGGCGGGTTACCTCTCGTGGCTTTCTCGGTGTCGATCATGGGCCCGGCGCGGCCTCCCGCGGCAACGGGATCGGTGGTAGTGGTGTCGGCTGCATCTCTGCGGGCGCATGGACGATGAACGGCTCGGTGCCCGGCCTCGGGCCGGGATCCTTCGGCGCCATCGGGGGCGGCGCCGGCGGCAGCCCCGGCCACAGCGGGGTGCCGTCCGGCGCGTACAGGTCCGCGCCGTAGGCCGGGGCCCCCGGATACGGGATCGGCCCTGGTGCAGGCCCGCCGAACAGGTTGCGGATGCTTGGCGGTTCGGGCACTGCTCGGGTGGTCGGGAAGTAATTGGCCCAGGCCGGGAAGCCGATGCCGGGGTTGGGCCGCCAGTCGATCCCGGTGCCAAAACCGGTGTTCGTGACGAGATTTCGCACCGGCCAGTTCTGCGCGACATCGGGCAGCGAACCGCACCCCGGTTTGCCGCCCGGCCCCCCCTTGGCGCCGATGACCGGCAGGTTGTCCGGGTAGTGGTACGGGTCGTCCCCGAGCGACAGCCCGACGTCCAGCACCAGTGATCGCCCGTTTCCGCCGGGCGCTTCATAGCCACCCGTGTCCAGCAGGGTCTTCGCGCCCACCAGCAGGCAGGTGTACTCCGGGCTGTACTTGTACAGAAGGTTCGTGGTCGGCTCGAGCACGTTGATGGCCCTGATGAGGTTGGCCTGATTCGGCGCGAGCAGACTGATGCCGCTGTTGGAAAGCCCAATGGTGGCCAGCAGCAATGCATCCAACTGCTCGGCTTGGCTGGTGATGGTAGTGCTGGTTGTGCTGAGCGCGTCGAGTGTGGTCAGGATGTCCTGCGCCGCAACGCTAAACGTGTCGTTGAAGTCTCTCAGCGCTCGCAGATCGGCGGTTATCGTCTCGTTGCGCGGATTCAGTTCGAGCAGAACCTGATTCGCGTCAGTGGTCGCCTGACCGATCCGCTCGCCCTGACCGCGGACACCTTCGGCGAGCGCTGACAGCGTGCCGTTGAGCTTGGCCGGGTCGATCTTCTCGAGTACGGAGACCACGTTCTGGAACACCGTGTTGGCCTCGACGGTGACGTTGCGCGATTCGATCACCTGTCCGGGCGCCAGCCGCTGCTGGCTGGGGTCGCTGGGGTAGACGAGATCGACGAACTTGGCGCCGAAAACCGTGGTGGCCCGGATCTGGGCCTCGACATTCGCCGGGATGTACTTGATCTTGTCCTTGTCGATCTCCAGTTTCAGCGCCACCGGCTCGCTGCCACCCTGGATTGAGGCGACCCGCCCGACCTGGACGCCGCGCATTTTGACCCTGGCGTCGTTCTCCATCACCAGGCCTGACCGCTCGGAGGTCAGCGTGACAGTCTCGGTCGCCCTGAAGGTGCCGACGAACAACGCATACGTCAGCCAGAGGGCAACGGCGATCAGGACCACGAGGATCAACGTCCACCACGCGGGGTGCAGGCCTTCGTCTCGTGCGTCCATCGTCACCCGGCCAGGTTGAAGTTGCCGGATTTGCCGTAAACCGCAAGCGAGAGCATGACCAGGACGAAGGCCGAGATGATCAGCGATGAGCGCACCGCCCGCCCGACGGCCTCCCCTACCCCCGCCGGCCCACCTCGTGCGGTGAAGCCGTAGTAGGTGTGCACGAGCATGATCACCACCGACAGAGCGATGCATTGGCCGAAGGACCACATCAGGTCGGTCGGGTTCAGAAACGTGCTGAAGTAGTGGTCGTAGACACCTGTCGATTGCCCATAGATAACGGTGGTGCCAAACCGCGCCGCCCAGAATGCCATCAGCACGCCCACGCAGTACAGCGGGATCACCACGAGGAAGCCCGCGATGACCCGGCTTGAGGCGAGGAACGCGACGCTGCGGATGCCCATCACCTCGAGCGCGTCGATCTCCTCGTTGATTCGCATGGCGCCGAGTTGTGCGGTGGCTCCGGCGCCGATGGTGGCGGACAGCGCGATGGCGGTGGTGGCCGGTGCGATCAGGCGCACGTTGAAGTAGGCCGACACAAATCCCGTCAGGGCCTCCACGCCGAGTTCGGAGAAGTCGCTGTAGCCCTGCACCGCCACCAGCGCGCCCGTGGTCACGGTCAAGAAGCCGACGATCGCGACCGTGCCGCCGATGATGATGAGCGCCCCCGCCCCCAGGCCCATCTGAGCGATGATCCGAACCAACTCGACCCGGTAATGGATCAACACGTAATGCATGGAGCGCAGGGTGCGACCGTAGAACTTGGTTTGCGTTCCGATGTGGTTCCAGGGGTCGGCCACGCTGCGGAACCGGCTTTTCAGCCACGGGAACTGGGAGTGAGGCCTCGATACCATCATAGCGTGATCTTGATCGCTACGGCGGTTGCGACGATGTTGATGGCGAACAGCGCCATGAAGGTGAACACCACGGTTTCGTTCACCGCGTTACCAACACCGGCCGGGCCGCCACGCACGGAAATCCCCTTGTAGCAGGCGATCAGAGCGGCCGAGAGCCCAAACAACGCCGCTTTCACCAGCGCGATCACCACGTCGGTGGCACCGACGATCAGGGTCAGGCCGGCAGCGAAGGCGCCCGGTGAGACGTTCTGGATGTAGACGACGAAGAGGTAGGCGCCGGAGATGCCGACGAGAATCACGGTGGCAGACAGCGCCAGCGACACTACGGTGGCGGCCAGCACCCGGGGAACCACAAGCGCCTGAATGGGATTGATACCCATCACCCGCAGCGCATCGAGCTCCTCACGAATTGTCCGCGCACCCAGATCTGCGCACATGGCTGTGGCGCCAGCTCCGGCGACCACCAAAACCGTCACGATAGGCCCGATCTGCCGCACCGTGCCGAGGGCGGCCCCCGTGCCGGAAAAGTCCGCGGCACCGATCTCGCTCAGCAGGATGGTTTCGATGAAGGTCAGCAACACCGTGTACGGAATGGTCAACAACAGCGTCGGCACAATCGACACCCGCGCGACGAACCACGACTGAGCGATGAACTCACGCCACGCGAAGGGCGGCTGGAACATCCCCACGAACGTGTCGAGCGCCATGGAGTAGAACCCGCCGAAGGCACGCACCGGCTTGGCCATGACATTGGAAGCGACCATTCAACGGGTCCTTCCTCGTGTGCACCTCGCGGCCACGGCCGCTGTCCCTCCAACGGAGCCTGCGCCCAGTCAGTTCGGCTGAGGCTACACATGGGTGGGCGCTGAGGAACCGTTTATCACCAAACATTGACGCGACAACAGGAGACCATTTCCGTGCCGTTCCCGGGGGTGCCGAGCTCCGGCTCCCGGTACCCGGGGCGCCGAACGACCTTTTCGGGACCGCCAGCCGGGTGGGCCAGCGAACGCGGCACGGTGCCGGGCGAAGGCCGTATGCGACACAACAACCATCCTCGACCGGCTGACGCGGTGATCCGCTACAGGCCGGCGACCGCCTCCTCCAGTTCCGCGATGACGATCTTGCGCATGCCGAGCATCGCCCTCGTCGCCGCGGCAGCCCTTGCCGGATCGGAGTCACGCACCAACTCGAACAGCCGTTCGGGCACGATCTGCCTAGCTCAGCCCGAACCTGTCCTTGCACCAGCCGCACTGGGATTCCTCGCCGCCGTCGACGAGCCGGTCCCAGTAGTAGTCCACCTCGTTCTGGTCGGCGCAGCGCACCTCGAACGACACCGCCCTGGTGAAGGGGAACTGCGGACCTCCGTTGATGCCGACGAAACGCGTGCCGTCCAACACGAACGTGCCCGACACCACCTCGCCCGGCGTCCCGGGGCCAGCGTCGGTGTATCGCTCAAACCCTTCGATCGACGAGTTGGGAAACACCGATGTGTAGAACCGAGCGGCTTCTTCGAGGTCGTCGTTGAACCAGAGGCTTGGCGTGATCGCAGGCATGTAGATCCGACTCGGGCTGGTCCGGAAACTCATCGCATCCCCGGGCGGGAACGCCGAGAGTGGGGGTCATGGGTGAATCCGCCGGCCCGATTTCGTTCACAACCCCCACGCTCGACGTGCTGCCATCCCCATTTCCGTCGCCACGAACCGGCTGGGTAACGTGAGGTCAGGGGCCGGTCGAGAGGATGTCCGTGAGCACTGCGAGCAACACACCGCAGACCGTGACGTTCCGCGGCGTCGACGATCTCAGCCTGATCGCCGACGAGTGGAACCGCGGCGCCGAGTCGGCCGGGACCCAGCCGACCATCCTGATGCTGCACGGCGGCGGCCAGAACCGGCACTCGTGGAAGAACACCGGCCAGATCCTCGCCGACTCGGGCTTCCACGTCATCGCCATGGACAGCCGCGGGCACGGGGACAGCGACCGCTCCCCCACCGCGAACTATGCGGTGGAGACGCTGTGCACCGACACGCTGCAGGTGCTCTATCAGATCGGCCGACCAGTGGTCCTGATCGGCGCGAGCATGGGTGGACTGACGGGCATCCTCGCCGCGCACGAGGCAGGGCCGGAACTCGTCACCAAGCTGGTCCTCGTCGACGTCGTGCCGAGGTTCGAGAAGGACGGTAGCGCCCGCATCCGTGAGTTCATGTTCAGCCACGTGCACGGCTTCGACTCGCTCGAGGACGCCGCCGACGCGGTCGCCGCGTATCTGCCGCACCGCGCCAAGCCGCGCAGCCCAGAGGGTTTGAAGAAGAATCTGCGCCACCGCGACGGTCGTTGGTACTGGCACTGGGATCCGGCGTTCCTCACCAAACCCGCCGACGATCCGTTCGCCCGGGTGGACCTGCTCGAGCAGGCTGCGGTCAACCTGGAGGTCCCCATCCTGTTGATTCGCGGGAAGCTGTCCGACGTCGTGAGCGCCGAGGGCGTCCAGGACTTCCTCACCAAGGTGCCGCACGCGGAGTTCGTCGAACTGTCCGAGGCGGGCCATACCGCGGCCGGCGACGACAACGACGCGTTCAGTGAGGTCGTCGTCCGGTTCGTCAACCCATGACACTCGGGTTCAACTTCCTGGAGCAGCCCGAGCTCCCTGCGCCCCAGGTCACCGAGGCACAGGCCGAGCAGCTCCTGTCGACGCACTACGGCCTCACGGCCCGGGCGGAATCGCTTGGCAGCCAACAGGACAAGAACTTCCTGGTGTTCGACTCCGACGACCGGCTCCTCAGCGTGCTGAAGGTCGCAAACCCGGCGTTCACGGCGGTCGAGCTGGCCGCGCAGGACGCGGCGGCCGAGGCCATCGCCGACGCCGAACCGACCCTGCGGGTCGCGGTGCCGTTGCCCAACCTCGCGGGCGAGAAATGCACGTTGGCAACGGATCTGCTCGATGGCACGGCGCACGTCCGGTTGTTGCGTTATCTACCCGGCGGCACGCTGGTCGGTGCGGGCCACCTGTCCCCCGAGGTGGTGTCGGGCATGGGCGAACTTGCCGCCCGGGTGAGCAACGCCCTGGCCGGCTTCGAACACGACGGCCTGGATCGCGCGCTGCAGTGGGACCTACGCCACGGCCACGACGTCGTAGAGACCCTGGCCTCGCACGTGGACGACCCGGCGTACCGCGACCGGCTCACCTCGGCCGCGGAGACCGCGTGGGCGCGCATCGCGCCGTTGGCCGGCGAACTGCCCCGCCAGGCGGTGCATCTGGATCTCACCGACGCGAACCTCGTCGTCACGCGGACCGACGGCAACGCCCCCCGACCCGACGGCATCATCGACTTTGGCGACTTGTCGGACACCTGGGCCGTCTCCGAACTCGCCATCACGCTGTCCTCCGTGCTCGGACATCCCGGCACCACGCCGACGTCAATCCTGTCGGGTATCAAAGCATTCGACGCGATCCGGCCGCTGTCTTCCGCCGAGGCCGACGCCCTGTGGCCGCTGCTGGTGTTGCGGACCGCGGTGCTCATCGTCAGTGGCGCGCAGCAGGCCGCGCTGGACCCCGACAACGACTACGTCACGAACCAGTCCGACGACGAGTCGCGCATGTTCGAACAGGCCACGTCGGTACCGATCGACGTGATGACGGGCGTCGTCCGCGCCGAACTCGGCCTGGCCGCGGCACCATCCGCGTTGTCCGGTGGTCCCTTGATCACCGGCCTGGACCCGGCGACGGTCGTCGCCCTCGACCTGTCTCCCACCTCCGACGTCTTCGACGCTGCCTTCGCACCTGGCGAGTGGTTGCGGCCCGACGTCGAGGACGAATTGGCAAGGGCGGCAGTACGCGACGGTGCGTCGTTCGTCGTCACCCGGTTCGGCGAGCCGCGCCTGACCCGGGCACCCGCACTCAGTCAGGACAGCCCCGAGGTGATACCCACCGGCGTTTCGGTGTGGCCGGCACGCACCGCAGCGGTGATCGCGCCCTGGCCGGGAGTGGTCGAACACCTCGACGACGGCCTGGTGCTGCGCGGGGCCGACTACGAGCTGACCCTCACCGGCGTCGAGGCCGACGCGCCCGCCGGTCCCGTCGAGACGGGCGCACTGCTGGCGACCGCGGCGGCCGACCGTTGGTTCGAGGTCGCCGTCCGCCCGGCAGGCTCGCCGGCCGCACCACCGCCGTTCACCACCGCCGAGTTGGCGCCGGGGTGGCTGGCGCTCGCGCTTGACGCGGGCCCGCTGCTCGGTGTGACCGCCCCGGTCGCCGCGGTCAACCGGGATCTGTTGGCGCGCAGGGATGGCAGCTTCGCCAAGGTGCAGGAGCACTACTACCGCCATCCGCCGCAGATCGAGCGGGGCTGGCGGCATTTCCTGATGTCGACGGCCGGTCGGGTGTACCTCGACATGGTCAACAACGTCACGGTCCTCGGGCACGCGCACCCGCGAATCGCGGATGCCGCCGCCCGCCAACTGCGCAGGCTGAACACCAATTCGCGTTTCAACTACGAGGCGGTCGTCGAGTTCAGCGAGAGGTTGACCGCCACGCTGCCCGATCCGCTGGACACCGTGTTCCTGGTGAACTCCGGTTCGGAGGCAAGCGATCTGGCGTTGCGCCTGGCGATGGCGGCGACGGGGCGCCGCGACGTGGTCGCCGTCCGCGAGGCCTATCACGGCTGGACCTACGCCACCGACGCGGTGTCGACGTCGACGGCCGACAACCCCAATGCGCTCGCCACCCGCCCGGACTGGATACACACGGTGGAGTCGCCGAACAGCTTCCGCGGTAAGTACCGCGGTGGCGACGTCACCCGGTACGCGGTCGACGCGGTCCGGCAGATCGAGGAACTCGTCGCCGCCGGCCGGGCACCCGCGGGGTTCATCTGCGAGTCGGTGTACGGCAACGCCGGTGGCATGGCCCTGCCCGACGGGTATCTGCGGCAGGTGTACGCCGCCGTGCGCGAGGCGGGCGGATTCGCCGTCGCCGACGAGGTGCAGGTCGGCTATGGCCGTCTCGGCGAATGGTTCTGGGGATTCGACCAGCAGCAGGTGGTGCCCGACATCGTGTCGATCGCCAAGTCGACGGGCAACGGCTATCCGCTCGGTGCCGTCATCACCAGCCGGGCGATCGCCGAGGCGTTCAGTTCGCAGGGGTACTTCTTCTCGTCGACTGGCGGCAGTCCGCTCTCGTGCGCGATCGGTCTCACGGTGCTCGACGTGTTGCGCGACGAGGATCTCCCACGCAACGCCGCGCGGGTGGGAGGTCATCTCAAGGCCGCACTGGTGGCGCTGCGGGAGAAGCACCCGATCATCGGGACGGTGCACGGGATGGGCCTCTACCTCGGCGTCGAGATGATCCGCGACCAAGACACGCTCGAGCCCGCCACCGAGGAGACCGCGGCCATCTGCAATCGCATGCTCGAACTCGGCGTCGTCATCCAGCCGACCGGCGATCGCCAGAACATCCTGAAGACCAAACCGCCGCTGTGCCTTGACATAACGGGCGCCGACTTCTACGTCGCGACCCTGGACCGGGTTCTCACCGAGGGCTGGTAGTCGGCGCGTCGCCGAACGTGAGCCCACTGCGACGAATCTGCGAAATATTCGCAGTGGCGTCACGCTCGCGGTCGCCAAGGGACCCACCGGCCGCCCAGCGGTTCCGCACTCGATACTTGAGCGGTGTCGGTAACCATGATCGCGATCTACGCCCTCATCGCCGTCGCCGTGATCGAGGCAGTCGCCATCCTGGTGCTGTGGCGGCGGGTCGCCACCCGCGACGAGGAACTGGCCGAACTCCAGCGCAGGCTCGACACCCGCGCCAACCTGCTGTCGGGCGGGCGCGAGGCCGTCAAGACCGTCTGGCAGACCGCCAACATCCTGCGCAGGGAGGGCTGGGCGCAGCCGTCCGCTCCAACATCGAGGACCTCGCCGACTGGGCTGCCGTCGAACGCCCCGACCTGGCCCGGCTGGCACCGAACGGGCGGGTCGCGATCGTGTTCTCCGACATCGAGGAGTCGACCGCCCTCAACGAACGCATCGGCGACCGGGCCTGGGTCCGACTGATCGACCGACACGACAAGATGGTCAGCCGCCACGTCAAACGCCATTCCGGCTACGTCGTCAAGAGTCAGGGCGACGGATTCATGATCGCCTTCGCCCAGCCGGAGCAGGCGATCCACTGCAGCGTTGACGTCCAGCGCGAACTGGCTAGGCGGCCCAACGGAATTCGGGTTCGCATCGGCATCCACGCGGGCAAGTCCGTGCGACGCGGAGACGATCTGTTCGGACGCAACGTCGCGATGGCGGCGCGGGTCGCCGCGGCGGCCGACGGCGGCGAGATCCTGGTCAGCGAATCCGTGCGCGACGCCGTCGGCGACGACGCCTCCTTCGACGACGGCCGCGACGTCGAACTCAAGGGATTCAGCGGAACTCACCGGCTGTATGCGGTGACACCGTGAACCACCTATCCGGCCGAGTCGGACTCCGCCAGCCGCTGGTGCAGCTGCGCCCGGATGTCGTCGGGCGTGTAGGCATTTCGCCTGCGTTGATCGCGCGCGACGAGCACACCGCCCGCGACGACTCCGGCGACGCCCGCCAGCCCGACCCACTTCCAGATGCCTCGCATCACCCTAGTTTGCCTAAGCTGCCCTGGTGGATGCGAATACGGTGACGCTCGAACGCGCGCTGGCCGAAACCCGGACCGGCGACATCTGGCTGTTCCGCGGCGACTCGGGACCCGACCGGGCCATTCGGACGATGACCAACGCCCCCGTCAACCACGTCGGGATGACCGTGGCGATCGACGACCTGCCGCCGCTGATCTGGCATGCCGAGCTCGGCGACAAGTTGGAGTGCCTGTGGAGCGGCGGCAATCACCGCGGTGTCCAGCTCAACGATCTGCGCCAGGCAGTCGAACGATGGATGCTCACCTACGGCCAGCGGTGCTGGTTGCGGCAGATGACCCCGTACGCCACCCGCAAGCAGGAGGACGACCTGCTGCGCGTCATCGCACGGATGGACGGCACCGCGTTTCCCACGACCGCGAGGCTCACCGCCCGGTGGTTCCGCGGCCGGGTGCCGACGGCAGCCGACTGGACACGGGGCATCCCCGTCTTGGACGACCAGGTCAAGAAGGCCACCCGGCGAAAGCTGGCGGAACGCCGCAAGGTGGGGCTGGAAACGGCCTACTGCGCCGAGACCGTCGCCGTGACGTACCAGGAGATGGGCCTGCTGGCAGGAGACAAGGACACGAACTGGTTCGACCCCGGAAAGTTCTGGAGCGGCGACACTCTCCCCCTCGCCCCGGGCTATCGGCTCAGTGACGAGATCTCCGTCTTCCTCTGAGGCATGGAGACGTCCCGTAGCGTCGAACCATGTACCGAACCGTCGCGGTGTTGGCCGCTATTGGAGTCGCGCTCGCCGGCTGCACCGCGAACGGTGACGGATCCACCACCTGCCGGGACTTCACCGGCATGAGCCAAGACGAGCGGGGGGCGACGGTGGCACGGATGCTGAAGGAACGCAACGGTTTGAACTCGTCCACCTCGGACGTGCAGACAAAGGTGCGGAGCACCCTCGCCTTTTGTGGCCTGGACGGCAATCAGGACAAGACCGTCGGCGACGCGAACTGACTCGCTAACTGGTGCCGGCCGGCCGCTCGTCCGGCGACACCACTTCGGCGGCGGCCGTCCAACGATCACTCGCGCCGGTGTGAATCGCGGCCGCCGCTTCGGCCGACTCGCGATCGGGGTGAGGCGGTTCGATCTGTTTGCGCTCGCCGTCGACTACGTGCACCACCATGAAGCCGCGATCGGTCTGTTCGACCTCGACGGTGAAGGATTCAGGAGTTCCACTGGTTGTCATGTCTGTGACTACCCGTGACGGAGGTCACCAAACGATGGCCTGCGATGCACTCGACAACGCCGAGTGTCGGCCGAGGTCGACCTTGAACGCGTTCTGGCTCAGCGGTCGAGCACCCACCATCATCCGCTCGGCCGCCTGCCGGAAGCACCTTCGGTGGGCGCGCGGCCACCGGTGGCTTGCGGTCCGCCGCGGGGTCTCGGCGGCGCGGACCGCCACAGCCGGGGCGTCGCCGCCGACGAATACACCATGCCCCCGATGGGCAACGCCGAACGGCTCCGCCATCTCGGTTGGGCAGCGGACTTGGTAGTCAGCCCCAACCGTGACGGGTAACGCTATTCGATCACTTATTTGACGTGAGCGCCAGTACTTTCTTGCGATTTCTAGCTACGCCAAAATCTTGGTAATAGCCATTCCCAACAGCTATTTCATTAATTTAACGACCGTCGGGCAACCCTTGGAAGCGGTACGCGCGTCACCACCGTCGCTGCCGTCGGTACGCCTGCCGCGGGCCACGCGCGACCTTCCTCCGCGGCACGTCACGAGCATCGGGAAGGACGCTCGCCAGCACGCGATCGATGTTCCAACGGATCCCGGACCGTGGCCCTTGCCAGGTCCACAGCCTGCCGGGAATCCGCACGACGCCGAGGACTCGACTCACCCGGCGGCGCCTGGCGCGGAACTTCACCATGAAGCGGTACCCGATGCACACTGCTGCCAGCACGACAGCGATCCAGAGAGTCGCCGCCAGCAGATAGATCACCTCGACTGCGGCCATGACGACGAGCGTCCAGTGTCGCGGTCGCGTGCAGGTCACGGGCGAGCCTCACCTCGGCGACTAAAGCCGCGATGGCCCACTGATTTCCATTGCGATCCCGCTGTCCGCCACCGGCGCATTCCAGCTAGCAGGAGGGTGGAATGGGTGTCAGCAGTGACGACACTGTCGTGCGCGAGCGACACGATGGGAAGTGTCCAAGAAAGCCGTTCGAGCACACAGGAGACGATCATGAAGACAGCGTTCACGTACGGAGCATCGTGGTTGGTCGCGATCGCCATGGGAGCGGCCATCGCGTTCGCGCACATCGCCAGCGCCACCACCCTCTCCGCGCCCGTTGTCGGCGCCGCGACCCCATCCGCCATGGGCAGTGACGGCACCGAACCTCAGGTGCCCTACCGGCTGGGCTACATCGACTCGAACCATGACGAGGTCGATACCACCAACGGTCACGTCGATCTGCCGTTCTGACACAACCGTTTCGGGCGGAGAGTTGGTCCAAGAATCGCGAGAATGGCTCTCCCGTAACGGTATTGAGTCGCTCGCGACCGATCAAAGCGTCGCCGGTCGGTCACCGACGCTGATCGAAGGTCGAGACCACGAGCCAAGTCCGTGGGCCGCAGGGGTCCGTGGACGTCGAGCAACCGCAACGCCTGCATGTCCGTGGCGTTCATGCCCATCCGCCGCGCCTGACGCCGCTGCAGCTCGTCGTGTGCCTCGAGGAATCCCCGCCGAGGAGCTCGGCCTAAACGTTGAAGCGGAACTCGACCGAATTGCCTCACCGATAAACGTCACGGCGATGCGCGATATGGATGACGCGGACGACCACCCGTTCGTCGAAGATCCGGTAAATCACGCGAAACTCGCCCCGCCGCGCCGCGTGCCGACCCTCCAGTTGATCACGAAGTGGTTTGCCCACTCGGTGGGGATTCTTGGCGAGCGGGCCCCGAATGAACTCCCAACACGCAACTGCCGCTGTCTCTGGGAAGACCTCGGTGAGCGCATTCTTCGCAGCTTTCGTCAACTCGATTCGGTAGGTCACTGCGGGAGCCGCCCGGCCGCGCGCATCTCCTCAGTCACCTCGTCGAGCGTGTAGACCTGTCCGGCATCTGCTTCGGCTTCGGCTGCTCGGACCTCGCGCATCAGCTCCGGATCGCCGAGGATCGCTAGAGTTTCCGTGATCGAGTCATAGTCGTCGGCACTGAGAATCACTGCTGCCCTGCGACCGTTCCGAGTGACCTCGATTCGCTCGTGAGTACGGACGACCTCGTCTACCAGCTTGGAAAGGTTGGCCCGGACCTCGGCCAACGGAAGCGTTGCCATGTACAGGATTCTAGCGTGATCAGAAGACTTCCGATGTTGCTCCGGAACACGCCGCTAGACGTTGGAACCGGAACTCGACTACGTCGCCGTCAGCCGCGCGACCGGAGGCTCCGTGAACCGAGAGGGATCTGGCCGTTGTTGGGATCGGTAGTCACCCCGACACCTTGTACTTGTCGCAACGGCGAAGCGACCAGATGCGGAGCCTCAAGCAAAGGAAGACTCCAACATGAACACCACCCACAACCTGAAGAAGATCATCGTCGGTGCGCTGATGTCGGGCGGCGTCGCGCTCGCCGCATTGGGGCTGACCGCGGGCACCGCCGCCGCCGCACCGCAGAATCCGGGCCCGTCGATCGACCACTCGGATTTCGCCGGCCCCCTGGTCGAGTGCAATCAGTGCCAGCGCACCCTTCCCGGCGACGGTTCTGTGCGCGTCAACCCCGGACCCCAGTTGGGCGGCGGCTCGGTGCGCGTAGCCGCTCCCGCCGCCATCCGCTGAACAGCGCAGGGACACAGCTCGGCCCGCCACCACATCGCAGGTGGCGGGCCGAACACCGTGGCATCTGTGCCAGTCGAAAAGGACCTACCTTACTTCTGTCCAGAGCTTGCTTGGAACCGGAACTCGACCACTTCCCCGTCGGCGTTTGACGGCGATCACGACTCGGTGCCGCCGGTTGCGGCGAGGATAGTGCGAGCGACCAGTTCGGGATCATCGAGCATGGGGACGTGACCGACGTCGGGCAGCACCCTTGCCCACGCCTGCGGAATGCGTTCGTTCTTCCCGTGCGCGCCCGAAGGCAGCAGCGTCTCCATCTGTCCCCACGCGATGGTAATCGGGCACGGTAGCGGATCGAGCCCTGCGATTTGCCAGTCGGGAGCGCAGAGGTCTGTACAAAGGTCCGCGAGGACGGCGCACTTGATGCCGTCGTCATTGACCTCCAGCGCCCTGGCAGCGGACAGCCGATCTCCGCGGTAGGCGATGTCGCGGAAGATGATTCGACGCAAGGCGGCAAACCTGTAGAGGAACGGCAAAACGGGTCGTGATAGCCGACCGATCGTCACGCCGCGTTGCAGTCTGCCGAATGCTCGCTTCTGGTAACCATCCCCGGGTGTCCAGAAGCCCACTGGCGAGAATGCGCACACGGTTGCCGCCCGACCGCGACGAGCCAATTCGATCGCCACGAAGCCGCCCATGGAGTTGCCGGCAAGATGCGGCCGGTCCAGCCCACACTCGTCCAGATAGCGCTGCGCCGCGTCGACCATGTCGGTCATGGTCACCGGATGTTTCCGCGCTGCGGGGCCGCCGCTATGACCTACGGCGGTCGGCACGTACACCTCGTGATGAGTGGCCACTAGAGGGACCACTTCCTGCCACGCGTTGCCAGACATCGCCAGGCCGTGCAAGAGGACAAGTGGCGACGAGCTGGTGTTCATGTCGAAATTGGACACCAAAAGCTCGATGGGTGCCAGTCCGTTTCGGATCTCGATTCCACCGCGCCATAAGCGACCAGAAAACAAGCCCGTGGCCGACCCTCACCCCTTGCTTGTAGACGTTGTTCCGAACCGGAACTCCACCACGTCACCGTCGGCCATCACGTAGTCCTTGCCCTCCATGCGCACCCGCCCGCGGGACTTGGCGTCCGCCATCGAGCCGGCGTCGACGAGGTCGGTGAACGACACGACCTCGGCCTTGATGAAGCCGCGCTGGAAGTCGGTGTGGATCACGCCGGCCGCCTCGGGGGCGGTGGCGCCCTTGCGGATCGTCCAGGCGCGCGCCTCCTTGGGCCCGGCGGTGAGGTACGTCTGCAAGCCGAGCGTGTCGAACCCGACCCGGGCCAGCAGGGCCAGGCCCGGCTCCTCGACGCCCATGGACTGGAGCAGCTCGAGGGCCTCGGCGTCGTCGAGCTCGGTGAGCTCGGCCTCGATCTTGGCGTCCAGGAAGATCGCCTCCGCCGGAGCGACCAGCGCCGCCAGCTCAGCCCGGAGCTCCGCATTGCCGAGCTCCTCCTCGTCGACGTTGAAGACGTACAGGAACGGCTTGGCCGTCATCAGGTGCAGCTCGCGCAGCGGCTCGGGGGCGAGCTTCGCGCCGAACACGGTCTGGCCGGCGTCGAGGACCTGCTGCGCCTCCTCGGCTGCGGCGAGGACGGGCGCGCGGTCCTTCGACGTACGCGCCTCCTTCTGCAACCGCGGGATCGCCTTCTCCAGCGTCTGCAGGTTGGCGAGGATCAGCTCGGTGTTGATCGTCTCGATGTCGTCGGCGGGCGACACGCGGCCGTCGACGTGCACGACGTCGGGGTCGGTGAAGACCCGGATGACCTGGCAGATCGCGTCGGAGTCCCGGATGTTGGTGAGGAACTTGTTGCCGAGACCCGCGCCCTCCGACGCGCCCTTGACGATGCCGGCGATGTCGACGAACTCGACCGTCGCGGGCAGCTCGCGCGCCGACCCGAAGATCGTGGCGAGCTGGCCGAGTCGGGGATCGGGTACGGGCACCACGCCGACGTTGGGCTCGATGGTGGCGAAGGGGTAGTTCGCCGCGAGCACGTCGTTCTTGGTGAGGGCGTTGAAGAGGGTGGACTTGCCGACGTTGGGCAGGCCGACGATGCCGATCTGGAGAGCCACGAGGGAGGAGTCTAGGTGGGCCGCGCGTCCCTTCTTGCCGCCGGACCAGCCGGGAACGCCCGCGATGATCAAGGAATCCTGCACCGGTCTGGCCGTCCGGACCGGTGCAGGTTTCCTTGATCATCGCGGAGGGGGCGGCTCACGAGGACCGGGCGCGGCTCATGACTGGACCGGGGGCGTCACGAGGACGGTGCCGGCGTCACGCGGCCTTGGCGGCGGCGGCCAGGCAGTCCCTGACGAGAGCTTCCAGCGCCCACGGACGACGGAGGACCTCGTCGGCGGTGATGTGGAGGACCGTCCAGCCGGCCGCCACGAGCAGGTTGTGGCGCTGCGCGTCGATACGGCGCTGCCGCTCGCCCAGGTGGACGCGCCCGTCGTACTCGACGATGAGCTTTGCCTGGCGCCACACCAGGTCGGCCCTCGCCAACCAGGTGCCGTACTCGTCGCGGACCTCGGCCCCGACCTCCGGTGGCGGCAGCTCGGCGAGGGCCAGGGTCACCCGGGTCCAGCTCTCCATGGGCGACTCGGCGCGGCCGTCGAGCAGGGGTACGGCCTGCCGGGCCCGGACGATCCCCCGCCGACCGACCCCCCACTGGACGAGAGCGGCGAGCTCTTCAACACTCACGAGTCGCCGGTGCAGCATGGCGTCGCCGAGCGCGACCAGGTCCTCCAGCCGCAGCTCCGCCGCGCGGTCGATGAAGGTCCGAGCGGGCGAGGTCGCCGGTCCGAGAGGCGTCGGCGCCACCTGCCACGCGGGGATGAGCTCGACGTGGCAGAGGGCTCCGCCCCGGTCGACCGGCGGCAGACCCACGGGGGTCGCGAGGTGGGGCAACCACGGTTCGGGCTCACGAATGCCGAGCGGCAGCCCGTACGCCAGCACGGCCGAGGCATGGCTGAGCACAGCATCGGGATCAGCGCGGCAGGCGGCCCGGCAGAGCACCCGGTGGTCGAGCGGCTGCTCGGCGGAGACGTACACGTCGCGCGCCAATCGGCGGAAACGCCTGCCCTGGAGCATCCGCCGGGTCAGCCCGCACGCCGCGGCCTCGGCGCGGGTGAACGGCCGCCCTCGAAGAGCTTCCGGGACCTCGAGCTGCGGGCGCACGTCGAGCACCGTCGCCCGCGCCGGCCCTCTCCCGCACCGGGCGCCCGCACACCTGTGGAGGGCCGGCGCGCTGTGGAGGGCCGGCGC
>NZ_DASQEU010000170.1:0-6585 GCF_035633495.1 Mycobacterium sp. | reverse complement strand
ATCACGGCGACACCGCAATACCCAGAGAATATGCACCGCCGAATTTCGGCGCGCCTTCCCCGTAGAATACGTCGAGTTCTTGGACGACAAATCCCGTCGAATTCAGCAGTTCGACGATTGACCGGGTGAGGTGGCAGCCGGCGAAGATTTTCCGCTGCAACGGTTCCAGTCGCCGCTGCCAGCGACGCACGTCCTCGTCCGGTGCCGATCCGTGCTCGACGAAATGTAACCGGGCGCCGGGCTTGATCACTCGCCGGAGTTCCTGCAACGCCGCGATCGGGTCCGGGATGGTGCACAGACTCCAGGTCGACACCGCGCCGTCAAGAGTGTGGTCGCGGTAGGGCAAGGCCTGCGCGTCCCGTGCGGATCGTTCCACGGGCACTCGCGTACCTTGCAATCGCTGTTGCGCCAGTCGCCATGCGATATCAGACGGTTCGACGGCGGCGACAGCGGTCACGGCAGCCGGGTAGTGCGCGCAGTTGAGCCCCGACCCGAATCCGACGTCCACGACGCTCCCGACCAGCCCGGCGCAGACTCGACGGCGGAGCGGGTCGGCGGTCTTGGCCGCGCACGTCAGGTTCACCAGTCGCGGGACGACATGCTCGACGTAAAATCCATGGGTCCTTTCGGTCGCGGGGTGGCGTGCCGTCCGTGGCGTCATGACTTTCGCCCAACCATGACGACATGGTCGTCGGGATTTCGCCGTTCGGGCAGGCCGGCCCATTCGCGATGCAGGTCGGCCCGCATTCCTGCCGACTCAGGCGCATTGCGCAGCATGATCATCGGCCTGACGTCTTGTGACATGAATTTCACTGCCTCCTGTTCGCTGGGGAAGGGGCTCGCCCGCGACGGTATCCCTGGCCAATGGGAGATGCACCCTTGATTCGTCCACGGGCCGCCGGAGATGGCTCTCGGAACCCCCGTTGGGCCCGAAACCCACGACAGCAGTGGCTGATCCGTGGTCAGAAACCCGATCACCTCCTCGCGATCCGTCACCGCGCCGGGCGGCGTCAGTCGCGTAGGTCACGCAATCGCTGACCTGACGACTCGTTCGACGAACGGCCCCGGCATCCCGTCACAGGGTATGCCGGGGACGTCGTCGTGCGGCAATCGAGCGGCCGGAATCAGCCCAGCGCAGCCCCGATGCCCGCCACCAACTCGTCGACCTGCTCGTCGGTGATCACAAATGTGGGCGAGATCTGGATTCCGCCGACCCCGACCGCCCGGGTTGCGATCCCATGGCCGCGAAGGCTTTTCGCGAGCGTGAGGGCCGCCGACGCGTCGGTCAGCTGCACCGCGGCGACCGCTCCGGTCCCACTGCGGACCTCAGCCACCGCGGGATGATCGGCGATCGGCGCGAGTGTGTCGTGCAGCGTGGTCTCCAACCGCGCCGAGGCAGTGAGCAACGACTCCCGCTCGATGATGTCGAGATTGGCCATGGCGGCGGCCGCCGCGGCTGCGTGCCCGCCGTAGGTGTAGCCGTGCCGCCACCAGACGCCGCGGTCCGGGTCGAAGAACGGTTCGGCCACTTGGGGCGCCACGAAGACCGCGCCCATTGGAACATAGCCCGACGTGAGACCCTTTGCGGTGGTCATGATGTCGGGCTGCAGGTCGAACCGGGTCGAGGCGAACCAGTGCCCGCCGATCCGGCCGAAGCCGGTGATGACTTCGTCGGCGACGAATAGGATGTCGTGCTCCCGGCAGATCTGCCGTACCTCGTTCAGGTAGCCATTCGGCGGCGGGTAGATCCCGCCGGCGCCGATCACCGGCTCACAGAAGAATGCGGCAATGTGATCTGCGCCGAAGGTCTCGATGGCCGACAGCAATGCCTTGCCCGAATCCCACACAACAGTGCGGACGTCAGGCATCAATTCGCCGTAACCCTCGTTGTTGACCGGAATACCGGCCAGCGCCGTCCCGGCGACGTGCATGCCGTGGTAGGCCTTTTCCCGCCCGATGACGATCGTCTTGCCGGCCCGTCCGCATTCCCGCCAGTACCGGCGGGCCAGTTTCACGGCGGTGTCGACGGAATCGGAGCCGCCGGAGGTGAAGAACACCTTGCTGCCCGGAACCGGCGCGATCGCGGCCAGTCGTTCGGCCAGCGCCACCGTGGTGTCGACGGCGTAGTCGCCGAAGGTGGAGTACGCCGCGATCCGGCCGATCTGCTGGGCGACCGCGTCGGCGATCTCGGTGCGTCCATGCCCGACGTTGGTGAACCAGAGTCCGGCCGTCGCGTCGAGATAGCGGCGGCCTTCGGCGTCCCAGATCCAGGCGCCGTCACCGCGGGCGACGACGAATTCCCCGTCACGCTCGACCGCGCCCATGCTCGCGAACCCATGCCACAATGCACCCACGACGATCCCACGCTTCCTCAATCGTTCGGAGCACCGACCGTACCGTCGGCCCGGCCCGGGGCAGGACGCATGGGTGCGTCGGCGGCTGGAGTAGGCCGCGGCCGCCGCCGACTTCGAACTCGTGCCGAGCCCGCGAACAATGCTGGAGCGGGCGACGAGAATCGAACTCGCGTAATCAGTTTGGAAGACTGAGGCTCTGCCACTGAGCTACGCCCGCGGTGTACCGGCTGGCACCGATGCCTGATGATGGTAACTCACTCGCTACGCTGCTCGAGTCCCACCTGACGGCTCCGGGCGGTCGGGCGGGTGAACGACGGGGTGTAGCGCAGCTTGGTAGCGCATCCGCTTTGGGAGCGGAAGGCCGCAGGTTCAAATCCTGTCACCCCGACCAGTCCGAACCGGTCGCGACCGGTCGCGATCCCACCCGCTGCCGAGGCTCGGAGGCTGCCGCCGGCCGCCGCGGTCATCCCGCGGGCGCGGCCAATTGACTGATCACTTGGTCCCAGCCGTCCGGTGTGGTCACCTGGACGAAGGTGCCGTAACCCTCCTCGACGGGCGACGTGACGACCGCGCCGAGGGAGACCAGCCGGGCGTGGTACTCGGCGATGTCGTCGACCACGATGGTGAACGGCGCCGGACCCGATCGGGGCGCCCCCGGGAAGTCGTCGGCCTGCAGCAGCGCCAGCGCGGTCTGCCCACCCGGCGGGGCGACCTCGACCCACCGCGATCCCGGCCACATCTCCGCGTCGGTGCGCAGCTCGAAACCCATCACCCCGGTCCAGAAGGCGATCGCCGCATCCTGGTCGGCCACGTACTGGGTGACCGCGCTGATGTACATGCCCATTCGCTGACAGTAGGGCCGACCACGGTGAGGAGAACAGCACCTCTTCATCGACCTGACGAGCCCGAACGGTGCGTTCCGTCCCCGCGGCGGCGGACCGGCGGCGCTGTGTCGCCTAGAATCAGCGGCGGCTCTGCCGGCCGTGCCTGTCCGACAGCGACGGCGCGGCTCCCCGCGACCGGCGGCGTCCAGTAGCGCAGCCAGCCAGGATCCACTCGTCCTCACCCCCGCCCCAAGGAGTCCCGCACGTGAAGAGCACTGTCGAGCACCTGAACCCGACCCGGGTGAAGATCACCGTCGAGGTTCCGTTCGACGAGCTGAAACCGCATTTCGACAAGGCCTACGGCGCGCTCGCCGGGCAGGTCAAGATTCCCGGCTTCCGGCCGGGCAAGGTGCCCCCACGCATCCTGGACGCTCGTCTGGGCCGCGGCACGATCCTCACCGAGGTCGTCAACGACGCGGTCCCGGTCAAGTACGGCGAGGCGGTCAGCGAGGCCAACCTCACCGTGTTGGGTCAGCCGGAGATCGAGGTGACCCGGATCGACGACGGGGACGCCCTGGCGTTCACCGCCGAGGTCGACGTCCGGCCCGAGATCACCCTGCCCGAGCTCGACGGCATCGCGGTCAGCGTCGACGACGTCGAGATCACCGAGGTGGACATCGACGAGCAGGTCGAGGCGCTGCGCGAGCGGTTCGCCACCACGACGGCCGTCGAGCGGGCGGCGGCTTCAGGGGACCTGGTGACGCTGGATTTGTTGGCGAGCCTGGACGGCGCAGAACTGGCCGACGCCACCACCGAGGGCCTGAGCTACACCATCGGCTCGAACGACCTGATCGACGGCATGGACGACGCCGTGACGGGGCTGTCCGCCGGCGAGTCGGCCACCTTCACCACCAGGCTGGTGGCGGGTGAGCATGCCGGCAAGGACGCCGACGTCACCGTCACCGTCGGCACCGTGTCGGAGCGGGAACTCCCGGCCGTCGACGACGACTTCGCGCAGTTGGCCAGCGAGTTCGACACCGTCGAGGAGCTGCGCGCCGACCTGGCCGACAAGATCCGCCGGTTCAAGAACCTGTCCCAGGGCTCCGAGGCCCGCGACAAGGTGCTCGAGGCGCTGCTCGACGCCACCGACATCCCGGCTCCGCAGGGCATTGTTGAGGCCGAGTTCAAGGCGCGTGAGCATGACGCGATCCACACCTTCGACCACGACGAGGACGCCTTCGTCGCTCAACTGGAGCGCGAGGGGCAGACCAAGGACGAGTTCGAGACCGAGATCAGGACCGCCGCGGTTCGCGCGGTGCAGACCCAGCTGCTGCTGGACGCGCTTGCCGAGGCGAACGAGGTCGGGGTCAGCCAGGAGGAGTTCGCCGAGCGGGTCATGTACAACGCCCAGCGGCTGGGCATGAGCCCCGACGAGTACTTCAAGCGGGTCCAGGAAGCCAACCAGCTGGCCTCCATCTTCGCCGAGGTGCGTCGGGGCAAGGCGCTGGCCGGTGCCGTGGAGAAGGCGACCGTCACCGACTCGTCCGGGACAGTGCTCGACGTCGCGGCGCTCTTCGGCGTCGAAGACATCGTCGAGGTCGAGGAGATCGACGACGATACCGTCCTGGCGGGCGAGCTGGACGAGGACGAGGACGAGCTGGACGAGGACGAGCTGGACGAGGACGAGGACGAGTTCGAGGCCGAGCTCGACAAGCTGGAAGAAGAGCTGGACGAAGAACTGAGCGATGACCAGGCCGATGCCGACGTCATCGACGTCATCGACGGGACCTTCGAGGTCACCGAAACTGTCGACTCCCAAGTGGACTCCCCGGCCGACACGCCCGACGGCGAGTCCGAGGGCGCGCCCGGCACGCGGGCGGATTCCTGAGTGACCCGCGGGCCCCGCCTGGTCACGCCGTCAGCGAACAGAACCTGGTCGGGGCATCACCGCCGTCCGTGCCTGGTTACTGTCGGGTGACGTCCTCCGGATCCGACGGGCGTTCGCCCAGCTGATCCGGACGCGGCTCGTCCACCAGCCCCTGCGATGTGGATCATCGAAAGAGGAGATGTCAGTGAGTCACCGCCACCCCCTCGCGGGCCATGGGGCCCTCGGGGCCATCCAGGCCCTCGAGGCTATTGCCCCCGGGCTCAGCGCGCCCCTGATGCGCAGCACCCCCGGACTGAATCTGTCCGATTCGGTGTCCGAACGGCTGCTGCGTGAGCGGATCATCATCCTCGGCTCCGAGGTGCGGGACACCAACGCCAACGAGATCACCGCCCAGCTGCTGCTGCTGGCCGCTGAGGACCCTGACAAGGACATCACCCTGTACATCAATTCCCCGGGTGGCAGCGTCACCGCGGGAATGGCCATCTACGACACCATGATGCTGATCGAGCCCGATGTGGCGACGACAGCGATGGGTCTGGCGGCGTCGATGGGGCAGTTCCTGCTGACAGCCGGCGCGCCCGGCAAGCGCGCGGCGCTGCCGCACGCCCGGATCCTGATGCACCAGCCGAGCGCAGGCGTCGGGGGTACCTCCTCGGACATCGCGATCCAGGCGGAGATGCTGAACCGCTCGAAGCTGGAGATGGCCGAGCTGATCGCTCAGCACACCGGGCAGTCCGTGGAGCGGATCACCACCGATTCCGACCGCGACCGGTGGTTCACCGCACAGGAGGCGTTGGAGTACGGGTTCATCGACAAGGTGGTCAGCCGGGCCGCCGAGGCCCCGGCCGAGAACTGACCTGGCCGGTGCCGGGACAGCCACACCCAGAGCAAAGGAACGCCTGACGATGAACGAGAGCTACCCCGCCGGCGTGGCCCACGGGCACGCGTTGAACCTGCCCCAGGCCCGCTACATCCTGCCGTCGTTCGTCGAGCGGACGAGCTACGGCGTCAAGGAATCCAACCCGTACAACAAGCTCTTCGAGGAGCGCATCATCTTCCTCGGCGTGCAGATCGACGACGCCTCCGCGAACGACGTGATGGCCCAGCTGCTGACGCTGGAATCCACCGACCCGGACCGCGAGATCATCATGTACATCAACTCGCCGGGTGGTTCGTTCACCTCGATGACGGCGATCTACGACACGATGCAGTTCGTTCGTCCGCACATCCAGACCGTCTGCCTGGGTCAGGCGGCATCGGCGGCCGCCGTGCTGCTGGCGGCCGGCACCCCGGGTCGGCGGCTGGCCCTGCCGAACTCCCGGATCCTGATCCACCAGCCGGCCACCGAGGGCGTTTACGGACAGGTGTCCGACCTGGAGATCCAGGCACACGAGATCGCCCGGATGCGCAGGGCGCTGGAGGAGATTCTCTCGCGGCACTCGAACAAGACTCCGGACGAAGTACGCGTGGACATCGAACGCGACAAGATCCTGACCGCGCAGGAGGCCAAGGACTACGG
>NZ_DASQEU010000169.1:0-3752 GCF_035633495.1 Mycobacterium sp. | reverse complement strand
TGGTCGCTGCGCGGGGCGCGTCCATCCGGCTGCGGACAAGGTTTTCGACGAGGATCGGCACGAAAGCCTGGATCGGTGCATCGATGAACTGTTGAGCGGTCTCCTCGCACCACCGCATGATCTCGGCGGCGCGCCGGGGGTCGCCGCGCCCCTCGTGACGGGCCAACCGGGCCGCCACCTCGGTCACGGATCGGGCAGCGGACCGCTCGGCCGGGTTATTCACAGCGATACCAGCGTCGGCGCGTTCTGATGCCGCGTCCAGTTCTTGTCGGGCAACCTGTTCGCTGGCGTCGGGTGGGATGACGAGCAGTGCGATGTGACGACCCTCCCCGATCAGGATGACACTGTTCGGCTCATCGGAGGTCACGCCCTGCAACTGAACTGTGAGGCCGGCGATCTCGACCTGCGACGGCGTCTCCGTCCACGCATCGCGGTGGTAGCCCACCACGCTGACCTGCCCCAGCCGGTCGGACAACCTCGCAACCAGGCCCGGCAGCTCGACAGCTAACCGCGTTGATCGCGGCCACCAGGTTCCGTCGAGGCGCGAAGGCGGTTCGGGCTTGAGCGCCAGCCGCGGCTCGCTCTCAGCATCGACTACCGGCCCGCTGACTCGCGGATCGTCGTCCATCGCCAGGTTCCCTTCCGGTCGGCGGGAGACTGCGCCGAAACGACACCCACGCAGATAACCGACGCGTGCGCCGATACCGCTGCGCGAAACGCCAATGTATCCAGCCCCGGTAACGGCAGCGTAGCCACGCAGTAAACAACGCAGGCCGGACATCAGAGGCCTGCGGGAAACTTGCAGCTCAGCGGTCCGTTCCGGTCGCCCGCACCGGTCGGACGTTGCCAGATAGCGTCAGGCCGGGCCGTGGGGACTGTGGGCGCCTACCCGTCCACGTCGGCGAGGGTGGTGACGGTGGCGGCGTGATCCCTCCCCTCCTTCCAGAATCCGCGGCACCGCTCGGTGCTCATCGGCCCGCCGCGCGCGCATCGACCTGCAATCCTCGCCGACACCAGTTCGGACCACCCCGGCCCGAATGCCACGCAGGGATTGCAATGCGGCCAAGTCAGCTAATTCGCCCTACGAGGACTTTGGGTGCAATGACCAGCGCCCGCCCGAATCCGTCGATATCGCCGTTGCGACGTTTCAGTACGTCGAGACTTCTTCCTCCGGCGGCAGAGTCCCGGTCACCTGAAAGACGACCCGCCTGCCGACCTCGACGGCGTGGTCGGCGAAGCGCTCGTAGAAGCGGCTCAGCAACACCACGTCGACAGCGGCGGAGATCCCGTGCTTCCACGCGTCGTGATCCATCAGCACGGTGAACAGGTGCCGGTGCAGGTCGTCCATGGCGTCGTCTTCTTTGCGGAGGCTAGCGGCCTTCTCAGGATCGCGGGACAGCAGCACCTGCTTCGCGCTGGTGCCCAATTCAACTGCCACCCTGCCCATTTCGGCGAAGCAGCCATTTACTTCCTCGGGCAGCGCGTGCAGTGGGTGCCGCCGCCGCGCGATCTTGGCCACATGCACGGCCAACGCACCCATGCGGTCCACGTCGGCAGCGATCTGGATCGAGCTGACGATGGCCCGCAGCTCACCGGCCACCGGCTGCTGCAGCGCCAGCAGCGCGAAGGCGCCCTCCTCGATGCGGGCGGTCATCGCCACGATCTGCTCATGGTCACTGATTACCTGCTCGGCCAGGCCAAGATCAGCCTGCAACAGGGCTTGAGTTGAGCGCTGCATCGCCACCCCGGCCAGCCCACACATCTCGCCCATCTGTGTAGCCAGTGCAGCCAACTGCTCATGGTAGATGGTCCGCATGGCTATGGCCTCCCGTTACTTGTCGCCTACATGGCCGGTGTTGCATTGCCGTGCCGCCTATCGCCACCGCACGACCTGTCCGGGCGGCCGCCTACCCGCGGCTTGTGGAAGATGGGGGCAAGTATTCCCGGCGTGTGCGGCGATCGCCGGGTATTTCACCAGAAAGCCACACGTGGGTCTCCGAGTAGACACCTATAGCGGGATCATCTCCCCTACCTCGTGCCCCAGGAACCGTGGACTTCGGCAGAAAGTAGCTACCGGCGCCTCAACTGCGGCCATATTGTGGTGGCAAACCTGGCGGATATGGGCCGAGAGTGGTGCATCTCAACCTGTTTCGGGTTGGGAACTCCTGGGTCGGCTTTGACGACCGGCCGGGAGACCACGGCGAAGTGCTGCAGGGTAGCCGTGGCGAGTGGGCGCTACGGACGGCGCCGGCAACCGCCGCCTATCCGAACGCGGTGCCGCCGTGGATGGAGCTGCTGAAGGCGGATCTGAACAAGACCTCCATGGCGGAGGCCATCGCGAAGTGGGACGCACTGGACCTGGAGAACGCCGCCGCCGAGCGCGGGATGATCGGCTCCATGTGCCGCACCCCCGAGGAGTGGTACACCCACCCGCAGGGCGAGATTCTGGCGCGCACTCCGATGATCGAGATCGTCAAGATCGGTGACAGCGAGCCCGAACTGCCGCCGCTGGTCGATCCGTCCCGACCGCTGTCGGGTATCAAGGTCGCCGCCTTCACCCACGTCATCGCCGGGCCCAACACCGGGCGGACCCTCGCCGAGCAGGGCGCCGAAGTCCTGCACATGGCGCGGCCCGAATACGAATACGATGCGCTGCTGCAAGACACCCACCTGGGATTTCGGTCCACCTGGGTGGATCTGGCCCAGGACGCCTACAAGGCGAAGGCCCTCGAGGTCCTCAAAGGCGCCGACGTGATGGTGGAGAACTTCCGGGGCAGAAAGATCGCCGACCTCGGCCTGTCCGCCGAGCAGGTCGCGTCGGTCCGCCCCGGCATCATCTACACGTCCCTGCGCGCATTCGGCTGGGACGGCCCCTGGGAGCGCCGGGGCGGGTTCGACATGGACGCCAACTGCACGTCGGGCTACGCCGTCCTGGAGGGCTCCGAAGAGCAACCGTTACTGCCGCCGACGGTGATCCTCAACGACTACCTCGCCGGCTACCTCACCGCCATGGGGGTCGTCGCCGCGCTGATCCTGCGCGCCCAACACGGCGGCAGCTACCACGTCCGCTGCTCCCTGACCCGATTCTCCATGTGGTACTCACAACTGGGGGTGTTCGACCCGGCCTATGTGAAAGAGACGATCGAAAAACCGGACCACAAACCCATTTTGGACGGCGGCATCTCATTCACCGGCGCCTACGGCAAGCAGGTCCACCTCGAACCCGGCATCACGTTCTCCAAGACCCCGGGACACTGGAACGTGCCCGGGCATCCGGTCGTCGCACCCCGCGGGTAATCCGAGCCCGAATGGCTCGGGTACTAGCCCGGTCACGCGGGGGTCTGGCCGCCAGCCGCGCGCTGTCCGGACGCGAGGGGTGACAAGCGGGTGTTCTTCGCGGTGGGCGCCCACCAGGCCACCACCCGCCTCTGCGCGCGGGTGCGGCGACGTAGAGCACCCGCAGCTCCAGCGTCTCGCGTCGGTCAAACTCGGTGCCAGCAGGTCGCTGACCATCGACTGGTAGACCCTCCCGGCCGACGAAACGAGATCTACGTACCAGCGGTCGCGTCGGCGCTCATCACGGTCGCCCTGACTGCTGCTGACTGCCTCTTAGGAATCGCGCAGTAATTAATTGGGTTTTTCTGTTTGGTTGGTCGACACTGGTGGTATGACGCTTGCCGTTGTGGACTCCGATCTGGCCGCCGCCCGTTTGTCGTTGATCCGCCCGCATCTCGACGAGCGGGCGTGGCGGT
>NZ_DASQEU010000168.1:0-26596 GCF_035633495.1 Mycobacterium sp. | reverse complement strand
AACAAAAAGACACCAAAAACTGGCATCAAAAAAACAAGCCACCCCCACCAAAGGAAGACGAGGAGTCCCCCACGAGGATGGCCAAAAACAACAAACAAAAACCACCAAACACACTATTGAGTTCTCAAACAACACACCCGGATTTCAGGCAACCCTGCCACTGTACTTCATAGTGGCGGTGACGTCAATCCTCGTCCTTCCGGTTTTTCGACCGGGGCCGTAGGCACTGAATAGAGACTACCCCGGGATGGCCCATATCCCAAACCCGCACGCCAAACGGTGGTTTTGATCGAAAAGCTATGTCACGCGCTCGATTTCGGCGCCCAGGCTGACGAGGTTCTCGACGAACAACGGGTAGCCGCGATCGATGTGGAACACGTCGTGCACCTCGGTGTCGCCGTCTGCAACCAGTCCGGCCAGCACCAGGCCGGCGCCGGCTCGGATGTCCGACGCCCATACCGGCGCACTCGAGAGCTGCGGGATACCGCGGACGACTGCATGGTGACCGTCCGTCCGCGCGTCGGCACCGAGCCGGATCATCTCCTCCACGAACCGGAAGCGAGCCTCGAAGACGTTCTCGGTGATCATCGACGTTCCGTCGGCAATGCTTGCCAGTCCGATCGCCATCGGCTGCAGATCCGTCGGGAACCCCGGGAACGGCAGCGTGGCCATGTTCACGGCCTTCGGTCGTTCGTACTGGACGACGCGGAACCCGTTGTCGTCCTGTGTCACGGTGGCGCCGACGTCGTGCAGCTTGTGGAGCACTAGCTGCAGGTGCTGCGGGTCGACTCCCGTCACCGAGATGTCGCCGCGAGTCATCGCGGCGGCGATACCCCAGGTGGCAGCCACGATGCGATCACCGATCACGCGATGCTCGGTGGGATGGAGTCGATCGACCCCCGTGATCGTCATGGTCGACGAGCCCGCCCCGGAGATCAGGGCGCCCATCTGATTGAGCATCGTGCAGAGGTCCACCACGTCGGGCTCACGTGCCGCGTTGTGGATCGTCGTGACGCCCTCGGCAAGAACCGCGGCCATCAGGATGTTCTCGGTGGCGCCGACCGACGGAAACTCGAGTTGAATCTCCGCGCCCCGCAGGTGGTCTGCCTCGGCCACCACGCAGCCGTGCTCGATGTTGCAGCGGGCGCCGAGTTGTCGCAGGCCCGCTTGGTGCATGTCGAGCGGTCGCGAACCGATCGCGTCACCACCCGGTAGCGCCACCTTGGCCTTCTTGCACCGCCCAACGAGGGGGCCAAGGACGCACACCGAGGCGCGGAACTGGCGTACCGCCGCGAAGTCCGCGTCGTACTTCAACTCGTCGGGTGAGGTGATCCGGACGATGTCGCCGTCGAGCTCGACAGTGGCCCCGAGACCTCGGAGCACCTCCGCCATCAGCGGTACGTCGAGGATGTCGGGACAGTTCGTGATGGTGCTGGTGCCCTCTGCCAGAAGCGATGCGGCCATCAGTTTCAGCACACTGTTCTTTGCTCCCCCGACGGCAACTTCGCCTGACAACCGGGCACCACCGGTCACCACGAATCGCTCACTCACGGCGCTCAGTGTAAACAGCGGAGGCGTCTGAAGTCTGTTTCGCCCACTCGCCCCGGGTACGGTCTTCTCATGGCCGTCCATCTGACCCGCATCTACACCCGAACAGGCGACGACGGATCCACCGGGCTCAGCGATTTCAGCAGAGTGTCGAAGAACGACCCCCGGCTCGCGGCCTACGCCGACTGCGATGAGACGAACGCCGCGATCGGCGTGGCGGTCTCGTTGGGCGCCCCCGACGAGCGGATCCTTGGCGTGCTGCGGCAGATCCAGAACGACCTCTTCGACGCAGGCGCCGACCTGTCCACACCCGTGGTCGAGAACCCCGAACATCCCCCACTGCGAATCACCCAGGACTACGTCGACCGACTCGAGAACTGGTGCGACGAGTTCAACGAACCGCTACCGGCACTGAATTCGTTCGTGCTGCCGGGTGGGACCGCGTTGTCGGCGCTGCTGCACGTCGCACGGACGGTGGCGCGACGAGCGGAGCGCTCGGCATGGCGGGCGATCGACGTCCACGGCGATTCGGTTACCGTGCTGCCCGCCAAGTACCTCAACCGGCTGTCGGATCTGCTGTTCATCCTGTCGCGCGTCGCGAACCCCGACGGCGACGTGCTCTGGCAGCCCGGCGGTCCCGCGCGCTAGTTCGGCCGCCTGCGTGCGCGGGGGGACGGCCGTGACTCGAGCCACGAGGTGAACGCGGTCAAAGCGCCACGGTCGAGGGCGATCTCGTACCCTCTGCGACTTTCCGGACCAGTGTCGCGCAGTTCGAGAACCACGATCTCGGCACTCATGATGTCGAACTCGTCGCCCCGCGGTGCACGACGCGACACCACTTCGATGCCGCGCCGGGAGAGCCGACGGTCAGGCCACCACCGCAGGCTCGACAACCGGTAGAAACCTGCCTCGCCGCCGCGATAACGCACCACCCCGTGACGCCAACCGTGCCCGCCGACTGCGGGGACGTCACGCAGAATCGCCGCGGAACCGCCGACCTGACGCAACTTCCATAGCCGATAGGTGAGCGCGACGACGACCAGCAACAACACGCCGACCAGCGCGACCATGATCATCATGGACGCGCTCATCGCGAACTCAGTCGAGCTCGCCTAGGGCGCGCAACCGCGCCCTGCCCCACGCCGCGGTGCGCTCGTCGTCCGATTCGGAGTCCTGTTTGGCCTCGTCGGCATTGATCTCCGACTCGAATTCGGCGTTCTCGACCAGGACGCGAACGGCTTCCTCCGTGACGGACAAGAAGCCTCCGTCGACGGCGATGCGAAGGTCGTCTTCACCCTCCCGCTCGACACGCACCATGGCGTCGTCGACCAGTTGAGCCACCAGCGGAATGTGCCGGGGCAGGATGCCAATCTCGCCTGCCGTGGTGCGGGTAAAGACGAATGTCGCGTCGCCCGACCACAACTCGCGCTCGACGGCCACGATCTCTACGTGGATTTCAGCCATCGGTCACCGCCTCTCGGCTTGAAGGAGGGTCACAACTTCGCGCCGAGACTCTCGGCCTTCTTGGCCAGATCTTCCAAGCCGCCGATGAGGAAGAACGCCTGCTCGGGCAGGTGGTCGAACTCGCCCTTCGCCAGTTTGTCGAAGGCCTCGACGGTTTCCTTGAGCGGCACTGTAGAGCCTGGCTGCCCGGTGAACTGCTCGGCCGCCATCATGTTCTGGCTGAGGAACCGCTCGATCTTGCGGGCGCGGTAGACCAGCACCTTGTCCTCTTCGGACAGTTCGTCGACACCGAGGATCGCGATGATGTCCTGGAGGTCCTTGTAGCGCTGCAGGATTCGAATGACCTCTTGGGCAACGCGGTAGTGCTCGTCGCCCACGACGCTCGGCTGCAGGATCGTCGAACTCGACGCCAGCGGGTCCACCGCCGGGAAGATGCCCTTCGAGAACACCGCCCGGGAAAGCTCCGTGGTGGCGTCCAAGTGGGCAAACGTCGTCGCGGGGGCCGGGTCCGTGTAGTCGTCGGCGGGCACGTAGACCGCCTGCATCGAGGTGATGGAGTGACCACGGGTCGACGTGATGCGCTCCTGCAGCTCGCCCATCTCGTCGGCCAGCGTGGGCTGGTAACCCACCGCGGACGGCATCCGGCCGAGCAGCGTGGAGACCTCGGAGCCGGCCTGGGTGAACCGGAAGATGTTGTCGATGAACAACAACACGTCCTGCTTCTGCTCATCGCGGAAGTACTCCGCCATGGTCAGCGCCGACAGAGCGACCCGCATACGGGTGCCGGGCGGCTCGTCCATCTGACCGAACACCAGCGCGGTGTCCTTGAGCACGTTGGCGTCGGCGAGCTCGACCCAGAGATCGTTGCCCTCGCGGGTCCGCTCCCCCACGCCTGCGAACACCGATGTACCACCGAAGTTTCGGGCGATGCGGTTGATCATCTCCTGGATGAGCACCGTCTTGCCGACGCCTGCACCACCGAACAGGGCGATCTTGCCGCCGCGCACATACGGGGTCAGCAGGTCGACGACCTTGAGGCCGGTCTCCAGCATCTCGGTGCGCGGTTCCAGCTCCGCGAATGGCGGCGGCTTGCGGTGGATCGACCAGTGATCGAAGTCCTCGCCGTAGCCAGGCTCATCGAGGCAATTGCCGAGGGCGTTGAACACGTGCCCCTTGACGCCGTCGCCGACGGGCACCGAGATCGACGCGCCCGTGTCGGTGACCTCGACGCCGCGAACCAGTCCATCGGTGGGCTGCATGGAAATGGTGCGCACCAGGTTGTCGCCGAGGTGCTGGGCGACTTCGAGGGTCAGCGTCTTGGCCATCTCCTTGTAGGAGATCTCGGCGTGGAGCGCGTTGAACAGTTCCGGCACGGAACCGCGCGGGAACTCGACGTCAACGACTGGGCCGGTGATACGGACCACGCGACCTGCGGTCTTGGAATCTTCTGCGGTGGCAGTCATTTTCTCTTCGCTTCTCTTCGCTTCCGGGGATCTGTCCATCGAGGACTACTTGGCGTCGGAGAGCGCGTTCGCGCCACCGACGATCTCGCTGATTTCCTGGGTGATCTGAGCTTGTCGCTCGCGGTTGGCTTCCAGCGTCAACGCCTTGATCAGGTCATCGGCGTTGTCCGTCGCCGACTTCATCGCTCGCCGACGCGACGCCGACTCCGATGCCGCCGCCTCGAGAAGGGCCGAGTACACGCGGGTGGCGACGTAACGCGGGAGCAGTGCGTCGAACAGCGACTCGGCGTTGGGCTCGAAGGAGAAGAGTGTCTGCGGACCGGTCTCCGGCTCACCGACATATTCGATCACCATCGGCGCAATCCGCCGGGCCACCGCCGACTGCGACAGCATCGACTTGAACTCGGTGAAGACGATGTGCAATTCGTCTAGGCCGAGGATGCCGTCGGCGCCAGGATCGTCTCCGTCGTCGTCAGCGCCAGCCATGAACGCCGTGACGAGCGTGTCCGCGATCTCACGGGCCTGCTCGTACGTCGGCCGCTCGGAGAAGCCCGTCCATGACTGTGAGACGTCGCGGTCGCGGAACTGGTAGTAGCCCAAAGCCTTTCGACCGACCGCATAGATCACGGGCGTCTTGCCCTCCTCCCGCAACAGCGCAAAGAGCTCCTCGGACTGACGCAGCACGTTGGCGTTGTAGCCGCCGCAGAGACCACGGTCCGACGACACCACCAGCACGCCGGCCCGCTTGGGCGTCTCCCGCGCGACGAGCAGCGGGTGGTCCAGCGCACTGGCCCCCGCTAGCTCGGTCAGCATGTTCGTGATCTCTTCTGAGTAGGGCCGAGCCGCCTGGACTCGGGCCTGCGCCTTGGCGATCCGCGACGTCGCGATCAGCTCCTGGGCCTTGGTGATCTTCTTGATCGACCCGGCGGAGCGGATGCGTCCGCGCAACTCGCGCAGTGTGGCTGCCATGTAGTCGCCTGCCTACTTCTTCTTCGGTGCCGGCTTGCGGACCTTGACCGATTCCTTGTCCACGTCCTCGGGGTCCATCGCGTCCGTCTCCGCCTCGTTGACGACCACGGAGCTACCGTCGGTGGCGGCGAAGCCCTTCTTGAAGTCGTTGACGATCTTGACCAGCGCCTCCTCGGCATCCTCCGGGAGCTTCTTGCTCTCCCGGATGCCCTTGAAGACGGCGTCGTGGCTGGCCTTCACGTGCTCGAGGAAGTCGGTCTCGAAACGCTGAACGTCTTCCACCGGAACCGAATCCAGATGACCCTTGGTGCCCAGGAAGATCGCGACGACCTGCTCCTCGACCGACAGCGGACTGTACTGCGGCTGCTTGAGCAACTCCACCAGACGCGCGCCGCGCTCGAGCTGAGCCTTCGACGTCGCGTCCAGGTCGGAGGCGAAGGCCGCGAAGGCCTCCAGCTCGCGGTACTGCGACAGGTCCAAGCGGAGACTTCCCGCCACCTCTTTCATGGCCTTGATCTGGGCGGCACCACCGACGCGCGACACCGAGACGCCGACGTTGACCGCCGGACGAACACCCTGGTTGAACAGGTCGGTCTCGAGGAAGCACTGGCCGTCGGTGATCGAGATGACGTTGGTCGGGATGTAGGCCGAGATGTCGTTGGCCTTGGTCTCGATGATCGGCAGCCCGGTCATCGAGCCTGCGCCCAGTTCGTCGTTGAGCTTGCCGCAACGTTCCAGCAGGCGCGAGTGCAGGTAGAACACGTCACCCGGGTAGGCCTCGCGGCCCGGCGGGCGGCGCAGCAGCAGCGAGATCGCGCGGTACGCCTCGGCCTGCTTGGTGAGGTCGTCGAAGACGATCAGAACGTGCTTGCCGTCGTACATCCAGTGCTGGCCGATAGCCGAACCGGTGTAGGGCGCCAGCCACTTGAAGCCGGCGGGGTCAGACGCGGGAGAGGCCACGATGGTGGTGTACTCCATCGCACCGCCCTCTTCGAGCGCGCGCTTGACGCTCGCGATCGTGGTGCCCTTCTGGCCGATCGCGACGTACACGCAGCGCACCTGCTGCGTGGGGTCACCGGTCTCCCACGCTGCCCGCTGGTTGAGGATCGTGTCGACGCAGACCGCGGTCTTGCCGGTCTTGCGGTCGCCGATGATCAGCTGGCGCTGGCCGCGACCGATCGGAGTCATCGCATCGATGGCCTTGATGCCGGTCTGCAACGGCTCGGAGACGCCCTGTCGCTGAACGACGGACGGCGCTTGGAGTTCCAGTGCACGCCGGGTATCGGTGGCGATGTCACCCTGCGCATCGATCGGCTGGCCCAGCGGGTTCACCACACGACCCAGGAAGGCATCGCCGACGGGCACTGAGAGCACCTCGCCGGTCCGCTTGACCTGCTGGCCCTGTTCGATCTTCTCGAAGTCGCCGAGGATTACCGCGCCGATGCTGTGCTCGTCGAGGTTCAGTGCCACACCGAGCACGCCGCCGGGGAACTCGAGGAGTTCCTGCGTCATGACCGAGGGCAGGCCCTCAACGTGTGCGATGCCGTCACCGGCGTCGACGACTGTGCCGATCTCTTCGCGCTCGGTATCGGCGGAAAACGAGGATACGTACTCCTCGACGGCACCTTCGATGTCAGCAGCGGAGATTGTCAACTCTGCCATGATGTTTCGTCTTCCTACCTTTTGATTTTCGGTGGTGAGTCTGTTCGGGTCAGTCGGGCAGCTGGGTCTGTGCGGCAGCCAGGCGGGATGCGATGGAGCCGTCGATCACCTCGTCACCGATGGTGATCGAAAGACCGCCGAGCAGTTCGGGATCGACGTGGAGCTGGACGGACACCGGGTGTCCGTAGATCCGCGTCAACAACTCGACCAGCCGAGTGCGCTGGGCATCGGTCAGGTCTGCGGCGGCACTGACGTGTGCGACGACCTCGCCGCGTCGGGCCACCGCGAGCTCGGCCAGATCCACGACGGCCTCGTCGGCTCGTTCACCACGAAGCTGCCCGATCGTCTGAGACAGAAGCGCAGCGGCGGTGCCAGTCACACCCGAGCCATCGATGACCTTGTCCAGCAGTCCGATACGACCGCTCGCCGGCGTCGTGTGGTCGCTGAGCGCCGCGGAAAGGCGTGGCTCCGCGTCCAAGACGCGACCGAAGCGGAAGAGCTGATCCTCGACCTCGTCGACCTCGTCTTCGACCTCGGCGCGCTTCAGCAGGGCGAGACGGGCCGTGTGCTCGACCCCATCGACCAGGTCGGCCTCCGCGGACCACCGCTGTGACGCGGCCGTCCGCAGCAGCTTCGCCGTGTGTTCGTCGACCTTGCCCGAGAACAGCCTGTCGACGAGGCGCACCTTGGCGTCCGCGTCGTCGGTGGGCTCGGCCAGGTGCTTGGTGAGGCTCGGTTGAGCGATCAGCAGTGCGACCACCGACCCGAGTTCGTCGGCAAGTGTGGTCAACCCCGGCGACCCGAGGTTGCCTGCCACGTCGTCGAATTCGCTAGTGAGCGCTGCGAGCGCGGCGCGGCTGGCGGCGCGAAGTCGCGCCGAGGCACCCGTCTCGATCGTCGCGGACGACGGTGCCATCTCATCGAGCTCGTCGAGGAAGCGGTCGACCGTCGCCGCCTGTGCGGCGGGTTCGGCAACGTGTGCGCGTACCAGCTCGTCGGCCTTCTGGACCGACTCTTGGCCGAGGCCCTGCCGCAGCTGCCGGATGAGCTGCTGCCGCATCAGCTGAACCTGTTGCGCACCTTGGACCTTGAGTCGTTCGGCTTCGACGCCTGCCTGCTCCTGCAGTTGGCTGGCGATGCGCTCCGAGTCCTGCCGGGCCTCGTCGGTCACCTTCGAAGACTCCGCCTCCGCGTCTGCCAGCGCCTCGGCGTGCATGGCGTCGGCGTCGGCGAGCTTCTGCGCCGCCTCGGCGCTGTCGGCAAGCGCCGTGCGCACCGCGTCCTGCTGCTTCTGCATCAACGCCTTCAACGGCGGCACGACGAAGCGCCACAGGATGTAGACGATGACCGCGAAACCGATCAGCTGACCGATGAATGTCGACATTTAGCGGCTCCCGCCTGAATTCACGTCAACGCCGAGGATGCGGCTCGCCAACGTGGCAGACAGGCCGTCGACCGACGATTCGAGTGCGGACTGCGTCGACGAACGCTGTCCGGACAGTTCTGCATCCGCCTCGCGAACGGTCTCTGCCACCTCACCGCTGGCCTCGGCTCGCTTCTCGTCGATGACCTGTCGACCAGATGCACGAGCCTCGTCGCGGATCGACGACGCCTCGGTACGCGCCCCGGCCATTGCCTGGTCGTAATCGGCTTCCGCCGCCGCGACCTGTTCAGCCGACTTGCGAGCGTCCGCGGCGGTCTTGGCCAGCATGGCCTCCCGCTCGGCGAGGACCTTACTGATCGGTGGCACAACCCATTTCGTAATCACGCCGAGGACGATCAGGAAGATGATCAGCACGACGAAGAAGGTGCCGTTGGGGATCAGGAAGTTACTGCCCCCGCCGCCTTCTGCTCCTGCCGCCTGGCTGGCCGCCAGGATCGTTGCGCTCAGTTCACCCATGCTGTCGGACTACTGCAGGCCCGGCGTGGCGAAGACGAACAGCGCCATGAACGCGAGGTTGATGAAGTATGCGGCCTCCACCAGACCGACGGTGATGAAGAACGGCGTGAACAGGCGACCCTGAGCTTCGGGCTGCCGTGCGATGCCGGAGATCAGTGCGTTACCGGCGATGCCGTCGCCGATACCCGCGCCGATTGCGCCGCCACCCAAGATCAATCCACCGCCGATTAGAGCACCGGCCGTGATGAGGGCGTTTGGATCCATTCCTTATTCCTCCTTGGTAACTGGTGGTGTTACCACCAGGACTGCTGGTAGTACGGGTCGTTCGGGCTTCTTAGTGGTGCGCTTCCTCTTTGGTGTCGTGATCGTCGTGATCCAGTTCCATCGACTGGCTGAAGTACAGGATCGTCAGCAGCGCGAAGATGAAGGCCTGGATCAGGCCGACGAAGAGGTCGAACGTCTTCCAGATGGCGTTGGGTGCCCACTGGATGTACCAGGGGAACAACGCGATCAGCGAAACGAGGATGCCACCGGCGAAGATGTTGCCGAAGAGTCGCAGCGACAACGAGATCGGCTTGGCGATCTCCTCGACGATGTTGATCGGCGCCATCAGCGTGACGTGTCCCTTGAACAGCTTCTTGACGTGGCCCCACGCGCCACGGCGCCATACGCCTGCGGCGTGGTAGCAGATGAACACGAACGCGGCGAGCGCCAGCACGTAGTTGATGTCCGCAGCGGGCGCCTTGATCAGTTCGCCTGCGGCACCGTCGGCGCCGCCGTACTGAACCGGAAGCACTGCCAACCAGTTGGACACCAGGATGAACACGAAGATGGTGACCGCGAGCGGCAACACGAACGGGGCGATCTTCATGCCGATCGCGGCCTCGACCTGCTGGCGCATCTGAATGGTGATGGCTTCGAAGAACAACTGCACTCCGCCGGGCACCCCGGTCGAGGTGACCTTGGCCTTCAGGAAGAACGCCAGTGCGATCACGATGACCCCGGCGATCGTGGTGCTGATCACCGTGTCGCCGTTGATCGTCATACCGAACAGATGCCAAAGGGGTTCGTGGACCCCGACGTGGATCGCCCCTTCGGCGACAACAGTCTCAATCATCAACCGTCAGCTCTATCCTTCGAATCCGATGCGGAAACTTCTGCGAGGTCCAAGCCGTTGGCGCGGATCTTCTTCATCACGGGGATGCTGGTGCTGATCACCAGCACCGCCTGGAAGATCGCGAGCCCGAAGAGCACGGCGAGGCCGTCATGCTTCTTGAACACGATGGCGATCGTCAAACCGATGGCCGTGATTACCAGCAACCGCATCGCGGAATTGACTGCCATCTTCTTCTTGAGCGGATGCTCCTCGGCCGTGATCGACTCGACGGCGCGACGCACCATTAGCGCGTTGAGCAAACCCAGGCCCAGACCCACGCCGAAGAACGCTCCAAAGAAGATGTGGCCGATGAATCCGGACGCCAGGAGGGCCAGTCCGGTAAGCGCCACGCAGACGACCAGAAGACGCATCGGCCGGAATGCCACGGATGGGAACACCAACGGCGCGTCCTGCGCTGGCGTGGTCACTGACTCACCTCAATCCACGCTCTCACGGAAGCTGTCCCCTTTGACAATCAATGATCCGGCGCGTGCCCGCTGAGCGTATCGGAGGGCGTCGGTCGCGCTGGAATCACCCCAGGGGGTAGCTCCCTTTGTCGGTCGTACATCGGCACCGATCGGCTCGTGCAAAACCGATGGGCCGGGCCGGCAACCCGCGAGGTTTTTCGGGTTCTGCCAGCACCGTACCACATGGTAGGCAGCCTAAACCGGGTACTACTACTTTGCGTCGTACACCCTAGTCTGAGAGCTCGCTGGGAACTTCTCCACCCCTTCGTAGCAGTGGAATCAGGGTGATGACGACGGCAACCACGATGGCCGCCAACATGACCGCGCCCGTGTAGCGAGGGTCGAAGAAGATCGTGCTGGCCGCGCCGAGAGCGACGATGCCCACCCACATGTAGATCAACAGCACCACCCGTCGGTGCGAGTGACCGATCTGGAGCAGCCGGTGATGCAGATGCATCTTGTCCGGGCTGAAGGGGCTACGTCCCGCGCGGGTGCGGCGCACGATGGCCAGCAACATGTCGAGGGCGGGCACGAACATCACCGCGACGACCAAGAGGAACGGCGACAGCAGCGCGAAGACGTCGCGTGCGCCATAGGCGTTCTGGGAGATCGGCCCCGCGGCGGTGGTCGACGCCGCCGCGAGCATCAGTCCGATGAGCATCGAACCGGAGTCGCCCATGAAGATCTTGGCCGGGTGGAAGTTGTGCGGCAGGAATCCCAGACAGGCGCCCGCCAGCACCACCGAGATCACGGCGGGCGGGTAGAACAGCACGTCGCCGCCGTGGTCCCGTAGCAGTCCGACGGAGAAGATGCAGATCGCCGCCGCAGTGATGAGCCCCAGGCCCGCGGCCAGCCCGTCGAGGCCGTCGACGAAGTTCATGGCGTTGACGATCGACACGGTCAGCGCCAAGGTCAGCAGGATCGACGTCACCTGGTCGAGCACGATGGTGCCGACGCCGCCGATCGGGATGTACAGCACGCTCCACGCCACACCCATCGTGACCAGCACGCTGGCGGCGGTGATCTGGCCCGCGAACTTGGTGAGGGCGTCAAGCCCCCACCGGTCGTCGATCAGGCCGATCACCATGATCAGCCCACCCGCCACGACGACGGCGGGCATGCCGGACGAATAGACGAAACCGCGCGTCAGCGCGGGAAGTTGCGACGCGAGGAGCACCGCGGCGACGATGCCGACGTACATCGCCAGTCCACCCATCCGCGGTGTCGGCTGCACGTGGACGTCACGCTGGCGCGGGTAGGCGACGGCTCCGAGGCGGGTAGCGAGGGCACGCACCCAGCCCGTCGCGAAGTACGTGACGATCGCCGCCGTCAGCCCGACGAGCGCGAGCTCGCGCAGCGGCACGCCGGCACCGCGGTCCGACAATGCGAGCAGGCCCTCCACGCGGTGAAATGTACTGGACCGACCTGAGACCACGACGCCGTCGCCCCGCGGACGTTCGCTGGGCCGCCCCCGACGTCAGGTCGTCAGTGTCTCCGCCTCGAGTCCGAGGACGTCGGCGATGGCCGCGGCGGTGACGGGTCCCTCACGCAGCACGCGGGGTTGGGCGCCGGTCAGATCGACGATCGTCGACGCCGAGCCCTGGACGGACGGCCCGGCCTCGAGGTAGACCTCGACCAGGTCACCGAGCTGATCGCGCGCATCCGCGGCCGTGACGGCAGCGGGCCTGCCGGAGATGTTGGCGCTCGAGACCGCCATTGGCCCGACCTCGCGCAGGAGCTCGATCGCAACCGGATGCAGTGGCATGCGCAGCATCACCGTGCCCTGCGCATCGCCAAGGTCCCACTGCAATGACGGCGCTTGCTGCACGACCAGGCTCAGCGCCCCCGGCCAGAAGGCGCGAATGAGTTGTCTGGCCGATTCGGGCACCGAGTACACCAGACCGTCGATGGTGTGCCACGAACCCACGAGAACTGGTACCGGCATGTCGCGACCGCGGCCCTTGGCGGAGAGCAGTGCCGCGACGGCTGCCCCGTCGAACGCGTCGGCGCCGATGCCGTAGACCGTGTCGGTGGGCAACACCACCAGACGGCCGCCCTTGAGCGCACTGATCGCCGATGCTATGCCGACCGGCCGCTGGGCCGCGTCTGCGCAGTCGAATACCTCACTCATGCGCGATCCCGCTCCGCGTCTCGCTGCCCCTCATGGTCCCTAGCCTGAACCCTTCCGCCTCGCCGTGACGAACCGGGGGCGACCGGCAAGATCGCGACGCGACGTCACGTCGGTGAAGGCGCCGGACTCCTCGAACAACGCCACGGTCGGCGCGGCGGTGTCGTCGTCGTGTTCGACGGCGACGCACGCGCCGGGGCGCAGCAGCCCGGCGGCCAGCGTGACGATCGGGCCGATGACGCGCATTCCGTCGGGCCCGCCAAACAGTGCGTGGGCCGGATCGTGCTCGGCCACTTCGGGATCCAGCACGGCGTCGTCGGGGATGTAGGGCGGGTTCGACACCAGCAGGTCCACGGCACCGTCGTGCTCGCCGAGCAGTCCAGGAACGGTGACGTCGGCTTCGACGAGCTCGACGTCGCGGCCTGCGCAGTTGCGCCGCGCGTAGCCAAGCGCCTCGGCGGAGTCCTCGACCGCGATGACGTGAGCACCGGGCGTCGCGTCCGCCAGCACCGCGGCGAGCGCCCCCGACCCGGTGCACAGGTCGACGATCACGGGTGCTCGCGGAAGCGGTTGCTCGAGCGCCCATTCCAGCAGCGACTCGGTTTCGGGACGCGGGATGAACACACCCGGACCGACTTCGAGGACGATCGGCCCGAACGCAGCCGACGCGGTCAAGTGCTGCAGGGGAATTCGGCGTGAGCGCGCGTCGACGACGGTGCGGTAGCTGTCGTAGAAGTGTTCGTCGGGATCGTGAAACCGCAGGAGGCCGCGATCGACGCCCGCGGTGTGCGCGGCGAGGAGTTCGGCATCGACGTGGGCGCTGTCGATGCCCGCCTGCGCCAGCGCGCCGGCCGCCTCGTCGATGGCCCGCCGCAGCCGTGTCATGTCTCCTGCAGCCTGGCTTGTCTGTCGGCAGCGGCCAGCGCGTCGAACATCGGATCGAGGTCCCCGTCGAGAACCTGGTCGAGGTTGTGCGCCTTGAAGCCGATGCGGTGATCGGTGATCCGGTTCTCGGGATAGTTGTAGGTGCGGATGCGTTCGCTGCGGTCGACGGTGCGGATCTGACTGGCCCTGTCGGCCGACGCGTCAGCCGACGCCTGCTCCTCGGCGAGCGCCTGCAGTCGCGCAGCCAGCACGACCATCGCGCGGGCCTTGTTCTGAAGCTGCGAGCGCTCGTTCTGGCAGGTGACGACGATGCCGGTCGGTAGATGCGTGATGCGGACCGCGGAGTCGGTGGTGTTGACGCCCTGGCCACCCTTGCCCGAGGACCGGTAGACGTCGATGCGCAGATCCGACTCGTCGATGGACACCTCGGCCACGTCTTCGGGCTCCGGATAGACGAGGACGCCCGCGGCCGAGGTGTGCACCCGTCCCTGAGACTCGGTCACCGGCACTCGCTGTACGCGGTGGACGCCACCTTCGAACTTCAGCCGTGACCAGACGCCGTCGGCGGCGTCGCCCTTGCTGGCGATCGTGAGGGTGGCGTCCTTGTACCCACCCAGATCGGAGTAGGTCTCGTCGAGCACCGTCACGTTCCAGCCGTGACGCTCGGCGTAGCGGATGTACATGCGGGCGAGGTCGGCGGCGAACAGCGCCGACTCCTCGCCGCCCTCCCCCGACTTCACCTCCATGACCACGTCGTCCCCGTCGTGCGGGTCGCGTGGCGCCAGTAGATCGCTGAGCTGTTGCTCGAGTTCGTCGACCCGGGCGGCCAGGTCGGGCACTTCGGCGGCGAACGATGCATCCTCGGTCGCGAGTTCGCGGGCAGCCTCGAGGTCACCGCGGGCGGTCTCCAACTTGCGGTGGGTGGACACGATCGGCGCCAACTGCGCGAACCGGCGACCCACCCTGCGGGCCGCGCCCGCATCGGCGTGGAGGGCGGGGTCGGAGAGCTGACGTTCGAGGTCGGCGTGCTCGGCGAGCAGCGCATCGACTCTCGTCGCGGCATCGGTACCTGCCACCGTGCCCTCCCTTCCGAATGCTCAGCAGAACGCAAGCGACGCCCGTCCCTGGCACGAATGCATCGGAACGGGCGCCGTTTGGCTGACTTACTTGTCGGTTGCGGCCTTCTCGCCGGTGGTGCGCTTTCCGTAGCGCTTCTCGAAGCGGGCCACGCGGCCGCCGCTGTCGAGGATCTTCTGCTTGCCGGTGTAGAAGGGGTGGCACTGGGAGCAGACCTCGACCACGATGTGGCCGCTCTCCTTGGTGCTACGCGTCTGGAAGCTGTTTCCGCAGCCACAGACCACGGTGGTCTCTACGTAGTTGGGGTGGATACCCGATTTCATGTTGGTCCTCTTCAATAGTTGGCCGCCGGGTCGCCTGAAATCACTGACCTGAGTCTTCAGACGTGAACCGGAACCGAGGGGTCGACGGTCGATTATGCCAGGTCAGCCGCCAACCTCCTAAACGCCGACGCACCGGGGCCTATTCCGCGGGCGTCAGGCCGGGCTGACCGACGCATCGAGGAATCGAGTGCCGTCACGCTTCCACAGAACGCGACCTGCCGGATCGACTCCGCGGGTGATCAACTCTCGCTTGAGAATCTTGTTGGTGGCGGTACTCGGTAGGTCCTCGGCCACCCATACGTAGCGCGGCCAGGCCTTCGGGGACAGATCCCGCTGAGCCTTCAGGAAGTCCTCGAACGCCTCGGGACGCAGTTCGGCGTCGTCGCGCAGCACGATCGCGGCCATCACCTGGTCACCGACGTGTTCGTCGGGCACCGGATACACCGCCACCCGACTGATCGCGTTGAGTCGCAACAGAATCCGTTCGATGGGGGCGGTGGTGAGGTTCTCGCCGTCGACCCGCATCCAGTCAGCCGTGCGACCAGCGAGGTAGATCCACCCGTCGGCATCCCGGTAGGCAAGGTCCCCGGACCAGTACATCCCGTGACGCAGACGCTGGTCGGTGGCTCCCGGATCGTTGTAATACCCGCGGAACAGCCCGCTCCCGCTGGTGTTGACCAACTCCCCCGTCGCCGCGTCGGCGTTGAGCAGGGCGCCCGTCTCTTCGAACTGCGCGACGTCACACTCGACGAAGGTCTCCGGGTCGTAGATGGCGACGCCGGGGAAGCCCTTGCCGATCGAACCCGGCGGACAATCGTCCGGCCGGGTGATGATGACGGCCGTCTCGGTCGAACCGAAGCCGTCCCACACCGCGCAACCGAAGCGGCGGCCGAACTCCTCGATGTCGCGGTCAGCCGCCTCGTTCCCGAACGCGATCCGCAGCGGGTTCTCACGGTCGTCGGGCTTTTCGGGCATGGCGAGGATGTAGGCCAGCGGCTTGCCCACGTAGTTCATGTAGGTCGCTCCGTGCCTGCGGACGTCCGGCAGGAAGCGGGACGCAGAGAACGCGGCGGGGACCATGGCGGCACCAGCTCCGAGGGCCACGCTCCAGCCCGCATACACGGCGTTCGAGTGGAACAACGGCATCGCCAGATAGCACACGTCGGAGCCGTCGAGGCCGTACCGCTCGACGAGCGCGCTCCCGGCGAACAGCACCATCGCGTGCGGCACTTCGACCGCCTTGGGTTCACCGCTGGTACCGGAGGTGAAGATCATCATGAACGTGTCGTCGGGCCCGACCTCGCGATGCGGCACCAGTGCGGGCGCGGCGTCGACCCGTTGCGCCCAGTCGTCGGTGCTCACGTCGATCACTGCGACGCCGGGCAGGTCCACGCGATCGAGCAGGTGGCGATGGTCGGGGGTGGTGAGGACGAGCTGACAGTCGACGCGCGCGATGTCGCGGGCCAGTGCGTCCCCGCGGCGCGTGGTGTTGATGCCGCACAGGACGTATCCGCCGAGGCCCGCCGCTGCCAACGCGGTCAGCATGTCCGGGGTGTTGCCCATGAGTGCGCCGACGTGCAACGGGCGGGACGGCTCCGCTGCCGCGATGACGGCGGCCGCCTGTGCACTCGCCGCGGCGATGTGTTCGCGCCACGTCCACGACGCGTCACCGTGCTTGACGGCGACCGTGTCCTGATCGGCTCTCATTCGAAGCAACTGCTGGAGTGTGTCCGCCATCGTTGGCTACCTCGGTCCCTAGTGTGAACAGAATCTAGAAAGTGTCTACCGCCGACCTGGCACACGGTACCGTCTGGCAACAGGCAGAATGCATCGGTCCCACCCCGCCGCGCTGTGAAACGAACAGGAGTCCACCGTTGACGAGCGCCACCGCACCCCGGCCGGCATCCAAGAGCGTGCGGGATCGGCTCATCGATGCAGCCGAAGTGTGTTTGCGCGCGAAGGGCATTCGTTCGACGACCGTGTCCGAGGTGGCCGAGGTTGCCGGCGTTTCCAGGGGCTGGCTGTATCGGCACTTTCCCGACAAGAACTCACTTCTCGGTGCGGCCATCGTGCGACTCAACGACGCGTACTGGTCGGAATCGCACGCCATGCTGGAACGGATTGACGGCTTGGACGAGCAGATCGCGGCAGGTATCCGTCACGGTCGGTCGGCCTACGCCGATCCGGGCGCGCTGCTGATGAAACTCCGAATGGAAGAGCCGGAGGAGTTCGCGGCGTGTGCGGGTGCGGGTGTTCTGGGACTGGTGCCAGACCTGGGGGAGTTCTGGTCCAGATACCTACTCGCCGCGCGGGATCGCGGTGAGATCCACGCCGAGGTGAACATCGCGGAAGCGTCGGAGTGGGTCGCTCGGGTGCTGCTTTCACTGGCCACGGTGCCCGGTCACCAGCTCGACCCCGCCGACCACGACGCGGTGCTCGTGCACGTACGCCGCTACGTCATGCCCGGTCTGCGGGCTGATCCGGCGCCGGGTTCCAGTCAATGACGCGAAAAGCCCCCGACGCCTGGTGGCGTTCGGGGGCTCTCGCGGTCCGACTACTTAGTCGGAATCCATGTTCTGAGGCGTGGTCTTGGAGACCTGGACCAGGAACTCGTAGTTGTTCTTCGTCTTGCGCAGCTGGCTCATCAGCAGGTCGATCGCCTGGTGCGAGTCCAGCCCCGACAGCACCCGCCGTAGCTTGTGCACGACCGCGAACTCGTCACTGGAGAGCAGCAACTCGTCCTTGCGGGTACCCGACGGGTTGACGTCCACCGCGGGGAAGACGCGACGCTCCGCGATCTTGCGGTCGAGCTTGATCTCGGCGTTGCCGGTGCCCTTGAACTCCTCGAAGATGACGGTGTCACCGGTGGAACCGGTCTCGACCATCGCGGTCGCGATGATCGTCAACGAGCCACCGTCCTCGATGTTCCGGGCCGCACCGAGGAAGCGCTTCGGCGGGTACAGCGCCGTCGAGTCGACGCCACCGGAGAGGATGCGGCCGGAGGCCGGCGACGCGTTGTTGTAGGCGCGTCCGAGCCGGGTGATGGAGTCGAGCAATACGACGACGTCCTTGCCCTGCTCGACGAGGCGCTTGGCACGCTCGATGGCCAGTTCCGCGACAGCGGTGTGGTCTGACGGCGGCCGGTCGAAGGTCGAGGCGATGACCTCACCCTTCACAGAGCGCTGCATGTCGGTGACCTCTTCGGGTCGCTCGTCGACCAGCACCACCATCAGGTGGCACTCCGGGTTGTTGGTGGTGATCGCATTGGCGATGCTCTGCAGAATCATCGTCTTGCCCGCCTTGGGCGGCGAGACGATCAACGCACGCTGTCCCTTGCCGATCGGCATGATCAGGTCGATGACGCGCGTGGTCAACCTGTCGGGAGTGGTCTCCAGACGCAGTCGCTGATTCGGGTAGAGCGGGGTCAGCTTGCCGAATTCCGGGCGGTTCCTGGCGTCCTCCACGGGCCCGCCGTTGACGGAGTCGAGGCGCACCAGCGGGTTGAACTTCTGCCGCGGGTTCTGGCCACTGTTACCGCCGCCGCCCTCGCCCTCGCGGGCTACGCGAACGGCGCCCGTGATCGCGTCTCCGCGGCGCAGGCCGTTCTTGCGGACCATGTTCATGGAGACGTAGACGTCGTTGCTACCGGCCAGGTAACCGGAGGTGCGGACGAACGCGTAGTTGTCCAGGACGTCGAGGATGCCCGCGACGGGCTGGACGACGTCGTCTTCACGCAGCTCGGTGTCGCGGTCGTTGTTGCCGCCGCCCTGGGCGTCGCCGCGCTCGCCACGCCGCCTGCGATCGCGGAACCGGCGACCACGCCTGCCCTGACGTCCGTCGCCATCGTCGTCATCGTCGTTGTTGTTGGCGTTCTGATTGTTGTTGGCATTGGCGTTGTTGCCGCGGTTGCCGTTGTTGTTGCCGCCACCGTCGTTGCCCCTGTTCTGACGGTCGTTGTTGCGCGGGCCGTCGGATTGGGCAGAGTCCCTCTTGTCACCGGCGGTCTTGTCGTTGGCGGTCTTGTCGCCCCTTCCCGCCTTGTCAGCGATCTTCTCCGCGGGGGCCTTCGCCTCGGTCGGGGCCTTCGCTTCGGGAGCCTTTTGCTGAGGCTTCTCCTGGGCAGCCTGCCCACCGGACTCCTGCGTGTCGCCCGCTGCACCGGCGCCACGCGAAGCGCCACGGCGCTCGCGGCGCGGGGGCGCGGACTGTTCGGGGGCGTCTGCGGTGGCGACGTCGGCCGCCGGTGCAGACTGATCGGCAACCGGCTCGGGCTCGGCGGCTTGCGTCGCCCCGGTGCCCGCACCGTTGGTCTCACCGCGATGCTCACGGATGGCAGCGATCAGCTCGCTCTTGCGCATGCCCGAGGAGCCCTTGACGCCGAGCTGGCCGGCGAGTGCCCGGAGATCGGGTAGCACCATGGCGGTCAGGGAGGTCGGGCGGTCGCCCGAGGCCGAAACGGCGCCCGACGTGCCTACCGTGGTCGGCGCTGCGGCCGACTCGACCGACGCAGCCGAAACCGCTTCCACGGTGGATGAATTCACGGTGTTCGACAGCTCGACGTCGTCGCTGCTGCCACTAGCCGTGATGAGGTCCGTATCAGTCACGGATTTCCTTTCTTTCCCTCGCTGATCCGATTCTGCGAGGGTTCGTCGCATTCAGCTGATCCACTGGATGCCGGCTACTGAATGCCTTGGTCCCACCATTGCCTGTGCAACCATTGCTGATGCAACGGTGATCGCTGGGATTCGCCGACGTGCGGAGAACCGTCATCCATGAGAAGGATTGGTAGTCGTCCTAGTGTAGGCGCAGGCACAGACGTGCGATTGCTGGACGAGAGCGAGGATAACCCGCATCGTCGCTGGAAGCAAGAAACACGCCTGATTCTGGTGTGAAGCGTGTCAACTACACAGCCCCGGTCTTGAACCGGATGCCGCCGGAAACTGCTTCGGCCGGCGCCCAGCGAACATGCTGGCCGACCGACATTTCCTTGACGGAGAACCCGTGCACCGCGCCGTACTCCGCGGCCTCCACCGGCAGCTCCGGCTCGGTGCTGAACGCGATGACTGCAGGCCCGGCGCCAGAGAGCACCGCCGCTACACCACAACGGCGCAGTATCTCGAGATATTCCGCGGAGGCGGGCATCGCCGTCGCACGCTGCGGCTGATGCAGGCGGTCCTCGGAGGCCGCCATCAGCAGATCAGGGCGTTCGGTGAGGGCGACCACCATCAGCGCGGCCCTACTCAGATTGAAACGCGCGTCGACGTGACTGACGTGGCTGGGAAGCACTGCGCGCGTCTCCGCCGTCGACGAACGCACCTCGGGAATGGCAGTAAAGAGGTGGATGTCCGGATGCAAACGCAACTTGGCGGCGGCGTACCGCAGTAGCGGACCCTCACCCTCGGTCCACGACACCACCGTGCCGCCGAGGACGGCCGCCGAGGCGTTGTCGGGATGTCCTTCGAACTCCGAGGACAGCTGAATGAGGTCGCCATCCGACATTGGGGGCCAATCAAATTGCGCAACAAGGCCGTTCGCTGCCGCGAGTCCGCCGACGACGGCAGCGGCCGACGAGCCGAGTCCACGCGAGTGCGGGATCGCGTTGCGCGAGCGGACGATCAGTCCGCGGGCGCACACCCCCGCCGTCTGCAGGCCGTGCTCGATGGCGCGCACCACCAGATGAGAAGAATCCAGCGGAACCTCGCCCGCGCCCTCCCCTTCGACGTCGACGTGAAGACCGGATTCGGTTGTCTCCACATAGATTTCGTCGTACAGGCTCAGCGCCAAGCCAAGGCTATCGAAGCCAGGGCCGAGATTGGCGCTCGACGCGGCCACGATGGAGGTGGCGGCCAGTCCAGCGGGCAGGGTCTGAATCACCAACGGTTCACTCCGCTAGACCAAGCCGAGCTCGGCCGCGACGGCAATGGGGTCCACGGCGATGGCCGTGACGGGAGGCAGTTCCTTCAGTGCCGTGTCGGGGTCCTTCAGTCCGTTGCCGGTGACCGTGCACACCACGATGGAGCCCTTCTGCACCCAACCGTCGTCGATGGACTTCAGCAAGCCTGCGATGCTGGCCGCCGACGCGGGCTCGACGAACACTCCTTCGCTGCGCGCCACCAGGTGATAGGCGGCGAGAATCTCCTCGTCGGTCGCGGCCAAGAACCGGCCGTTCGACTGCTGCTGCGCCTCGACGGCCGAGTTCCACGACGCCGGCGAGCCGATCCGGATGGCGGTGGCGATGGTTTCGGGTTTTGCGACGGGCTCACCCAACACCAAGGGAGCCGCACCCGCAGCCTGGGTTCCGAGCATGCGGGGCAGCTTCTCCGTCAGCCCATCGCGGTGATACTCGGTATAGCCCTTCCAGTACGCGGTGATGTTCCCCGCGTTGCCGACGGGCAGGGCGTGAATGTCGGGGGCCTCACCGAGGGCATCGACGATCTCGAACGCCGCCGTCTTCTGACCCTCGATCCGGTACGGATTCACCGAGTTCACCAGCGACACCGACGGGAAGTCCGCGGTCAACTTGCGGGCCAGCTCGAGACAGTCGTCGAAGTTTCCGTCGATCTGAATGATCTTGGCGCCGTGCATGACCGCCTGCGCGAGTTTGCCCATCGCGATCTTGCCCTGCGGGATGAGCACCGCGCAGGTGATGCCGGCCCGCGCCGCATACGCCGCCGCCGAGGCCGACGTGTTACCGGTGGACGCGCACAAAACCGCCTTCTGGCCACGAGCCACCGCCTCTGTCACGGCCATCGTCATGCCGCGGTCCTTGAACGAGCCGGTGGGATTGAGTCCCTCGACCTTCAAGTACACCGTGCAGCCGGTCAGTTCGGAGAGCCGCTTGGCGTCGATGAGCGGCGTGCCGCCCTCCAGCAACGTGATCGGAGTCCAGCCGTCCTCGACGGGCAACCTGTCGCGATAGGCGGCGATCAGACCGGGCCATGGCCGGTGTACGGCCGTCTTGGTGCTCATTCGGCGGTTCCTTCCAGGCGCAGAACGCTGTTGATGATCTGGACGACGTCGAGATCGGCAAGGGCGTCAACCGTTTCCGAGAGCGCAGCGTCGGTAGCCCGATGAGTGACCACGACGATGCGGGCACCGCACCGCTGGCCCCCCTCATCGACCATGCCCTCCTGCCGCACCTCGGCGATGCTGACCTCACGCTTGCCGAACTCGGCGGCGACGGCAGACAGCACGCCCGGCCGATCCGCCACGTTCATGCTGACGTAGTACCGCGTCGGGATGAACCCGATGGGCGCGATCGGCAGTTGGGCGTACTTCGACTCGCGCGGTCCGAGGCCGCCCTGCACCCGGTTGCGGGCCGCCATGACGAGGTCGCCCATCACCGCGGAGGCCGTTGGCGCACCGCCCGCGCCCTGCCCGTAGAACATCAGCCGTCCTGCGGCCTCCGCCTCGACGACGACCGCGTTGAACGCCCCGTTGACCGATGCCAGCGGATGCTCCAATGGCACCAGGGCCGGATACACGCGGGCCGAAACGCGCTGCTGTCCCTCGTCGTTGGTGATGCGCTCACAGATCGCAAGCAGCTTGATGGTGCAGCCGAGCGCCCTGGCCGACTCGAAGTCGGCAGCGCTGACCTTGGTGATGCCCTCGCGATACACGTCGTCGGCGGTAACCCTGGTGTGGAAAGCGATCGACGCGAGGATCGCGGCCTTTGCCGCGGCGTCGAATCCCTCGACGTCGGCCGTCGGATCCGCCTCCGCGTAGCCGAGTGCGCTCGCGTCCGCCAGCGCCGACGCATAGTCCGCCCCCGTCTCGTCCATGGCCGAGAGGATGTAGTTGGTCGTGCCGTTGACGATCCCCGCCACGCGCAGCACGGTGTCACCGGCCAGCGACTGGGTCAGCGGCCGGATGACAGGGATGGCGCCCGCCACCGCAGCCTCGAAATACAGGTCGGCGCGGGCCCTTTCAGCGGCCTGCGCCAATTCGCCGGTCGACTGGGCCATCAGTGCCTTGTTGGCGGTGACCACAGACTTGCCGCGCTCCAGGGCGGCGAGGATCGCCTTGCGCGCCGGTTCGACGGGGCCCATGAGCTCTACGACGATGTCCACGTCGTCACGGGACACCAGAGCGTCCACGTCGTCGGTCAGCATCTCGACTGGCACGCCGCGGTCGGCGGCCACCCGTCGAACCCCGATTCCGCGCAGTTCGAGTGGCGCGCCGATCCGGGCCGCGAGGTCGGGTGCGCTCTCCTCGATGATCCGCACCACTTCGCTGCCGACGTTGCCGAGTCCCAAAACCGCTACACCGACCGGCTTCTCGTTGTCCACCATTAGTTGGTCACCTCCAGGCTCAAGAGATCGTCCACCGTTTCGCGGCGCAGAATGAGGCGCGACACTCCGTCGCGCACGGCCACCACGGCGGGACGGCCGAGCAGGTTGTACCGGCTCGACATGGAATAGCAGTACGCACCGGTCGCGGCGACCCCGATCAGGTCGCCCGGCGCGATGTCGTCCGACACCCACGTGTCGCGGACGACGATGTCACCGCTCTCGCAGTGCTTTCCGACGATGCGGGCCAGCGCGGGAGCGCCCTCGCTGCTGCGTGACACCAGACGGGCGTCGTACTCGGCCGCGTAGAGCGAGGTCCGGATGTTGTCGCTCATCCCACCGTCGACGCTGACGTAGCGGCGGTGCGCCGTTTGGCTGACGGCGACGTCCTTCACGGTGCCCACCTCGTACAGCGTGATGGTGCCGGGGCCCGCAATGGCGCGGCCCGGCTCGACGACCAGCGTCGGCGCAGGCAGACCGACGGCAGCCGACTCGTGGGCGACGATGGCGCCGATCTTGGCCGCCAGGTCTTCCATCGGAGGCGGATCGTCCTGCGGCAGATAGGAGATGCCGAGTCCACCACCGAGATCGACGATGGACATCTGTGCGGTCTTCTCGACGCCGAACTCGGCGACGACGTCGCGAAGCAATCCGATGACACGGTGGGCGGCGAGCTCGAAGCCCGCGACGTCGAAGATCTGCGAGCCGATGTGACTGTGCAGACCGACCAGACGCAGGTGGTCGGCGGCGAACACCCGCCGGACGGCGTCCATGGCGGCGCCGCTGGCCAGCGAAAGACCGAACTTCTGGTCTTCGTGGGCGGTCGAGATGAATTCGTGGGTGTGCGCTTCGACGCCGACGGTGACGCGCACCAGCACGTCCTGAAGGACTTCCGCGTCGCTGGCGATGGCGTCGAGGCGGTCGATCTCGGTCGTCGAGTCGAGCACGACGTGGCCGACGCGCGCCTTCACTGCCATGGCGAGTTCAGCGACTGATTTGTTGTTGCCGTGCAGGGCAATCCGCTCGGGCGGGAAGTTCGCGTTCAGCGCGACGGCGAGTTCGCCTCCGCTGCAGACGTCGAGCGACAAGCCCTCTTCGTCGATCCACCGCGCGATCTCACTGCAGAGAAACGCCTTGGCGGCGTACCGGACGTGCTCACCGCCGCCGAAGGCTGCGGCAATGTCGCGGCAGCGGGACCGGAAGTCGTCCTCGTCGATGACGAACAGCGGGGTGCCGTAGTCCGCGGCGAGTCGAGTGACGGGCACGCCCGCGATCAAAACCCCGCCGTCGCCGGTGCGAACGGCGTTGCGCGGCCACACGTTCGGGGCGAGTGCGAGCATCTCGCCCACCGTCCGCGGACAAGCGGGCGCACCACCGTGGCGGGCGTCCTCGGCGTGGCGGGGACCAGCGGGATGGGCCATCACATGCGCTCCGGAGCGCTCACGCCCAAGATCTCGAGACCGTTGGCGACCACCTGGCGGGTAGCCTGGCATAGGGCGAGGCGAGCAGCGTGCAGGTCCGTCGGCTCCTCGTCACCCTGCGGAAGCACCCGGCAGGAGTCGTAGAAACGGTGGTAGTCACCGGCCAGGTCCTCGAGATACCGGCACACCCGGTGCGGTTCCCGAAGTGAGGCAGCAGTCTTGAGCACTCGCGGGAAGTCGCCGAGGGTTCTCATTAGCGTGCCCTCCCGGTCGTGGGTGAGCAGTTCGAGGTGCTCGGTCCTGCCGACCAGACCGAGTTCGGCCGCACTGCGGGCCAACGCCGACAACCGCGCATGCGCGTATTGCACGTAATAGACGGGATTCTCACTCGAGGCGCTCGACCACAAGGCGAGGTCGATGTCGATGGGGGTGTCGACGGAGCTGCGGATCAGCACATACCGCGCCGCGTCCACGCCGATGGCCTCGACGAGGTCGTCCAGGGTGATGACGGTGCCCGCGCGCTTGCTCATCCGCATCGGCTGGCCGTCGCGCACCAGATTGACCATCTGACCGATCAGCACCTCGACGGTGTCCGGGTCGTCCCCGAGCGCGGCGGCTGCGGCCTTGAGCCGAGCGATGTACCCGTGGTGGTCGGCACCGAGCATGTAGATGCAGAGGTCGAATCCGCGTTGGCGCTTGTCGAGGTAGTACGCCAGATCGCCTGCGATGTAGGCCGGATTGCCGTCGCTCTTGATGACGACCCGATCCTTGTCGTCACCGAACTCGGTGGTGCGCAACCAGGTTGCCCCATCCTTCTCGTAGATGTTGCCGGTCTCACGCAGTTTCGCGATCGCCTGATCCACGCGTCCCGACGTGTGCATCGAGTCCTCGTGGGTATAGATGTCGAAGTCGGTGCCGAAGTCGTGAAGGGACTTCTTGATGTGGGTGAACATCAGGTCGACGCCAATCGAGCGGAACGTCTCCCGCTGCTGCTCGGCGGACTGGCTCAGCACGTCGGGAGAGGTGGCCACCACCTGCTGGGCGATCTCGGCGATGTAGCTGCCCGCATACCCATCCTCGGGGGTCGGTTCCCCCGTCGCCGACGCGATGAGCGAGTTGGCGAACCGATCGATCTGCGTGCCGTGGTCGTTGAAGTAGTACTCCCTGACAACCTGGGCGCCCTGTGTCGAGAGGAGGCGCCCGAGGGCGTCGCCGACGGCCGCCCAGCGGGTTCCACCGATGTGGATCGGCCCGGTCGGGTTCGCGGAGACGAACTCCAGGTTGATCTTCTCGCCCTCGAGTTGCTCGGAGCCGCCGTAGGCCGCGCCGGCGCGAATGACGTTGTCGACCACGACCCCCTGGGCCGATGCCTCGATGCGCAGGTTGACGAAACCCGGCCCGGCGACGTCGGCCCCGGCGATGCCGTCCGTGCCCGTCAGTGCCGTCGCCAGCCAGCCGGCCAGCTCACGCGGGTTCACGCCGACCTTCTTGGCGAGCTGCAGCGCGAGGTTGGTGGCGTAATCGCCGTGCTCCGGATTGCGCGGCCGTTCGACGGCGACCGTCTCCGGCAAGGCGGCAGCGTCGAGCCCGTGCTCGGCCAGTACCGCGGCAGCGGTGGTCTTGAGCAGCTCGGCCAGAACGGCTGGGGTCACGAGCAACCATCCTATGGTCTCAGGTGGTCACCGCCCGAATCGTTTAGTGCAGGTGCGCGGCACCCAGGAGGCGATCGGACCGAACAGCATGCGTTAGGCTGTCGGGGCCCACAGGCGCAGCAAATCAGTACCTGCGCCCCCGTAGCTCAGGGGATAGAGCGTCTGCCTCCGGAGCAGAAGGCCGCAGGTTCGA
>NZ_DASQEU010000167.1:0-2073 GCF_035633495.1 Mycobacterium sp. | reverse complement strand
TGGGCGGTGTCGACCCGAGCTTGTCCGCGGCGTCCGTCGCGGCTTGGTCCACCACCCCATCCGGTATGTAGGCGTTGTGGAGCGCGAAGTCCCCGCCGTCGGAGCAGATCGGATCTCCAGGGACGCACGAGTCGAGAGTCTTGCCCGCATACAACGGACCGATGGCGATCGCCGGCTCGCCGACCAACCCCATGAACCTTGGCGAGGGCTTGCCGAACAGGGCAACCGCGGCAACGTGATTGGCCACGGAGGCCGGCATGGGCCCGGTGACGCCCGAGTCGGCCGCTCCTGCGGGCACGACGTCCGACGTGACGAACCCGGCGACCGCCGCTCCCTGAGAGAAACCGCCGAGGACGAGCTTGGTGTTCGGACACCTCGCGGCCGTGGCCTGGATGTGATGTGGGCGGCCGCATCGTTGATCCCGTCGACTGCTCGCGGGAAGTCGCCGGACGCGGGGTATCGAACCGCGTACACCTCAACCGACTTCGGCCCCACCTTGGTTTGCAGCGAGTCGACGAAAGCCTCACCCACGCCGCCAACGCCCGGCGGCTCACCGGTGCCGCGGGCGAACACCACTTCGACGTCGGAGCAGCCCGAGTTGGACGCGTTGGGAAGGGGTTCGGCGGAGGCGAGGGGGACGGGAGCGCTCACCAGCGCCCGCGTCGCCGTTACCGCAACACCGAGGACGTGCGTGAGGTGGCTCGATTTCATGATCGTGGATTGCCGCCCTCACGGCTGTCAGAAACCTACGAAAGTGTGACTTCGATCAACCGCTACGTTCCGCAGAACGTCTGGTAGGGGCCGAAATCGTCCGGTGCGGGCGCGGCGTACCGCTCGAGGTCCGGCCGTTCGTCGAAGGGGGTCGTCACCGCGTCCAGCAGCCGTGCGATGGGGCCGAGATCGTTCGACGTCGCCGCGTCGAGAGCTTCCTCGACGAGGTGGTTTCGCGGGACGTAGACGGGGTTCGCCCGGTCCATTGCCTCGGCGTCGGGTTCCAGCGCCCGCCATCGCGCGAGCCAGCCGTCGAAGGCAGCGAGGTCGACGAAGAGTCCGCGGGCGGGCTCGGCGTCACCGCGGGCCGCTGCGCCAAGGAGTCGGAAGAAGGCCGTGTAGTCGACGTGACTCTGCTCTAGTTGCGCGAGCAGGGCCGCGGCCAGCGACGTCACCGCCTCGTCGTCGGCGACCGCGGGCAACCCCAGTTTGGCCCGCATGCCCGACGACCAGGCGGCGTCGTAGGCCGCGCCGAAGCGACCGAGTGACTCCACCGCGAGGTCGACGGCGTGCTGCTGGTCATCGGAGATGAGGGGCAGCAGTGTCTCGGCGAAGCGGGCCAGGTTCCATTGGGCAACGACGGGCTGATTGGCGTAGGCGTAGCGCCCGGCGTGGTCGATCGAGCTGTACACGGTCGCCGGATCGTAGGCCTCCATGAAGGCGCACGGCCCGTAGTCGATCGTCTCGCCCGAGATCGTCATGTTGTCGGTGTTCATCACCCCATGGATGAAGCCGACGAGCATCCACCGAGCCACCAGCGACGCCTGAGCGGCGACGACCGAGTCGAACAGGGCCAGGTAGGGATGCTCGGCCGCTGCGACGTCGGGGTAATGCCTGGCGATCGCGTGGTCGGCGAGGCGGCGCAACAGGTCGACGTCACCGGTGGCCGCCGCGTACTGAAAACTCCCGACGCGAAGATGACTGCTCGCGACGCGCGCGAGCACGGCACCGGGCAGAAGCGTGTCGCGCTGCACCGGTTGCCCGGTCGCCACCACGGCCAGAGCCCTCGTGGTGGGGATGCCCAACGCGTGCATCGACTCGCTTACGACGTACTCGCGCAGCATCGGTCCCACCGCCGCGAGGCCGTCGCCCCCGCGCGCGAACGGCGTGCGCCCCGAGCCCTTGAGGTGGAGATCGCGAAGGCGTTCGTCGACGCCGACGAGTTCGCCGAGTAGCAGCGCCCGGCCGTCGCCGAGGCGGGGCACGTAGCCGCCGAACTGGTGTCCGGCGTAGGCCTGCGCGACGGGAGTGGCACCGTCGGGGACGGCCGCGCCGACCAGGAAGGCCAGTCCGTCTGCGCTC
>NZ_DASQEU010000166.1:0-69175 GCF_035633495.1 Mycobacterium sp. | reverse complement strand
CTGCAACACCGGGGCGGCGGCCCGCGCGGCATATACGCCATATGTCTCCTCGTTCAGCAGGGCGTGCACCCTCTGGTCGCCGAAGCCCCTGTCGATGCGGTCGCGGACGTACGCCAGCTCGATCACCTGAGCCGCGAAGTTCTTGACGCCCTTGCCTGCCGGCTTGCCGGCGACTCTCGTCGATTCTGCGACCGCCAGCTTCCGGGTACGGATCGAACCCAGCCAGGTCGCTTCGTTCGGCGTCACGACGCCGGCGGCGACCATGCCGGGCAACTTGGCGGCGACGATCCGCTGTTCCCTGCGCCGACTGCCGACGGCGAGCACGATCGCCAGGCCGAAGACGGGCACCATCCAGACGAAGTACACGAGGAAGTACGTCTCGATGCCGAAGAACGACGAACCATTCCACAACGCGTGCATGAGCACCGCGCCGGCATAGCCGAGCAGGATGCAGCCCGCCTTGGCGAGGCAGCCCCGGCGTTGCAGGGCCAAGTACACGCCGATCGCCGTCAGCGTCGTGAACAGCGGATGAGCGAAGGGACCCATGATCAACCGCAGTCCCGCGGTGACGAGCGACCCGCCGAGCGATTCGCCACCGCCGATGTAGCCGATGTTCTCCAGCCAGGCGAAGCCCGCCGCCGTGATTCCGGCGTAGACCAGGCAATCGGTCAGCGAGTTCAGCTCGTTGCGGCGGCGGCCGGTCATCATGATCAGCAGGAAGGCGCCCTTGGCGGCCTCCTCGACGATCGGCGCCACGATCGCGAGGGTGATGAACTCGTCGGTTGCCGCCTCACCGGTGGCCAGCAGCGACCCGAACACGATTTCCAGTATCACCGACACCACGATCGCGACCGACGCGCCCCACGCGAAGGCGAGTACCAGCAGTCGCGGTGGCTCCGGTTCCCATCGATCCAGCCACAGATAGGCCAGAAGCACCATGATCATCGCCACGGTGGCGAGCACGAACCCGATGGAGGTGCCGACGGGGTTGACCGCCGTCAGCGAGATCACCGACAGTCCCGCCACGATGCCCATCGCGATGATCGCGCCGAGTGGCGCGCCGACCTCGCGGATCTTTCGCGGTAACGGCGAGCCGACCGGATGCGGCGACGGCCGCTCGGAGGGGTTTGACACGAGGGCAGCGTAGCGGTTCGCTCGGACCCAGGTTTGTCCAGCGTGTACCCCGTCGAGTAGGCTTTCCGGGTACCCGTGTGCGCGCATGACCGCGTGTAACACCAGTACACACCAACACCAACTGTCCCTACGATAAAACCTGTCCGGAGCCACCCACCAAATGCCAAGTCCGTCCATCACCTCGCCGCAAGTAGCCATTAACGACATCGGCTCGGCCGAGGATTTTATGGCCGCAATCGACAAGACCATCAAATACTTCAACGATGGCGACATCGTCGAAGGCACCATCGTCAAGGTTGACCGCGACGAAGTCTTGCTCGACATCGGTTACAAGACTGAAGGGGTCATCCCTTCCCGCGAACTCTCGATCAAGCACGACGTCGACCCCTCAGAGGTTGTGTCCGTCGGCGACGAGGTCGAAGCGTTGGTCCTCACCAAGGAGGACAAAGAAGGCCGCCTGATCCTGTCCAAGAAGCGTGCACAGTACGAGCGCGCCTGGGGCACCATCGAGGAGCTCAAGGAGAAGGACGAGGCCGTCAAGGGCACCGTCATCGAGGTCGTCAAGGGCGGCCTTATCCTCGACATCGGCCTGCGTGGCTTCCTGCCCGCGTCCCTGGTCGAGATGCGTCGCGTCCGCGATCTCCAGCCGTATATCGGCAAGGAGATCGAGGCCAAGATCATCGAGCTCGACAAGAACCGCAACAACGTGGTGCTGAGCCGCCGTGCCTGGCTGGAGCAGACCCAGTCCGAGGTGCGCAGCGAGTTCCTCAACCAGCTGCAGAAGGGCGCGGTCCGCAAGGGCGTCGTCTCGTCGATCGTCAACTTCGGTGCCTTCGTGGACCTGGGTGGCGTCGACGGCCTGGTGCACGTCTCCGAGCTGTCCTGGAAGCACATCGACCACCCGTCCGAGGTCGTCACGGTGGGCGACGAGGTCACGGTCGAGGTGCTCGACGTCGACATGGATCGCGAGCGGGTTTCGTTGTCGCTCAAGGCGACTCAGGAAGATCCGTGGCGCCACTTCGCGCGCACCCATGCCATCGGCCAGATCGTGCCCGGGAAGGTCACCAAGCTGGTGCCGTTCGGTGCGTTCGTCCGCGTCGAGGAGGGCATCGAGGGCCTGGTGCACATCTCGGAGCTGTCCGAGCGCCACGTCGAGGTCCCGGACCAGGTGGTTCAGGTCGGCGACGACGCGATGGTCAAGGTCATCGACATCGACCTCGATCGCCGTCGCATCTCGCTGAGCCTCAAGCAGGCCAACGAGGACTACACCGAGGAGTTCGACCCGTCGAAGTACGGCATGGCCGACAGCTACGACGAGGCGGGCAACTACATCTTCCCCGAGGGCTTCGACTCCGAGACCAACGAATGGCTCGAAGGCTTCGATAAGCAGCGTGACGAGTGGGAGGCCCGGTACGCCGAGGCCGAGCGTCGCCACAAGATGCACACCGCGCAGATGGAGAAGTTCGCGGCCGCCGACGCGGAGGCGGCCAGCACGCCCGCCACCGCCAACGGCACCCCGTCTTCGTCGTCCAGTTCGGGTGAGCCCTCCGGCGGAACGCTGGCGAGCGATGCCCAGCTGGCCGCGCTGCGGGAGAAGCTCGCAGGCAACGCCTAACAAGACCACTCATTCGCCGAGTGAAACCACGCAGGAAGTCCTCGCGACTTCCTGCGTGGTTTATTTTGTGAGGACACATTCATGCTTCGTATCGGGTTGACCGGCGGCATCGGCGCCGGGAAGTCAACGGTGTCCACAACTTTCAGCGAGCTCGGCGGCATCGTCGTCGACGGCGACGTCCTCTCGCGGGAGGTCGTCCAACCCGGCACCGAGGGGTTGGCGGCATTGGTCGAGGCGTTCGGATCCGGGATCCTCCTTCCCGATGGTGCACTGAACCGCCCGGCGTTGGCGGCGGTGGCCTTCAGCGACGACGAGAAGCGGGCGACACTCAACGGCATCGTGCATCCTCTGGTGGGCAAGCGGCGTGCCGAGTTGATCGAGGCGGCGCCGGCAGACGCCGTGATCGTCGAGGACATTCCACTGCTGGTGGAGTCGCAGATGGCGCCGATGTTCCCGCTGGTCGTGATCGTGCACGCCGAGGTAGAAGTGCGAGTGACGCGGCTGACCCAGCAGCGGGGCATGCCGGAGTCGGACGCCCGGGCCCGCATCGCGGCGCAGGCATCCGAGGACCAGCGCCGCGAGGTCGCCGACGTGTGGCTCGACAACACGGGGACCACCGACGAACTGGCAGAGGCCGCTCGCACGCTGTGGCGCGAGCGGATCCTGCCGTTCGCGCACAACGTCCAGGCCGGAGAACCGGCCCACGCCGCGCCGCGGCTGGTGCCATCGGACCCGTCATGGCCGGACCAGGCCCGCCGCATCCTCGCCCGATTGCGCACCACGTGCGGCCACCACGCGATCCGCATCGACCACATCGGTTCGACGGCGGTGCCCGGGCTCGACGCGAAGGACGTCATCGACGTTCAGGTCACCGTGCCGTCCCTTGCCGTGGCCGACGAACTGGCCGACGCGCTGCTGTCCGCGGGCTACCCCCGCGTGGGAGTCACCACCGACGTGGGTAAGCCCGACGCCCGCAGCACGGTTGCGTCGTTCGACCATTCCAATGATTCGTCGTTGTGGCACAAGCGATTTCACGCATCCGCCGATCCTGGCCGACCGACGAACGTTCATCTGCGGGTCGACGGTTGGCCGGGGCAGCAGTTCGCGCTGCTGTTCGTCGACTGGCTGAAGGCGGACGCCATCCAGCGCGCGGAGTACCTCGAGCTCAAGCGCGCCGTGGTGGCCGGGGGGCATGCGACGACGGGCGACTACGCCGACGCCAAGGATCCCTGGTTCGCCGACGCCTATTGGCGCGCGTGGGAGTGGGCGGACGCAACGGGCTGGCGACCCTGACGCGAGGGCTCAAGCAGCCGGAGCGGGCGCCGCGGCGGGGTCGACGGGTGCCGGCGCATCGACCGGGGCGGTGTTGCCGGTTGGGAAGTTGGTCACCGTTCCGCAACTGAGCACGCCGTACCCGGGATCATTGTGCTGCGGCGTCAGTCGGGGTGCAACGAACTGATCGGCCTCCGCGATGATCTGGTCGTTGACCAGGATCTCGCAGTGCAGGCTGGCCGAGTACGGCCACTGGATGGTGACCTGCATGCCGGCCTTCTGCGTCTGCGTCACCACACCCGTTGCCTCGAACGTCCGTCCGGGGACCATCGTCGGCTCCGCGGTGTTCACCTGGTCGTCAGCCATCGCGTAGCTGATGGTCGCTCCACGCGACACGCCGTCGACCCGGGCACGGTAGACCACGTTGTACGGGCCCGGTCCCAAATCGGCCTGCGCTTGCGGTGGTGTGTCGGCCGACTGCTCCGTGGCGTCGGGATCGGCCTGCGCGATCGCCGGGAGTAACTGTGCGCCGAGCAACAGGGCGGCCGCCGCAGCGCCCGCCGCCAGCCCACGCTTAGTCAAGCTCATGAACGCAGATATTACGCTGCCCGCCAGGTGAGGACCATTGCGTGCTCCGCCAGCCACTGTCCAAGGTCGTAACCGTGGCTGGCCAGCCCGTCGATCGCGGCGACGGCGGTCTGCACTGCCGCGCTCGCCGCTTCCGGCGTCACCAGGCCCTGCCGGACCGCCTCGAACAGCTCGTCGACGTCGATGAGCTCGACCTCCGAGCCGGCCCGAAGGACGAGGTCGAGGTAGTGATCCTCGGCATGCCAGACGTCGCCGTCGATGGTGTATTCGCCGACGTCGAGGTAGAAGTCCTGTTCGCGTTCATGGCCGGGATTGAAGTGGAAGATCGAGACCCGCAGCCCGAGCGACGGAAGCAGCCACGACTCGAGGTAGTGGAACTGCGCTCGGCCTGGCGTCGGCCTGGCCATGTAGAGCCCCCACGGGTGCACGGCGTACACGTCGACGTACCGCACGATGCCCTTGGGATCGGTGTTCGTGCGGGCCGCGACGTCGAAGACTTCGTGTTTCGGGGGGTGAATCTGGTCAGCCTAGCCAGTGGGGAATCGCAGTTGTCGGTGGTTGGTTCTAACCTGGTGAACATGGCTTTCGCTACCGAATATCCGGTCGTGGCGCACTCGGAGTACCGAGCCGTCGATGACGTCGTGCGCGCTGGCGGCGACTTCGAGGTGGTCAGCGAGTACTCGCCTGCTGGCGACCAGCCCGCGGCCATCGCCGAGTTGGAACGCCGCATCAATGCGGGGGAGCGCGACGTGGTGCTGCTGGGTGCCACCGGCACCGGCAAGTCGGCGACCACGGCATGGCTCATCGAGAAGCTGCAGCGGCCGACGCTAATCATGGCGCCCAACAAGACGCTCGCCGCCCAGCTGGCCAACGAGCTCCGAGAGATGTTGCCCAACAACGCCGTCGAGTACTTCGTGTCGTACTACGACTACTACCAGCCCGAGGCGTACATCGCCCAGACCGATACGTACATCGAAAAGGACAGCTCCGTCAACGACGACGTGGAGCGCTTGCGGCACTCCGCGACGTCCAACTTGCTGTCGCGGCGAGACGTGGTCGTGGTGGCGTCGGTGTCCTGCATCTACGGTCTCGGCACGCCGCAGTCGTACCTGGATCGATCGGTCGAGCTGAACGTCGGCGACGAGGTACCGCGCGATGGTCTGTTGCGCCTGCTGGTCGACGTGCAGTACAACCGCAACGACATGGCCTTCACCCGCGGCTCGTTCCGGGTGCGGGGCGACACCGTGGAGATCATTCCGAGCTACGAAGAACTTGCGGTACGCATCGAGTTCTTCGGGGACGAGATCGAAGCGCTGTACTACATGCACCCGCTGACGGGTGACGTCGTGCGCAAGGTGGACTCGCTTCGGGTCTTTCCCGCCACCCACTACGTCGCGGGGCCGGAGCGGATGGCGCACGCCATCTCCAGCATCGAGAAGGAGCTGGAGGAGCGGCTGGCCGAACTCGAAGGGCAAGGGAAACTGCTTGAGGCGCAACGGCTTCGGATGCGGACGAACTACGACGTCGAGATGATGAAGCAGGTCGGCTTCTGTTCGGGCATCGAGAACTACTCACGCCACATCGACGGCCGCGCTGCGGGCACGTCGCCCGCGACGCTGCTGGACTACTTCCCAGAAGACTTTCTCATGGTCATCGACGAGTCACACGTCACGGTGCCCCAGATTGGCGGTATGTACGAGGGCGACATGTCGCGCAAGCGCAACCTGGTCGACTTCGGCTTCCGGTTGCCGTCGGCGGTCGACAACCGACCGCTGACCTGGGAGGAGTTCGCCGACCGCGTCGGGCAGACGGTGTATCTGTCGGCGACACCCGGGCCCTACGAGCTCAGCCAGTCCGCGGGCGAGTTCGTCGAGCAGGTCATCCGCCCGACCGGCCTGGTGGACCCGCAGGTCGTGGTCAAGCCGACGAAGGGTCAGATCGACGACCTGATCAGTGAGATTCGCAAGCGCACCGAACTGGACGAGCGGGTGCTGGTCACCACGCTGACTAAGAAGATGGCCGAGGACCTCACCGATTACCTGCTCGAACTCGGTATCCGGGTGCGCTATCTGCACTCGGAGGTGGACACGTTGCGTCGTGTCGAGCTGTTGCGGCAGCTGCGGCTCGGTGAGTACGACGTGCTGGTCGGCATCAACCTGCTGCGTGAGGGTCTCGACCTGCCCGAGGTGTCACTGGTGTCGATCCTCGACGCCGACAAGGAAGGCTTCCTCCGGTCGGCGCGCAGCCTCATCCAGACCATCGGTCGCGCGGCGCGCAACGTGTCCGGTGAAGTCCACATGTACGCCGACAAGATCACCGATTCGATGCAGCAGGCCATCGAGGAGACCGATCGCCGCCGAGCCAAGCAGATTGCGTACAACGAGGCCCACGGGGTGGACCCGCAACCGCTGCGCAAGAAGATCGCTGACATCCTCGATCAGGTCTACCGGGAGGCCGACGACACCGAGGCGACGGTCGACGTGGGTGGCTCCGGCCGCAACTCCTCACGTGGCCGACGGGCTCAGGGCGAGCCGGGTCGCGCGGTCAGCGCGGGCATCTTCGAAGGGCGGGACACGGCCAACATGCCGCGCGCGGAGCTCGCCGACCTCATCAAGGACCTCACCGCGCAGATGATGGCCGCCGCGCGAGATCTGCAGTTCGAGCTGGCGGGGCGCATCCGCGACGAGATTGCCGACCTGAAGAAGGAGCTTCGCGGGATGGATGCCGCCGGCCTCAAGTGAGATGCATCGACGTCTTGATCTCAACCATGGTTGAGCTCGTACCGTTGTCCGCGTGACGCAGACCGAAAGCACCCCGGCCGGTGGCTGGGCCGAACTGCTGGGGCCTAAGAACCTAGGCGCCTCGACCGTTCTGGCCGGTGGTGTGGCGTTGTACGCCACCAACGAGTTCCTCACCATCAGCCTGCTGCCGAGCACCGTCGCAGAGATCGGCGGCGAACGGCTCTACGCATGGGTGACGACCGTTTACCTGGTGGCGTCGGTCGTATCGGCCACCACCGTGAGCTCAGTGCTGACGAAGCTCGGGCCGAGATGGGCCTACGTGTCCGGTCTGGGCGTGTTCGGGATCGGCAGCGTGCTGTGTGCCGTGGCGCCGACCATGGAGTTCCTGCTGTTGGGCCGCGTCGTGCAGGGCGCGGCGGGTGGGCTGCTCGCCGGTCTGGGATACGCCGTCATCAATGCCGCGCTTCCGCGATCGTTGTGGACCAAGGCGTCTGCGCTCGTATCGGCGATGTGGGGCGTCGGCACCCTGGTGGGGCCTGCCGCAGGCGGGCTGTTCGCGCAATTCGGTTCGTGGCGTTGGGCATTCGGCGTGCTGGCATTGCTGACCGCGGCCATGGCGGCGTTGGTGCCGTTCGCGCTGCCAGGTCGGACGGCCGACGAGGACCGGCCCATCGCCGATCGCATCCCGGTGTGGTCGTTGATGCTGCTCGGGGCTGCCGCGCTGGCGGTCAGCGTCGCGGGCATCGCGCGCAACCTCGCCGTGACCGGCGGCATCCTCGTCGCGGGCGTGGCTCTGGTGGCGGTGTTCCTCGTCGTGGACCGGCGGACGACCGCGTCGGTGCTGCCGCCCAAGGCCTTTCGGCCTGGCCCGTTGAAGTGGATCTACCTCACGCTCGGTGTCTTGATGGCGGCGACGATGGCGGACATGTACGTGCCGTTGTTCGGCCAGCGGCTGGCGCACCTGGTGCCGGTCGCGGCGGGGTTCCTGAGCGTCTCGTTGGCGGTGGGGTGGACCATCAGCGAGATCGTCAGCGCGTCTCTGACCAAGGCCCGTGTCATCGTGCGAGTCGTCGCGGCAGCGCCACTGGTGATGGCGGTCGGCCTGGGGATCGCCGCGGTAAGCCAGATCGAAGACGCCCCCGGCCTAGTGATCGCGGTCTGGGTGGTGGCCCTGCTGATCACCGGGACCGGCGTGGGCGTCGCGTGGCCGCATCTATCTGCGTGGGCGATGGGCAGCAGTGACGACCCCGCCGAGGGCCGCACCGCTGCCGCGGCCATCAACACCGTGCAGTTGATCAGCGGCGCGTTCGGTGCGGGGCTTGCGGGCATCGTCGTCAACCTCACCGATCGGGGCGACGCCACCGCTGCCAGGTGGATGTTCGCGGTGATGGCAGTCATCGCCACCGTCGGGTTTATCGCTTCGTATCGCGCGGGCCGCGGCCGCCTGGCTGCTTAGTCGGGATCGTCGTCGAGCTGCCGTATCGCGGTGACGCCGTCGATGCCGGCCAGCAGGGTCGGCGCACTCAGAATGCCGTTGCCCGACAACGTAAGCAGCACGCCTCCGGTCGGATCCGATTCCAGCTCTGCCAGCTGCCAGGTGCGTCGGTCGCAGGCCTGCAGCAGAGCCGACATCACGCCGCGGCCCTCCTCGTAGGTGACGTGCACGCGGATCGAGCCGCTGAGTCGAGCGGCCAGCCGCTTGGCCAGCGGCATGAACCCCAGGATGATGAGGAAGTGCATCGCCGTCACGGTGCACGCGAGCAGCAGCAGGCCCGAACCGGCAGCCATGCCGATGGCTGCGGACTCCCAGACTGCGGCCGCAGTCGTCAGGCCGTGAACCGAGCCACGTCGGAAGATGATGATGCCCGCACCGAGAAAGCCAATGCCCGAGACGATTTGGGCCGCGACGCGTGACGGGTCGACGACGACGAGCCCCTCGACCAGCACGTCTTGGAATCCGTACTTGCTGACCAGCAGGATCAGCGCTGCCGCCGTGCCGACGATGGTCTGCGTCCGCAGCCCTGCGCTCTTACCCTGAATTTCGCGCTCCAGGCCGATCAGTGCCGTCAGGCCGAAAGCGACGAACAATTCGATGATCTGACGGGTGCCTTGACCCGGACCACCGAAGAAGGGCGGATCGGCCAGCCAGTGATACATCCGGACAAGGTATCGCGACCCACACGCCCTGCGATGAGTCTTGACCGGTCCCCGAGTCAATACCGCAACTGCATACCCGAGAGGATCTGCCATGTCCCCAATCCCTGCCGCCTATCCAGCCGTTGCCACCCGCGATGAATGGCTGACTGCCCGCCGACGGTTGTTGGCCCGTGAACGCGAGGTCACGCATCTGCGAGATGAGGTCAACGCCGAGCGCAGGCGGATGCCAATGGTCAAGGTGGACAAGGACTACGTCTTCGAGGGGCCGGAAGGCGAGCTGCGTCTCGTCGACCTGTTCGAAGGCGGACCGCAGCTCTACGTGCACCACTTCATGTGGATCGACGCCAAGGACCAGGGCTGCCCCAGTTGCACGGCCGCAGCCGATCTTTCGTTCACCGACAAGGATCGCGCACTGCTCGAGGCCAGGGGAGTGACGTTCGCATGTGTGTCTCGTGCGCCCTACGCGAGCATCGCTCGGTATCGCGACCAGCACGGCTGGACGTTCCCGTGGTACTCGTCGCGCGACAGTGACTTCACGTATGACTATCAGGTGACACTCGATCCGGCGCGGAGGCCGATCGAATTCAACTACAAGTCCCTCGACGAGTTGCGTGCCGACGGTTTCACCGACGACGAACTGCGAGGCGACATGCCCGCGGCCAGTGTGTTCCTGCGCCGCGGAGACGAAGTGTTCCACACCTATTCGACCTACGCGCGGGGGCTCGACCACACCTCCGTCGGCTACCCGTTCTTGGACTTGACGCCATACGGCCGTCAGGAGGAGTGGGAGAAGTCGCCCGCCGGTTGGCCGCGCAGCGGTCTGGCTGCCGGTGTGCCGCTGATCTAGCGATCACGCCGATCGAAAGGATCGGTTTCACCCCCTCACGGTGGCAAGGTGGAGTCCATCGCGGGTGTGGCCGAGTGGCTAGGCACCGGCCTGCAAAGCCGTTTACACGGGTTCGAATCCCGTCACTCGCTCGCAATCGCAGCCGATTGAGACGCTAGAAGGCTCAGCTCATTCGATCGGGTCGCTGGTCGTGGTGGTGGGGGGCGGCGGCGGGCTGGTACTCGTACTGGTCGACGCCGACGTCGACGTCGAGGTGCGCGTTTGGGTTTGGGTGGTCCGCTCCGTCGAGGACGCGGCCCGGCTCGGGCTGAACGAGTTGCTGGGCTTCGTCGACGTCGTAGTCGGGGTTTGCGTGGTCGTGCGCGTCGGAGCGATAGTGGTGGACGCGGTGGTGATCACGGTCGTGGTCGGACCCTGGACGGGTTCAGTTGGCTCGGCCGTGGTCGACGGCACGCTGGGGGCAAGGGACGCAGGCCCGGTAAATGCCGTCATGCTGCCCGGCGCCTCCGTGGTCGCCTCAACGACCTCACTGACTGGATCGACGCGCTGGTCTTGGAAGAGCAACGGCGCCGACAGCTGTGCCACCCCCGCGATGCCGAGGATGACGAACACCGCGATCAGCGCCGCCCGCGCATGACGCCCCTGCGCTGGCGAAAGGTGCGGCGTTGGGAGTGCTTGCGGCGGCGGGGTGGCCTCGGGCGGCTGGGTGGCCGCGGGCAGGCCCTGGGAGGCCGCAGGCAGCGTGCGTTCGCGCAAGGACGCGGGCGCGGGCAAGAACACCGGAACACCGCCGAGCAGTGCGACGGGGTTGACCCTGCGACGTCGCTCCTCTTCGCAGACGGAGCAGCCGTCGATGTGGCGAGCGGCGCGCTTGCGCATCAGCACGGTGAACGTGCCATCCCAGTCAGCAAGGAGCAAAGCCAGTTCGGGGCAGCACGCGGGGTCGGTCTTCACCCCGCGACACACCAACAGGGCCCCGAGTGAACGCTCGACGCCGTCGCGCAACCGTCCGGCCAGAGTGTTGGCATTCGTGTGGCTGACCCCTAGCGCATCGGCCAGTTCGGTGCCGTCGAGACCGTGCCGGTACGTCAGTTCGAACACGGTGCGGTCCCGCTCCGACAGCCCGCCGCAGGCATCGGCGATGAGGTCGGCGAGTTCGCTGCGGGCCGCCAGCGTCGCCAAATCGGGCTCTCCACTGTCGAACTCGGGCAGTTCATCCGTGGGCATTTCGCGACGGCGGGCCCGGATGCGTGCCAACGCCTGGTTGCGCGCTACTGCATACAGCCAGGGCCGCAATCGGCTCGGGTCACGCAGCGCACCGAGTTGGGACGCCGCGTCGACGAACACGTCCTGCACGCAATCGGCCGCCGCGTCGGTGTCGCGCAACATGCCCGCGCAGAAGTCGTACAGCCGGTTGGCATACCTGTCATAGATCGCTGCGAAAGCCGCTCGGTCTCCGTGTGCGGCAGCCATCGCGAGTTCAGCATCGTCGAGTGCGCCACCGAACTCGGGCGGGGCGCTTGTCATGCGGTCTTCCTGTCGAGCTGCTGTGAGACTACTTCTTCCGTACATTACGTAATCACCGCTTGAGTGGTTCACCCGAACTGGTCGGCCCGCCACCGGAACGATGACGGGCCGACCAGCTGGTCACTTTGCGCAGCCCGACCACGCGACGTAAGAGCCGGGCCCGGTTCGTTGCATGGCGCCTTGCTGAGCATCCCGCAGGTTCGAGCCATACCAGCCGTAGTGGTATTGACCGCTGACGGCGATTGCGACGCATCCGTTCTTGGACCAGGTCTCGACCGCGCAGTGGCCGCCGCATTGGCTTAGCGCGCTAGCGAGGGCGGTGTCGAGGTTGGTGTGTTGACCCGTGCCGATGTGCCCATTCGCCGGCGAGTACGCGATTGCGATGTACTTGGCGGGGGCGGCATTGGCAGGCACCGCCGTGCCGATGGCGCCGGTGACGGCCGCCGCAGCGAGCATCGTCGCGGCGAGGGTCCTGCCGCGGCGGGTCCTGAGCGTGGTGGTCATGTCGTACTCCTTCGAGGTGTCGCCGCCCGACTGGGCCGCGTTCAACAGCTAGGGGGCGCGAGCCACCGGCTTTCGCACATTTTTTTCAAGAGTTTCTTTTTGAAGGGTTGAGGACCGTCGGACATGGGAGTCTTTCGTCGTGGGTTTGAGCACCCGGAACCCATGCCTGCCGATGCGATCAATGGTGACCATGCGCGCTTGCGGCATGATGCCGGAGTGACCTTCCGTTCGCCGTCGCTGGCCGACGTCGTCGCCACGTTGCAGGTGGACCAGATCGACGACGACAACTTCGTGGCCACCCAGCTGGACAACCCCGCCCACCACATCGTTGGTGGGCACATCGCCGGGCAGGCGCTCATGGCAGCGAGTCGCACTGCGCCTGGCCGCACGCCGCACAGCGTGCACGTGTACTACCTGCGCGCCGGTGACGCCCGGCGGCCGGTCGACTTAGAGGTCGTCCGGTCCCGCGACGGAGGGACGCTGTCCACCAGACAGGTCACCGCGCGGCAGGACGGCGACGTGTTGTTGGAGGCGCTCGTGTCGTTGAGCACACCGGTGGACAGTCTCGACTACCACGCCCCGATGCCGGACGCACCCGCCCCGGAGTCGGTGCTACCCGTCGCGGAGCAGTTGGCGGGTTACGCCGACGAACTCGGTGGTCACTGGGTGCGTCCGCAGGCCTTCGAGTTGCGTTACGTCGACCCGCCGCCCCGGCTCGCACTGGAGCTACCCGAGCCCTCGCCTCGTATCCGGATGTGGTGGCGACCAACCGAATCCGTTCCCGACGACGAGGTCCTGCACAGCTGCCTTCTGACGTATCTGTCGGGGACCACGATGCTGGAGACGGCAATCACCATGCGGCGCGCCACGCCGCTCACGACGTACAACGCGTTGATCGACCATGCCCTCTGGTTTCATCGGCCCGTCGACCTGTCGGACTGGGTGCTGTCGGATCAGTTCTCGCCCAGCGGAATCGGCGGCCGCGGACTGGCAACGGCCACGATGTACAACCGCACGGGTCAGGTGGTGTGCATCGCCACCCAGGAGTTGTACTTCGGAAGATCACGGGCCGCCTAGGCCCTCGTCCGGAGCTACCGACCTGCCATCCCACCGCTGAATACCCGGGGATCACGACGTCCAGTAGTTCGAGAGCCCGGGACACCGTTTGATCGACGACCTCGTCGAGAGCGCGGCAACGCATAGAACTCCGGAACGGGCGGCATGATGATCTCCCCGTTGTTCGTCGCCCCTGGCCATCAGGTCGACTCTGCGTCGCTCCTTCAGACACACGTCGGCCGCGCGCACCACGAGCTCGTCGTTGTAGGAGTTCGCAATTCCACTGAGGGTCTTCACCGAGCATGGCGCGACCAACATGCCGGTCGTGACGAACGAACCCGACGACACGGCCGCGCCGATGTCGCGCGGATGGTGGTGGTGGTCGGCCAGCGAGCGGACCGTCCGCTGGCCCGACGAGGTGACGACCAGATGGGTCTCGACGTCCTCGACCTTGCCCAGCGTCTCCAGCGCGCGGACGCCGTAAATGGCTCCCGATGCGCCGGTGATCGCGACGATGATGCGTCTCACACACTTACTCCTTGCCGCAACGTCTGCGGCGCCTTCAGCAATCTCCGGCACCAGCTCGGATGCTGCGACGACGAGCCGTGGTACCGCTACACGTTCTCCGACAACGACTTTGCCGTACGCGTCGAAGAATCTCAGCCATCCAACTTCGACCCGCGACATCGGGATTCAGTCAGCGGTACTCATGAAAGTCTCTGTGGGATAACGTCTTCACCTTTCTCCACGGCACCGTCAATGGCCCAGGTCACGTTGAGGACGCCGATGCGATCCGTCACGCGCAGGGACGAATTGCGTACCTTTGCTCACCAACGTCGCGTTCGCGGAGTGGGCTGCGGTTACGATCAGTCCCGGCAGTACGCGTGTCATCCGAGCGAATCGGCCCCTGTTGATGAAACGACGGGCTACTGTCTCGGGTGGCTTGGCAATCGACACTGGAGGGCATGAATGGGCGCCTATCAGACCGTTTTGGTCGGCACTGACGGTTCGGATTCATCGCTACGTGCGGTAGATCGGGCCGCCCAGATCGCTGCGGGAGCGGACGCGAAGTTGGTGGTGGCGACGGCGTACTTCCCTCAGAGCGAGGATTCGCGGGCCGCCGACGTTCTCAAGGACGAGGGCTACAAGATGTCGGGCAACGCCCCCATCTACGCGATTCTGCGCGAGGCCAAGGAACGGGCCCACACGGCGGGAGCCAAGGACGTCGAGGAGAAGGCCGTCGTCGGCGCTCCGGTCGACGCCCTGGTCGATCTGGCGGAAGAGCTCAAGGCCGACCTCCTCGTCGTCGGCAACGTCGGCTTGAACACGATCGCCGGTCGGCTGCTCGGATCGGTGCCCGCCAACGTCGCACGTCGGTCCAAGTCCGACGTTCTGATCGTCCACACCTCCTGACGTCGGGGGCTACCAGCCCCTCGATCCCGGAATGCCCTTGAACGGGCCCTTGACCCAACTGGTGATCCAGCCCCCGTAAAAGCCACCCGGTTGCGGTTCGACCTGCTCGCCGTTGACGGTGCAACAGTCGACCTGTGCCGCCATCACCGCGATTGCGCCGGTCACCGGTTGGAAGCCCGGTGTCGGGTCCAGATAGGTCCACCCGGCTCGTTCGGCGACTCGCGCGTCGGTGACGAGGTCGTAATAGGACGCGACGCCCTTCCACTCGCACCACGACGACCCGGGCGCCTCGCGGAGCACACCTTCACCGAATGCGGACGGCGGCAGGTAGTACGTAGGCGGGTGGCTGGTCTCCAGCACACGCCATGCACGGTCGGTGGACGCGATGGTCGACCCACCGAGTTCGATGGTGATCGAGCCGTGGAACTCCTCGAGCCGCGGCGGGCGCGGGTAGTCCCAGACCGACTCCTGTCCGGGGCCGGGCTTGTCGGGCTTGAGCCATGGGTTCATGAGATCGACGGTACGTGCCTCCCCGACAACGACCGCCGAGTGTGCGGTCAGGGCGGAGATTCGCGCGAATTCTCACCATGACCGCACGTTGGGCGGTCTCACCAACCGCGCTGGCGCCACTCCGCGAGGTGCGGCCGCTCGTTCCCGAGCGTGGTGTCGTCGCCGTGACCCGGATACACGACGGTCGAGTCCGGATAGACGTCGAACAGGCGTCGCGTGACGTCGCCGAGCAGTCGTTCGAAGTCGCCGTCCTTCCACGTCCTTCCGACGCCTCCCGGAAACAGGCAGTCACCGGTGAACAACTGGACGGCGTCGCCCGCCGCAGGCCCACTCAGCGCCAGTGCCACCGAACCCTCGGTGTGCCCTTGGAGGTGGATCACGTCGAAGGTCAATTCGCCGATCTCGATGGTGTCCCCGTGGGCCAGGATGCGGTCCGGTGTAACGGGTAGCGGTTCGGCGTCGAGTCGATGCGCGGCCGTGGGCGCGCCGGTGGCCTTGACCACCTCTTCGAGTGCCATCCAGTGGTCGCCGTGTTGATGGCTGGTCACGATGAGCGACAGCTTGGGGGCATAGCGATCCACCAGGTCGAGCAGGATCGGGGCGTCGTTCGCGGCGTCGATTAGTAGCGTCTCGCCAGTTTGGGAACACGTGATGAGGTAGGCGTTGTTGTCCATGGGGCCGACCGATGCCTTCACGATCGTCGCGCCGGGAAGCGTGCGGCGCGCGGCCGAACCGGATTCGACGTGGCCCGTGTAGTCATCGGCGACCGAGGTCTTCTCACCACTCATGTCCGCCACGGTACGGGCTTGGCCCGGGACGTGATTCATGGGTTGTCGGAGCATGGACATAGCATGGTCGCGGAGCGCTTTCTGCGGGTTTGGGGAGCGGTATGGGACCAGAGAGGGATCAGTTGGCTGACCGCCTGATCGTCAAGGGAGCGCGCGAGCACAACCTGCGAGGCATCGACGTAGATCTGCCGCGCGACTCGTTGATCGTCTTCACCGGATTGTCCGGTTCCGGCAAGTCATCGCTGGCATTCGACACCATCTTCGCGGAGGGGCAGCGCCGTTACGTCGAGTCGCTGTCGGCCTACGCCAGGCAGTTCCTCGGCCAGATGGACAAGCCCGACGTCGACTTCATCGAGGGGCTTTCCCCGGCGGTGTCGATCGACCAGAAGTCGACCAACCGCAACCCCCGCTCGACCGTCGGCACCATCACCGAGGTGTACGACTACCTGCGATTGCTCTACGCCCGCGCGGGCACGGCCCACTGCCCCGTCTGCGGAGAGCGCATCGCCAGGCAGACGCCGCAACAGATCGTCGATCAGGTGCTGGCGATGGAGGAGGGCATCCGATTTCAGGTGCTCGCCCCCGTCGTGCGTACCCGCAAGGGCGAGTTCGTCGACCTGTTCGAGAAGCTCAACGCCCAGGGATACAGCCGTGTTCGCGTCGACGGCGTCGTACACACCCTCACCGATCCGCCCAAGCTCAAGAAGCAGGAGAAGCACGACATCGAGGTGGTCGTCGACCGCCTCAGCGTCAAGGCCAGCTCGAAACAGCGCCTCACCGACTCGGTCGAGACGGCCCTCGGGCTCGCCGACGGCATCCTCGTGCTGGAGTTCGTGGACGAAGACGAAGATGCACCGCACCGCGAGCAGCGGTTCTCCGAGAAGCTAGCCTGCCCCAACGGCCACGCCTTGGCGGTGGACGACCTCGAACCGCGGTCGTTCTCGTTCAACTCGCCCTACGGCGCATGTCCCGAGTGCACCGGCCTCGGCATTCGCAAGGAGGTCGACCCCGACCTCGTGGTGCCCGACCCGGAGCTGACGCTGGCCGATGGCGCCATCGCGCCGTGGGCGATGGGCCACACCGCCGACTACTTCACCCGGATGCTCGAAGGCCTCGGCGAAAGCCTCGGATTCGACGTCGACACACCGTGGCGCAAGCTGCCGGCGAAGGCACGCAAGGCCATCCTCGAGGGCTGCGACGAGCAGGTGCACGTCCGGTACAAGAACCGTTACGGACGCACCCGCTCGTACTACGCCGACTTCGAGGGCGTGATGGCGTTCCTGCACCGCCGCATGGAGCAGACCGAGTCCGAGCAGATGAAGGAACGCTACGACGGGTTCATGCGCGACGTCCCGTGTCCCGTCTGCGAGGGCACCCGGCTCAAGCCGGAGATCCTGGCCGTCACGCTAGCCGCCGACGACGACGCGAAGTCCATCGCGCAGGTCTGCGAGTTGTCGATCGCCGACTGTTCGAAGTTCCTCAACGCGCTCACGCTCGGCACGCGCGAGCACGCCATCGCCGGACAGGTACTCAAGGAGGTGCAGTCGCGGCTTGGCTTCCTGCTCGACGTCGGCCTGGACTATCTGACGCTGTCCCGGGCTGCGGGCACGCTCTCCGGCGGTGAGGCGCAACGCATTCGGCTCGCCACGCAGATCGGCTCCGGTCTCGCAGGCGTGCTGTACGTCCTCGACGAGCCCTCCATCGGACTGCATCAGCGGGACAACCGGCGACTGATCGACACGCTGGTCCGCCTGCGGGACCTCGGCAACACGTTGATCGTCGTCGAGCACGATCTCGACACCATCGCCCACGCCGACTGGGTCGTCGACATCGGGCCCGCAGCCGGCGAGCACGGTGGCCACATCGTGCACAGCGGCACCTATGCGGATCTGCTGACCAATACCAAATCCATCACCGGCGCATACCTTTCCGGCAAGGAGAGCATCGAGGTGCCGGCGATTCGCCGTCCGATCGATCGCAGACGGCAACTGACGGTCGTCGGCGCGCGCGAGAACAACCTGCGCGAGATCGACGTCTCCTTCCCTCTCGGAGTGCTGACCTCGGTCACCGGTGTCTCGGGATCGGGCAAGTCAACCCTCGTCAACGACATCCTCGCGTCGGTCCTGGCCAACAAGCTCAACGGCGCGCGTCAGGTACCCGGCCGCCACACGCGGATCAACGGCATCGACCAACTCGACAAGCTGGTGCGCGTCGACCAGTCACCGATCGGACGCACTCCGCGGTCGAATCCGGCCACCTACACGGGTGTCTTCGACAAGATCCGGACATTGTTCGCCGCCACCACCGAGGCCAAGGTGCGCGGTTATCAGCCGGGGCGGTTCTCGTTCAACGTCAAGGGCGGGCGCTGCGAAGCGTGTTCGGGTGACGGCACCATCAAGATCGAGATGAACTTCCTGCCGGACGTGTACGTGCCGTGCGAGGTCTGCCACGGCGCCCGGTACAACCGCGAGACGCTCGAGGTCCACTACAAGGGCAAGACCATCTCCGAGGTCCTCGACATGTCGATCGAGGAGGCGACCGGCTTCTTCGAACCGATCACCTCGATTCACCGGTATTTGAAGACCCTCGTCGACGTCGGCCTCGGCTACGTGCGGCTGGGCCAGCCCGCACCCACGCTGTCCGGCGGTGAGGCCCAGCGCGTGAAACTGGCCGCCGAGCTGCAGAAGCGGTCGACGGGTCGCACGGTGTACGTCCTGGACGAGCCGACGACCGGCCTGCACTTCGAGGACATCCGCAAGCTGCTCAAGGTCATCAACGGTCTGGTCGACAAGGGCAACACGGTCATCGTCATCGAGCACAACCTCGACATCATCAAGACCTCGGACTGGATCGTCGACATGGGTCCGGAGGGCGGTGGCGGTGGCGGTACGGTCGTCGCCGCGGGCACCCCGGAGGACGTGGCCGCGGTCTCGGAGAGCTACACCGGTCAGTTCCTCGCCGAGATGTTGCCGACGCCGGCGCCCGCGAAGAGGCGGCGCAAGGTCTCGTAAATCCGCCTAGTCGAGTTTTCGCCCCTCGGCTCTGCGCCCACGGTGTGGTGCACTCGAGCTCTTCCTCCGTAGCCGCAGAGTCCATGGGCGCTACGTCGCCTTGGACAGCGGCGACGGGAACCGGGGGGCAATCCGTATCCCGTCGAGCCAATGGGTCAGCTCCTTGGCCTTGCGCGCCAACGCCTTCGACGCCGTGGCGTCGACCTTCTCGACGAGCTGAGGACGACCAGGCCGTCGCCGTCCTGAGTCCAACCGCCCACGATCCGACCATCGCACCACGCCGTCGGGCCGCCATTGCCGTTGCGGTCGAAGACCTGGCCCTGATGCTCGCCGAGATACCAGCCCCTGTCCTGCCAGCCCATCGTCGTCACGTCGAGGCCGGGCAGCAGGGCGCACCAGCGGTCGCACGGGGGTTCGGGTTCCAGATCGTCGGGCAACGCATGGCCGACGACGCCGTCCAGGTCCACTTCGACGGCGCCGACGTCGCGCAGGCCTTCCCGCGCTCAGGTCAGGGTGTGTCCGAAGAACCACTTCAGGTCGTTGACGGTGGCGGGTCCGAACGTCCGCAGCCACGTCCGGATCAGGCTCGCCCGTGCAGCGTGGTGGTCCATCGTGTCCGGGCTGGTGCCGAGCCACTGCGCCGCGGTGGTCCACTTCGGGCGAGACGTCGTCCAGGTTCCCTCGTTGGGGCCGCGGACCAAGTGCCCCTCGACGCCCAACACCGTGAGCGCCCGCGGTGAAATGGGACCGGGCCCACCCCAGCTCTTGCCGGGCGCCGGGTCGTAGGTGCCCGCCAGCTGGGGCAGCGCCGCCCGCAGTTCTCGGGCGCTGGCGTGGCCGTGTTCGTTCAGGTGCGCGAGGACGGCCGTCGACGCCTCCGCCAGCCACGCCTCGCCGTCAGCGGCGATACCGGCCTTCACCACGTCGGCGATCAACTTCTTGCGCTCGTTGCCTGCCACCCGATCACTCGCCGCGGACTGCACGGCCGGGAGGTCGTCGGCGTTGAACACCCACAACGTGCGCCTCATGGCGAGGTGTTTGACCACCGTGCGGTGCTCGTACAGCGCGGCGTCGAGGCCGGCGACGCGAAACCCGTTGCGGCGAGCCCACAGCGACACGTAGGGCGTGACCGGGTCGGTGGCGTGTAGGCCGACGAACGAGCCGGCCACGCCTGCGACGCTTTTGTCGGCCGGTTCGGCGAGGAAGTGGCGTCGCGCCAGCCGCGTCCGTCGCTCCTCGACGCTGAAGGAACGCAACACGTCAGGCCTTGTCTGGCTCGTCCCGCATCGACGCTCTGATCTGCTCGAGGCGATCGTGGGCGGCACGCTGCCGGGCTTCGTACTGCTCCTCGACCTGCCGTGCGTCGTCGGTCTCCGACGCCAGCTCCGCCGACCCGATGGCAGTGCCGTACCTGGTCTCGATCTTTTCCCTGACCGCCTCGAAGGTCGGCACGCCGCCGGAGGTGTAGCCGGTGTCCGGGGACGTCACGGGCACGGGGTCCGGCACCACCTCGGCGTCGATGATCTCACCGGGATCTCCCACGTCGGACCCGGAATCTGGCACAGCTGAGTCGGCCACGCTGCCACCGTACCCCCGTCGATTGTTGGGATCGGTAGCGATTCGGCCCGCCTGTACTTGCCTCACGACGACGCCATCGGGGCGGAGCGAATGAAGGGAACTCTCCATGAAGAAGATCGTGACGGCGGGCATCGGCATCGCGGCGGCCGCACTGGTTCTGGTCGGCTGCTCGGACGACAAGGGTTCAACGCCGGCATCGAGCACACCCGCCGCCAGCGGTAGCAGCACCCCCCAGGTGAGCACCGGCGGCAACACCGAGGTCAAGGTCGAGGGCCAGGATCTGGCAGGGCTGGACCTCAACTCGGTAACCTGCGTCAAGGCGGCGGGCAAGATCAACGTGGCCAGTGGCGCGGTCGGTGGCCAGCAGGGCGTCGGCGTCGTGATGACGGACCAGGCGACCCCGGTCGTCGAGTCACTGGGCCTGGTGGTCGACGGCAACGCGCTGGCCGTCGCCCAGATGGGCGGCATGAAGAGCGGCTCCGCGGACGTGGCGGTCGACGGCAGCACCTACACCATCACCGGTGAGGCGCAGGGCGCCGACATGAAGAACCCGATGGCGGGAATGATCACGAAGAAGTTCGAGATCAAGGTGACCTGCAACTGACAGGTCACACCGCGGGCGGCGGGCGTGCATGGCGCGTCCGCCGCTTTCGCCACTTCCGACTTCCACACCTTGCGGCCACGGCGATTTATGATGCAGCCGTGTCGATCCCCGGGGAGCTGGAGCGCGCCCGCCACCTGGCCTTGGCCTCCGACGAGACGGCGGCCAAGGAACTGCTGCTGCCTCTGATGCCGCAGATCGAGGCGGCCGACCGGGACGACTGGATGCTAGAGGCGCTGGCTCAGCTCGGTGAGCTCTACCTGGTCAGGACGGCTTACGACGGTGTCCGCGAGGGCGCTCGTCGCATCCGCGACTGCCTGGCCGTCTATTCGTCGATTCTGGCGGGCACTGCGGCACCGGAGGTGGTCGCCAAGTCGACCATGACGACCGCCGAGATACGCCACCTGATCCGCAGGTACGGCCGCCGGGCAGGCTTTCTCGAGACGGGCCTGGCCGCTGCCATCGGTGACCACGAGGGGGCGGCGATCGGTCTCCGCGCCCTCGACGACGGCGACGAGGAATTCGCCGATCTCGCCGAGGAACACGCCTATCTGGTGACTTATGCGCGAATCGTCTGCGCGGAGGGTTTGTGCGACGACGATCTGCACGTGCGGTCCGTGTCCTTGTGGGACAGCGTCATCGAGCACATCGAGACGTTGTCGGACATTGGTCAGTCCGCCGACAATCTGCGGGTGCTCGGCGCCATCGGGTACGCCAGGTTCTGCATCGAGACCGGCAGGCTCGACCAGGCCGCACCCTGGCTGCGACGGGCGGAGGCCCGGGCCGAGGCGCGTGGATGGGAATTGGCTACGGCTCGAGCGCAATTGGAGCGCGGGGCCGCGAGCTGGTCCGCCGGCGACCGCGTGAGCACCGAAGCGCGGATGTACGAGGCCTATCCGGTGATCGCCAAGTATGCCCGCGCCAACGACGTCTCCCGGTGCTGGCTGTTCTTCGGGCTGACTAGGATGTCCGCGGGTGGACTCAAGGCCGCCGACGAGTGCTGGGAGAACGCCGAGCGTCACTGGCGCGAGCTCGGAAAGCCGTTGCACATCCACCGAATTCTTCTGCAGCGCAGTTGGATCGCGATCTTCCGTGGCCGTTACGCGGACGCTGTCGACATGGTGGCGCAGGCACGCGCCTGCCTCGACTCCTCGCCACGCAGCAGCTGGTTGGCCTATGCCAGGCTCGACGACCATCTCGGCAACGTATGGCGGGCGGAGGCGCTGGCCGACCTGGGCTTCGACGGCGCAGGCGACCCAGACGAGGACTGGGATGCCGCCGAGGCCAGGTACCGCGCGGGTTCTGGTGTGATCACCAGGGCGCAGCCGGGCACGGCGCACCATAGCGCGGCGATGGAGAAGCTGGAACGCGCCGCGGAACTCAAGGTTCCCGCGTCGCTGGCCGTCGATTCGGTGCGGTATTCGGTCGCCGACGCGGAAGCCCGGGCGCAGTGGGCGACGTGTGTGTCGGCGCCGCTGCTGGCCGGCGCCTTCGCCGTCGCGTCGGATTGGGAGAACTCGGATCTCGTCAGCCAGCTGGTCGAATACCACAGTGCAAGAGGCACGTTCAGCGCGGAACACGCAGACGCCGCGGCGATGGAGTGGTCGAGTGTTTCCACGGCAGCCGCGCCGATCACCGACGTCGACGAGCTCGCCCTGGTCGCGGCGGGACCACCGATCACCGACGGCACCGGGCTCACGCGGTTGGGCCCCCTGCCTCCGTTGCGCATGGACCCGACCACGGGACCGGTGCTGGATCACTACCGAGAGTTGGCGCTGCAGCGGTACGGCCAGTGCATCACCGCGGCCGAATCGGTATGGGAGACGTGGCCCTGACGCCCGCGCTGGTTCTGCGGTTCGCGGACGTCGGCGTGGCCACCTACGCCAGTCTGCGGGTGGTCGGGAATCCGTCCCGCACGCTCACCTGGGTGGTGCAGGCGGTGCACATTCGCGAGGGGCTCGACGAACTCGCCCGTGCGCTTCCCGACCCGTCGGCGGGGGAGTCCGTCGCTGAAGCGGTAACCAGGGCGCTGAAGGCCGGGCCGTTCGCCACTCCGGCTACCGAGCTGGCGCTTGCTCGACGTCTCGGGGCGACGCTGCTCTCCGATGCGGCCTGGCGCCTGCTGGCGGACTGCGTGTCCACGCCGCATGCGGTGCTATTCGTCTCGCCAAGTGCGAGGTTGGGGCGCGTGCCGTGGGGTCTGCTCGCCCCGCCCGCGGACTCGGAGACCGATGCCCACCGGCTGGTGGAGCTGGTCGACGTGCTGATGGCCATCCCGCCGAACATCGTCAACGCGCCTCGTCCGCGAACGGCATGGGACGAGCGTCGTCACCGCTTGCCCCTGCTGATCCTCGATCCGCGGGTGCCAGGTCAACGGCCCGACTCGGCACTGGGTTCGGTCCTCGGTCGACCGTCGCCGGAGACGCGCCTGGCTCGGCACTTCGCCGGAGACGTCGCCAGGCAGCGGGTCCTGCCGAAGGTGTCTACGTCGACGGAACTGTTCCGCCGCGCGGACGCCGATCGGGACTGGCTCGCCGCGATGTTGGCCGAGGAGCCTCGCCGCCTGCTCTACGTCGGTCACGCCAGCGCCGCCGAGGATCAGTCCGGCCGCGCGGACCAGGCTGCGCTGCATCTGGCGGAGGAGGGTCCGCTCACCGCGGCGGCCATCATGTCCCGCCGGATGCCGATGCCGCCCCGGGTGGCGCTCGTCGCGTGCGCGTCCGGTGGTGACTACCGGTTCGACGAGGCGACGGGTTTGGTCGCGGCGATGGTCCTGTGCGGCGCGCAGTTGGTGACGGCCACGCTGTGGTCACTGCCGACGACGGCGGGGTACCGGCAGTTCACCGGCGGTGCGGCCGATCCCATGGCGGACCTCGTCGTCGCCGTGGACGATGCTCACGACGAGGACGAGGGCGGCTGCGCGGTGAATCGGTGGCAGCGGGATCGCCTGCGGCAGTGGCGTTCCGGCGACGTAAGCGCGAGCCCGTTGTACTGGGCGGCACTCGTCACCTTCGCGGTCGACGGCGCGCGCTGATCGGTCAGGCGGGTGGCACGGAGACGGCGACCGAGGATTCGTCGCCGCTGAGGTAGTAGGCATCGATCACGGAGCCCGGTGCGACCTTGATCAATGCCGAGTCGGGGATCAGCGCGGTTTCGTGCGCGGGGAACTGTCCGCCCGCCGGTCTGCGGACCATGAGGTCGAGTTCGACCTCGCGGTAGTCCTCGCGGGCGGCGCCCGTCATCCTCATCGCGGTCACGACGCCCCGTGACCTGGTGCCATTCCTGATCAGGTCCATCTGCGCCCGGGTCACCAGTCCCTTGCGAACGAGCATCTGGTCGAAGGCCGTGCGCACCGCCGACATGTCGTCGGCGAGCGAAAGCTGTTCGCGTTCGGACGGATCGAAGGTCACCAACAGCAGGACACCGGGGTGCAATTCGCCCAGCACCGCTTCGTCGGGGTGCCGACGCAGCCTGCCGACGAAGTGCTGGCCCGAGATGCTCTCCACGTCGACCGTAATGAGCCCATCGACGGTGCGCACGGTGCCGATGCCGACCCCGGTCGGTCGACTGGCCTGAACAGGCTCGGATGGTGCGCGGGTGGCGCGGGACAGGGGCGCGCACAGAACCGCGCCGATCGCGGCGGAGAGAAGGAGCACAACGGTGATCAGCAGGACGTCGGACATGCCATCAGGGTCCGTCCGTGCGTCCGCTACCGAACCCAACTTTCGGGTGCGGTGTTTGACGCAGCACGGCCTATCCTGGGCGGATGACCACGGCTCCTCGCCTGGTGGCCGACGCTGGCACCGCAGCCCACAAAGAGGGTGTCGTGCTGCCGCGACGAGCGGTGATCGATGAGGCGTGGCGCGCGATCGGGCCGGCAGTAGAGGTCCTGAGCGGCCCAGATGGCGCTCCGCTGAGGCGTACCGTCAAGCGGATCCTCGACCCGCTGGTGTTTCGTCTGCGCGCCAATCCGCAGTTCTCGGCACCCGTCGTCACACCCGGCACGGCAGTTGCGATGCGCAACCTGATCCTCGAGCGGGCACCTCAATTGGGCGCTACCGCAGCGTGGTTCACGCTTCTGAAGCTCGAGCGCCGCAGACTGCGAATCACGGCGGGCAACGCTCAGGAGCTTTACTTCCCAGTGTGTTTCGAGCTAGCGGTGACCAGAGGCGCACCGGCAGCGGACGATCGCGAAGCCGCCGAGTCGGTACTGCGTGGAGTGCACGACGACCGCGACCGGACCGGCATCGAGGTTCTCAACCGCTACGTCGGCGGCGAGCAGGTGGTGGCGCAGCTGTCCCGCCAGCTCGAGCGCAGCTGGCGCGACGTCCGACCGGGAGGCACCATCGCAGGGCCGTTCCTCGCCGGCCTCACCACCGTGCTCGGCGCCGCGGGTGGGCACAACGCCGAGATGGCCAGGCAACGGGTGTGGTCGGCGCTGATCGCCGATGCGACGCCGTACAACTTTGGTGCAAGGGCCCGCGTCGACGTCGCCGAGCTGCCATGGTCGATCGTGGACATCGGGCTGAGTTCCGTTGCGCCGCAACCACCTCCGCCTGTGCAGTGGGGGGCGGAAGGGGATCCACCGCTGAACCGCAGCGTCGTGGACCGTGTCAGGGCGACGTTGCGTCGCGCGATGGACCGCGACGAACTGCCCGACATTCCGCTGCTGTGTGCCGAGGAGGTCGATCGGGCGTGTGCTCCCTGGGGGTTGCTCGCCGAGGACAAGCAGGCAGCCCTCGTTGCCGGCATCGAGGTGGCGGTCGATCTCGACCCGCTGAGCGGTGCCTCCGCCACCCGCTACGCGCTCTCGGGCTGCATCCAGGCTCGGCTGCGCAAGGAGGCCTACGTGCTGCACGCGCGTCGCTACCTCGTCGACGGCGGACCGATGCATCCCCGTCAGCGCCAGGTGATCGACGATCTGTCGAACTTCGCGAGGCCGTATCTCAGGAGGCTGTGGGCCCGCCTGCACGGACGCGACGTCTGGCAGGAACCCTGCGACGACGTCGACGACCTACGGGCGCTGCTCGAGGGCGTCGCGCGTTCAGTCAGTCTCGACCACCGCCAACGCATCAAGTCCATGTTGGAACTTCGGGAGTACGAGGTGGCCCCGTGAAGCTCGTCGCGGACTCGGGGTTCTGGGTCGTGGGGCCGCCCGTCTCCGTGGTGCCCGCGGTGGCGGTGCTCGAGGTCAGCGGTGCGGTTCTGGAGTGGACGGTCGACGACCCGGGTGGCGCGGCCGCGACCCGGACGACGGTCACCGATGCCGTTGCCGCCGACTGGCTTTGGCGTGTCGTGGGGCCGACGGGCCACGCCGCGATCGTGTCGGGAGTCGAACCCGCCGACGTCGACCTGCGGCCCGAAGCGTTGGAACCGTTGCGGCGCCTTGCCATCGGGTTTTGGCTGCGGCGGTGGTGGCCGCAGAGCAGCCGGGACGGGATCGTGCGTCTGGACCGCGCGTTGCTCGACGGCGAGTTGGCGGTTCTCATCAGCGCGGCGCAGGAGTTCTTCACCGAGGACACGTTGGACTCCGACGTCGAGGGGCTGCTCGCACCGCACCAGACGGCGCTGCACGCATTCGCGCTGGATGGCGATCCTCGCGTCGTCGAGGTGGTGCAAGCCTGCGCCGAGCTGGCTGACGAGGTCGGCGCATGGTCGGCCGAACTCCCCGAAACACGCTCTGACGCAGTCAACGGGCGACGCGACGACTACGCGCTGGCGGCCGGTCGAGACTATGACCGCGCCCCAGGCGGGATCGCCCGTGGCGTCGGGTCGGTCGACTGGGTCGCCGTGCCGCCGGGGACGTTCGACGCGGCGGATCACACGATCGACTGGTCCGTCGAGTCCGCCGACTCGTCGGTGTTCGCCACGGTGCGCGTCGCGCTGACCGGTGAGGCATCTGCGCGTGGGACCGACGTCCGACTGCGCTCCGACTCGGTGAGCGGCACCGGTGTCCTCGACGGCAACGGGACCGCCGCGTTGACCCTGGTGCGCGAGGACGGCCACAAGCTGACCGAGAACCAGGCGTGGGACCACGACTGGTCGACGACCAGCATCGCCGTCGGCCACGATCGCTCCACTGACGGCGCCGAGGCAGCGGCGCTAAGACAGCGCATGCGCGAATTTGCGAGGACACGGCTCGCCCATCCCGGGCCCGATGCGTTCCTCGCCGAGATCGTCGCCGCCGAGTCCGACTACTGAATGTGCGATGGCAGCGGCGGCGGGCCGGGCAGCCCCTGCACGGGGACTCCCGGTGTGCCGACCTGCCCTGCCAGCCAGGGCAGCGCAGCGGCGAACGCGTGGTCGGCGAACGGCCAGTCATGCTTGCCCGGCTGCATCGCCACCGCGCACCTGATGCCGTTGGCCGCGCCGAGTGCGCACAGAGAGTTCGCGGCTGCCGCCTGATCGCTGACGTGCGCCGCGGCATCATTGCCGCCGAGTCCGGTGCCGTTGTCATTGACCGCGTTCAAGACCGTCGGCCCGCTCGATGAACCAGATCCATTGACGTCGAACCATCCGGAGAGCCCGGTATAGAGGCCGTGCCTGGTGATCACGGTGGCCGGGTCGAATGCCGCGTACGCCGCGGCGTTGCCTCCGAACAACCGGTCGACGGTCTGCTGCTTGGTGCCGGAGTTGGGCGCCAAATCGCCTGCGATGTCCTCGAACGTGCTGAACATGTCCGGGTGCATCGTCGCCAGGTCCACCGCGCAGGTACCGCCCATCGACCAGCCGACGAGGCCCCAGTTTGCGCGGTTGGGGCTGACGCCATAGTTGGCCTCCATGAACGGCACCACGTCCTTGGTGAGGTGGTCGGCGGAGTTGCCCCGAGAGCCGTTGACGCATTCGGTGTCGTTGTTGAACGCGCCGCCAGTGTCGACGAACACGAGCACCGGCGCATTGCCGCCATTGGCCGCGGCGAAGTCGTCGACGGTGTTGATCGCATTGCCCGCGCGAAGCCAGTCGCCGGGGGTGTTGAACTCGCCGCCGATCATCATCAGGGTCGGCAGGTGCGGTGCCGGGTTCGTCGCGAACCAGGCGGGCGGGAGGTATACCAGCTCACCGCGGTGCTTGAACCCCGACGCGGTGGAGCCGATGTTGACCGGAACCACGACGCCCTTGGCCGGAATCTGATGCTTGCTCTGCATCGCCACGACGGTCGCCTGGTCGGTCTGGTCGGGCAGGGGGCCCTCCGTGAGTTGGTTCCACGCGGTCTGGACGGTGGGGAAGTAGCCGACCCACAGGTTCAACGCCAGCGCCGCGCACAGGAGGCACAGCGGCAATCCCGCGGCGGACGCCACCCGACGCCACCAGCGGGCGTTGCGCCAGCCGGCGACGAACACCACGGCGGCACCCCCCGTGGCGACGAGCCAAACCCACAGCAACTTCGGAGCCGGGTCGTCCGACATGCCCTGAGAGGAGATGAACCAGTAGGCCACCGCCGCCAGGCTGATACCGCCGACAGCCGCAACGGGCAGCCAAACCAGGTGCCAGCGGCGTGTGCGCCAGCCGATCGCGACCAACAGAACGGCCACGGCGATGGCTTGAATCGTCCAGGGCAACCAGCCGTGCATCAACGACAGGTGTTGTTGCCGAAAGGCGCCGGCGGCCGACCACGATGTCACCACGACATGGTGGCTGCCGTTCCTGGTAACACGCTGTCAACTTGCGCTTAACGAGGCTTGGCCAGCGGGAAGGGCAGGGTCTCGCGGATGCTGCGGCCGGCGATCAGCATGACCACTCGGTCCACGCCCATCCCCAGGCCACCGGTCGGGGGCATTGCGTACTCCATTGCCTGCAGGAAGTCCTCGTCGAGTTCCATGGCCTCCGGATCGCCGCCGGCGGCGAGCAAGGACTGCTCGTGGAGTCTGCGGCGTTGCTCGACGGGGTCGGTCAGCTCGCTGTAGGCGGTGCCCAGCTCGACGCCCCAGGCCACCAGGTCCCACCGCTCCGCGACGCCGGGCAGACTCCGGTGCGGCCGGGTGAGCGGTGACACCGACGTCGGGAAGTCCTTGTAGAACGTCGGGTTCTCGGTGCGGTCCTCGACGAGGTGCTCGTACATCTCGAGGACGACGGCGCCGTGGTCCCAGTGGGTCTGGTACGGGATCTTCGCGGCGTCGGCGAAGCGCCGCAGGGTGGCCAGGTCCGTGGCGGTGTCGACGTGCTCACCGAGCGCCTCGGAGACGGCGCCGTGCACCGTCTTGACGGTCCACTCGCCGGAGATGTCGACGGGCTCGAGGCTTCCGTCCTCCCGCGGGCGCATGACGACCTGTGACCCGTTGGCGGCCAGCGCCGCGTTCTGAATCAGCTCGCGGCAGCCGTCGATCCACACGTTGTAGTCGGCGTGCGCCTGGTAGGCCTCCAGCAGGGTGAATTCGGGGTTGTGGCTGAAGTCGACGCCTTCGTTGCGGAAGGCGCGGCCCAGTTCGAACACCCGCTCCACGCCGCCGACGCAGAGTCGCTTGAGGTAGAGCTCCGGTGCGATCCGCAGGTAGAGGTCGAGGTCGTAGGCGTTGATGTGGGTGATGAAGGGGCGGGCGTTCGCACCGCCATGGATCTGCTGCAGGATCGGCGTCTCGACTTCGAGGAAGTCCTTGGCGAACAACGTCTCCCGAATCGCGTGCAGGACGTGACTGCGAGCCCGGATCAGATCGCGGGCCTCGGTGTTGATGGCCAGGTCGACGTAGCGGGTGCGGACCCGTGCCTCCTGATCGGTGAGACCCTTCCACTTGTCGGGTAGCGGCCGCAGGCACTTGCCGATCAGTCGCCAACCGTCTACCAGCAGCGACGGGGTGCCGGACTTGCTGGCGCCCATGCTGCCCGTGACCTCGACGAGGTCGCCGAGGTCGATGGCGTTGGTGAAGTCGGCGGTGCTGCCCTGGGTCAAACGCGAGTTGTCGAAGAGCAGTTGGACTTCGGCGGACCAGTCGCGCAGATCGGCGAACAGCACCGAACCGTAGTCGCGGAGCCGAAGCACCCGACCGGACACCGTGACGGAGTCCCCTGCCGTCTCGAGTGCCTGGGCGACGGTGTGGCTGGGCGCCTTGCCGACGGGGTAGGCGTCGATGCCTTTGTCCTGCAACGCCTTGAGCTTGGCCATCCGGACTCTGACCTGTTCGGGAAGCCGGTGGACGACCTCGTCCTCAGGACCCTCGATCTCGAGGCCGCTGAGGTCCGGAGCGCTGCCGTCGTGCTGCAGCCTGCCAGAGTTGACGAGGTTCTCCGGTGCCGAGATGTGTTGCCCCGTATGCTGTTTGGTGCGGCGACTGAACGGCAGTACGAGGAATCCCTCGGCGATCACCGACGCGATGCCGACGCGCGGGACGAGGCGGGCGTCCTCGTAGCAGGCGAAGCGCGGTACCCATTCGGGCATGTACTTCATGTTGGAGCGGTACAGCGTCTCGAGCTGCCACCAGCGTGAGAAGAAGACCAACAGCGCACGCCACAGCCGGGCGATCGGGCCAGCGCCGAGTTGCGCGCCTCCCTCGAACGCCGAGCGGAACATCGCGAAGTTGAGTGAGATGCGGTTGATGCCGATGTCTTCGCCCTGCAGGCACAGCTCGCTGACCATCAGTTCGTTGGTGCCGTTGGGCGACTGGGGTGAGCGGCGCATGAGGTCCAGGGAGGCGCCGTTGGTGCCCCATGGCACCAGCGACAGCATGGCCACCACGGCGTCCTGCTCGTCGACGGCTTCGACCAAGATGCAGTCGCCATCTGCCGGGTCGCCGAGTCGGCCCAGCGCCATCGAGAAGCCGCGCTCGGTCTCGGTGTCACGCCAATCGTCGGCGCGCTGGATGGCCCTGGCCATTTCCTCGGGCAAGAGGTCGCGGTGGCGACGGATGCGCACGGTGAGGCCCGCGCGTCGCGCCCGCGTGACCGCCTGACGCACTGGCTTCATGTCGGGTCCGGAGAGTCTGAACCGGTCCGGGTACAGAATGGCCTCGTCGCCGAGTTCGAGGGCGTTGAGACCGGCCTCGCGGAAGGCTTGTGCGGCAGTGGCGCTCGCGCCCATCACCCCGGGCGCCCATCCGTAGGACTGGCACAGCGTGAGCCAGGCCCCGATGGCGGCGGGCCACGCACGCGGGTCGCCGAGGGGATCGCCGCTGGCGAGGCAGACGCCGACCTCGACGCGGTAGGTGATGGCGGCCCGCCCGTTGGGCGCGAACACCACCGACTTGTCGCGACGGGTGGCGAAGTATCCCAGTGAGTCGTTCTTGCCCCACACTTCGAGCATTCCGCGGATGGCCGACTCGTCCTCACCGGTCAGTGCGTTCTCGGCCCGCTGCGACTGGAAGAGCACGATGGCCGCCACCATGAGCGCGAGGGCGCCGAACAAGCCGAGCAGCGCGTTGACGAAGACGTGCGGGTGGTGACCGGAGAAGGCGTCGGCGTCGACCCCGGCGAACACCACGACCCGGTTGGCGGCGTACGGCAGGCGCTCGTCGTAGTCCAGGGATCCGGGGAACATCTCGAGCAGCCCCCAGCCGATCAGGATGCCGATCGCCATTCCGGCCGCCAGCGCCGCGGCGGCCTTGATCAGTGCGCCCCGTCGAACCTTCGCCCAGAACTCCTTGCGGGCCAGCACCAGGAAGGCGATCGCCGCGACGTGGAACCCCACTCCGATGACCTGGCCGACGTCCTCCATGACCGATTCGGGCCCGGTGGACAGGTCGGCGACGTTCCAGCCGATCGCGGCGACCATGTAGAGGACGAGGATCCACCACGCCACGCTCTTGCGGGCCGCCAGCGCCGCCGCGAGCAGTGCGAGGACGAAGGCCCAGGCGAAGCTGGTATCCGGGAAGTTGAAGATGTAGGCGTTGACCCACTCGCGCGGCACTTTGATGGCCCACCGAACCAGCGGCGAAATGCTGGCGATCAGCGACAGTGTCGCGATGGTGCCGACGAGCCACGCCGCGGCTGCGGGCACCCACCGGAAACTCGACTTTCGAAGCTGCTTCGGCGTGGTCAGCGTCATAGGCCGCCAGGATATTCGCTCCAGCCGCGAAATGGTTGAGACTGCGGGCGGGAAGAGCGCGCGGCGCGTGGCTACCAGACCGGCCCGGTGTACTTCTCGCCTGGGCCCTGGCCGGGTTCGTCGGGGAACGCGGAGGATTCACGGAACGCCAACTGGAGCTGCTTCAAGCCGTCGCGGACCGGTCCGGCATGCGGTCCCAGATACTCCGCGGAGGCCTTCACCAGGCCGGCCAGTGCCGTGATCAGCCGTCGCGCCTCATCCAGATCCCGATGTGGAGACTCGTCGGGGTCATCCTCTGACAGTCCCAGCTTCTCGGCGGCCGCACTCATCAGCATCACGGCCGCCCTGGTGATCACCTCGACGGCGGGAATCTCGGCCAGCTCACGGACGGGCGGAGCCGCCGAGTCGGGCGATTCAGGAACATCGGTCATGACTGCTAGACTGACACGCGCGACCGTCCCGGCATACGCCAGGACAGCAAGTGGAGTCCCGCTCCCACCGTTGGCCAACTAGGTACAGCGGTCCGGTCACAGGCACCGTCAGGTGTGTGTTCTGCGTTTCACGCAGGCGACGCGAGTCGCGATCGGTCGGCATCGGGCCCTGCTATATGCAGGGCCACTCTGCTCTATTGAGCAGGGTGCTGATGGCGTGGACTCCTCGGAGACTACATAGGAGGCCCCATCAGCACTGAGACCCGCATCAACGAGCGCATACGTGTACCTGAAGTCCGCTTGATCGGACCCAACGGTGAGCAGGTAGGCATAGTGCGCATCGAAGATGCGCTCCGCGTCGCCGCGGATGCCGATCTCGACCTCGTCGAAGTTGCTCCAGCCGCCAAGCCCCCGGTCTGCAAGATCATGGACTACGGCAAGTTCAAATACGAGACGGCACTCAAGGAGCGCGAGTCTCGCAAGAACCAGCAGCAGACCGTCGTCAAGGAGCAGAAGCTTCGGCCCAAGATCGATGACCACGACTACGAGACCAAGAGGGGTCACGTCGTCCGGTTCCTCGAGGCGGGGTCGAAGGTCAAGGTGACCATCATGTTCCGCGGACGCGAGCAGTCGCGGCCCGAACTGGGTTACCGGCTCCTGCAGCGGCTGGGCGCCGACGTCGCCGACTACGGCTTCGTCGAGACGTCCGCCAAGCAGGACGGCCGCAACATGACGATGGTGCTGGCACCACACCGTGGCGCGAAGACCAAGGCCAGGGCGGCTCACGACGCCGCGGCGCCGCAGGCGCAGCGCGCGGTACCCGTCCCCGCCGAGCCGGTGGCCGCACCGCCCGGCGAAGCACCACCAGCGACACCATAGAACTGATCCACCACGAGAACTGAGGACTCATGCCCAAGGCCAAGACTCACAGCGGAGCGTCGAAGCGCTTCCGCAAGACCGGCACCGGAAAGATCGTGCGCCAGAAGGCCGGCCGCCGCCATCTGCTCGAACACAAGGCGACCAAGCGCACCCGTCGCCTCGATGGTCGCACCGTCGTCGCCGCGAACGATGCCAGCCGCGTGAACAAGATGTTGAACGGCTGACCGCAGCCCTCCCTGTCCGTACGAGAATTTAGGAACACCTCATGGCACGCGTGAAGCGCGCACTCAACGCCCAGAAGAAGCGGCGTACCGTACTGAAGGCCTCGAAGGGCTACCGCGGCCAGCGGTCGCGCCTCTATCGCAAGGCCAAGGAGCAGCAGCTCCATTCGTTGACCTACGCCTACCGTGACCGCAAGGCGCGCAAGGGCGACTTCCGCAAGCTGTGGATTACCCGGATCAACGCCGCGGCCCGCGCCAACGGCATCACCTACAACAGGCTGATCCAGGGCCTGAGGTTGGCTGGCGTAGAGGTCGACCGCAAGAACCTGTCCGAGATCGCCATCAGCGACGAGGCTGCGTTCACGGCGCTGGTCGAGGTCGCCAAGGCCGCCCTTCCCGAGGACGTCAACGCGCCGTCGGGCGAGGCCGCCTGAGCTCCCAACCGCTCACCGAACGTTCGGCCCGCGTGGTCGCGGCAGCCAAGCTGCTTCGCCACGTGGGCCGTAAACGTAGCGGTCTCTTTCTGGCCGAGGGCTCCAACCTGGTCGAGGCCGCGTTGGCGCGAGGACTGGTCACCGACGTCTACGTGACGGAGTCCGCGCACAACCGTTTCGACGAGCTGCTGCGTTCGGCACCTGGTCACACCCCCATCCACGTCGTGACCGACAAGGCGGCGAAGTCGCTGTCCGACACTGTGACTCCCGTCGGGCTGGTCGCGGTGTGCACGATGCCGACGCCGAGCCTGGACGATGTCTTGACGAACTCGCCGCGTCTGGTCGCGGTGGCCGTCGAGACTTCCGAACCGGGAAACGCCGGGACGGTGATCCGCCTCGCAGACGCCATGGGCGCCGATGCGGTCGTCCTGGCCGGGCACAGCGTCGATCCCTACAACGGCAAGTGCCTCCGTGCCTCTGCAGGAAGCATCTTCGCGTTGCCGGTGCTCGAAATGGCCGATACCGCAGCACTGATCGAGGCGCTACGCACCGCGGGTCTTCGGGTCCTCGCCACGACGCTCGATGGCGAACTGTCCCTCGACGACGCAGACCTGTCCGCACCCACAGCCTGGCTGTTCGGTGCCGAGGCCCATGGGTTGTCGAGCGACGTCGCGTCGCTGGCTGACGACCGTGTGTGCATCCCTATGTCGGGAAGCGCCGAGAGCCTCAACGTCGCTGCGGCAGCTGCGATCTGCCTGTACTCGAGTTCGCGGGCTTCCCGCCGCGACTAGCCGCCTCGGGGGTACTGTTCGACGCTACAACTCATGCGCTATTTGTAACGTCGCTCCAGTCGCTGCGGAGGCCTCTCGTGACCAGATACGACTACACCATCGCGGGTGCCGGGTCGGCCGGATGCGTCGTCGCCAACCGACTGTGGGCCGATCCCCGCACGACGGTGTTGCCGATCGAGGCGGCTGGGGCCGACCGGCATCCGATGTTCCACGTACCCAAGGGCTCGGGGACGCTCATGGCGAACGAGAAGTACGCGTGGCGCTACCGGACGACGCCGTTCGGCCCAATCAACGATCCGAGTTCTGGACCCGCGGCACGGTGCTCGGCGGGTCCAGTTCCATCAACGGCATGGTCTACGACCGCGGGAATCGGGCCGACTACGACGAATTGGAGCGCCTCGGCAACAAGGGCTGGGGCTGGAAGGACATCCTGCCCATCTTCAAGGGCTTCGAGGACAACGAGTTCGGTCCGTCGTCGACCCGCGGTGTCGGGGGACCGCTGCACGTCTCGGTGGGGCGGGGGCCGGATCCCCTTTGCGCCGAGATCATCGGTGCGGGTGCGCATGCGGGGCTCAGCGAGATCGAGGACGTCAACGAATCCGATGGTCCGCGCATCGGGTATACACCCGCGACGATCAGGAACGGGCGCCGGGTCAGCGCCGCCGACGCCTTCCTGAAGTCCGCCAAGCGCCGCGACAATCTCCACGTCGTCACCGGCACGACGGTCCGTCGCCTCATTCTCGAGAACGACCGTGCCGTCGGTGTCCAGGTCACGACGGCCGGCGGTCCGCACGCCGAATACCGTGCCAACCGTGAGATCGTCTGCGCCCTAGGCAGTATGGGCACCCCGCAGCTGTTGCAGGTCTCAGGCATCGGTCCCCGCGACGTGCTCGAGGACGCAGGCATCCCCGTCATCGTGGATCGCGAGAACGTGGGACGCCGGGTGCGAGAACACCGCTGCTTCGCGCTCAGGTTCCGGCTGAACCAGGACCTGGGCTACAACCGCAAGCTGTCCTCCAGCTTCGGTCAGGCGTCCGCCGCGGCCCGCTATCTGGCCACCAGGAAGGGAATGTTGGCGACCCCGACCTTCGAGGTCTTGGCCTTTCTGAAGACCCAGGCTCCTGCTCGGACCCTTCACGATCCCCGCCTATCAGGCGGGTGAGCCGATCTCCATCGAACGTGAGCCGGGCCTGTCATGCCTTGGCTTCGCGCTGCGCCCGACGTCGGAGCGCAGCGTGACGATCACGTCGGCTGATCCCGATGCGCCGCTGCGCATCGAACCCAATTACCTCACCAGCGAATACGACCGCACCACCACTGCCAACCTGATTCGCCGAGCGCGCGAAGTGTTCGCGCAGTCGCCCATCGCCGACCGGATCGACCACGAGATGTTCCCCGGCGTGGACGTGCAGAGCGACGACGAACTGGTCGACTCCGCGTTGGATGGCGGCTACACCGGCTACCACGCCATCGGCAGTTGCGCGATGGGGTCGCGCGACGGCGACGTCGTCGATGACCGGCTCCGGGTCAGGGGAGTGGACGGTCTGCGCGTCGTGGACTGTTCGGCGATGCCGATCATGCTGGCAGGCAACCTCAATGGGCCGGTGATGGCCATGGCGGGGCGGGCAGCCGAGTTCATTCTCCAGGGTCGGTAGCGCGCCGAAGTTCAGTCGCTCAGCAAGCCCCGCGCCACGTGGGTGATCTGAACCTCGTTGCTGCCTGCGTAGATCATCAGCGACTTGGCGTCGCGGGCCAACTGTTCGACGCGATATTCGGTCATGTAGCCGTTCCCGCCGAACAGTTGTATCGCCTCCATGGCCACGTCGGTGGCGGCCTGCGAGCAGTACCACTTCATCGCCGACGCCTCGGGCAGCGAGATCGACGTGCCCGCCTGCGCGGCCTCGATGACGCGAAAAAGCATGTTGCGCACGTTCATTCGTGCCAATTCCATGGTGGCCAGCTTGAGTTGAATGAGCTGGAACTGGCCGATCTCCTGACCCCACAGCTTCCGCGACTTGGCGTAGTCGACGCACAGGCGCAGACATTCCTCGATTACCCCGAGTGCCATCGCGGCGACGCCGATGCGCTCGGCGGAGAAGTTCGAGCGGGCACTGTCGCGGCCGTCGCCCTTCTCGTTGTCCTCGGTCTCGCCCAGCAGCCGGTCACGTCCGAGCCGGACCTCGTTGAAGAACAGTTCACCCGTCCGCGAGCTGTGAATACCCATCTTGCGGAACGGCTTTGACTGAAAGAATCCGTCCATGCCCTTGTCGAGGACGAACGTCAAGACCTTCCGGTCGCGCTTGCTGACAGCCGGGTCGCCCTCGTCCAACTTCGCGTAGACGACCGTCACGTCGGCGTCCGGGCCGTTGGTGATGAACGTCTTCTGCCCGTTGAGGATGTAGTCGTCGCCGTCGCGCACGACGTAGGACTTCATGCCGCCGAACGCATCGGAACCCGAGTCCGGTTCGGTGATCGCCCACGCGCCAACCTTCTCGTAGGTGACCAGGCCGGGCAGCCAACGTTCCTGCTGTGCCAGCGTGCCGCGCGACGCGATCGTCGGAACCGTCAGGCCGAGGCTGACGCCCATCCCCGTCACCACGCCCATGCTGACCCGGCACAACTCGCTGACCAACACGAAGCCCATGCGCGCCTGGTCACCGCCACCACCAAACATGCCACCGGACGACGAACCGTCGGACGAGCTCCCGCCATCGCGCATCTTGGTCAGTCGCTTCTCCAGCGACTCCTTGGCCATGACGTCGATGCCGAAGGCCGAGAACAGTTTGCGGATGATCGGGTAGGGCGCCATGTCGCCGCTCTCCAGGTCGTCGACGTGGGGCCGGATCTCCTTGTCGACGAACTCACGGACCGCATCGCGCACGGCGATGTCGACGTCTGACCATTCGAGCATGTGTTCAGGCAGCCTTTCCGGGCTTCTGCCGACCGCGCGCCGGACGCAGGCCTGCGAGGGAGAACGTGGTGTGCGCCAGTGATCCGGCACGTTCGATCAACGACTTGCTACCAGGCACATAGTGCATGGGCAGCCCTCGGCGGTCGCGTGGGGGACCCATGAAGCCAGGCGCCTCGACCAGCGGGGCGTCGGCGGGGGAGGGACCAGACGCCCGCTTGTAGGCCGCCAATGCCCTTGGGTGAAGCCGGATTTCGTCGGGCACGGCGACGAACGCCATCTGCACCAGCTTGCCGAACAGCCGAAGCGCCACCTCGTCGCCGGGCGTCCACCGCATGCCTGCCTTCTCACGGACCGCAGGGTCGAAGAGACCTGCGGCGATCCACCGCTGACCGGCGACCAACGGCTTGAACAGCTGGTCCCACACCGGGGTCGGCATCGCGACGAACCACGGCTTGGGGATGCGGATCGACAGGATGTCCAACGTGGCTCGGTTGATCTCGAGCTCGTCGCGGCACGTGGTTTCCCAGTACTCCTGGAAGTCGGCCCAGCTCGCGGGCACGGGTTGCATGCTCATGCCGTACATCCGGTACCACTGGACGTGTTCGTCGAAGAGTTGGCACTTCTCGGCCTCGGTCAACCCGCCGCAGAAGTACTCGGCCGTCTTGATGATGAGCATGAAGAACGTGGCGTGCGCCCAGTAGAAGGTCTCGGGTTTCAGTGCGTGGTAGCGGCGGCCCGAGGCGTCGGTGCCCTTGATGGTTTCGTGGTAGCCCCGGATCTGGGAACCGGTCCGCGCCGCGCGGTCGCCGTCGTAGACCACCCCCATGATCGGGTAGACCGACCTGGCGACCCGCTGAAGCGGCTCCCGCAGCAGGATCGAATGGTCCTCTACGCCTGCGCCGAGCTCGGGGTACATGTTCTGGATCGCGCCGATCCAGACGCCCAACATGCCCGTGCGGAGGTCGCCGAAGTACTTCCAGGTCAGGGAATCGGGGCCGAGTGGATCGTCGGTCGTCGTCGATCTGGCGGTCATGGTGTCCTCGCGCAGTTTCAAGCCCAGGGTCGTCCGCCCAAGATATGCCTGACAACGTGTGTTGTCCATCATTGTCCAGTGGCGCGCCGTGCATCGTTATCCGTCGTGCACATGCCGTCCACGCCGCCGTGACCTGCCCGAATCCGCACCGGTGAACGCGGGACCGGCGCGATGCCCCGTCGGTGGGGTGGCAGCTAGGCTGGTCCGCGTGGATGTCGAATCGTTCGAGAAACGGTCCGGCCAGAATCCCAGGGGCCCGCTGTCGTGGCTGAGGAACGCCAACCGCAATCCCGGTGTCATCGCCTTCGTCAGACGTGCCCGTCGGGCACTGCCCGGTGATCCGGACTTCGGGGATCCCTTGTCCGCGGCTGGCGTCGGCGGTCCGCGGGCAGCTGCGCGTGCGGCCGACCGCATCCTGGACCGGTACGCCGCGTCACGTGAGGTGAGCCTGGCGGGCCTGCAGGTGTGGCAGGCGCTGACGGAGCGTGTTTCCGGCCGACCGGCCAACCGCGAGGTCACGCTGGTGTTCACCGATCTGGTCGGGTTCTCGGACTGGTCGCTGCGCGCCGGCGACGAAGCCGCCCTGAAGCTGCTGCGGCGCGTCACTCAGGTGGCGGAACCACCGCTTCTGGAGGCCGGCGGGCAGATCGTCAAACGGATGGGCGACGGTGCGATGGCGGTCTTCTCCGATCCGGCCACCGCCGTGAGGGCGGTTCTGAAAGCGCTGGAAGCCGTCAAATCCGTGGAGGTGGGCGGATATACGCCATTGATGCGGGCGGGTATCCACACCGGCCGCCCGCAGCGGATCGGTTCGGATTGGCTCGGGGTCGACGTCAACGTGACCGCGCGCGTCATGGACCGCGCCACCAGGGGCGGGCTGATCGTGTCCAACGTCACCCTGGCGGGAATCTCCGACGAGGACTTCGAGTCCTTGGGCATCACGGTGAAACGCATACGCAAGCAACTATTCTCGGTGAAGGCGCACGGTGTTCCCGACGACCTCACGATGTATTGGGTGAAGACTCGCAGGGATCTGCCAGGTGCGGATGACGTCGCGGAGGAGGCGTCGGGGGCATAGTCGGTCCCGATGGTCTTCGCAATGCTGTCCCGAGTGGCCCGCGTTCGGGTCACGGTGGGCTATGCCGTGCTGCTGGTCGCCGTCACGACCGCCTTGCTGAAACTCGGCCCCGGCGTCCAGGACCGGGTGATCCGGCACGCGAGTACCAATCTGCATAATCTAGGCCACGGTCACGTGGGCACCTTGCTCGGCAGCGCGTTCATCGTCGATGCCGGGCCGGTCGCCTGTTGGCTGCCTGGGCTGGCGTGCCTGCTCGGTCTCGGCGAGCTGCTGTGGCGTAGCGGCCGGCTGCTGGTGGCGTTCGCGGTGGGGCACGTGGGCGCCACGCTGCTGGTGGCCGCCGGGCTCACCGCGGCCGTGACGAACGGTTGGCTGCCGGTCAGCGTCGCCAGGGCGCCCGACGTCGGCACGAGCTACGGCGCGACGGCCGTGCTCGGCGCCCTCACCCCGGCGATTCCCCGTCGCTGGCGTCCGATGTGGATTGGGTGGTGGCTCGCCGCGGCGGTGGCCGTGGTCGCCGTCGGTGCGGACTTCACCGACGTCGGGCACCTGGTGGCGCTGATGCTGGGCATGGTGGTGGCGATGCGCTTCGGCACGCCGCGGCCGTGGACGTGGCCGCTGGTGGCGTTGTTGGCCGTCGCCGCGACGTTCGGGTTTCTCGTCATCGCCGGCACGGAGGGCGCTCTGCCCATGGCCGCCGTCTCGGGCCTCGCCGGGGGTTTGCTCGGCACGGTCATCACGCTGCTGACGACACTGCGGCGGCTGCCCGAGGTCGACGAGCGTTGTCCACAGTCGCCGATTCATCCACAGGCTGGGTCTCAGGGGTGCTCGCGAAGCATGGGCGTCTCGTAGCGCCTATAAGTTCGCTCATATGTTCGACGAATTGGTGAAGGTCGCATCCCGTGCGGCGGAGGCGGAGGCCATCGCGGCGTGGGCCAAGGTGGAAGCCGCAGCGTGCGCAAGACGGCTTGCCGCGATGGTCGTCCTACTCGACCGGTGTTACGCCGCTGACGGCTCGGCGGACCGTGAGCAGTGGTGCTTGGACAACTGGGATGCCGTCTGTGCGCAGATCGCGGCGGCCGAACAGATCACGTCTGGCTTGGCGTCGCGCCAACTCCTGGTCGCCACCGCCCTGCGGGACCGTCTGCCTAGGGTTGCGGCTCAATTCGCCGCGGGGACGCTGTCCTACCGCGTCGTGTCGGCGATCGTGTGGCGTACCGCCCTGATCAAGGATTCGAACGCCCTTCGGGATGTGGATGCCGCGGTCGCCGACGCCTCGGTTGCGTGGGGGGCAATGTCGGCGAAGAAGATGGAGATGGCGATCGACTACTGGGTGGATCGTTGTGACCCCGATGCGTTGCGGCGCTGTCAGAGCCGTGCGCGATCGCGCAGCTTCGAGATCGGATCGGAGGACGCGACCGGGATGGCATCACTCTGGGGCACTCTGTTCGCCCACGACGCCAAGGCGCTCGACCAACGGATCGACGCCATCGCCAGAACGGTGTGCGACGGGGACGGCCGCACTCTGGACCAGCGCCGGGCGGACGCGGCCGGCGCCTTGGCGAACGGTCTCGCCCAGCTCGCCTGTCGCTGCGGCTCGGACGACTGCGTGCCGCCGACGCCTTTGGGCAGACTCGTCATCCACGTCGTCGCGAACGCCGAGGACGTCGCGACCGACGACGGTGCACTCGACGGCGCCGACCCCCGAGTCATGCCAGACAAGCCGCTAAGGCAGATGACCCTCGTTGAGGCGCTGAGCCAGCCGCCGGCGACCGGCCCCGCGGCTGAGGGGCCGGGCTTCGTGATGGGGCGGCTCGCTGGTGCCCGGCAACGTGATTGGGCGAATCGCGTGCGAAGCGCAGATCAAAGTGATCGTGCATCCGGGTCAGGCGCCGCCGGAGCCGCGGCATGTGCCATCGCAGGCATTTCGTCAGATGCAGAGATCTGACCTGTCGATTTCCCGGGTGCGACCACCCGGCCGATGCCTGCGACATCGATCACACGATCGCCTATCCAGCGGGCCCTACACAGGCGTCCAACTTGAATACTGTTTGTCGAAGACATCACTTGGTCAAGACCCTTTGGTCGGGACCCGGTGGCTGGCACGACGAACAGCAGCCCGACGGCACCGTGACGTGGCGGGCTCCGGGCGGTCAGACGTACACCACCCGGCCAGGCAGCCTGCTGCACTTCCCGCGGCTGTGCATGCCGACGGCTGCCGTGTCCATTTCGGAGGGCGCCACCCGGACGGCCACCGGCCTGACCATGCCGCGGCGGGCCGTCACCCGTGCGGAAGCCCGGGCCCGACGCGTCGACGCCGAACGCCTACTGAATCAGCAACGGCCTCAGCGGAATTGGTCGGCGGACGCCTCGATCCAGTCTGAGCGCCACGCTTCTGGTGGGTCCTCGAGTAGTTCGCCGGGCATTAGCCAGTCGTAGATCTCGGCGTAGGTCTGGGTGCGCTGGCCCTCGATGCGACGGTTCAACATCGCCGGCGAGAGCTGGTGAAATCCGTCGAGACCCATCGAGGCGACGATCTGCGCGGCGCTGGCGACGGTCGCGCGTTGATAGTTGAACACCCGCGTCGCCTTGTCGGGGACGTTGAGTGCGCGGGCACGGGACGGGTCCTGGGTGGCGACGCCGGTGGGGCAGCGGTTGGTGTTGCACTTGAGCGCTTGGATGCACCCGACGGCGAACATCATCGCGCGCGCCGACATCAGGAAGTCAGCGCCTTGGCACACCCGGCTGACGATGTCGACGCCGCTGGCGACCTTGCCCGACGCGCCGATGCGGATGCGGTCACGCAGGCCGGTGCCGACCAGGCTGTTGTGCACCAGCATCAGGCCCTCGGTCAGCGGCATCCCGACGTGGTCCTCGAACTCCTGCGGAGCCGCGCCGGTGCCACCCTCACCGCCGTCCACGATGATGAAGTCCGGGGCGATGCCGGTCGCCAGAATCGCCTTGCAGATGGACAGGAACTCGGTGCGGGCGCCGATGCACAGCTTGAAGCCGACCGGCTTGCCGCCCGACAGCCGTCGCAGGGTGGCGATGAAGGCGGTGAACTCCGTCGGCGTGCTGAACGCACTGTGCGACGGCGGCGAGATGACCGTCTTTCCGATCGGCACGCCGCGCGTGGCGGCGATCTCGGCGCTGACCTTGGCGCCGGGAAGCAAGCCGCCGAGTCCGGGCTTGGCGCCCTGCGACAGCTTGATCGAGATCGCCTTGACCGACGGCAGCCTCGACTTCTCGCCGAACGCGGCGGGATCGAAGCGGCCGTCGGCGTCGCGGCACCCGAAGTAGCCCGAGCCGATCTCCCAGATCAGGTCTCCGCCGCCCCGCAGGTGATAGGGGCTGATGCCGCCCTCGCCGGTATCGTGGGCGAATCCGCCGCGGGCCGCACCTGCACTGAGGGCCTCGATGGCGTTGGCGGACAGTGCGCCGAAGCTCATCGCCGAGACGTTGAGCATCGCCATGTCGTAGGGCCGGGCGCAGTCGACTCCGCCGAGGCGCACCCTGGGGTCGAGGCCCTCGGCGAAGCGGGCCCGAATGGAGTGACGAAGGAACTCGTAGCCGATCGCACCGATGTCGCGCTCCGTCCCGAACGGCTCGTCACCCTTGGTGCCCTTGGCCCGTTCGTAGACGAGGTCGCGAGTCTCCCGATCGAAGGGCGTCGCCTCGGTGTTCGATTCGATGAAATACTGCCTGATCTCCGGACGGAGCATCTCCATCAGGAAGCGGACGTGACCGAGGATCGGGTACACCCGCAGGATCGTGTGCCTGGTCTGCACGACGTCCCAGGTCCCCAGGGCCGCCAGGGCCAGCAGCACGAGCGCTGGCAGCGCCCACCACCAAGACACGAACGCGGCCGCCAGTCCGGCAAGCACGGCGATGATCCAGACACCTGCAACGATCCCGGATCGCATGATCACGGCGTGAGGGTAGCGCGGGTCACAGCCCACCCGTCGCTATGATCGCCGAGTGGTAGATCAGCCGGACTCTTCGGGACTGTCGCAGGAGGCGCTGACCACTGCCGTCGGCGCGGCCCGCGAGGCCTTCGAGCAGGCGGCTGACCTGGACGCGTTGGCGCGCGCCAAGACCGAGCATCTCGGCGACAAGTCACCGATCGCGTTGGCACGCCAGGCGCTTGGCGCGTTGGCCAAGACCGACCGTGCCGATTCCGGTCGGCGCGTCAACGAGGCCCGCACGGCGGCGCAGCACGCGTTCGACGCCCGCATCGAAGTGCTCCGAGCCGAACGGGACGCCGCCGCCCTCGTCGCCGAGCGCATCGACGTGACATTGCCGTCGACGCGCGAACCCCTCGGTGCCCGGCATCCCATCACGATCCTGACCGATCACGTTGCCGACGTCTTCGTGGCGATGGGCTGGGAGCTGGCAGAGGGACCCGAGGTCGAAACCGAGCAGTTCAACTTCGACGCGCTGAACTTCCCGCCCGACCATCCGGCGCGCAGCGAGCAGGACACGTTCCAGGTCGCGCCCGACGGGTCGCGGCAGGTGCTCCGGACTCACACGTCGCCGGTGCAGATCCGTGCGCTGCTCGAACGCGAGCTACCGGTGTACATCGTGTCGATCGGCCGCACCTTCCGCACCGACGAACTCGACGCCACCCACACGCCGGTCTTCCACCAGGTCGAGGGACTCGCCGTGGACCGCGGACTGACGATGGCGAACCTGCGCGGCACGCTCGACGCCTTCGCCCGCGCCGAGTTCGGTCCGCAGGGACGTACCCGTCTCCGCCCGCACTTCTTCCCGTTCACCGAGCCGTCGGCCGAGGTCGACATCTGGTTCGAGAACAAGAAGGGCGGCCCGGGCTGGGTGGAGTGGGGTGGCTGCGGCATGGTCAACCCGAACGTGTTGCGCGCGTGCGGCATCGACCCCGAGGAGTACTCGGGCTTCGCCTTCGGCATGGGGTTGGAGCGAACGCTGCAGTTCCGCAATGGCATCCCGGACATGCGCGACATGGTCGAGGGCGACGTGCGTTTCTCCCTCCCGTTCGGAGTCGGAGCCTGATGCGCGTTCCCTACAGCTGGCTGCGCGACGCCGTGCAGGCCGGCGCTCCCGATTGGGACGTCTCGCCCGACGAGCTCGAACGCGCGCTCATCAGCGTCGGTCACGAGGTCGAAGAAATCGTTCCCGTCGGTCCGGTGTCGGGACCGCTGACGGTCGGTCGTGTCGCCGAGATCGAGGAACTCACCGAGTTCAAGAAGCCGATCCGTGCGTGCAAGGTCGACGTGGGTGAGCTCGAGTCACGTGACATCGTCTGCGGGGCAACGAATTTCGCGGTCGGCGATCTGGTGGTCGTGGCACTGCCGGGCACCACCCTTCCCGGCGACTTCACGATCGCGAAGCGCAAGACCTACGGCCGCACGTCTGACGGGATGATCTGTTCGGCGTCCGAACTGAAACTCGGCAGCGACCATGCCGGAATCCTGGTGTTGCCCCCGGGAACCGCCGAGCCCGGTGATTCCGCGTTCGACGTGCTCGGCCTCGACGACGCCGTCTTCCACCTGGCCATCACCCCGGACCGTGGCTACTGCCTGTCGATCCGTGGAATGGCGCGCGAGCTTGCGTGCGCCTACGACCTCGAGTTCGTCGACCCGGCCGACGTCGAGCCGTTGCCGGTCACGGGCGAGGCGTGGCCATTGACGATCCAATCCGGCACGGGCGTACAACGATTCGGGCTTCGCCCGGTTACCGGCATCGATCCGACCGCGGTGTCACCTTGGTGGATGCAGCGTCGGCTCCTGCTGAGCGGGATCCGGGCCATCTCACCTGCCGTCGACGTGACGAACTACGTCATGCTCGAGATCGGCCACCCCATGCACGCGCACGACCGCAGTCTCATCACCGGCGGCTTCGACGTCCGATTCGCCGAGCCGGGGGAGACGGTCGTCACCCTCGACGACCTCACGCGCACACTCGATCCCGTTGACGTGCTCATCGTCGACGACGTGGCGACGGCCGCCATCGGCGGCGTGATGGGTGCAGGCACCACCGAGGTTCGTGACAGCACCACCGACGTCTTGCTCGAGGCGGCCGTGTGGGATCCGGCGACCGTGTCGCGTACCCAGCGTCGCCTACGCCTGGTGAGTGAGGCAGGCCGTCGCTACGAGCGCACCGTCGACCCCGCGACCTCCGTCGCCGCCCTCGATCGTGGCGCCGCCCTGCTGGCCGAGATCGCCGGCGGCACCGCCGAACCGACGCTCACCGACTGGCGCGGCGATCCACCCCGTGACGACTGGTCACCCGCAGCGGTCAGCATGCCGCTGGATCTGCCCGACCGGGTGGCCGGTGTGGAGTACCCCGCCGGTGCGACCGTTCGACGGTTGACCCAGATCGGGGGACGGGTGACGGCCTCGGACGGGATCGTCACCGTCATTCCGCCGAGCTGGCGCACCGATCTCAAACAGCCCGCCGACCTCGTCGAAGAGGTACTCCGGCTCGAGGGTCTCGAGATGATCCCCTCGGTCTTGCCGACCGCCCCGGCGGGACGCGGGCTGAGCCCTACCCAGAAGCGTCGGCGCGCGATCGGAAAGTCGCTGGCGCTCAACGGTTTCGTGGAGGTGCTGCCGACGCCGTTCCTGCCCGCGGGCATCTTCGAAGCCTGGGGGCTCCCGGACGACGATCCTCGTCGCGCGACCATGCAGGTGCTCAACCCGCTGGAGGCCGATCGGCCCCATCTGGCCTCGACGCTCTTGCCTGGGTTGCTGGAGGCGTTGGTGCGCAACGTGTCTCGCGGCGCCCCCGACGATGCGTTGTTCGGCATCGAACAGGTGGTAATGGCGACACCGCAGACCACGTCGATCGACCGGCTCCCGGTCGATCGCCGCCCCACCGAGGCCGAGATCGCGATCATCGATGAGGCACTGCCCCGGCAGCCGTTGCACGTCGGCGCCGTCCTGACCGGCATGCGGGAGCCTGCGGGTCCCTGGGGACCCGGTCGCCCCGTCGATGCGATGGACGCGTTCGAGGCGGTGCGCATCGTCGGGCGGGCATGCCACGTCGAGTTCGAGTTCCGGGCCGCTCAGCAGTTGCCGTGGCATCCGGGTCGCTGTGCGCAGATCCTGTTGGACGGCACCGTGATCGGGTATGCCGGCCAGCTGCACCCCGCGGTCATCGAACGCATGAACCTGCCGAAGGGCGTCTGCGCCGTGGAACTCGACCTCGACGCAGTGCCGGTCGTCGAGCCGTTGCCCGCTCCTGCGGTGTCGCCGTTCCCCGCGGTGTTCCAGGACGTCAGCCTGATCGTCGCCGACGACGTTGCCGCGCAGTCCGTCGTCGACGCGGTGCGGGACGGCGCAGGTGAACTGCTCGAGGACGTCCGGATCTTCGACGTGTACGCGGGCCCGCAAATCGGCAAGGGCAACAGGTCGTTGGCGTTGGCGCTGCGGTTCCGCGCGCCGGACCGGACGCTCACCGAGGATGAGGCTAGCGCGGCGCGGGATGCGGCGGTCGAGGCGGCGGCCGCGCGAGTCGGCGCAGTTCAGCGCCGCTGAGTAATGAATTTGCAACCATACGCATAAACATGCAGAATTCGTGCATGATCTCCATCGCGGTAGCCGGGGCCAGCGGATATGCCGGCGGCGAGATCCTGCGGCTGCTCCTCGGACATCCGGCCTACCGCGACGGACGCCTGACCATCGGCGCGTTGACCGCTGCGGCGAGCGCAGGCACCGATCTCACCGAGCACCACCCGCACCTGTTGCCCCTCGAGGGCCGGATTCTCGACGCCACCAGCGCGGACGTACTGGCCGGCCACGACGTCGTGTTCCTCGCCCTGCCGCACGGGCGTTCCGCCGCGCTCGCCGAGCAGCTCGGCACCGACACCCTGATCGTGGACTGCGGCGCCGACTTCCGCCTCACCGATCCTGCGGCGTGGGAGCGGTTCTACGGCTCGACGCATGCGGGCAGCTGGCCCTACGGTCTGCCCGAGCTGCCCGGCGGACGAGAGGCGCTGCGGAGCGCCAAACGCATCGCCGTGCCCGGCTGTTACCCCACCGCCGCCCTGCTCGCCCTGCTTCCCGCACTTTCCGAGGACCTCGTCGAACCCGCCGTGACGGTCGTCGCGGTGAGCGGCACCTCCGGCGCGGGCCGCGCGGCGAAGGTCGACCTCCTCGGGTCCGAGATCATCGGCTCGGCCAGGGCGTACGACGTCGGCGGTGCGCACCGGCACACGCCCGAGATCGCGCAGGGGCTGCGGACCGTCACCGACAAGGACGTGACCGTGTCCTTCACGCCCGTGTTGATCCCGACGTCGCGGGGCATCCTCGCGACGTGCACCGCACGCACCGGCGCCTCGCTCTCCGAGATCCGCGCGGCCTACGAGAAGGCTTACGGCGGTGAGCCGTTCGTACATCTGCTCCCCGAGGGGCGACTGCCGAGCACGGGCTCGGTCATCGGCAGCAACGCTGCGCAGGTCGCGGTTGCCGTCGATGCGGACGCCGGCGTGCTGGTGGCGCTGTGCGCGATCGACAACCTCGTCAAGGGAACCGGAGGGGCGGCCGTGCAGTCGATGAACCTGGCGCTGGGCTGGCCGGAGACGGAAGGACTTTCGATCGTGGGGGTGGCACCGTGACCAAACTCGTACGCACGCAGGGCGTCACCGCGCCGTCCGGCTTCCGCGCTACCGGCATCTCGGCCGGCATCAAGGCCTCCGGCAAGCCCGACCTCGCGTTGGTCTTCAACGAAGGCCCCGACTACGCCGCGGCCGCCGTCTTCACCCGCAACAAGGTGAAGGCCGCCCCCGTGTTGTGGACGCAACAGGTGATGACCACCAAGCGTCTTCGCGCCGTCATCCTCAACTCGGGCGGAGCCAATGCCTGCACCGGACCCCTCGGCTTCCAGGACACGCATGCGACCGCGGAGGCCGTTGCGAACGCGCTGTCGGACTGGGGCACCGAAACCGGAGCCATCGAAGTCGCCGTCTGCTCAACGGGATTGATCGGCGACCGGCTTCCGATGGACAGGGTTCTCGGCGGGGTCAAGGACATCGTGCACGAGATGGCAGGCGGGTTGACCGGCGGCGCCGAGGCGGCCCAGGCCATCATGACCACCGACACGGTCCCGAAGCAGGTCGCGCTGCACCACCAGAGCAGCTGGACGGTCGGCGGCATGGCCAAGGGTGCCGGAATGATGGCGCCGTCGCTGGCGACCATGCTGTGCGTCATCACCACCGACGCCGTGGCTGACGCCGATGCGCTCGACCGAGCATTGCGCACCGCTGCGGCCCAGACGTTCGACCGGCTCGACATCGACGGCAGCTGCTCCACCAACGACACCGTGCTGCTGCTTGCCTCCGGGGCCAGCGAGATCGCCCCCACGCAGGACGAACTCGACGCGGCGGTGCTGGCGGTCTGCGACGACCTCTGCGCGCAGCTGCAGGCCGACGCGGAGGGCGTCACCAAGCGCGTCGCGGTCACGGTCACCGGCGCCGCCGGCGAGGCCGACGCGGTCGTGGCGGCCCGCGTCATCGCCCGCGACAGCCTGGTCAAGACGGCGATCTTCGGCTCCGATCCCAACTGGGGTCGGGTGCTCGCGGCGGTGGGCATGGCGCCCGTGGACATGGCCGCGGAACGGATCAGCGTGTCGTTCAACGGCTTCCCGGTGTGCATCGACGGCACCGGCGCACCCGGGGCCCGGGACGTGGACCTGTCCGGCGCCGACATCTCCGTCGTCGTCGACCTGGCCGTCGGTACCGGCGAGGCCACCGTCCGCACCACCGATCTCTCCCATGCCTACGTCGAAGAGAACTCGGCATACAGCTCGTGAACGCGGCGCAGGTTCTCGCCGAGGCGCTGCCGTGGCTCAGGCAATTGCACGGCAAGATCGTGGTCGTCAAGTACGGCGGCAACGCCATGACCGACGAGGTCCTCAAGGCGGCCTTCGCCGCGGACATGGTGTTCCTGCGCAACTGCGGCATCCATCCGGTCGTCGTGCACGGGGGTGGTCCACAGATCAGCGCCATGCTGAAGAAGCTCGGCATCGCCGGTGACTTCAAGGGCGGGTTCCGCGTCACCACACCGGAAGTCCTCGACGTCGCCCGAATGGTGCTGTTCGGTCAGGTCGGCCGTGAACTCGTCGGCCTCATCAACGCGCACGGGCCCTACGCCGTCGGCATGACCGGTGAGGACGCCCGGCTGTTCACCGCGGTGCGACGTAGCGTGACCGTCGACGGGGTGGCCACCGACATCGGCCTGGTCGGCGACGTCGAGAAGGTCGACACCAGAGCGGTAGTGGATCTCATTGCCGCGGGACGCATTCCGGTGATCTCGACGATCGCGCCCGATGCGGCGGGCGTGGTGCACAACATCAACGCCGACACCGCGGCGGCCGCCCTGGCCGAGGCGCTGTCGGCCGAGAAGCTGCTGATGCTCACCGACGTCGAAGGTCTATACACCAACTGGCCCGACCGCTCCTCGCTGGTCAGCGAGATCGACGTCACGACGCTGACGGGACTGTTGCCGTCGCTGGAGTCGGGCATGGTGCCCAAGATCGAGGCGTGTCTGCGCGCCGTCGCTGCGGGCGTCCTCAGCGCCCACGTGATCGACGGCCGGGTCGAGCACTGCGTGTTGGTCGAGCTGTTCACGGACGAAGGATCGGGAACGAAGGTGGTGATGAAGTGACGAACACTCAAGGGCTGCAAGAACGTTGGCAGGCCGTGATGATGGACAACTACGGCACGCCACCGGTCGCGCTGGTCAGCGGCGATGGCGCGGTCGTCACCGACGCCGACGGCAAGTCCTACGTCGACCTGCTCGGCGGTATCGCCGTCAACGTCCTCGGGCACCGTCATCCCGCGGTCATCGAGGCCGTGACCAAGCAGCTGAACACGCTCGGTCACACGTCGAACCTGTACGCCACCGAGCCGGGCATCGCATTGGCCGAGGCGCTGGTAGCCCACCTCGGTGGCGAGACGAAGGCCCGGGTGTTCTTCTGCAACTCCGGCACCGAGGCCAACGAGGTCGCCTTCAAGATCACCCGACTCACCGGCCGCATCGAGCTGGTGGCCGCCGAGGGCGCGTTCCACGGCCGCACGATGGGCTCGCTGTCGCTCACCGGTCAACCGTCGAAGCAGGCGCCGTTCGAGCCGCTGCCCGGCAATGTCACCCACGTTCCCTACGGCGACGTCGACGCACTGGCCGCCGAGGTCACCGACCAGACCGCCGCGGTCTTCCTCGAACCGATCATGGGGGAGGGCGGCGTGGTGACGCCGCCGCCGGGCTACCTCGTTGCGGCCCGCGAGATCACCGCACGGCACGGCGCGCTCCTGGTGCTCGACGAGGTGCAGACGGGTGTCGGACGTACCGGCTCCTTCTACGCCCATCAGCACGACGGCATCACCCCGGACGTGGTCACCCTGGCCAAGGGCCTGGGCGGCGGGCTGCCGATCGGCGCCTGCCTGGCGATCGGGGACGCGGCAGCACTGTTGACGCCGGGCCTGCATGGCAGCACCTTCGGGGGCAACCCGGTGTGCACCGCCGCGGCACTGGCCGTCCTCAAGACGCTTGCCGAGGACGACCTCATCACCCGTGCGGACGTACTCGGCAAGACCATCAGCCACGGCATCGAGGCGATCGGACATCCGCTCGTCGACCACGTCAGGGGCCGCGGCCTGTTGCGTGGCATCGTCCTGACCGCGCCGCACGGCAAGGCGGTCGAGACCGCAGCGCGTCACGCGGGCTTCCTGGTCAACGCCGCGGCGCCCGACGTGGTGCGGCTCGCGCCGCCCCTGGTCATCACCGACGCGCAGATCGACGCATTCCTCACCGCCTTGCCCGCGGTCCTCGACACCGCAGTGGAAGCCTCGTGACCGCCCGGAACTTCCTGCGTGACGATGACCTCTCGCCCGGTGAGCAGGCCGAAGTCCTTGCTCTTGCAACCGAACTCAAGAAGGCGCCGTTCAGCAGGCGCCCGCTCGAAGGGCCTCGCGGCGTCGCCGTCATCTTCGAGAAGAACTCCACCCGGACGCGCTTCTCGTTCGAGATGGGCATTGCGCAGCTCGGCGGTCACGCCGTCGTCGTGGACGGACGCAGCACCCAGCTGGGCCGTGAGGAGACGCTGGAGGACACCGGCCGGGTGCTGTCCCGGTACGTCGACGCGATCGTGTGGCGAACCTTCGCGCAGGAACGGTTGACCGCCATGGCCTCCGGCTCGACGGTGCCCATCGTCAACGCGCTGTCCGACGAGTTCCACCCGTGTCAGGTGCTGGCCGATCTTCAGACGCTGGCCGAACGCAAGGGTGACCTGAAGGGCCTGCGGATGGCCTACTTCGGCGACGGTGCCAACAACATGGCCCACTCGCTGATGCTCGGTGGCGTCACCGCGGGAATCAACGTCACAATCGCCGCGCCAACGGGTTTCGAGCCAGCCAGGCAGTTCGTGGCCGCCGCGGAAGGCCGCGCCGCCGACACCGGGGCCACCGTCACCGTGACGGCCGACGCGAGGGCCGCCGCCGACGGTGCCGACGTCCTGGTGACCGACACCTGGACGTCGATGGGGCAGGAGAACGACGGGCTCGACCGCGTCCGCCCGTTCCGGCCATTCCAGGTGAATGGTGGGCTGATGGCGCTCGCGGACCCGGATGCCGTTGTCCTGCACTGTCTTCCGGCTCACCGAGGGCACGAGATCACCGACGACGTCATCGACGGGCCGCAGAGCGCGGTCTGGGACGAGGCCGAGAACCGTCTGCACGCGCAGAAGGCGCTGCTGGTGTGGCTGCTGGATCGCGCATGACTGGGGCCACCAGGGCTGGACGACAGGCGCGCATCGTGACGCTCCTGTCGTCGAAGTCGGTCCGCAGTCAGAGCGAGCTGGCCGCGATGCTGGCGGCCGAGGGCATCGACGTCACGCAGGCCACGCTGTCCCGGGACCTCGAGGAGCTCGGCGCGGTCAAGCTGCGGGGCGCCGACGGCGGCACCGGGGTCTACATGGTGCCGGAGGACGGCAGCCCCGTCCGCGGGGTCTCCGGCGGCACCGACCGGATGTCGCGGTTGCTGGGCGATCTGCTGGTGTCGACCGACGCGAGCGGCAACCTCGCCGTTCTGCGCACCCCGCCAGGCGGGGCCCACTATCTGGCGAGCGCCATCGACCGCTCTGCTCTGCCCTACGTCGTCGGCACGATCGCCGGGGATGACACCATCCTGGTGGTGGCGCGCGAACCCATGACGGGTGCCGAGCTGGCCAGCACCCTCGAAGAACTGAAGTAAGGAGATCGATTCAATGTCCGAACGCGTCATCCTGGCGTACTCCGGCGGTCTGGACACCTCCGTGGCGATCAGCTGGATCGGCAAGGAGACCGGGCGCGAGGTGGTGGCCGTAGCCATCGATCTCGGCCAGGGCGGTGAGGACATGGAGGTCGTGCGGCAGCGCGCACAGGACTGTGGCGCAGTCGAGGCGGTCGTGGTGGATGCCCGCGACGAGTTCGCCGAGCAGTACTGCCTGCCGACCATCACGAGCAACGCCCTGTACATGGACCGTTACCCGCTGGTGTCCGCGATCAGCCGCCCGCTGATCGTCAAGCATCTGGTCGAGGCGGCGCGCGAGCACGGTGGCGGCATCGTCGCGCACGGTTGCACCGGCAAGGGCAACGACCAGGTGCGCTTCGAGGTCGGATTCGCCTCGCTGGCACCCGATCTCGAGGTGTTGGCGCCCGTCCGCGACTACGCGTGGACCCGGGAGAAGGCCATCGCGTTCGCCGAGGAGAACGCCATCCCGATCAACGTCACTAAGCGGTCGCCGTTCTCCGTCGACCAGAACGTGTGGGGCCGCGCGGTGGAAACTGGCTTCCTGGAACACCTTTGGAATGCGCCGACGAAGGACGTGTACGACTACACGGAGGACCCGACGCTCAACTGGAGCTCGCCCGACGAGGTGATCGTCGGTTTCGAGAAGGGCAGGCCGGTCTCGATCGACGGCAGGCCGGTCACCGTGCTCGAGGCCATCGTCGAGCTGAACCGTCGCGCCGGCGCGCAGGGCGTCGGCAGACTCGACGTCGTCGAGGACCGGCTGGTGGGCATCAAGAGCCGCGAGATCTACGAGGCGCCTGGAGCAATGGTGCTGATCACCGCGCACACCGAACTCGAACACGTGACGCTGGAGCGCGAACTCGCCAGATTCAAGCGGACCACCGATCAGCGCTGGGGTGAGTTGGTCTATGACGGACTCTGGTACTCGCCGCTGAAGAACGCCTTGGAGACATTCGTCGCGACCACCCAGGAGCACGTCACGGGGGAGATCCGAATGGTGCTGCACGGCGGGCACATCGCCGTCAACGGCAGGCGCAGCGCCGAGTCGCTGTACGACTTCAACCTCGCCACCTACGACGAGGGCGACACCTTCGACCAGTCCAGCGCGAAGGGCTTCGTCCACGTGCACGGGTTGTCGTCGAAGATCGCCGCCCGCAGGGACCTGAACAGTGCCCCCAAATAGCGCGAGCGTGCGTGTCTGCGGGCGACACGCCGGTCGAATTTCGGAGTTCACGCACGCTCGCGGGGGAGCGTGAGTTGAGCACCAACGAGGGATCGCTGTGGGGCGGACGGTTCGCCGACGGCCCGTCGGACGCCCTGGCCGCCTTGAGCAAGTCCACCCACTTCGACTGGGTGCTGGCGCCGTATGACGTCAAGGCGTCGAAGGCGCACACGCAGGTGCTCTTCCGCGCCGGCCTGCTGACCGAGGAGCAACGCGATGGTCTGCTGGCCGGGCTCGACGCGCTCGGGGACGACGTCGCCGACGGCAGCTTCGTGCCCCTGCCAAGCGATGAAGACGTCCACGGCGCGCTCGAACGCGGGTTGATCGACCGGGCGGGTGACGACCTCGGTGGACGACTGCGGGCAGGCCGGTCGCGAAACGACCAGGTGGCCACGCTGTTCCGGATGTGGCTGCGCGACGCGATGCGCGTGATCGGCAACGGTGTGCTCGACGTCGTGGGGGCACTGGCCACCCAAGCCGCGTCCCATCCCACCGAGATCATGCCGGGCAAGACACATCTGCAGTCGGCACAGCCGATCCTGCTGGCGCACCACCTGCTGGCTCACGCCCACCCGCTGCTGCGCGACGTCGACCGGATCCTCGACCTCGACGACCGCGCGGCGATATCACCTTATGGCTCTGGGGCGCTTGCCGGTTCGTCGCTTGGCCTGGACCCCGACGCGATCGCCGCCGACCTCGGCTTCACCGCCGCCGCCGACAACTCAATCGACGCGACGGCGTCCCGCGACTTCGCGGCCGAGGCCGCCTTCGTCCTCGCGATGATCGCGGTCGATCTGTCTCGGCTGGCAGAGGACGTCATCCTCTGGAGCACCACCGAATTCGGCTACGTCAAGTTGCACGACTCCTGGTCCACGGGCAGTTCGATCATGCCGCAGAAGAAGAACCCCGACATCGCGGAGCTGGCGCGCGGCAAGTCCGGCCGCCTGATCGGCAACCTCACCGGTCTGCTGGCCACCCTGAAGGCGCAACCGTTGGCGTACAACCGCGATCTGCAGGAGGACAAGGAGCCGGTCTTCGACTCGGTGGCCCAGCTGCAGCTGCTGCTGCCCGCGATGGCCGGACTCGTCGCCACGCTGACCTTCGACGCAAGCCGGATGGCCGAGCTCGCGCCGCTGGGGTACACCCTTGCCACAGACGTCGCGGAATGGCTTGTCCGGCAGGGGTTTCCGTTCCGCGTCGCCCACGAAGCCGCGGGTGCTGCGGTGCGGGTGGCCGAGGCACGCGGCGTCGGGCTCGAAGAACTGGCCGACGACGAACTGGCGGGCATCCACCCGGGGTTGACGCCCGAGGTCCGCGAGGTGCTGACGGTCGAAGGTTCGGTGAACTCGCGTGACGCCCGCGGCGGCACGGCACCCGTCCAGGTCGCCAAACAGCTTCGGGTCGTCCGCGACACCGCCGATCAATTGTGGATCCGCCTGCGCGACTAGTCTTGATCGATGTCGCCCGCCTCGAGCCTGAGCAGCCACACCGGAGATGGGCGCGCCGCCAGGAAGGTGGTGTCGCGAAGTAGCCTCGCGACCTGGGACCCCGACACCCGCGGGCACGACGCTTTGGCGACGATTCTGGCGCAGAATGCGATCCGCGCTAAGGACCTGTTACCCATTAGGCACGGCCGGATGGCCGCATCGCCGTGGACGTACTTCCGCGGAGCCGCCGCGGTGATGGCGGCAGATCTCGCGTCGACACCGAACACCGGCATCACCGTCCAACTGTGCGGCGACGCGCACGTGCTCAACTTCGGCCTGTGGAACACCCCAGAGCGCAACGTGTCCTTCGATCTCCGGGACTTCGACGAGACACTGCCCGGCCCCTTCGAGTGGGACCTCAAGCGCCTCGCGGCGTCGCTGGTCGTCCTGGCCCGCGCGCACGGATTGTCTGAATCCGTTGGCCGACAATCTGTCTCTGCCTCCTATCGCGGCTACTCGACACGGATGCACGGGTACGCACCGATGCCGGAGATCGACATCTGGTACGACAAGATCGTGGTCGACGACCTGCTGAAGTACCTGGCGCCGTACGACGCCGACGAAGTCGGCAGTCAGCTCGAGGGCCAGCTGCGAAAGCGCACCAGCCGCGGAGCAGCCAGGAAGTTGACCGCCGTCACCGAGGGCCGTCGCAGGATCGTCGAGGATCCCCCGTTCCGCACCCACGCGTTCGGCGAAGCGGATGCCGATCCGGATGAGATCTTCCTCGCCTACCGTGACTCGCTGCCGAATCACGTCTGGAGCCTCCTGACGCGATTCGACCTCGCCGACTCCGTCCGTCAGGTCGTCGGTGTCGGTAGCGTCGGGATGCGGGTCTACCTCGTGTTGCTCGAGGAACGGCGCACCCGCGATCCGTTCTTTCTGCAGATCAAACAAGCGGGCCCATCGGTGTACGAGCAGTTCGCCGAGCGCAGTGAGTACGCCCATCACGGTCAGCGTGTCATCAACGGCCAGAGGCTGATTCAGAGCTCCACCGACATGTTCGTCGGGTGGACCACCATCGAGGGAAACGACTACTACGTCCGGCAGTTCCGCGACGGCAAGGTGATTCCCAAGGGGGAGACGATCGCCGCCCAGCTGTCGGACTTCGCGGGTCTGTGCGGTCAGGTGCTCGCGCGGGCACACGCCCGCAGCGGTGATTCAGCCGCGATTGCGGACTATCTGGGCACCGGCAGCCGGGTGGAGACGTCACTCGTCGACTTCGCCTCGGCGTACGCCGACCAGAATGAGCACGATCACCGCCAGCTGGCCGCCGCGGTTGCCGAAGGCGCAATTCCCTCAGCGGTCGGCTGGCGCTAGTCCTCGGCTAGCGACAGCCACTCTTCCGGCGGATCGGTTGCGAATCGGGCTGCGGCCGTCGCCTCTTAGCTTAGCTTCCACCGCCGCCGCAACCGCCCCCGCATCCACCACCACCATCGGCGCCACCGCTGCCGGCGCATCCACCACTATCGCCGCCGACGCTGCCGCCGCATCCACCACCGCCGCCGCATCCACGCGCCCCAGTCGAGCCGCCTCCTTGCTTTGTCCCACCTCCGCAGCCTGCACTCTTGACGCCGCGTCCACCGCCGCCCATCGCCGCCGGGGCGTTGATCGCGTCGCGAAGGGTGGACAGCGAAGCACGAAGGACGGTTGCGCCCTGAAGTGCGACGACCCAGGACAACGCCCGGCCGTCGGTGACGTTGTCGCGTCCGACGTAAGACTTCGGCGGGTGCTGCTCCCGTGTCGCGTCCAGTGCGTCGAGGCCCAACGCCGTCAGTTGCGGCGGAGCGGCGGATAGGCCGATTGCGAAGATGAGGAGAACGGCGATGAGTATCACGATGATCCCAGTCGTGGTGGCACCGCTCGTCGGGATCGCAAAGGCACCGAGGATGGCCACGAGCACGATCGGGCATGCGACGACGCATCGGCGACCGAGGTAGCGGTCGTGGCGTCGGAGCAAGTCACGTTGGCGGAGCGAGTCCAGGATGCGCTTGGCGTCGGGTCGTATCATTTCGTGTACCTCGCGGAGAGTGGCGCTCCCGCCTGCGGTCGTGACCGCACCGTACGCGGCACGTTCCAACGGAAGTGATTGCACCGGAAGGGGACCGGTGCGGACGAGGCAGTACGCCCGGGTCTTCGGTTGCCGGATCGTTTTGTCGAAGCCGAGTGCGTCGTCACGGACGAGCGCGGCCACGGCCACATTAACGGCGTGTTGGGTGTTGGCATTGAGCACGGCGGTCCCGTAGGGGTCCATTGGATTGTTCACCGAATCCACCGCGGTCGCGGAAACGGTGCTGAGCAGCGTCCGTCGCAATACGTATGACATCAGCACCGCAATGACGCTCGCGAAGGCGAATGCGACGGAAGACGTGCCATCGGTCCAGTCGAGGTCGCTGAGTCCGAACGCTCTCGGCACGACGACGGATGGAATAGCCCATGCCACGGTCGTGGGCAACGCGAGCGCAATGAGCACCCCGACACCAACGACCCGGATCCGTCTCGTCGATGCGATCCAGTTGTGCGCGAGCGTGATTCGCCGGTGAGTCGATCCAGCGGCGAACCGACGAGTCGCAGGTGGCCACACGTCTTCGGGAGGTTGGCACTCGAACGTCCGCTCATAGGTTCGCAGAGTGCATCGATAGAGGTCGAGGTGATCTTGCTGACCAACGCTCCCGCCCTTGTTTGGACGTTGGTGGAGTGGCCGTTTCAGCACGATCGCACAGAACTCACCCCAGTAGTGTTCGGTGTCGAGCAGGTGTTGGTGCCAGGCCATGTCCACCTCGTCGCTGGGCACGACGAGGTGGTCGGCCGTACACGAGAGGTACACGTAACGGCGGTACTCGCCGAGCACGCGCTCGGCGAACGAACGAGTCCAACTGTTCTCGTACGCAAGCTTTTCCACGAAGTAGCCCGGATACGCGCCGGCGTCCAGGTCGAAGCGCTCAATGCGGCGCCGCAGTTCAAGATCAGCCCCCATGTACAAACCATAGGCGCCACTTCGCGGTTAGTCATCGGCCAATTCGAGCCATTCTCCTTCGAGCGAGTCCTTGCGTTTCTGCACCTCGCGGAGCTCCTCATTGAGCTCGCCGAGCCGCACGTGGTCGGCGGCGGCGTCGGCCATGGTGAGGTGCAGCTTCGCGATCCGCTCGTCGAGCTTGCCCAGTTGATTCTCGATGCGGGACAGCTCCTTTCCCGTCCTGCGCTCCCGAGCCGAGTCGGTCTCCCTGCGCTCGCCGGGACGCGTAGTCGACGTGCTCTCCGCAGCGACCCGTTCGGCTAGGTACTGCTCGATCCCGCCGGGCAGGAGCACGCAGCGGCCCCCGCCGGGCAGCGCGTAGGTCACGTCGGCGACGCGCTCGAGGAAGTAGCGGTCGTGGGTGACGACGATCAGCGTGCCGGGCCAGCCGTCGAGGTAGTCCTCGATGACGTTCAGCGTGTCGATGTCCAGGTCGTTGGTCGGCTCGTCGAGCAGCAGCACGTTGGGTTCGTCGAGAAGCAATCGCAGGAACTGAAATCGCCGTCGCTCCCCGCCGGAGAGTTCGGACAGCCGGGTGGTCAGCTTGTCGCCCGTGAATCCGAAGTCCTCGAGCAGCGAGGCCGTGCTGACCTCGCGGCCGCCCGCGAGTTCGGTGATCCGACGGGCGCTTTCGACGGCGTCGAGGACGCGTTCGTTGCCGTCCACCTCGACCAGCGCCTGGCTGAGGTAGCCGATCTTCAGCGTCTTCCCGCGTTTGACGGTGCCGGACGTCGGTGTCAGCTCACCGGTCAACAGCTTCAGTACCGACGTCTTGCCGGTGCCGTTGACGCCGACCAGTCCGATGCGCACGCCGGGCCCGATCGACCAGTCCAGCTGGTCGAGGATCACCTTGTCGCCCGCCTCGAGCGACACCCGGTGCAGGTCGAACACGTCCTTGCCCAGGCGCGCGGTCGCAAACTTTTGCAGTGCCAGGGAGTCCCGTGGTTCCGGCTCGTTGGCAATCAGGTCGTTGGCCGCCTGGATCCGGAACTTGGGTTTCGACGTCCGCGCCGGCGGGCCCCGTCGCAGCCAGGCCAGTTCCTTGCGCATCAGGTTGCGACGACGCGCTTCGGTGCCCGCCGCGACCCGCATCCGTTCGGTGCGGGCCAGCACGTAGGCCGCGTAACCGCCCTCGTAGGCGTCGACCTGTCCGCTGTGCACCTCCCAGGTCCGCGTGCACACCGCGTCGAGGAACCACCGGTCGTGGCTGACCACCACCAGTGACCCCGAGCGCCGCTGGGCGAGGTGTCCAGCCAGCCACCCGATGACCTCGACGTCGAGGTGGTTGGTCGGTTCGTCGAGCACGAGAACGTCGTGACCCGCGAGCAGAATCGCGGCCAGCGCGACGCGGCGTCGCTCACCGCCACTGAGGTTGTTCACCTCCCGGTCCAGCGAGACCTCGGTCAGCAGGTTCTCCACCACCGACCTGGTCTCCGCGTCGGCCGCCCAGATGTGGTCGGCTCTGCCGTCCACGATGACGTCCCGCACGGTTGCGTCGGGATGGAAGTCGTCGGACTGGTGGAGGTAGCCGACGGACGATCCCGACGTGTGGGTGACGCGGCCGGAATCGGGTGGACGGGTCGCCGTCAGGATCTGCAACAACGTCGTCTTGCCGTCGCCGTTGCGGCCGACGACGCCGATCGCGTCGCCCTCGTCGACGCCGAGGCTCACGCCGTCGAGCAGTGTTCGCGTGCCGTAACCAACGGTTGCGCGTTCGAGGTTGATCAGGTTCGCCATCAGGCGCCGATCATAGGGGCTGATCCGGGAGGAGTCCCAAGTGCGCTGTGCCATGATGACGTCGGATCGGGGGATTCGCGCGTCGCACGAAAGGGGACGGTCGTGGTGGACCTTTCGGCAATCACCGGGCCCGTGGGGCGGTTGATGGCGACCGCGCAGAACGGTCTGGAAGTGCTGCGCTACGGCGGTCTCGAGACCGGCGCGGTGCCGTCACCCTTCCAGATCATCGAGAGCGTGCCCATGTACCGGCTGCGCCGGTACTTCCCGCCCGACAGCAGGCCGGGGGCCAAGCCGGCCGGTCCACCGGTGCTGATGGTGCACCCGATGATGATGTCGGCCGACATGTGGGACGTCACCCGCGACGAGGGTGCGGTCGGCATCCTTCACGAGGCGGGGATCGACCCCTGGGTCATCGACTTCGGCTCGCCCGATCAGGTCGAGGGCGGCATGCAGCGAAACCTCTCCGATCACGTCGTCGCGTTGAGCGAAGCCATCGACACCGTGAAGAAGGTCACCGACCGCGACGTCCACCTCGCCGGTTACTCGCAGGGCGGCATGTTCGCCTACCAGACCGCCGCGTACCGACGATCGAAGGATCTCGCGAGCATCGTCGCGTTCGGGTCGCCCGTCGACACCTTGGCCGCGCTGCCGATGAACCTGCCCGCGGGGCTGGCCGTCGGGGCGGCGGACTTCATGGCCGACCACGTCTTCAGCCACCTCGACATTCCCGGCTGGCTGGCCCGCACGGGCTTTCAGTTGCTCGACCCCGTCAAGACGGCACAGTCGCGGCTGGACTTCGTCCGTCAGCTGCACGACCGCGAGGCCCTGCTGCCGCGCGAGCAGCAACGCCGGTTCCTCGCGTCCGATGGCTACATCGCGTGGTCGGGCCCGGCGATTGCGGAACTGCTCAAACAGTTCATCGCCCACAACCGGATGATGAGTGGCGGCTTCGCGATCCGGGGCGACCTCGTCACGCTCAGCGACATCGACTGCCCCGTGCTCGCCGTCGTCGGTGAGGTCGACGACATCGGCCAGCCCGCGTCGGTGCGTGGCATCAAGCGCGCCTCACCACGGGCCGACGTGTACGAATACCTCATTCGCTCAGGGCATTTCGGCCTCGTCGTGGGATCGAAGGCGGCCACTCAGACCTGGCCGACGGTGGCGGCGTGGGTGAAGTGGCTCACCGGTGACGGCGAAATGCCCGCCGACGTCGTCCCGATGGCGCTGCAGTCCGAGCAGAGCAACGAGTCCGGTGTGGCGCTGGCCACCCGCATCGTGCACGGCGCGGGCGCGGCCGCGGAGATGACGTTCAGCGTGGCCCGTTCCGCGGCGGGTGCGTTCCTCGCCGCCAACAAGTCGGCCCGCGCGCTGATCGCCGAAACGGCCCGCACGTTGCCAAGGCTGGCTCGCTTGGGTCAGGTCAACGACCACACCCGGATCTCGCTCGGGCGGATCATGACCGAGCAGGCGCGGGCGACGCCGGACGGCGAGTTCCTGCTGTTCGACGGGCGCGTGCACACCTATGAGGCGGTGGACCGCCGCATCAACAACGTCGTCCGCGGCCTCATCGACGTCGGTGTGCGGCAGGGCGCCCACGTGGGCGTGCTCATGGAGACCAGGCCGAGCGCGCTCGTCGCGATCGCGGCGCTGTCGCGTCTCGGCGCGGTCGCCGTGCTGATGCCGCCTGACGCCGACCTGACCGAGGCGGCCCGGCTCGGCTCGGCGTCCGACGTGATCGCCGACCCCGTTCACCTCGAGGCGGCGAAGAAGCTCCCGTTGAGGGTGCTGGTCCTCGGCGGCGGTGAGGCGCGCCATCTGGACCTCGGAGCCGACGACGACGTCGTCGACATGGAGAAGATCGACCCGGACGTCGTGGCGCTGCCCGGCTGGTATCGGCCAGACCCGGGTTTCGCCAAGGACCTAGCCTACGTCGCGTTCGCGACGGTCGGTGGCGAACTCGTCGCCCGTCAGATCACGAACTTTCGGTGGGCCCTGTCAGCCTTCGGCACGGCGTCCGCAGCCAACCTCGGCTCCGGTGACACCGTGTACTGCCTGACTCCGCTGCATCATCAGTCCGGGCTCCTCGTCAGCCTGGGTGGCGCGGTGGTCGGTGGCACCCGCATCGCGTTGTCCAGGGGTTTGCGTCCGGACCAATTCGTCCACGAGCTGCGGCAGTACGGCGTGACGGTCGTGTCCTACACCTGGGCGATGCTTCGCGCTGTCATCGACGACCCGGCGTTCGTGCTCCACGGCAACCATCCCGTGCGGCTGTTCATCGGGTCCGGCATGCCGACCGGGCTGTGGAAGCGCGTCGAGGAGGAGTTCGCGCCCGCACACATCGTCGAGTTCTTCGCCACCACCGACGGACAGGCCGTGTTGGCCAACGTCTCCGCGGCCAAGATCGGCAGCGAGGGCAGGCCGCTGCCGGGAAGCGGGCAGATCGCGCTCGCGGCCTACGACTCCGAGGATGACCTCATCCTCGAAGACGACCGCGGCTTCGTTTCGCTGGCAGGCACCAACGAGGTAGGCGTCCTGCTGGCGCACCCGCGGGGGCCCGTCGATCCGACCGCGTCGATCAAGCGCGGCGTGTTCGCGCCCAACGACCTCTGGGTGTCCACGGAGTACCTGTTCCGGCGCGACGAGGACGGCGACTACTGGTTGGTCGACAACCGTGGGTCGGTCATCCGCACCGATCGCGGACCGGTGTTCAGCGCCGCGGTCAACGACACCGTGGGACGGGTCGATGCGGTCGATCTGGCGGTGACGTATCGGGTGGTCGTCGACGGCCGCGACCTCGCGGTATCGGCGCTGGTGCTGAGCCCTGGTGGCAGCGTGCCGACGGCCGATCTGAACGAGGCGCTCGCCGTTCTTCCCGTGGGCGAGCCGCCCGACATCGTCCACGTCGTGCCGGACATGAAGCTGAGCGCGACGTATCGGCCACTGCTCGGTCCGTTGCGTGCGGCGGGCATGCCGAAACCGTCCCGTCATGCCTGGTATCTGGACGACGACACCGGGAACTACAAGCGATTGACGGCTGCCGTACGCGCCGAGATCAGCGGGACGGCGCCCGAGGAGTGATCAGAGTGAAGCGAGTGACACGCTGCCGTGATCTTCACGCTTTGTTAGGCTCCGCCTGGCTGTACGTGGCCACCCGGGTCGGGGGGGATACTCATACACGCTCGACGATGGAGGTTTGATGTCTGTACGGACCAGCAAGAACGGCTGGCGTCGCGCGTTCACGGGTGCCGTGGCGAGCGCAGCGCTCGCAGCTGGACTCGTGACCGGACTGGGCTCCGCGCCGGCGTGGGCTGAGCCCACCACTGAGGCAGCGGCTCCCGACGATGCGACGGCCGCCCCGGCGATGACCGCCGACGAGGCCCTCTCCATCATCGCCACTGAATACGACACCGGCGCTGGTGGTGGTCAGCTGTCCACCTTGATCCACAAGATCCTCAAGCTGCGCCAGGCGGGTTACTACCCGTCGAATGCCAACAAGCAAGCAATCGCGGCCGCACTGGACAAGCGGCCGAACCAGGCGCCGCTGGTCGCAGCCCTCGAGTCCACTTTGGTGTTTCAGATGAGGCAGGCCTCCCGTGGCCAGGGCGGTGGCCCCGCGCTCAACCCGCCGACCATCGGTATCGGCGGCAACGGGGGCAACGGTGCGCTCAATCCCAATGATGGCGGCGGCATCAACATCCCGCTCGGCTGACTCGATGCTCGATCAACGTCTACGCAGCCTCCTGGTATGTCCGCAGGATCGCGGACCGCTGTTGCTCATAGGTGACGAGGCGCTCTACAACCCGCGGCTGCGCCTGTCCTACCGCATCGAAGGCGGCATCCCCGTGCTGCTGGTCGACGAAGCGGTGACCATCACCGACGACGCCGAACACGCGGCGTTGGTGGAACGCGGCGAACCCTAGCCGAGTCCGGGCAGCTCGCCGGTGAGGTAGCGCTGGAGGTTCGGTGCGATCGTCTCGGCGATCTGCTGAACGGGCAGCGACTTGAACGGTTCGAGTTCGAGGATGTAGCGCGCCATCACGACGCCGACCAACTGCGACGCGACGAACTGAACGCGGATCGGACCGGAGCCCAGCGGATCGTCCACGCGCGAGCCGACTTCGACGGAGATCACGTCCTGCAGGAACGACCGGATGAGGCTGACGTCATCGCCGGCGAGCAGTGACCGCAATGTCGCGATGAACCCGGAACCGATCTCGGAGTCCCACAGCGGCAGCAGCAGCGACGGTAGCGTCAGCCCGAGGTCCTCTACGGGTACCTCGCGCATCGGACCGATGACCTGCATCGGGTCGATTGGGATGTGGACCGCTGCGGCGAACAGTTGTTCCTTGGTGCCGAAGTAGTGGTGCACCAGCGCAGGATCGACGTCCGAGGCCACCGCGATCGCACGGATCGATGTGTTACCGATTCCGTTGCGAGCGAACAGTTCTCGCGCGTTGACGAGGATCCGTCCGCGGGTGTCGGAGGTGCCGGGCGGGCGGCCCGGGCGCTTGCGGCTCGCGTTGCTCACGGCGTCCTTCGTCGGAGGGTGGCCGCCGCCAGTCCCATCGCCACCCCCGCGAACGCGACGACGATCGCGATGTCGCGCGCTGCCGTGGCCGTGAGGTCCGGATGGGCGCCGACCTCCTTCAACGCCTCGAGTGCGTAGCTGGCGGGAAGCGCGTTGCTTATCCACTGCAGCCAGTCCGGCAGCATCTCGCGCGGCACGATGATCCCGCACAGCAGGAGCTGCGGCGCGATCACCACGGGCATGAACTGGACGGCCTGAAACTCGGTGCGCGCGAACGCGCTACACAGTAGCCCCAGTCCGACACCGAGCACGGCATTGATGATGGCGATCGCGAACACCAGGCCGGGGCTGCCCGCCGTGTCGAGTCCGAGCAGCCAGAAGGAGATCAGGCACGCCAGGGTGGCCTGCGCCGCCGCGGCGAGGGAGAACGCAGTGCCGTACGCCGCCAGGAGGTCCAGTCGGCGCAGGGGAGTGGTCAGGATCCGTTCCAAGGTTCCGGAGACGCGTTCGCGCTGCATCGTGATCGACGTGATCAGGAACATCACGATCAACGGAAACACCCCGAGCATGATCAGGCACGCGTTGTTGAACGGCGACGGCGTGCCCGGCGGGTGCGGCACGTCCTTGAACATGAAGTACATCAACGTGATGATCAGGGCGGGTACGACGAGGATCATCGCGACGCTGCGATGGTCGCCGGCGAGCTGCCGCAGGATTCGCCCGGTGGTGGCCAGATAGGCCCGCGGGCTCAGCCGAGCGCGGGTGCGGTGCTGTGCCGAATGACGGACAGAAACGCTTCCTCCAGTGACTGACATCCCGTTCCCTCTCGTAGCTTCGTGGGCGTGGTGTGGGCGAGCAGGCGACCCTCCCGCAGCAGCAGGAGGTCCCCGCAGCGGTCGGCTTCGTCCATGACGTGGCTCGACACCAGCAGCGTCGTGCCCCGGCGGGCCAGGTGGTGGAACTGCTCCCACAGGTCGACCCTGAGCACGGGATCCAGGCCGACGGTCGGTTCGTCGAGTACCAGTAGGTCGGGATGCGCCACCAGCGCACACGCCAACGAGGCGCGGGTCCGTTGACCGCCGGAGAGGTCGCCGCACAACGCCGTTCGATGGTCGTCCAGTCCGACGTTGGTGACGGCTTCGTCGGCGGCCTTCGCGCCGGAGCCGTACAGCGACGCGAAGTAGCGCACGTTGTCGATCACGCGGAGGTCTTCGTAGATGGTGGCGTCCTGGGTGACGTAACCGACGCGGTGCCGGAGCTCCGCGGAACCCGCGGGCCGCCCGAGCACGGTGACCGTGCCGCAGACGACGATCTGGGTGCCGACGATGCTGCGAATCAGCGTGGTCTTGCCACAGCCGGAGGGGCCGAGCACGCCGGTGATGGTGCCGGGGGCGATGTGCACCGTGACGTCGTCGAGGGCAGTGCGTTTGCCGCGGATGACGGTCAGATGCTCGACGGAGACGGCGGGTTCGGTGCCGTTCCGAATTAATTCATCGTGCGATGAAGTCATCATGTGGTGAATATCCTCCCCCCGGTCAGCGGTGTCAAGGACGCCGGGCAGAATCCCTTCGGTGAGCGCGGAACGGTTGGCTACCGACCCGGTGTCGGCCGCCCAATTGCTGGTCGGAGCCTTGCTGACCGGCCGCGGAGCTTCTGCGGTGGTCGTCGAGGTCGAGGCGTACGGCGGCCCGCCAGACGGACCGTGGCCCGACGCGGCCGCGCACTCCTTCCGCGGCCGCGGAGGGCGCAACGCCGTCATGTTCGGTGCGCCGGGCCGGATGTACGCCTACCGCAGCCACGGCATCCACGTGTGCGCGAACGTCGTTTGCGGTGAGGAAGGCGTGGCCGCCGCCGTCCTTCTCCGAGCCGCAGTGGTGACGGACGGGTTCGACATCGCCCACGCCCGCCGCGGCGCCGTGACCTCAGCGGCGTTGGCCCGTGGACCCGGCAATCTCTGTTCGGCGCTGGGAATCACGATGGAGGACAACGGGATTGACCTCTGCGACGGTCGCGGCCTCGTCGGTCTCGAACTCTCGGCGGCCCGGCCCGTCGTCAGCGGCCCGCGCGTCGGGGTGAGCAAGGCCGCAGACAGGCCGTGGCGGTTCTGGCTGGCGGAGTGCCCGCAGGTGTCCTCGTACCGCCGAAGTCCGCGGGCACCCGCGCCGGGCGAGAGCGACTGATGCGGGAGGATTGGCCCGTGACTTCTCAGGGCGCCGGCATCCTCGACGAATTGGACTGGCGCGGCTTGATTGCGCAGTCCACCGACCGCGAGGCCTTGGCCGCCGCGGCCGCCGCAGGACCGCTGACCGTCTATGCAGGTTTCGACCCGACCGCACCGAGCCTGCACGCCGGAAACCTGGTGCCGTTGTTGGCGTTGCGACGGTTCCAACGCGCGGGGCACCGTCCGATCGTGCTCGCCGGCGGCGCCACCGGAATGATCGGCGATCCCCGTGACGCTGGCGAACGCAGTCTGAACACGGGCGACACCGTGGCCGAGTGGGCCGACCGCATTCGCGGCCAACTCGAGCGGTTCGTCGACTTCGACGGGTCGCCCACCGGTGCGATCGTCGAGAACAACCTGACCTGGACGTCGCAGCTCTCGGCGATTGAGTTCCTGCGCGACGTCGGCAAGCACTTCTCCGTCAACGTGATGCTCGATCGGGACACCATCCGCAGGCGCCTGGACGGCGAGGGCATCTCCTACACGGAGTTCAGCTACATGCTCTTGCAGGCCAACGACTACGTCGAACTGCATCAGAAGTACGGGTGCGCGCTGCAGATCGGCGGCTCCGACCAATGGGGCAACATCATCGCCGGCGTACGCCTGGTCCGTCAGAAGCTGGGTGCGACGGTGCACGCGCTGACGGTTCCGCTGGTCACGGCCGCCGACGGGACGAAGTTCGGCAAATCGACCGGTGGCGGAAGTCTCTGGCTCGACCCGCAGATGACGAGCCCGTACGCCTGGTACCAGTACTTCGTGAACACCGCCGATGCGGACGTGATCCGCTATCTTCGCTGGTTCACGTTCCTGTCGGCCGACGAACTCGCCGAACTGGAGACCGCGACGGCCGAACGACCTCACGAACGCGTTGCGCAGCGGCGGCTCGCCGAGGAGTTCACCACGCTGGTCCACGGTCAGGCTGCCACCGAGTCGGTCGAACTGGCCAGCCAGGCACTGTTCGGCCGCGGCGAGCTGGCGGGACTGGACGAATCGACACTGGGCGCCGCGCTGCGCGAGACGGCGGTGGCCCAGCTCGCGGCGGGTGTTCCCGACGGGATCGGTGACCTCTTGGTGGCCACTGGACTCTCGAAGAGCAAGGGCGAGGCGCGACGCACGTTGTCCGAGGGCGGCGTGTACGTCAACAACATCCGCGTCGAGAGCGATGACTGGGCGCCCGAGCCGGCGGACTTCCTTCATGGCAAGTGGCTCGTGTTGAGGCGCGGCAAGCGCAACGTGGCGGGGGTCGAGCGGACGCTCTCGGCCTGAACTTGTGCCCGACACTCCGTCTACCTGGCCATTTGACTCTCCGTTATCCGGCACGTAACTTGTGGAGGTCGCCGCGACCCGGCCAAGCCGAGGAGCGCGACGGCATCACCGAGGAAGACTTGCCCGGATACGGGTGGTCTTCCAACTGTCCGCTCTACTAGCACGCGGCGAAAGTCGCGGGGTAGATGCGCGGTCGGGCGGGGATGCCGGGTGTGTTGTTTGAGAACTCAATAGTGTGTTTGGTGGTTTTTGTTTGTTGTTTTTGGCCATCCTCGTGGGGGACTCCTCGTCTTCCTTTGGTGGGGGTGGCTTGTTTTTTTGATGCCAGTTTTTGGTGTCTTTTTGTT